>PLLA01000075.1 GCA_003140835.1 Candidatus Tumulicola scandinaviensis | reverse complement strand
CAATCCCAACCGTGCCCACCATTCCATTCGGGTCTCGACGCAGGTCGAGTTGGGATGTGTGCTAAATAGCGGTCCCGGTCCTTGGCGCTGTAGCTCAGTTGGTTTAGAGCGCCGCCCTGTCACGGCGGAGGTCGTGGGTTCGAGCCCCATCAGCGTCGCCAGATTTTTTCCCGAGCGCTCGACCAGGGAGGGCGCTCGATCGTAGGAAGGGTCTGATTTATTTCAGATTGAGGAACCGAGGGTCGAAGTTTACTATGGTAATCGAGACCCGTGGTGACGAAGAGCTGGGATAAATCAGGGCCTTCCTTCATTCGCCAAGGTAGCTCAGTCGGTAGAGCACGCGCCTGAAAAGTGCGGTGTCGCCGGTTCGATTCCGGCCCTTGGCACCACCCGTTCGCGAGAGGAGCCCGCCGATTCGTCGGTCGGGCTCTTTTCGTACGTGCGCTAGCCGAGCGTGCGCCTGAGGAACTCGACGCTGCGCTTCCAGGCGGTTTCGGCGCTCTCGGGATGGTAGTTTCCGAGGCCACCCGGATTGTAGAACGCGTGCTTTGCGTCGTAGCGGTGAAACTCGTAAGGGACTCGATTCGCTTCGAGCGTACGCTCGAGCGCGTCGACGCCCGCAGCATCGAAGAATTCGTCGTGATGCGCCCAGTGCCCCATGATCGGGATTTTGATGGTCGACGGATCGCCCGCCTCGGGCGGCGGGTACCCGTAAAAAATGACCGCCGCATCGAAGTCGGGAGCGTGCATGGCGGCGATCATCGCGAGCGCACCGCCCATGCAAAATCCTACGATCCCGACGCGTTTCGCGCCGCGCTGCTTCAAATATGCGGCGGCCCCACGCGCGTCTTGCGATACCGCGTCCGAAAAATCGAGACCCTCCATCAGGTGCCCGGCCTCTTCGCGCGTATCGGCGACCGCCCCACGATAGAGGTCCGGAACCAGCACGCTAAAGCCCTCGGCCGCTAAGCGGTTCGCAGTGTCCTCGATGTGGTTGGTGAGGCCCCACCACTCTTCAAAGAGCACGACGCCGGGGGCGCCGGAGGCATGCGGCGGCTCGCTGAGATAACCGGGCGCCTGTTTTCCGTCGGGGCGTGCGAACTCGATCGTCTTTCCCATTAGCGCCGATCCTGCGACATGGCACCCTCTTCGGCATCTTGCCGATCGAGGTTTTCGATTTTTTCCCGAAGCAGCCACTCGTTGGCCGAACGAATTCGTTCGATGGGAACGCGTTCGGTCAACCAGCCGTAAAGTGCGTCGTCGGACGAGTGCCGTTCCAGTGCGGCATCGAATGCCTCGGGCGTTACACCCCATCGGTCCAAAACACCGCGGTCCATCGGACAGGGATAAATGTAATCGTAAATCGTCCCGGCTGCGGCGGCGCGACCTTTGTCCGCCATGCGCAGCAACCACAGCGCATCGCCGATTGCCTCGCGCCCGCGCCGTGGAAAATTCTTACCGTCGCGAAAATCTGTTGGCATGCCCCCATGATACCGCCTTCGTTCCGGCGGGTTGCGCCACCCAAACGGGCGAAGGCAGCGAGCGATGGAGAGTTCATCGCCGGAGCCTGTAGGTGGGGTGCGGCACGAGCCGCGCTGGCACGCTTCGGCCGCAGTACTCGCCGCGCTCGCACTCTACATAACGCTTCCGCCCCGGCTGACCATCGGCCCCGTTTGGATGGCGCCGGTACTCGTGCTCGCGTTGCTGGTTCCGCTGTCCGTCTTCGCGCCGCGCCGGCATTCCGAAACGCGGCACGTGCGTTTCTGGGGCATTCTTCTGATCGCGATCGTAAATTTTTTCAATATCGCATCGGTCGCGCTGCTGATTAACGGATTTTTCCATCCCGCGAGTATCACCGAACTGAACTCGGCAGGCATTATTTTGCGCCACGGGACTCAGGTTTGGCTAACCAACGTCCTGGTGTTCGCGCTGTGGTACTGGGAGCTCGACGGTGACGGCCCCGAAGCTCGGGCGCATGCCACAGCGGCGTACGAATTCCATAACGCCGACTTTCTGTTCCCCCAAATGCAGCTATTTTTCTTGAGCGGAAAGCCGTTGCCGTGCGTCGATCCGACGTGGAAGCCGCAGTTCTTTGATTATCTGTACCTATCGTTTACGAACTCGACGGCGTTCAGTCCGGCCGACGTTATGCCCCTGAGCCGCTGGGCGAAGTGTTTGATGATGGTCGAAGCGCTGATCTCGCTGATGACGATCGCTATCGTGCTTGCGCGGTCGGTGAGTTTGATTCAGTAGGGGGAGATTCGCCCGAAAGCGAGCGCTGGAGCGCGGTGAAGATCGTCGGCGGAATTTGGCTGTCACCGCGGAACGGATAGTCGAACAGTGCGATGAGGACGAAAATCGTCGCGATGACCGTCGTGAGGGCGAGCGTCATCACCAGGTGGATGATCGCGCTGCGAACGCGAAAGATGAAGCAGAAACCCACCGTGATCGCCGCGAGTATGACGTTGCCCACCCAGAAAAATATCGGAATACCTTGGTCGTTGGCAAACAAGCGGTTGCGCCGCGCGTCGGCAAACGTTGAAATAATTCCCAGCGCATCCTGCTGCAGGGCCTGCTGCGCAGCGGTCTGCGGTTGATAGCGCGCGACGATATCGAGCGTTGCTAGCGACGCGTTTCTCGCTGTGCTGCTGGTGCGCCCGTCCCGCATTGCGGGCCACTCGTCCTCGACGACGGCGTTGACGTAGGTCTTCAGCGTGCTCTGCAGATGTTCGGCGACCGGTTTTGGAAAGTGCGCGGCTACGTGGAAGAGGTCGGCAATCGCGCTGGCCTCTTGCCCAACCGTCGCGGCCGCGCCATCGTACTCTTGCCAGACCGTCACCAGTAAGAACGATAAGATGACGGCCAAGATCGTCCCGACGGTGCCGATAATCGGGCCGGCGACGTCGTTGTGCGTCAGCTCCTCGCTGCGGGTAAGGACGTGGCGAACGAAGAGCAGGCCGCTTGCCGAAAGCGTGCATGCCAGGGCCAGAATCGACACGAAAAACAGCCACGACGGTATGGCGTAAACCCAAGTCACGCAAAAACCTTCGCGTGGAAGGGGGTGCCTCCCCGTGCGCCGCGGGTAATTGCGAGTCGGCCGCAACGGTGCGGTAGGGCGAAGGTTTGTAGGACGGGGCGCGACGATGCTCGAACCGGAGGCTCGCCGTGATGCGCGGGTATGATGTAATGGCAGCCTGCGACCTTCCCAAGGTTGATGCGTGGGTTCGATTCCCACTACCCGCTCCAAGAAACGTAAGTGAGGGTGAACCGCAGGACGCGATCTTCGGCGACGTAGCCAAGTGGTAAGGCAGGGCTCTGCAAAAGCCCCATTCGGCAGTTCAAATCTGCCCGTCGCCTCAAAGAATTTGAGGTTCGCTGGATGCGCGTAGGGGTCGTGGGCGCGGGCGCCATCGGGGGATTCTTGGCCGCCACGCTCGCGCGCGCCGGGGTGGCGGTGGCAGTGGTCGCACGCGGCGAGCATCTCGCAGCGATTCGGCGCCACGGATTGCGCGTCGACAGCGATCTTGGCGCCTTTATTGCCGCCGTCGAGGCCGGTGACGATCTTCGCGAACTGGGCGCATTCGACGTCCTGCTGCTAACGTTCAAAGCCCATCAATGGGCGTCGTTGCTCCCGCAACTCGCCGTCTTCGCCGGCACCGGAACGACGGTGGTGACGCTGCAAAACGGAGTGCCGTTCTGGTACGTGCGCGAACCGCCGTTGCAAACCGTGGATCCGCAGGGAGACATTGGACGGCTGTTCTCCGACGAACGGATCGTCGGCGGCGTCGTTCACGTTTCCGGTAGAGTTTCCGCGCCTGGAACCGTCGCTCAGAGCGGCGGTCTCCGATTCGTGCTCGGCGATCCGCTGGGCGGCCCGAGCGCGCGCGTTGACCGTTTGGCCGCAACGCTGCGCGCCGCAGGTTTGGCCGCCGAAACCGACTCGAACGTACGAGCGACGGTGTGGCTGAAGCTGGTCAACAACGTGGGCTTGAATTCGGTGAGTGCCCTCCGGCGGATGACGATCCGGCCCATGCTCGCGGATCCGTCGGCGCGCGCCGACGTCCGGGCGCTCATGCTCGAAGCACTGCGAGTCGGGCAATCGATGGGCGTGGTCGCGGACGTCGACGTCGACGCCCGCATCGAATATGCAGCGCGCCTAGATGACGTAAAGACCTCGATGCTTCAAGATCTCGAGCGCGGCCGGGACTTGGAGCTCGACCCGATCGTCGGCGCCGTCGTCGAGCTTGCCGATCGATACGGCGTTCCGGTGCCGCGCGTTCGCGAAACCTACGCCGCTCTGAGGCAAGCGACGGCACGTGTCTCCAACGGTGGATGACATCGCCGGCCTGGCCGGCGTCGGACCGAAAACCGCTACGCTGTTTCGTGAGCTTGGGATCGATACCGCAACCGCGCTCCTAGAATATCTTCCATTCCGCTACGAGGACTTGCGTTTTCCGACTCCCGCCGCTCGTCTCGGCAACGCACCCGGCGAAGAAAATGCCGTCGGCGTGGTGACCGGGGTGAAGGAACGGCGGATACGCCATCTCGAGATCGTCGAGTTGTCGATGCGCGACGATGGCCGCGATCCGTTCGTTGCTAAATGGATCGGCCAGCGGCGTTTCGTGTACGGACGGTTTCGCGCAGGGATGCGGCTGTTCGTTCGAGGGCGCGTCGAGCGCTCGTTCGCTGGACCGGTGGTGAACGTCACACAGTATGCGATGCTCGGCGAAGGCGAGAGCTATCGCGGCGAGTTGGTGCCGGTTTATCGTGCGAGCAAGGACTTAGCGACGCGGAAAATCGGCGCGGTCGTCAAGAAAAACCTGTCGCGGCTCCTCGCGCTCGTTCCAAAAGATACCGTGCCGGCGGCGATTTCCGAATCGCGCGGGTATGCCACGCTGCGCGAAGCGTACCGCGCGGCGCACGCACCGGATACGCCCGAAGAGGCGGAACGGGCCCGCGAGCAATTCATCTTCGGCGAGTTCTTAGCGCTCGCGACCGCCGCGCAGCTGCGCCGCGCGCAGCGCGAGCGCGACCGCGACGCGTGGGCACTGCGCGTCCCGCCCGGATTGCTCGAAGAGTTTTGCGCCGCACTTCCGTTTGCGCTCACCGGAGCGCAGCGCCGTTCGATCGCGGACATTTGGGAAGATATGACCCGCGACGTCCCGATGAACCGACTGTTGCAAGGCGACGTTGGAAGCGGAAAAACGCTGGTTGCGGCGGCGGCGATTGTCCTTGCGTCGCGCAACGGGATTCAGTCCGCACTGATGGCGCCGACCGAGATTTTGGCCGCGCAGCATGCCGCCAAACTTGCCCCACTGCTGCTTCCCTTGCGTATTGGAGTCGAAGCCGTTTTCGGCAGCCAGCCGCAACGGGCGCGCACCGCCGCGACCGGCCGATTGGGCAGCGGCGAAGCCGCTCTCGCAGTCGGAACGCACGCGTTACTTACCGAAGGCGTCGATTTCGACCGGTTGGGGCTGGTTATTATCGACGAACAGCACCGTTTCGGCGTCGAGCAGCGCGCCCGCTTGCGCGCCAAAGGCAGCTCGCCGCACACGCTGCATATGACGGCAACGCCGATTCCGCGGACGCTCACCCAATCGATCTATGCGGATCTCGACGTTTCGATTCTCGACGAACTCCCGCCCGGACGCACGCCGATAGAAACCTTCGCGGTGCGCGTAAGCCGCCTGGAACGAGTTTACGAGTTCGTGCGCGCGAACGTGGCACTCGGCCTTCAGGCGTACGTCGTCGTGCCCGTTATCGAGGAAGGAGAGCTGGAGCTCACCAGCGCGGTTGCCGAGTTCGAGCGGTTGAAGGCCGACGTGTTCGCCGACCTGAGGGTGGGGCTGCTTCACGGGCGGCTCGCCCCGCGCGACAAGGACGATGTGATGCAGCGATTCGTACGCGGAGAACTCGACGTTCTGGTGGCCACCACCGTCGTGGAAGTCGGGGTCGACGTTCCCAATGCCGGCGTGATGGCGGTGCTCGACGCGCAGCGCTACGGCCTGGCGCAGCTGCACCAGCTGCGCGGGCGGGTCGGGCGTGGAGCCGCGAAGTCCTACTGCATTCTGGTCTATCCAGACGAAGCTTCCGAGATGGAGCGGCTCGAGATTTTGACGCGATCGACCGACGGTTTCGAGATTGCCGAAGAAGATCTGCGCCTGCGCGGCCCCGGCGAGTTGGCTGGAACCGCGCAGTCCGGCTCGGGCGACCTGCGGCTAGCCGACCTCGTGCGCGATTTCGACATTTATCGCGCTGCCAAGGATGCCGCCGAGCGCATCGTTTCGGGCGATCCGCAGCTGGCGGCCGCCGAGCACGCGGGACTGCGCGCGCTACTCGAGCGCCAACCGTCCACGCGCGCCTTGCTGTTCAGCTCGTAGGGCGCCTCGAACGCCGGTGGGGGGTTGGCGCCCACGGCCGAGAATAGCGTGCCGATGCGCATGGTGAGAATCCTTGTCGCCGTCTTCGCGGCGATTGCGGCTTCGGCTTGGTCGGCGCCGCCGGTGCGCGCGTCGGAGGCCTCGTCTACCGACGTCACGCGAGCGACGCTCTCCAACGGGCTGCGGGTGATCGTCGTTCACAATCCGTTGGCGCCGGTCGTCACCGCGATGATGAACTATCAAGCCGGATCGGACGAACAGTGGATCGACGGCCTCGCGCATGCGACCGAGCACATGATGTTTCGCGGAAGTGCGAGCCTGTCGTCGTCGCAGCTAATGGAAACCATGGAAATCACCGGCGGCAACTTCGATGCCGACACGCAGTCGACGGTCACGCAATATTTCTTCACCGTTCCTTCGCAGTATCTCGGCATCGCGCTGCGTGCCGAGAGATCCCGCGCTGCCGGCCTGCTCATGGCGGCGGACCAATGGAATCAGGAGCGCGGCGCGATCACCCAAGAGGTGACACAGGATAACAGCAACGCGCTGTATCGGCTTTTCGTGAAAATGCAAGAGCGGATCATCGGTGGAACGCCCTACGCAAAGAACGGGCTTGGCACGGTCGAGGGCTTTGCACGCGGCGTCAACAGCCGCCAGCTCCTGAAATTCTATCGCGCTTGGTACCATCCCAATAACGCCGTCTACGTCATCGTCGGCGACGTCGACGGCCCGGCTACCGTTGCCGAGGTCGGACGGCTGTTCGGCGACGTTCCGGCGGCAACGCTCCCCGCGCGCGCTCCGGTGCACCTGAAGCCGTTACGGGCGGCAATCTATCACGACGTTTCCGATCAACCATTTACGGCGGTTTTGCTGGGCTACCGCTTGCCGGGCTACCAGAGTCCCGACTATGCGGCCGCGCAAATCTTAGGCGACGTTCTCTCCAGTCAGCGCAGCGAATTCGGCGCTCTGCCGTACGTTGGAAAAGCGCTGAACTCGCAGTTCTTCGTGGAAAGTTATCCGGAAACGGCGGTGGGCGTCGCGTTCGTCGCCGTGCCGGTGACCGCCAAGCCCGACGCGGTGGATGTGGAAGTGCGGTCGATCGTCGCGGGCTACCGCCGAAACGGCATTCCGCCGGATTTGATTGCCGCAGCGAAGCTTCGCGAGATCTCACAACTTGAGTTCAACGCCAATTCGATCGAAGGAATGGCCGACGAGTGGAGTCAGGCCGTCGCCGTGCAAAAATTGCGCTCGCCCGACGACATGGTCGCCCGATTCGAAGCCGTAAGCGCCGCCAACGTCAACCGGGTTCTGCGCCGCTACCTCGACAACTCGACCGTGGTTGCGGCCTACGCGGTGCCCAAGAATAGCGGTGCGATCAGCTCGGGCGGCGGCGAACTGGCGAAGGAGAACAACTCAATTCCACCGAGCAAACGCGAACCGCTGCCCGCCTGGGCGCAGCACGTGCTCGACGACTTGCAGGTGCCGCGGCAGACGCTCGCCCCCGCCGACGTGACGCTTTCCAACGGCATCCGATTGATCGTTCAGCCGGAACGCATCACGCATACGCTCATCGTTCGCGGCGAAATTCGTAACGACGCGAACGTCCAAGAACCGGCCGGGCAAGAGGGCGTCGGCGACGTCGCCGCCGGCTTGCTACCGTTCGGAACGGCACGCTACGATCGGGTCGCATTCCAACGCGAGCTCGACAAGATCGCCGCCAGCACGTCGGCGGGTACGGATTTCGGGTTGGACGTTCTCTCGGCCAGCTTCGATCGCGGGCTCGAGCTGCTTGCAGATGAAGAGCTGCATCCGGCTTTCGACCCCCAAGCGTTCGCCATCGTCAAGCGCCAAACGGTGGGCGCATTAACGGGCGAAGCGACGTCTCCGGACCATCTCGCCGAGGTTGCGCTCGCCAAAGCCCTGTATCCGCCAGGCGATCCCGAGCAGCGATTCGCCTCGGTCCAGAGCGTAGGTGGCTTGTCGCTCGGCATGGTGAAGTCGTGGTACGCCGGCACGTATCGTCCGGACCTCACGACGATCGTCGTGATCGGCGACACGACGCCGGAGCAAGCCAAAGCGGAGTTCGAAAAATACTTCGGCGACTGGACGGCGCAGGGACCGAAACCCAATGTCGAGCCGCCACCGGTGCCCCCCAACGCGCCGGGTCAAGTCATGGTGCCGGCCACCGGGCGCGTCCAGTCGTCGGTGCAGCTCGCCGAAACGATGGCGATTACGCGCACGGATCCAAGTTGGCCGTTGCTGCAAGTTGCGAACGCCGTTCTAACCGGCGGTTTCTATTCGTCGTTGCTCTACCACGATTTGCGCGAAGTTCACGGTTATGCGTACTCCGTCAGCAGCGCGTTCGAAGCTGGAAAGGTGCGATCGTCGTTTGAGGTTCGCTACGGCTGCGATCCCAAGAACGTTGGTCCGGCCGAGAGCCAAGTGCGCAGCGTGTTGCGCCAGCTTCAGCAAACGCCGATCGAACCCGACCGTCTGTTGCGCTCGAAGGCTTTGCTCATGGGGGAAGTGCCGATCCGGCAAGCCAGCTATGACGGCGTGGCGGATCAGCTTCTAAGTTACGCGGGCCGGGATTTGCCGCTGGATCAGAACGTCCTGGACGCACGCTCGGAGCTTGCCGCGTCGGCGGAAAGCGTACGCGCCGCGCTTGCGAAATTCATTCGCCCTGAGGGCTTCGTTCGCGTAGTGATCGGACCGGCCTCGAAATGAATGCCATCGGCGTCGGCTTCGATCTGGATCATACGATCGCAATCGACAACAAACTCGAGCGCGTCGCGTTTATGCGCATCCTCGAAACGATCTTGGACGACGGCGGACACGCACTGGGAACCTTGGCCGAGGAAACCGGCCGGATCGACGAGCTGCTCGCGCAGCAGCGCAGCGGAACGTGCACGATCGACGACGCGGTCCGCTCGTTCGTGCGGGACCGGGGGGTGGCGCCCCGGGAGGACTACGTCGAGCAGTTTCGCACGCTGGCCGTCGATATGGTCGATCAGTTCGTGATCCCGCTCCTCGGTGCGCGGCGCACGTTCGAAGCGTTGCAGGCGCGAGGCGTTCGGATGGCGGTGTTGAGCAACGGCTGGAATCCGTTGCAAGTGCGAAAGGCGCAACGCGCCGGATTCGAAGGCGCGGTCTTGGCCAGCGCCGACCTGGGCGCGCAAAAGCCCGCGGCGCGCGCCTTTGAGGCACTACTGGAAGCACTCGGTACGCCCGCGGAAAGCACCTGGTACGTCGGCGACGATCCCCGCGGCGACGTCAACGGTTCGCGCGATGCCGGACTGCACGGTGTCTGGTTCGATGCGGAGAATAAAGCGTATCCGCTCGACGTCCTTCCTGCAAAATATACGATTCGTTCCTTAGAGGAGCTGCTCGCGCTGATTCCGTCCGGGGCGGCCATCCGATGACGCCGCGCCGCCGCACCGCGTTGGCGGTAATTGGGATGGTCGTTGGATGCATAGCATTCGGTCGCGCCGGCGCCGCCGGCGATTATCAGGCGAAGCTGATCGATCTCGACCGGCGCTATACGATGTGGTCGCTCGAAGAGAATCCGACCTACGCGACCGATTCGGGCGTCCACGCCTACGACGCGCAACTGGCCGAGTTTTCCCCGGCTGCGCAGGCAGCATCGATGGCTCGCTTGCGGCAATTTCGCGACGAGTTGGCGGCCTTACAGCCGGCTTCCGATGCAAGCCCGCACGAACGCGTCGATTATCTTCTCGTTCGTGCCGACCTTGAAGGCGATTGGTGGAATCGCACCGTTCTGCGTAGCCTGGAGCGCAATCCAAGCGTCTACGAGGGTGAGTGCGCCAACGGAATCTTTTCGATTGTCAAGCGGCGATATGCTTCGGACGACGTGCGCGTGCGCGACGCGATCGGCCGGCTGCAGGCGTGCGCACGCGTTTTGAAGGAAGGCGAAGCCAACCTTACCGATACCGTCCGGGAGTTCGCTCAGATCGCCTCGGAAGACGTTCGCGATGGCGACTCGCTCTACACCACGACGCTCGACGGGCTCGCTCGCAACGTCAGTCCGCAGCGGCGAGCCGCTCTGCGCGCCGCGGCCGCCGCGGCCCTGGATTCGCTGCACGCGTATCGGGCGTGGCTCGACGCACACATGACGCAGTTTCACGCCGGCGGGTTTGCGGTCGGCAAAGAGCAGTACCAATGGTTTCTGCGACGCGCCCTGTTGTTGCCGTTCGACAGCGATGAGGTTGCGGCCATCGGGCGGCTCGAACTCGCCCGCGACCGTGCGTTAGAGGCGTGGGAAGACAATCGCGACGCACACGAAGCGGCGGCGGCGGCGCAGCCGGCGTTCGCCACCAAAGCAGACTTCTTGCGCTATTACGAAGCATCGCTCGCGCGATTAAAGAGCTTCGTCGTCAAGCGTGGCATCGTCGATATCCCATCGTACGTCGGACCGTTTCATATCGTCGAAGTGCCCAAGGCGTTGGCCGCCACGTATCCGGGCGGCTTCATGAATCCGCCCGCGATGCTCTCGACGGATCCGCAAGGCTTTTACTTCGTTCCGGACTTCGGTTCGAGCAATACGAGCTTCTTCGTCGCGCAGGCCCGCCAGTCGGTCCTGCCCATCCTCGGCCACGAAGGGATTCCGGGCCATTTTCTGCAGTTTAGCTACGCCTATCACAATCCCGACTTCATTCGTCACGTGCACGACGACGGTGTGTTTGCCGAGGGTTGGGCCTTCTACGGCGAAGAGATGTTGATGCGCCAAGGCCTCTATGACCACGATCCGGCAGCGCGCCGGCAAGTCATTCATCTCATGCGCCATCGCGCCACGCGCATCGGCGTCGACGTCGCCCTCGCGACCGGCGCGATGACGCTGCCCGAGGCGATCGCGTACTTCCAAAAGAATGCCGGCATCGACTATGCCACCGCGCGTGGGGAAGCAACCCGTTTTGCCATGAACCCGGGACAAGCCATCGATTATCTCGTGGGAAAGACGCAGATCGAAACCTTAATCGGCCTCGTGCGCGACGCCAACGGCTCGGCCTTTTCACTGCGCGGGTTCCATGATCGGCTGCTTTCCTATGGAACCGTGCCGTTTTCGACGATTCGCTACGAGTGGCTCGGTGACGACGCCTGGCTTGCGCCGGCGCGCGATCCGATCGCGCCGCAGGAGTTCTCGCCGTGAGTCCGCGCATCAGCGGCGGCTCGCTCGGCAGCCGGAAGCTTCGCTCTCCTAAAGGAATGAACGTGCGGCCGACGCCGGGCCGCGTGAAGGAGTCGCTCTTTTCAATTCTGGCCGAGCGCCTTGCCGGCGCGCGCGTGCTCGACCTTTTTGCGGGCACCGGAGCGATCGGGTTCGAGGCAGCCTCACGCGGAGCCGTCCGGGTGGTCGCGGTGGAGTCGCACCGCGAGACGGCGGCGGCCATCGAGGAGGCCGCGCGCGGTTTTGGCGTCGACGACGTTGTAACCGTTTTTGCCGCGCCGGCCGAGCGCGCGCTGTATCGATTGCAAGGGCCGTTCGATATCGTCTATCTCGACCCGCCGTATGCGAACGCCGTGCCGCTGCAACTCCTCGGGCTCTTGCTCGATCGCGGGTTGCTGGCGACCGGCGCGCTGGTCGTGTACGAGCATGCGGCGCGAACGATCCTCCCGGAAATACCGGGGTATCGCTCGGTGCGCGAAGAAGTGTACGGCGATGTCGCTCTCGCCTTCTTGGCGCCGCAAACGTCGCCGGCTTGACCAACGGTAAGCCGTCGCGCAGCACCCGCGCGATCTACCCCGGTTCCTTCGATCCACCGACTTGCGGTCACCTCGACGTCGTCGAGCGGGCAGCGAAGTGTTTTGGTGAACTCGTCGTCGCGATCGTGGTCAATCCGCAAAAGCGCAGCCCGATGTTTTCCCTCGACGAACGGGTCGCAATGCTCAAGGAGTGCATCGCCTCGATTCCCAACGCTCGAGTCGAGCATTTTCGTGGGTTGCTGGCCGACTACGTCAAAGCCTCGCAGGCGGACGTCATTGTCAAGGGATTGCGAGTGGTTTCCGATTTCGAGAGTGAGATGTCGGCAGCGCTCATGAATCGCTCGCTGTCCGAGGTCGATACCTTCTTCCTGATGTCGGATCAGAAGTATTCATTCGTCAGCTCGAGTCTGGTCAAAGAAGTGTTTTTCCTGGGCGGCGACGTTGGCTCGCTCGTTCCCGAACCGGTCTTGCGCCTGATGGCGCGCAAACGCGCCGGATTACACGAAACCCACTCTTAACGGAGGTAGAAATGTCGGTCTATCGCGTGTTGGATAAGCTCGAAGCCTACGTGCACGAAGGGACGTGGCTTCCGGCCGGTTACCGCGTGCTGTCTGAAGAGCGCCTGATCGAGCTGGTCGAAAAGATTCGTGCGTCGCTGCCCGTAGAAGTCGGGCGTGCGAAGATCATCGCGAAAGATCAAGACCGCGTCCTGCGAGCCGCTCAGGAGAAGGCTCAGGCGATCGTCGACGAGGCGGCCAGCAAGCACGAAGAGTTGGTGGACCAGAACGAAATCGTCCAGCGCGCCCGCACGACTGCCGACGTCGTTTTGCGTGAGGCCGAGGAGGCTGCGGGCAAAATCCGCGACGGTGCCGACCGCTACGCCGCGCAAGTTTTGGGCGAGATGGAAGGCCGTTTATCCTCGGCAATCGGCGCGGTGCGAAAAGGCCGCGAATCGCTGGCGCGCCCGACCGCAGTTCCGAGCCAGCCGCCGGCGACCGAGCCGTTGGCCGACGCTGCGGCGAAAAGCAAGCGGGCGGCCTTCGACTCGCAGACCGCCGGTGATGAGACGGCTGCGCTGGAGTCCGTCGAAGCGTAATTTGGGTATAAGCCCCCCATGAAACTACTTGCGATCTCGCTCGCCCTCGCCGGCTTCCTGACAATTCCGGCCTTAGCGGACCAATCCGGAGGCGGCATTTCGGGGTACGTCGTGGACCTCAAGTCAGGCCAGCCCATCGACCACGCCGTCCTCACGTACTATCGCGCACCCTTCATCGAAAACGCAACGCGCATCATGCGGCTCGAAACCGACCGTCACGGATATTTCCGCGACATTACGCTCGAACCGGGGCGGTACATCGTCATGGCCCAGGTTCCGGGCAAGGTCTTGGGATGTGCCGTCGACGACGTGCAAAGCGGTGAAATCTCGCGCATGAAAATTGAAATCGGTCACGACTCGATCATGTGCACCGGTCCGCGCGTGCACGCGACGCTCGTGGACCCCAACGCCACCGCCGACGTCTACCGAATTTAGGGACGTTCTAAACTGGTGGGGCCTGCACGTTGTGAGCGAAAGCTTCCAGCCGCGCGCGGTCGATGGCTTTGACGCGTCCGCGGTCGAGTTCCACCGCGCCCGCATTTTTTAGCCGTAATAGCGCGCGGGCGGCCATGTCGCGGACGGTGCCGGCGGCGGCGGCGATCTGCGCTTGCGAAAGATGTTCGACGCCCGGAAGGCCGCGCGTCATGCCGACCGAGGCGCGGGCGTAGCCGAGCAGAAACTTTGCAACGCGTTGCAGCACGTGCGCGAAAGCCAGGTCGGCGATGGTGTCGATCGATCGGCGCCGGGCTTGAGACGAAGCGATTAAGAACCCGAGTGCGAGTTCGGCGTCGTTGCGGGCGGCGTGAATCACCGCTTCGCTCGGCAGCGTTAGCACGGTCGCATCGGTCAACGCCTCGGCTCGCGTGGTCGCGCCGCCGCCGTCGAAGGTACCGCTCTCGTTGAGCGTATCGTGCGTCAAGCGTTCGCCGATGGTGTGCGTCTTGCCGTCGGGCGACAGCAACGTGTAGATTACCTTGCCGGTCTTGACGATGCCGAGGTACGGCCACATTTCGCCTTCGTCGAAAATCGTATCGCCCGACTTATACGAGCGCTCGCTCATCTGCCCGGCCAGCTCCTTGATGGTGTTGGCTTTGGCCGCCGTAAACTGCGTGACGTGCGCGAGCAGCGTCTCGCCGTCGGCATTTTCGTCCATGCGCTCGAGCCGGATCGTCCAACGATTGCTCCCAAGATTGCGGGCGTCCCACGAGAAGTGGCCGGCCCGCATCTGCGTCATCTCGTTACGCAGCGCGCGAGGGTCGGTCTCTTCGTTGATTTCCAACGACGTGCCGATTTGCAGCTTATCGAACGCTTCGAGAATCTGATCGGTCTTGGTTGCCGGGGAAAGCGAGCGTGCATCGAGGCTGACGGCGGCGGGACGATTGATCGGCATAGCCGGGCGGTTTTAGGGATGGCCCACCAATGCGCCTGCCGAAGGCGCCGTCCATGACCACCTCCGCCCGCGATAGCGATATCGTCATCATCGCCGGTGCCCGCACGCCCTTCGGCAACCTCGGCGGCGCGCTGGCCGATCTCTCGGCGACCGATTTAGCCGTGGCCGCAGCCGAGGCCGCGATCGCCCGCAGCGGCATCCCGAAGGAGCGCATCGACGAAGTCGTGTTCGGCAACGTCATGCAGACGAGCGCCGACGCCATCTACCTCGCACGTCACGTCGGCCTGCGCGTGGGCCTGCCGATCGAGGTGCCGGCCCTCACGCTCAACCGCCTCTGTGGATCGGGTCTGCAGGCGATTCTATCGGCCGGACAGTCGCTGGCGCTCGGAACGGCCACCTACGCGCTTGCCGGTGGAACCGAGAATATGAGCCAATCGCCGCACGTCGTTCGAGGAGCGCGCCGCGGCTTTAGCTTCGGCCAGAACGTCGCGTTCGAAGATTCGCTATGGACCGCCCTGACGGATTCGTATGGGAACACGCCGATGGCGATCACTGCCGAGAACCTCGCCAAAAAATACGGCGTTACGCGCGAGGAGTGCGACGCCTTCGCGCTGACGAGCCAAGAGCGCAGCCTCGAAGCGCAGTCCAGCGGTTACTTCGCCGAAGAAATCGTGCCGGTCACCGTGCCGGGGCCCAAAGGCTCGACGCTAACCGTCGACAAGGACGAAGGCCCGCGCGCCGGGCTATCGATGGAGAAACTCGCGAAATTGCCGGCTCGCTTCGTTAAAGACGGCGTCGTTACGCCGGGAAATGCGAGCGGAATTACCGACGGCGCGGCGGCGGTGGTGTTGACGACCGTGAAACAAGCCAAGGCCGATGGCGTCGAGTGGATCGGCCGCCTCGTCGGCGCAAGCGTCGTCGGTGTCGATCCGAGTCTCATGGGCATCGGGCCCGCATTTTCGATTCCAAAAGCCTTGTCGCGAGCCGGCATCGGCAAAGACGATCTCGCGGTGATGGAGATCAACGAGGCATTCGCGCCACAGGTTCTCGCGTGCTTGCGCGAACTCGGCGCGGACCGCAACGGCCTGCGGCTCAATCCCCACGGCGGGGCGATTTCGCTCGGGCATCCCCTGGGGGCGTCGGGAGCGAGATTGGCGATTACGACGTTGCACGATTTACGCGAACGCGGGGGCGGCTACGGCATTGCATCGGCATGCATCGGGGGAGGCCAGGGCATCGCGGCGGTGTTCGCCGCGGACTAGCTTTCGCCGGAATGAACGAAAACGCGAAGCCCGTATTTTCCTGGGCGAGAACATGGGACGTCCTGGCGCTGCTCGTTGTCGCGTTCGTCGTTTGGAAAATTTTCGTCGCGCCGCGTTCGTTCGCGGTTGCGACGTCGGCACAGCCCGCGCCGCACGCCGCCTTCGCGCGGCTCGACGGAACCGCATTCCACGTCACCGACGCGCGCGGGCACTTGCTGTTCCTGGACTTCTACGCGTCGTGGTGCACGCCGTGCAAGGTCGAGTTGCCGCTCGTCGAGTCGTGGGCTAAAACGCACGCGCACGCCGTCGTCGTCCCCGTCGACGTCGCCGAACCCCGCGACGCCGTCGCTGCCTTCGCCCGCAAGTACGCGTTGCAGGGCGTCGCGCTCGACCCGCATGCCGACGCCCAAGGCATTTTTTCGATCGCCGGTTTTCCGACGCTCGTCGTCATCGACCCTCAGGGGCGCATTAGGGCGAAGTGGGAAGGTCTCAATCCGGCCATCGCCATGGCCATGAGCAACGCCGAGAACACGCTCGCAGCGCATTAGCCGGTTTGCGCGAGTTACGCGGTGTGCTAGCGGCCTTTCCATTGAGGTTTGCGCTTTTCGAGAAAGGCGCCAGTGCCTTCTTTGATATCCTCGGTGTCGACCAGCGTCCCGAACTCCAAGGCTTCGATTTCCAGAGCGTCGTCGATGGAAAGGTGTGCGCCGTTGTTGATCGCGCGCTTGCAGGCGGCAATCGCCAGCGGAGCCTTCGACGCGATGACCGCCGCAACGCGCTTCGCCTCGGGCATCAATTCGTCGAACGGGACGACTTTCTGCACGAGGCCGATGCGCAAGGCCTCACGCGCGTCGATGATCTCGCCGGTAAGGCACAGGTACATCGCCATTCCTTTGCCGGCCAGCCGAGTCGTGCGTTGCGATCCTCCGTAGCCTGGAATGAGTCCGAGATTGACTTCGGGTTGCCCGAACTTCGCGTTCTCGGAAGCGATGAGAATGTCGCCGGCCATCGCCAGCTCGCATCCGCCTCCCAACGCGAAGCCGTTAATCGCCATGATGACCGGTTTACGCAAGCGTTCGATCTTCCGCGTCAAAGCCTGACCGAGCCGGGCTTGGTCGGCGCCGTGCCCGGCGCTCGGCAAGGCGTTGAGTTCCGCGATGTCCGCGCCGGCGGCAAACGCTTTTTCTCCGGCGCCCGTCACGATGATCGCCCGAACGTCGGGATCGCTCTCGAGCACCGTCAGCGCTTGCGAAACTTCCGCCAGCAAGCTCGTCCGCAGGGCGTTGAGCACGCTCGGCCGGTTGAACGTGATGATCCCAGCCGGCGCTTCGACGGTGACGAGAATGTTTTCGTAACCGGGCGCCTCAGGCATAGTCGTAAAACCCCTTTCCGCTCTTGCGACCTAAACGGCCCGCCAAGACCATGCGCTTGAGCAGCGGTGGCGCCGCCATCATCGGATCTTTGAACTCGTCGAACATGATCTCGGCGATGTAGTAGGTCGTGTCGAGTCCGACGAAGTCGAGCAGCTCGAAGGGTCCCATCGGGTAACCGCAACCGAGCTTCATTCCGTTGTCGATGTCCTCTTTGCTCGCCAAGCCCTCTTCGAGCAGTCGAATCGCGTAGAGCAAGTATGGAACGAGGAGGCGGTTGACCACGAAGCCCGGCGTGTCTCGAGCCAAAATCGGCTCCTTACCGAGTTTTTTCGAGAACGCAAAGAGCGCGTCGACCGTCTCTTGCGATGTCGCAATGGTCTTCACGACTTCGACCAGCTTCATGATCGGAACCGGATTGAAGAAATGGAGTCCGGCAACTTTGTCGGGCCGCTTCGTCTTTGCGGCCAGTTCGATCACGCATAAGCTCGAGGTGTTCGTGCAGATGATGGCGTGCGGCGCGAGCACCTCGTCGAGGCGGCGAAACAAGGCGGTCTTGACCTCGACGTTTTCGACGATGGCTTCGATGACGAGATCGCACGCTTTTACGTCGGCGACGTCGGTGCTCGCCTTGATGCGCGCGGCAGTTGCCGCCCGCTCGGTTTGCGAAAGCTTGCCTTTTTCGACGAACTTGTCGAGCGACTTGGCGATGGCCGACATCCCGCGGTCGAGCGGCGCTTGCTCAAGCTCCACCAGCACGACGTCCAAACCGGCACTCGCACACGTTTGCGCGATGCCGTTTCCCATCAAGCCGGCGCCGCAAACGCCGACGCTGCGAATCTCAGACACGAGCGATTCCCTTCTTATACGTAGGCCGGGGTTGCTTATGGTTTGATAAAGAGCGCAGGTCCATTCGTTGCGTTGCGGGGAAGTCACCTTTGCCCTATACTGGGGGCTGCCGCTTTTTTGAGGATGGGAGAGGACTTGCGGATCGCGTATCACGAGGCACTGGAAGGGACGCGGCTCGACGTCGTACGACTGGGGGCACTGGTAGGCGACGCCATTCGCGTCGCCGTCGATGCGCTCAATAGCCGGGACGCCGCCGCCGGCGCGCGCGTGGTGGCCGGTGACGACACCGTCGACGACCTACGCCGGCGCGTCGAAGCGCACTGCATCGAGTTGATTTGGCGACAGCAGCCGGTCGCCGGCGAGTTGCGCGAAATCGCCGCCATGCTCGAGATCGCGACCGACTTGGAACGCGTCGGCGACTACGCGGTCGACATTGCGAAAAACGCGATTAAACTCTCCGATCAGGCGATGCGTCCGCAGAAGGTCGAGATCGATCGGATCGCTAGCGTCGCGCACGCCATGCTGCTCGACGCCATGCGCGCGTATACCGAGCGCAACGCAAACCTGGCTAGCGAAGTGATCGATCGCGACGATCAGGTCGACAAGCTCTACAAGCGCAGCATCAAGCTGCTGCAGGAAGAGATGCGCGGCGATCCGGACATCATACGTCCGGGAACGCGGTATCTGTTCGTGCTGGCATCGCTCGAGCGCGTCGGCGATCGTGCCGGAAACATTGCTTGGCACACGAAGGACATGATCGGCGCCGAGTGACCACGCCGCTTCCGCGCAACGAGTTCGCCGCTACCGAAAAGTACGTCTACCTCAACCACGCGGCCGTCGGCATCCTGCCGCACTCGTCGCGCATCGCGATCGAGCAGTTACTTCGCGAGCACGGCGAGGCGGGCGTGCTGGGGACCTTTCCGTACGACGCCCGGATGCCGGAGTATCGCGACCGCATCGCGCGATTCATCGGGGCTCGTGGAAGCGAAATCGCCACCGTTCCAAGCACCAGCTCCGGCGCGAACGTCGTCGCTCTGGGCATCGATTGGCGGCCGGGTGACGAGGTGCTCTTGTGCGACAACGAGTTTCCCTCCAATGCCGTGCCGTGGGTTGCCTTGCGCAAACGCGGCGTCGGCGTGCGGCTGCTTACGACGCGCGAGGAGCGACTAACGCCGGAGCGGTTGAAGCGAGAGCTACGGCCGCAAACGCGGGCGGTCGCCCTGTCGTGGGTATCGTATGCCGACGGTTATCGTCACGACTTGACGTCGCTGAGCCAAGTTGCGCATGCCGGCGGCGCGCTTTTGTGCGTGGACGCGATTCAAGGCTTGGGAGCGCTGCGGCTCGACGTTCGCGAAGCGGGCGTCGACACGCTGTATGCGGGTGCCGGAAAATGGATGCTGGGCCTGCACGGCATCGGTCTCCTCTACGTCCGCGAGGATCTCATCGATCGACTGACGTTGGCGATGCCGGGGTGGCGATCGATGCACGACATGTGGGATTTTCACGAATACGAACAACCCTACGCTGCGCAAGCCATGCGTTTCGAAGGCGGCACGCCGAACATCGTCGGCACGCTCTCACTGGTTCGGTCGATCGACCTTTTCGAACGGTGCGACCCGGCCGCGATCGAGCGTCACGTCTTAACGTTGACGGATTATCTGTGCGAGCGTTTGACCGGAGCGGGTGCAACCGTACTCACGCAGCGCGGTGCCGGCATTTCGTCGGGAATCGTCACGTTCGAGATAGCCGGCGTCGACAGCGTTGCGCTCGGCCGGGCGATGCAGAAAGAGGGGGTCGTAACCACGTATCGGCCGGGGGGCATCCGCGTCGCCCCGCACGGCTACAACACCCTAGAAGACGTCGACCGTCTTGTCGAGTTCGCGCGCGACGCTACGAGGCTAGCGCCGAGGATGTCATGACGGCGTCGGTCATCCCGTGGATGAGACGCTTGTCGGCGGGGGCGACGGTTGCGAGTATTCCGCCAAGCCGCACCTCGTCTTCGCCGGTCACGAAGTAATAGGGACAGAGACGAACGCGTCCGTCGTACGTGCGAATCTCGTCCCTTTCGCGATCGAAATAGGTCTGCTGCAAGCGCTTGCCTTTATGAAAGCGCTGTAAAATATAGGGCGTCTTATCGAACGACGCGAGCGCCATTTCGATCGTCGCCGTCCACTCGTCCTTGGTGAGATCGTTGGCGATTTTTACGCCGCGCGATCCCCATGCCAACTCGGAGAATCCGGACGGTTTGACCACGTAGTCGCGTTCGCTTTTTCCCAGTTCGATTAATCGGCGAAAATCGGCGATTGGCTGTCCGCCGGCTTGCAAACCGGCGACGACCGCTTGCGGCGGCAGGGGGCGCGGATCGAGGACCCAGGTCTTCGGGAAGATCCTCTGGAGTCGCTCGAAGCGTTCTTTTCCTAACTCTGCCGTCCACAGCTGTGCCAATGCGTAATGGTGGAAGAGCGCGAACGAGAGTTTCTCTTCGAGATTGGCTTTGGGTGGGGGCGTCATCTTCACGCGGTTATGGCGGGCAGCGTAGAGCATGAGCTCTTGCTTGGGCACGTTGTACAGATCGAACATTTCGAAATTGCGGTACAGCGCGTCGAGGCGTTCCTCGCGCCCGTCCTCGTGGCGAATGAAGAGGCCTTCTTCGGTGAAGAAAATTTCGTTGGGTGTGCGCAACCACGCATTGGCGACGCCGAGCCGGCGCACCGCCGCGGCGAGCCACCCCATTTCGTTGCGGTAATCGGCCGATTCGTCCGACACAACGATGGCGACCGTCGGGATTTCGATTTGGGTGACGTGCCGGAGCATGGCGGCAAAACTTTTTGGAATACCGTCCGCTCCGCCGGCACTCTCGATGCCCAGCTGGCAGTATGCCTCGGTCGTGGCGCCCAGGAACCCCATTCCGCCGGGCACGCTGTCGAGCTCGGTGGCCGCAAAGCCATCGTCGGTGACGATCAAATCGGGGCGGATGATCGCCGGAAGTTCTTGCTTGAAACGGTTTTGGCGCGCCAGCTTCACGACTTGTTCGGGTTTCCCGTGATCGAGATACTCGGCGATGAAGGCGGGGGCGGTCCCGCGGGCGCTGCGGTTGTACAGGTTGTTGAGCGCCCGGTAGAAGACCAAAAGATCGTGGCCGAGACGTTCGATACTGTCGAGCTGCTCGGCCGATAACGCAAACGGCTCGGGGCTGACGCGCCAGGCGATACGCTCGTTTTCGTCGTTGACCCGGAATAGGCCGGGCGGTATCGCTTCGTAGAGGTGGTGCGCTTGCTCCCGAACCGTTAGGTCGGGCTTGGTAGCCGTACAAGGCATAGTGAAGGTTAGGCTCCCTGTCGACAGCCGTCGGGAATCTTGGAACTGCTGAACGCTATGTACAAACGCCGCATGCTACGAGTCTTAAAATACCCTCTTGCCCGGAGGGTTGCAATACGGCGCCTCCTGCGAGGCGGCGGCTACTTGATCGTGATGCCGCCGGGGGTCAGGAGCGCCCCTTCGACTCGGACCATGCCCCCGGCGTAGACCAGCGTCAAATGGAGGACGCCGGTCAACCCGATGTGGGCGAGGTCGAGGCTCTCGAGGATGCGCGAACTGCCCTCGCCGCCCACGAAGTGAAGCTCACGCGTCGCGCTAAACGCCCCGCCCGGAGACGAGTAGGACGCGGAGACCGGCACGAGCACTTCATCGCCCTCTGAGCGCACCAGGCCGGCGACGCAGTAGACGAAGGTCACTGGCGCGCCGCCAACCGCGAGGACCTCTCGCGTGCAGCGCGGCTGCGCCGCCGCCGGAGCAGCCGTCAACGCTGCAATCAGTGCGAGCGGGAGCGCGATTTTGCGAGCGACCATAGCAGTACGGCAACGCTTCTCTTCCGTCAAAGGTCGCACCCGCCAGGCGAGGCACGGACGACGTCCATCCTGCGATTGACCGCCGGGGGTATAGTTAGCTTGGTGCTGACGCCAATCGACCTCATCGCCCTCGACCTCGACGGTACGCTGCTCGACGCCAACGACGACATTTCGCCGGAGAACCGGCGGGCGTTACGCGCAGCCCTGGACGCCGGCGTGCGCGTCGTCCTCGTCACCGGACGCGGCGCCGATCTGCCCGCCCGCTTGGTGCGCGAACTCAATCTGAACTTGCCGGCCATTTGCGCGCACGGCGCCCTGACCAAGGACTTTCTTTCAGGCCGCACCTTGGGGCACATCCCGGTCCCGCTCGTCCACGCGCTCCCTATGATGCGATTCGCGGAGCGACTCCGGCTGGACGTCGCCGTGTACTTCGAGGAGCGCTTCCTACGATTGGAAGGGACGACCGTCCATATGGAGGACATGCGCGGGCCGCACTGGCGTGAGGTCCGATCGGTGGTCGAAGTGATGAAAACTCCGCCGACGTTCGTACGATTTCTCGGACGGCGGGCGGTCGATGCAATGCGCGATGAATTCGGCGACTTGCCGCTGCATTTCAAGTACGAGGTATGGGGTGACTTCGAAGAGTGCGCGGTAACGAGTCCGGAAGCGACGAAGGAAACCGCACTCGCTCGGCTGTGCGCGGATCTCGATATTCCGGCCAATCGCGTGCTGGCGATCGGCGACTCGCGCAACGACGTGCCGATGCTGCGGTGGGCGGGAGTCGGGGTCGCGATGGGCAACGCGCCGCCGGACGTCCGCCAAGCGGTGGAGCGCGTGACGGCCCCATGCGACCGCGACGGCGTGGCCCGTGCGATCGATCGATACGTCCTCGCACGCTTGGAGAGCGAAGAGAAGAGCGCGTGATGCAGGCCCAGCCGTCGCCGGAGTACGAGGCGCGTCTCCGGGAAATTCTCGCCCGCGAAGACTGGCGTGCGTTGCGTGAGTTCGCGCGCGCGGAAAATGAAGTGTCCGACGAGGTCTACGCTAAGGACGAACATTTTTGGGAAGTCCTCGTGCACAAACTCATTTGCAACCGGCTCGACATGCTGGTCGCGCACGAGCGCTCGCGGGCGTGGCTTCAGGCCCACGGCTATACGTCCGACATCGGGGGCTACTAAGCCGCGTGAGGGTTCGCGTGCTGGCGTTTGCGCGAGTGCGCGAACTGCTGCCCGAGTCAGACTTTGCGCTCGATTTGGGTGACGGTTCTCGCATACGCGATGCCTGGGCGATCCTGGCGCGCGACTTTCCGGCGCTGAGTGACGTCGCCGCGTCGACGCGAACGGCTCGAAACGGCCGCGTAGCATCGCTCGACGAGGCGCTCTGCGACGGCGACGAACTCGCGCTGCTGCCGCCGGTGGGTGGCGGCTGACGATGTTAAAAGTGACGCGCGACCCGATCGATCCGCGCGCGCTCGAAGGCGTGTTGCAAGACGGCGAGAGCGGCGGCGTCGTAACGTTTTTGGGAGTCGTGCGCGCGCGAGCCGGCGACGGCCGCCCGGTCGACGGTCTCGAGTACGAAGCGTTTGAGCCCATGGCGCTGGCGGAGTTCGAACGCATCGCCCAAGAAGCGCGCGAGCGCTTCGGCGACGTGCGGGTCGCCATCGTGCACCGCACGGGCGAACTTCGAATCGGCGAAGTTGCGGTCGCGGTGGCGGCGGCGGCGGTCCATCGCAAGGCCGCCTTCGATGCCTGCGCGTACGCGATCGACGAAGTCAAGCGCCGCGCTCCGATTTGGAAGAAGGAACGGTATGCCGACGGATCCGGCGAGTGGAAAACCAACGAGACGCTTCACCCGTGAGCCAGGTCGAGCTGTTCAACGTTTCGAGCGATCGCAATCGCGTTGCCGTGCTCTGGTATGCCCCTCGCAGGCCGCGGGGCGTGTCGATCGTCGCGGGCCACGGCTACTCGTCGAGCAAGCACAACCTGGATTTCTTGTGCGGTTTTTTGGCCAGTCACGGCTTCGGTGTTTACAATATCGATTTCCCGGGACACAAGCTCGGTGCGAGCGGCGGCGCGCTTCGCGGCGTCGACGACTGCATCGATGCCATGTCGGCCACCGTGGGCTTCGCCCGCGACCGGGGAGACGCCGGCGTCTACACGATGGGTCACAGTATGGGCGGAATGACGGCGATTTTCACCGCCGCCCTCGATCAGACGATCCTCGGAACGATCGCGATTGCCACCGGGTACGGGCGGCCGACGTCGATTGCCACCTTGCGGGCTGCGGGCGCGACCGATTTTCGCTCGTCGTACGTGATCGGTGTCACGTTGCCCGAGCTCGTTGCCGGTGTCGACGAACGCTATGCGGCGGCACTTCCGCGATTGGCCGCGAGGCCGGCGTTATACGTGGCGGCAAACCGCGATGCCATGGTGAATGAGAACAGCGTGCGCGAACTCTACGAGCGTGCTCCCGAACCAAAGACGTTTGCGAGCATCGATAGCGATCATACGTACGCCGGCGAGCGCGCGCGCAGTACGGTGCTGGAGTGGCTAAACGCCTTGCACCCGCGGGAGTGAGCGACGTGACGCTCGGCGGTCGATCCGCGTTGCGCCGGTATAGCCGCCACCTGCTCATTCCGGAAGTCGGCTTGTCCGGCCAGGAGAAGCTCGCGAACGCGCGCGTGCTGGTGGTGGGCGCCGGCGGCCTCGGGTCGCCCGCGTTGCAATATCTCGCGGCCGCCGGCGTGGGCCGCGTCGGCGTCGCCGACGGCGACGCCGTCGAAGAGACGAATCTTCAACGGCAGACGATCTTTGCGACCGCCGACGTCGGCCGCAATAAGGCAGCGGCCGCGGCGGAGCGGCTGCGCGCGCTCAATCCGGCAATCGCGATCGATCCAATTGCGATGGACGTGGATGCAAGCAACATCCGCGAGCTGGTGCGGCTCTACGACGTCGTTCTCGACTGCACCGATCGCTTTCCGGTGCGCTACCTGATCAACGACGCCTGTATCTTGGAAGGCAAGCCCGACGTGTACGCGTCGATATTTCGGTTCGACGGCCAAGTGAGCGTCTTCGGCGTGTCCGGTGGACCGTGCTACCGCTGCCTGTATCCCGAACCGCCCACCGCCGGAAGTGTTCCCACCTGTGCAGAGGGCGGCGTTCTGGGCGCGCTGGCGGGGATCGCCGGCGCGTGGCAAGCGAGCGAAGCGCTCAAGATAGTCCTTCGGATCGGCGAACCACTGGTGGGACGATTGTTGCTGATCGAAACCTTGAGCGCGCGCGTGCGCGAAGTCCGGTTCGATCGCGATCCACAGTGCGCGCTGTGCGGCGCTGCGCCGTCGATCGGTGACGTGAGGCTCATCGATTACGACAAACCCGCCGCCGGCGGCGTCGAAGACATCGAGTCGAACGAGCTTGCGGGCGCGCTGACGAACGCGCATCTGCTGGACGTACGGGAGCCGCACGAAGCGGTTCTGGGGTCGATCGAGGGTGCAATCTCCATCCCGGCGAGCCAGCTCGAAGCCCGCATGCACGAACTCGACAGCTCGCAACGCTACATCGTTGCCTGCCGCGTCGGTGCGAAATCGCGCTGGGCGGTGCGTCGCTTGCGGGATGCAGGATTCAAGCGCTTGCTCCACCTGCGCGGTGGCCTGCTGGCCTATGCCGCGCAACATCCCGGCTTCGAGTTCTTTTAAAATGGCGAATCCGCTGCGCAAGATGAAAGCGAAACCGTTTGGCAATAGCGGAATAGACCTGCCGGTAATCGGGCAGGGGACCTGGGACGTGCCCGAAAGCGGCCCCCGCGCCGCCGAGGCGAAACGCGCGATACGGCGCGGTATCGAACTCGGCATGACGCATCTCGACACCGCCGAGATGTACGGGAACGGCCGCGTCGAGCTATGGTTGGGCGAAGCCATCGCCGGCGTGCCGCGCGAGTCGCTCTTCGTAGCGACGAAAGTTCTGCCGGGCAACGCGCACTATCACGGAACGCTCGACGCCGCAGAGCGGAGTTTGATGCGCCTGGGGCTCGACTACGTCGATCTGTTCATGCTGCACTGGCCGGGGGAGCACCCGATCGAAGAGACGATGCGCGCGCTCGAACGGCTGGTGGAAGATGGGAAGACGCGGTTCGTCGGCATCAGTAACTTCGATGCTGCCGAAATGTTGGAAGCCGCTTCGTTTCTTCGGGCCGTCCAGCTGGCGTGCAATCAAGTGCTCTATCACCTGCGCGAGCGGGGCGTCGAACATGACGTGATCCCGGCGGCGCGCGAACGCGGGATCGCCGTGGTCGCATATACGCCGTTCGGCCGCGGGCAGTTTCCCCGCGCGCAAGCGGCGCAGGGAGGCGTGCTCGAAGCGCTCGCGCGCAAACACGATGCGACGCCCCGTCAAGTGATTCTTGCGTTCTTGACGCGCGAAACGAACGTATTTACGATTCCAAAAGCGTCCCGCGTCGAGCACGTCGAGGAGAATGCGGGTGCCGGCGCCCTGGCGTTAGACGCCGCCGACGTCGCGGCCATCGAAGCGGAGTTTCCGCGCGGAGAAAAATCTCCGTTGGCTTCGCTTTAGGATTCGCCGTGCCGGCCACCCTCAGCCTAACGGACCTCAAGGAGCTCGCAGTGCGAATCGCGCGCGAGCTTGGCGCGGGCGACGTCCGGGTTACCGGCGCGTTTCCCGACGAAGCGTCGTGCCGGCGGATGCGCGAATCCTTTGCGCGCGGCGATCTGCAAACGTGGAGATTCGACGACCGGTACGCGTCGAGAGCGACGGATCCAGGCGAGTTGCTCGGGCGCGCTCGCAGCGTGATTTGTCTGGCCTTTCCCTACGCGACCCCCGCGCCCGCATCACCCGGTCCGCTCCGGGGCCGAGTTTCGAACTACGCGTGGTCACCCGACTACCATACGCGAGTGCGTTCGGTACTCGACGCGGTGGCATCGGCGATCGACGCGGCAGCGGGCGAACCGGTAACCGCGATCGCGTGCGACACCCGGCCGTTGGCGGAGCGTGCGTTTGCCGCCCACTCCGGTCTCGGTTGGGTCGGCAAGCACACCAATCTCATTTCCCCTGGGCTCGGCTCGTTCGTGTTTCTTGGCGAAGTGGTGACGACGCTCGCGCTAGCGCCGGACGCACCGCTGCGAAAGAGTTGTGGTGAGTGCGCGCGGTGCGTCGACGTATGCCCGACGGGGGCACTGCGCGGAGACTATACCATCGACGCAACGCGTTGCATCGCCGATCTCACGCAGCGCACCGATGCAATCCCACGCGCGCTGCGGGCGCTGATCGGCGACTGGGTATGGGGCTGCGACCTCTGCCAGTTAGCCTGTCCCCCCACCCAAGCGGCCGGATTCAACGGAGATCCGGCGGCGAATGCCCCCGCGCAGTTCGAGTCGGGCCGCCCGTTGTTGACGAATTTGCTGCGATTACGCAGCGGCGAATTCAAACGCCGATTTGAGAAGACCGCAATGGGTTGGCGTGGCGGTGCGGTCCTCCGGCGCAACGCGGCGGTCGCGTTGGGAAACGCGCTGGACCGTTCGGCAATCCCGGCGCTCGTCTTAGCGTTGAATGAAGATCCGCATCCGATGGTCCGCGGCCATGCGGCCTGGGCGCTGGGTCGCATCGGGGCTCCCAGTGCCATCTCAGCTTTGCAAGCGCGTGATGTGGTTGAGGCGGATGTGGGCGTCCGCGAGGAGATTGGCGCCGCTTTGGAACCCTTCGTGACCGTCGACGCCTCTAAAGGAAGTCAATGAAATACGCTATCGCCGTTCTTACCTTGGCCGCGCTGGGTCTCTGGGGGTCGCGCGCCGGAGCCGCCGACGATCTACTAGGCCGGATGGCGGCTCTCAATCCGAATTTGCATTCGTTCACCGCTACTATGCACGCGAACGTCGCGTTGAAGTCGTTCCCGTTCTTGAGCGTGCAGCTGGTCGGGACGTATTACCACAAGGAACCCGATCAGAACAAGATCGTCTTTACCAGCGGTGTGCCGGCCGTCGCGGATCAATTCGACAAACTGTACGCGCACATCCAGTCGCCTTCGCACTGGCACGACGTTTACACCGTGAGCGTCGTTTCCGACGACGGAACCGTGACGACGTTCCGGCTGGTACCGCGCAAGCACGGCAACGTGGATCACATCGACGCCAGGGCCAGCGATAAGACCGCGACGGTCGTTTGGATGCGCTGGAACTACGACAACGGCGGCTACGCGGAAATGAACAGTCGTTACGGCCAGGTTGAGGGCAACGTGCTGGTGACCTCACAGACCGGGCACGTGCAGGAACCCGGGTATACGGCGGACATCACGTCGACGATCGATAACTATCAGATCAACGCTCCACTTTCGGACGGCGTTTTCGCCTCGCAGTAGGCTTCGAAGGAAAGAACCACCCTGCGGATGTCGGTAACGGTCGATCTTACGCGCGAACCTTTGAGCGACGGTTTCAGACGGCCGATCACCTACCTTCGCGTCTCTGTAACCGACAAGTGCAATCTGCGCTGCGTCTACTGCATGCCCGAGCTAGGCCTGCCGTGGTTGCCGCGCGACGACATTCTCACTTACGAGGAAATTCACGCCGTCGTGCGCGCCGCTGCCTCGGTGGGCGTGCGTTCGATTCGGCTGACGGGCGGCGAACCGCTGGTAAGGCGCGATCTCCATCGGTTGGTGGCTGCGGTCGCGTCGGTGCCGGGGATCGACGACGTCGCACTCTCCACCAACGGTTTGCTCCTGGAAGAGCAGCTGCCGGCGCTGGTCGCGGCCGGCTTGCACCGTCTCAACGTTTCGCTGGATACCCTTCGACCGGACCGCTTTGAAGCGATCGCACGGCGGCCGGGCTTGGAGCGCGTCATGCGTGGGATCGACGCCGCGCTCGCCCTCGGTTTACACCCGCTCAAGCTCAACTGCGTCGTCATGCGCGGTTCCAACGACGACGAGGTCGTCGCCTTTGCGGAACTCACGCGCGATCGTGCTGTGTTCGTGCGTTTCATCGAGGTCATGCCGGTTCTCGAAAACTTGGAAATGCAC
Organism: Candidatus Tumulicola scandinaviensis; assembly: GCA_003140835.1. Lineage (GTDB taxonomy): Bacteria > Vulcanimicrobiota > Vulcanimicrobiia > Vulcanimicrobiales > Vulcanimicrobiaceae > Tumulicola > Tumulicola scandinaviensis. Next base: position 67,761 of record PLLA01000075.1, on the reverse strand, counting down.
GCCGGCACGTACGTGTCGTCCAACGAGATTCTCGAACGAGTTGCCTCGCACGCCGCGCTAAAGCCGGCGCCGGGACCCCCGGGCAACGGGCCCGCACGGTATTTCGCGTTCGACGGCGCGCGGGGCGCGGTCGGGGTCATTAGTCCGCTTTCGCACGACTACTGCGAACGTTGCAATCGCGTCCGGCTCACCGCCGACGGGCGCTTGCGGTTGTGTCTGTTTGGCGACTACGCGGTCGATTTGCGCGGCCCGCTGCGCGCCGGCGCGAGCACCGAGGACCTCGCCGGTTTGCTGCGGGCGTCCATGCTCATCAAACCCGAGCGCCATCACCTCCGCCTCGGCGAAGCCTCCTCGCGCATGCGCGCCTTCTCCGAAATCGGCGGCTAGCCGGCGAGCGTCCCGGAATCGACGGGCGGCCGCGCTCCCATGAGCTGAGTAGCGTCACGACCTGCGCTCGTCGAACGTTGGCTGGCAGAAGGGGGCCGGATGGACGAGGTCTACCTGGAGAACGATCGGACCGGCGTCGCGCAGATGCGCGTCGATGCGATGGTGCGCGAGTATCAAACGAAGCTCGCGCGGTATCTCCGGCGAATGGTCGGCGACGCCGAGGTGGCGCTCGACCTCTCGCAGGACGTATTTCTGGCCGCCTATCGCATCCTCAAGGCCGAGCCGGAGCGGGAACTCACGGCCGGTTGGCTGTACCGGGCGGCGACCAACGGTGCCATCTCGTTCATGCGGCGGCGGAAAATCGTCCGAATGCTGCCGCTCGACCGCGACGTCGACCGCGAGCAGTGGCGGATCGACGAGCGCAGCGCAGCGTCGGTGGACCTCCAGGCCGCATTGCGGCGGCTCCCGCCGGAGCAATCGGCGGCAGTACTTCTGACTAGTTACGCCGGTTACTCGTCGCAAGAGGCTGCGGCTATTCTGGGCACGACCTCGGACGCAATACGCCAACGGGTTTGCCGCGCGATGCGCATGTTACGAACGGTGATGACGGAGAGAGCGAAGATTTCATGATGGCACACGATTGCGCGCGGGCCGAAATAACGGCCGGCGCGGTGGCACTCGGCGAAGCGACCGATGCGGAACGCGATGCGTATCGCCGGCATTTGTCGGTTTGCCGCCGCTGCCTCGAGTGTTTGGGCGGCGAGCGCGACGTCGAGCGCACGATGCAGCTGGTTGCACGAGCGCGCGATGCCGAGAGCTGGCAGCCCGAGGTCCGGGTAGCGTTGCGCGACCGGGCGCTCGCAAAACAACGCGGGTGGCGCTTCGGTCTGGCCGCCGTCGCGACGATCGCCGTCGTCTCGATCGGCGTTCGGGCGTGGTCTCCGAGCGTCGTCAATCCCGCGCAGCCGGTCGCGTTTACGGACCGAGCTCCAGCCGGGGCGCCGGTGCCGAAGGTGCATCGTCCCGCATCCGGACACGACTTAGTCGTGCTGCACAACGTCGCAACCCTCAAGCGTCCGCCGCTGACCTCGGTCGTGCCGGCACACGCCGCCCTTCACCCGGTGGAGGTGCGAGCGGCCGCACCCGTGCCTTCATCCGTCGCCAAGAGCCCACCCTCGGCGGTCGTCGCCGAAGCCGGTCCTTCGCAGCGCGACGAGCGTTCGGTCGCCGCCCTGCGGACGGAAGGTACTGCGCCGCCACCGCCGCAGCGCGCCGAGTCGATCGCCGTGTTGCCGCCGGCCGCCCCGAACCACGACGTCGTCCCGCTAGGCGGCGAAGACGCGATCGTCCCCCATCCGTCGGCGATTGCCTACTACGAGAACGCCGAAGGGACGACGGCCTTCGAAGTAACGGTTGACGAACGCGGCCTGCCGGTGAAGTGCGGCGTTACGAAATCGTCCGGCTATTTGGTTCTCGACGCCGCCGTTTGCAAGGCGGCAATGCACGCCCGCTACGTGCCGCGGACGGTCAACGGCCGCGCGGTCGCGAGCGTGTATCGCGACGCCTTTACGTTTGCAGCCGGCAGCGACGATCGATAACGCCTGAGGGACCGTTCGCGGCGCCCTCGAAACGCGCGGCATGGCCGGCGATCGCTTCATCTATCGGTTCGTTCGCGATCTGCGCCTCGATGATCATGCAGGCTTGAACGCCGCCGCAGCGCGTGGGGCGATCGTTCCAGTGCTGATCGTCGACCGGGCGCTGGAGTCGCGGCTGACTCGTTCGCCGCGGCGGGCCGCCTTTTTTTGCCGGGCCGTCGCCGCGCTCGACGCCGAGTTGCGCGAGCGGGGAAGCCGTCTGGTCGTAGGCCGCGGACCCGCCGGCCGGGCAATCAAGCAGGTCGCACGCGACGTGGGCGCAGCGGGCGTCGCCTGGAGCGCGGCCTACGACGGCGCCACCATGGACGCCGACGAGCGGTTACAGTCGGAGCTCGAAGAGGCCGGGCTTGCGGCTACCATCGTTCACGACGCGCCGGCGATTCCGCCCGAGGAAACGGCCGCAGCCCGATCGAGCGCGGGCCAAGGCTACCGCGCGTTCGCACCCTACTTCGAGGTCTGGCGCGAACTGCCGGTCGCATCGCACGAACATCCGCTGTTGGTGCGCTTCGCTCGCACCGACGCGTCGACGGAAGGCCTGCCGCAGCCAGAAGAGTTCGGGGCTCGCGCGAGTGGAGCCGGCGGCGGCCCAGAGGTGGCGCGTCGCGTGCTCGAGCGGTTCTTGCGGGAATCGGCGACCCGCTATGCAGTGGCGGCGGCGGTCCCATCCGACGACGGCACGTCGTTGTTGAGCGCACACTTGTCGTTCGGTGCGATCTCTGCTCGCAGCGCCGTAACGTCGGTGCGCGAACGCTTAGAAGACCCGTTGCTCTCGAGCAAAGAGCGCTTGTCGCTGCGGTTGTTCTTGCGCGCGCTGGCGCGTCGCGATTTTTTCTTACAGCTGGGTTGGTTTCACCCGCGCAGCGAATCCGAATCGCTGCAAGAGAAGATGCGAGGCTTCTCCTTTACGCGCACGCACGTCGCACTGGACGCCTGGCGCGCCGGCGCGACCGGATTTCCATTGGTCGACGCTGGCATTCGTCAGTTGCGCGAAACCGGGTGGATGCACCCGCACGTGCGAGCGGTTGCGGCTTCGTTTTTGTGTTTCGACTTAGGCGTTGACTGGCGAATCGGGCGCGAGGAATGGGACCGCTTGCTCGTGGAGGACGATCCGGCGCTCGCCACCGGGAATTGGCAGTGGATCGCCGGCGTCGGCGCCGACATGGCGCAATATCCGAGAATTTACAATCCGGAACGGCAACGCCGGCGCTGCGATCCGGACGGCGCCTACGTGCGCCGTTGGGTGCGCGAACTCGAAGGCGTTTCGATGGCAGGCTGGCGAGGCTGGGCGGGGGATTCGCCTCAGCTCGCCCTCGACTTCTCCTCGCCGGACGGCTATCCGCGACCGGTCGTCGATCACGAGGCCGCGGCGCGCGACTTTCTGAAGCGCTATCGCGCGTTCGTCTCAGCTTGAGCGCGAAGCGTCGCCTGGAAGGCGGTCTTCGATCCATCCGCTGATGATCGGCACGCGGACTTCGTCACCGTTCCAGGTCTTAATTCCAAAGTAAACGCTCGCGACCAAGAAGAGCGGAATGAGGAACGGGATCAGCACGGAAGCCGAGAGGCCCAAAAACGGTACGTTCGCAAGCAACGTCAAGAGGCCGGCGAAGCCCGCCATGCCGACGTTGAAGCCGAGCGCTTGGAACGCTTGCAGCCGGAGGTAGCGCGATTGCTTGCGATCGAACAGCGACAGCAGTGCCAGCGGCCAAAGCGGATAGCCGAGAGCCACCAGCGCTCGCGACTCGAGCGGATCGGCCGGAATGGCCACTTCGGCCTTGGTGACGACCGCGGGATGCGGCTGCGGCCGAGGCGGAACGCGGCCACCGATGGGCTGGCGAGTCGCCGTAGCCGACTGGACTTTTGCAGCCAACCGGCAACTCGGGCACGAGCCGTTTTCGTCGCGGCACGTCGCGCAAATGGGTTTGTTGCAGTCGGCACACGGCCCGATCGACGGAACGTTCGAGTGGAAATAGCAGTCCATGGACTCCCCTTTCAGCATCTATTGCCAGGTACCGGCGCGAGGCGGGGGAGGTTTCACGCCGTGACGGCGGCAAGACGGTGCCGCCGATGAGCCGCCGTACGATTCTCCATCGCCTGGCGCGCGAGGCGCGTCCGTATTACCCGCGCATTGCGGTGGCTACCGCGCTTGGCGCGCTGGCCGGCGTGCTGACCCTGGTGCCCCCCACGGCGTTTCGCATCATCATCAATCAAGTGCTTGCCCCGCCCCACGGGCGTTCGCCGGATCTGCACGCGCTGTACGTGGCGTTGATCATTACCTTTGGCGCACTCGTTTTGGCGAACGTCGCCATTTACTATCAGACGTATCTCACGGCATGGAGCGGTCAGCACTTAATCGCTCGCATCCGGATACGGCTGTTCGAGCGTCTTCTCAACCTGCCGCTGGAGACGTTCGACAAATGGCGTCCCGGCGAGTTGATCGCGCGATTCAGCACGGATCTACAACTCATGACCGACGCGGTCAGCGTTTCCGTTCCGCAGCTAGTGGTTGCGGTCGTCACGTTCGTATCGTCGTTTGCCACCATGATCTACCTCGACTGGCTCCTGACGCTGTCGCTGATCGTCGTCGCGCCGCTGGTCACCTATGCCGTTTCGAAGTTTCAGGGCCTCATTACCGGCAGCACGCATCGCGCACAGGCGCGTATCGCCGACCTGTCCGCCAACCTGACCGAAGTCCTGCAAGGGCAGCGCGTCGTCAAAGCGTTCGGCCGGGAACAGTTTGAAGTCGGCCGTTTCGAAACGCGGAATGAAGACTTCTTTGGCGCGTACATGAAGCTGACGCAGTTCATACAGACGCAGCCGGTCGTCGTGTCGACGATCATGGTTGCGGCGGTGGTTTTCATCATGTGGCTGTCGGTACGCGAAGTCTTGCGCGGGCGTCTCGACACCGGAACCGTCTTCATGTATTGGGCGTTGCTGGTCAATCTCATGAACCCGATGAATCGCGTCGCCGCGTTTTTCGGCGACATCAGCAAGGCGGTTGTTGGTGCCGGACGCGTGTTTGAAGTGCTCGACCTTCCGGTCGAGACGCGCGACGAAAGTGGCCTCCTAGCGATGCCGGTCGTACGCGGGCGCATCGCTTTCGACGACGTTTCGTTTTCGTACGGAGGCGAGGACACGCCGGCGCTTTCGCACGTGAACGCCGTCATCGAAGAGGGCGAAATCGTCGCCTTGGTGGGGCCATCGGGAGCGGGCAAAACGACCATCGTCAACTTGGTGCCGCGGTTCTACCTGCCGCAGAGCGGGTGCATTCGGATCGACGGCACCGACATCGCGACCGTGCGGCTTTCGGACTTACGCGGCGCCATCGCGATCGTTCCGCAGGATCCGCAGCTTTTCCGGGGATCGATTCTCGAGAACATTCGCTACGGCCGTTTGGAAGCGTCCGATGACGAAGTGCTGGCGGCCGCCCGCGAGGCCAACGTCGACGACTTCGTGCAGGCGTTTTCGGGCGGTTACTCCACCGAAGTGGGCGAACGCGGCGTACGACTTTCCGGAGGCGAGCGCCAGCGTATCGCAATCGCCCGCGCGATCTTGCGCGATCCGCGCATCTTGATCCTGGACGAAGCGACCAGCGCGTTGGACAGCCACTCGGAAGCCATGATCGAACAGGCTCTCGACCGGCTCTTGCCGGGACGCACGACCTTGATCATCGCACACCGGCTCTCGACCATCCGCCGAGCCAACAAGGTTCTCTATATCGAAGCCGGCAGAGTCGTCGAGATCGGCACGCACGAAGAGTTGCTCGCTCGCGGAGGTGCGTACGCGCGGCTGCACGCCGCCCAATTTACTGCGAAGTAGGCGTGTCATCCTGAGCGGAGCGCCGCAGGCGCGTAGTTGAAGGATGCGCGGCCGCGGAGCGCCGGATCGCAATCTCCGGCGGCGCGAGGACGCCGAGTTCCACCTTACCGCCCTCGATGCCGACGACGACAACGCGGATATCGTCACCGATTTCGATCGACTGATTGATCTTGCGGGTAAGGACGAGCACGGCGTTACCCTCTCGCCTGGACGCCGCGCTCGTGAGCGATCAGGGCCGCGGCGTTATACAAGCTTTCGAACTGTCCGGCGTCGGTCCACCATCCCTGGAGGACGTCGAAATGCATATCGCCGTTCGCGATGTAGCGATTGTTCACGTCGGTGATTTCCAACTCTCCGCGCGCCGAGGGCGTGAGGTCGCGGATGAAGTCGAAGACGCGCCGGTCGTACATATAAATGCCGGTGACCGCATACGAACTTTTCGGATATTCGGGCTTCTCTTCGATCCGTACGATCCGGTTGCCGTCGAGTTCTGCGACGCCGAAGCGTTGCGGGTCGGAGACTTCTTTTAAAAGAAGCCGCGCTCCGGATTTTTGATTCTTGAACTTGCGGACGTAGGGCGAGATGTCGTCCTGCACGAGGTTGTCGCCCAAAACGACGAGAATTCGCCCGCCCTCGGCAAAGTGTTCGCAAAGTTTGAGTGCGTCCGCGATCCCGCCTTCGCCGTCTTGATACGTGTACGCGATGTCTTTCAGACCAAAGTCGGCGCCATTGCCGAGCAGACGGAGGAAATCGCCTGCGGAACTCCCGCCGGTAACGATCATGATGTCCCGGATGCCCGCGCGGCACAACGTCTCGATCGGGTAGTAAATCATGGGCCGGTCGTAGACGGGGAGCAAGTGTTTATTGGTGACCTTCGTGAGCGGTCTCAGCCGGCTCCCGAGCCCACCCGCCAGGATGACACCTTTCAACGGCAATCCTCCAACGAAGCGAATCGCCGCTGGTTACTGCGCCGGCCGCGGAGGGGCCTGGCATGGCCCCCGCCCGAAGGGGCCCGGCTCGGAATAAATTGCGGTGCCCGTAGGAAAGTCGCCCGCCCGAGGCGATACAATCGTAGCGGAATGCCCACAGACGACCGGTTCCGATCTCGACACGTTCGGGTCGCGTTCGGGGTATGTCCTGCGCGAGGCGTTTTCGCCCCTAAACCAACGTCCGAGAAAGGAACTCCAGTTGAACCAGGGATTCACCGTCTGGCTTACCGGTCTATCCGGCGCGGGCAAGAGTACCATTGCCGAACTTCTCGGACCCGAGCTAACGGCTCGTGGCCGTAAGGTGGAAGTGCTCGACGGCGATGAGGTCCGCACCCATCTTTCGAAGGGGCTCGGATTCAGCCGCGAAGACCGCGACATCAATATCGGCCGCATCTCGTTTGTCGCTTCGCTGCTCGTCAAGCATGGCGCCTCCGTCATCACCGCTGCAATTTCACCCTACGCGCAAGCGCGGGCCGAGGCGCGCCAGCGCATCGGAAGCGACCAGTTCGTCGAAGTCTACGTCCGCTGCTCCTTGAACGAACTCACCCGTCGCGACGTCAAAGGCCTCTACGCGAAAGCGATCTCCGGCGAGATCAAGCACTTCACCGGCGTATCCGATCCGTATGAGGCTCCCGAAAGCCCCGATGTGGTGGTCGACAGCGAGCTCGAAACGGTCGAACAGAGCGTCGCGAAAATTCTCGCGGAACTCGAAAAGCGCGGCTACGTGCGCGCCGACGTAAAGGCGGGAGTATGATCGCTCCTCACGGTGGCAAGCTGGTCAATCGAACGGCCAACCCCCAGGTCGAACGCGAGTTGCGCGAGGAAGCCAAAGGGCTTCGCAAGCTGACGCTCACCGGTCGCGAGCTGAACGATCTCGCGCTCATCGCCAACGGCGCCTTTAGTCCGCTCACCGGTTTCATGAGTCGTAAGGATTACGACAACGTCGTGACGTCGATGCGCCTGGCAAATGGGTTGCCGTGGAGCATTCCCGTCGTTTTAGCCGTCGACCGCGAGGAAGCGCCCAGCGCGGGCATTCGGGCGGCGCTCTACGACGGCGAAGGCGAACTTCGAGGCGTCATCGAGGTCGAGGACGTGTTCGAGCACGACAAGCAGCGCGAAGCGCAAAACGTGTATCGCACCGAAGACGAAAAGCATCCCGGCGTGGCTGCACTCTACGAGCGCAAAGACGTGCTCGTTGGAGGTTCGGTTTGGGTTCTTCCGACGGTGCACGATCCGGCCAGCCTTTCGCCGATGGAGACGCGCGCCGAGTTCGAACGTCGCGGATGGAAGACCATCGTTGGATTCCAAACGCGTAACCCGGTCCACCGCGCTCACGAGTACATTCAGAAGTGTTCGCTCGAAATCGTCGACGGACTGCTGCTGCACCCGCTCGTCGGAGAAACCAAGAGCGACGATATCCCCGCCGAAGTGCGGATGCGTTGCTATCGGACGCTTCTCGATAACTACTATCCTGCCGACCGCGTGCTGTTGAGCACGTTGCCGGCGGCCATGCGCTATGCGGGTCCGCGGGAAGCGATTTTCCACGCGATGATCCGCAAGAACTACGGTTGCACCCACTTCATCGTTGGACGCGACCACGCGGGCGTGGGGAGTTACTACGGAACCTACGACGCACAGAAGCTATTCGAGGAGTTCACCCCGGAAGAGTTGGGGATCACGCCTCTGAAGTACGAAAACAGCTTCTATTGCCGGCGTTGCCTGGCTATGGGTACCAAAAAGACCTGCAGCCACGACGTCGCCAATCACGTCTCGCTCAGCGGCACGGCCGTGCGCGAGATGCTGCGCGCGGGCGAGTTACCTCCGCCGGAGTTCTCGCGGCCTGAGGTTGCCCAAATTCTGATCGAAGCGTCGCGCGAGGCCGCCTCGGCCTAGCCGTATTAGCCGTATCGTCGTTGCCAAGGGCCGTATAAGACGGCCCTGGCGCGGCGGTTGCTTCGTAGACCACGGCTAGGGGCCGTGGTATAATCGCGCGGCTGCCCTCGGGTGGCCCTTTACTTCGCCCGGCATGGAGGCTGGGCGGTCATGGTTCCACGATGCGACCGCAACGCCGGGATGGCCCGCGGCCGGGAGCCAGAAAGGTCTGTTTCATCATGTCCGTCGTCACCATGCGCGAACTCTTGGAAGCGGGCGTCCATTTCGGCCATCAAACGCGCCGGTGGAACCCCAAGATGAAGCCGTTCATCTTCCAGGAGCGTAACGGCATCTATATTATCGACCTCGCGCTCACCGTTCAGAAACTGCGCGAAACGATCGAGGTCGTCAAGCAGCTCTCCCGAGAAGGCCGCGTGATTCTCTTCGTCGGCACGAAGAAGCAAGCGCAAGACGCCGTGCGCGAGGAGGCCGAGCGAGCCGGAACCTTCTTCGTGAATCAGCGTTGGCTCGGGGGCACGCTCACGAATTTCTCCACCATTCAAAAGCGAATCGCGCGCTTGCGCGAGCTCGAGAACATGAAGACTCAGGGCGATTTCGATCGGCTTCCGAAAAAGGAAGTCGCGAAACTGCAAGACGAGATGAATAAGCTCGAACGCTTCTTGGGCGGGATCAAGGACATGCATCGCTTACCCGATGCCATCTTCATCGTGGATCCGAAAAAAGAGCGTATCGCCGTCCTCGAAGCACGCAAACTCGGCATTCCGATCATTGCGGTGATCGACACGAACTGCGATCCCGACGAAATCGACTATCCAATCCCGGGCAACGACGACGCCATCCGCGCCGTCAAGCTCATCGTCGGGAAAATCGCCGACGCGATCGTCGAAGGGCGCACCGAGACCGAAAGCGCGTACGACGAGGGCCAATACGAGGGCGCGGCGACCGGCGACTTCGACGAGGAAGCGCCGGCGACGCTCGCCGAAGCCGAGGCCGCCGCAGGCGTTTAGGAGAAGGAGAGAACGTTGTCCACCGCCATGTCATATCAACCCAAGGCCGACGAAATCAAAGCGCTTCGCGAAGAGTCGAGCGCGCCGATGATGGATTGCCGGAAGGCGCTCGTCGAGGCTGTCGGCGATTTTCAAAAGGCCAAAGCGCTGCTGCTCGAACGCGGAGCGGCGCAGGCGGCCAAGAAGGCCGAACGCGCCGCGAACGAGGGAACCGTCGCTAGCTACATTCACGCCGGCGGCAAGATCGGCGTATTGGTCGAAGTCAACAGCGAGACCGACTTCGTCGCGCGCAATCCAAAGTTCGCCGAGCTGTCGCGCGATATCGCGATGCACATCGCGGCGATGTCTCCGCAGTATCTCGATCGCGAAAGCGTGCCGAGCGACGTCGTCGATCGGGCTCGGGAGGAGTTTCGTGCGAGCGTCCCGGCCGGAAAGCCGCCGGAAGTCGCTGAGCGAATCGTTGAGGGGAAGCTGAACAAGTGGTTCGAGGAGCACTGTCTGCTCGATCAGGCGTTCGTCAAGGACGATGCGATCAGCGTCGGCGATCTCATCAACGGCGCAATCGGTGCGCTTGGCGAGAAGATCCGCGTGCGGCGCTTCACGAAGTTCGCTTTGGGAGAGTAGTTTGAAGGCTAATCCGCCGCGGTTCTCGCGCGTGCTGCTCAAGATCTCCGGCGAAGCTTTTGCCGGAGCAGAGACCGGTGTCGACGTCAACACGACCCGAGCGATGGCGGATCAGATAGCCGAAGTAAGCCGGGCCGGAGTTTCCATCGCGGTGGTGGTTGGCGGCGGAAACATCTGGCGCGGTAAAGTGCACGAAGAAGCCGGCATGGATCGGGCGACTGCCGATTACATGGGAATGCTCGCAACCGTGATCAACGCACTCGCGTTGCAAGACGCGCTCGAACGCATGGGCGTCCCTTCGCGGGTGCAGACCGCGATTGCGATGCATCAAATCGCCGAACCGTACATCCGGCGGCGTGCTATTCGGCATCTCGAAAAGGGTCGTGTGGTAATCTTCGCAGCCGGAACCGGTAATCCGTACTTCACGACCGATACCACGGCCGCGCTGCGTGCGGTGGAAGTCAACGCCGAGGCCATTCTCAAGGCAACCAAAGTCGACGGCATTTACTCGGCCGATCCCAAGAAAGACCCCTCCGCCACGCGCTTCGAACGGCTCGAATATATGGAAGTCTTGCAGCGCGGGCTCGAGGTGATGGATTCGACCGCGATGGCCCTTTGCATGGACAACGCGTTGCCGGTGATCGTGTTCGACATGGCCGTCCCAGACAATATTCGGCGCGTTATCTGGGGTGAGGCGATCGGAACCTACGTGGGCCGCCCGCAGGGGACGGCCGCCGTCGCGGGTAGGAGCGTGTAGGATGAGCGATTCCTATTTCAAAGACATCGAATCCCGCATGACCAAGTGCGTCGACGCCACGCGAGCCGATTTTGCTTCGATTCGAACCGGACGTGCCACGCCGGCGCTGCTCGACCGGCTTCACGTCGATGCCTACGGACAGTCGGTGCCCGTCAAACAAGTGGCCGGCGTGTCGGCTCCCGATACCCGTACGCTGATAATCACGGCTTGGGATAAGGGCGTCGTCGGCGAGATCAAGAAAGCGATCGAGAAAAGCGATCTCGGGTTGACGCCAAATATCGACGGAACCGGCATCCGGTTGACCATCCCGCCGTTGAACGAAGAGCGCCGCAAAGACCTCGCGAAGGTCGTCAAGAAAAAGGCCGAAGACGGCAAAATTGCCGTCCGTAACGTCCGGCACAAAGCGCACGATGAGATCAAAGCCCAACTCAAGAGCAGCGATATCACCGAGGACGACAACAAGCGCATGCAGGATACGCTGCAGAAGCTGACCGATCGCTACGTCAAGGAGATCGACGCGCTCGTTGCGGCCAAAGAAAAAGAGATAATGGAAGTGTGAACGAGTTCACACTGGTGCCGGAGGTCGACGCGCGGCGAGCGCTGCGCGAGCATCGCTTGCGGTTTTCGGTGCTCGCCCCCTACGGTGCTTGGATCGGCTGCGGAACGTTGCGCGTTCTGCGCTTGCAGATGATCGACGACGAATCGGCCGTTTTGACGGTCGGATACGAATCCTACCGGCGGCTGCCGGGGACGGCGACGCCCGAGCGGCGCAGCCGCAAGCAGCCGTGATCGATCCGGCTCGCCGGTCGATCGACGTCGACCTGGAAGCGCTACCTCGCCACGTTGCGATCATCATGGACGGAAACCGGCGCTGGGCAAAACGGCGCGCCCTTCCTGCCATCGAAGGGCACCGGCGCGGCATCGTATCGCTTCGGCGCGTCACGCGCGCCGCCAGCGACCTCGGCATCGGCGTGCTCACGGTGTACGGTTTTTCCACGGAGAACTGGAATCGCGACGCGCGCGAGATTTCGCTGCTCTTCGACCTGTGCGTGTACTTCGCGCGCAACGAGCTGGCCGAACTGATGCGCAACAACGTGAGGGTTCGCGTGATCGGCGATTGGGAATCGTTGCCGCCCGGACCGCGGGGGGCGCTTGCGAGCTTGCAATCCGGGACCGCCGCGAACACCGGTTTGCTCTTGAATCTGGCCGTCAACTACAGCTCGCACGCCGAGCTGGCGCGCGCGGTGCGCGCGATCGCTCGCGACGTTGCGGCGGGTACGTTGAAAGCGGATGCCGTCGACGAAGCGCTTATCGGCCGGTATCTCTACACCGCTGATCTCCCGGAACTGGACCTCTTGATACGCCCGGGCGGCGAGCACCGGCTGTCGAACTTCTTGCTCTATCAGGCCGCCTACGCGGAGCTGGTTTTGAGCGACGTGCTGTGGCCCGACTTTTCGCGAGACGATCTCGTCCGCGCGTTGATCGAGTATCAGCAGCGCGAGCGGCGGTTCGGAGGAGCGTGAGCGCGCCCGACGCGATCGCCTCGGCGGCCGCGACTCGCGGGAACCCCATCACCGCCCGCCGCGTCGTCGTCGGCGCGATCGTTGCGGTCATCGGCTTGGGAAGCGTCGTCGTTCCCTGGACGTTTTACGCGCTCATTCTGGCGATCGGCCTGGCGAGCATCTACGAACTCAACGCGCTCTGCGAGAAGAAGGGTCAACCGCTGGAATACCCGGTGGCCTTGCTGGGCGTAGGCGGTTACGTCGTCATGGCGGCCCTCGGGATGTTGCACAAGTGGGAAGGCGTACTTCTTGCGGGAATCGTGATTGCGGCATTTTGGATCGGCATGTACGGCGAGCAAAAGGGATACTTTGCCCGCACCGCTTACACGCTGCTCGCGGCGCTGTACATCGGAAAGCTGTTGACGTACTTCGTGTTCGTCCGCCAAATTCCGGGAGACGGCTTGTGGTTGACGTTCTACCTGATTCTTACGATCGCGCTGACCGACATCTTCGGCATGATCATTGGGACGCTCGTCGGTCGCAATCAACTCACCAAAATCTCGCCTGGGAAAACCGTCGAGGGCTCGTTGGGCTCGCTGCTCGTGGTTACGATTTTCGCTATCGTCGCGACCCGCGTTCCCCAGCTCCACTTGCTGTGGTGGCAGGGCGGTGTGCTCGGATTGCTGACCGGCATTGCAGCGCAAGCCGGAGACCTCGTCGAGTCGGCGCTCAAACGCGACGCCGGAGTCAAGGACGCCGGCGACATGATTCAGGGCCACGGCGGCGTGCTCGATCGCTTTGACTCCTACCTTTTCGGCGGCGTCGCGTTCTTTGCGACGCTGCACTTGCTCGGTATTCTGCAGGTCTAGTGGACGACCGACGACGGATGAGCCGCAAGCGCGTCGCGATTCTCGGATCGACGGGCTCGATCGGAACGCAAGCCCTCGACGTGATCGCGCGGCACCCGGATCGGTTCGAGGTCGTCGGGCTGGCGGCGGGGCGCAATGCGGCCTTACTAAGCGAACAGGCGGAGCGCTTCGCCTGCTCGCTTACGACGACGGTTGCCGACGGCCCCGGAGGGCTCATGCGGGTCGCCGTCGAGAGCGAGCCCGACGTTCTCTTGGCCGCGACCGACGGTGCCGTTGCTTTCGACGCGGTGTTCGCAGCCGTCGACTGCGGTATATCCATTGCGGTCGCCAACAAGGAGTTGATCGTGGCGGCCGGCGAGCTGCTGGTGGCGGCCGCGGGGCGAAGTGGAGCGCACCTATTGCCGGTCGACAGCGAGCACAGCGCCATCTTCCAGTGCCTGGTGGGTGAAGATCGGTCGACCGTCGCGGAAATCGTCCTGACCGCATCGGGCGGCCCGTTTTGGCGGACGACTCGCGAAGCGATGGCGCGGGCCGATCTGGCGGAGGCCCTCGCCCATCCGACCTGGCGCATGGGAACGAAGAATACCATCGATTCGGCGACCATGATGAACAAAGGGCTCGAAGTCATCGAGGCCAGCCGTTTGTTCGGGGTGCCCGGCGAACGGGTGCGTTTCGTCGTTCATCCGCAGTCCATCGCGCACGGTTTCGTGGTTTTCACCGACGGCAGCGTCAAGGGACAACTGGCCGCCCCCGACATGCGCCTGCCGATCGGATATGCCCTGGCCTACCCCGATCGTCTCCCGACCCAACCCGGCGGCCGGCCGGAAACCGACCTAATTGCGCTCGGCGGAAAACCCGGCACCGGCTGTCTGCGTTATGAGTTCGAGGCACCTGACCCCGATCGGTTTCCGTGCGTGCGCCTCGCCTACCGGGCGCTTGCCGGCGGTGGGACGATGCCGGCGGTTCTGTCGGCGGCCAACGAAGTCGCCGTCGCCGCGTTCGTCGAAGGGAAGATCGGCTTCGGAGATATCGCCGGGATCATCGAAAGCGCGATGGATCGGGTAGAATGCGGTGAGCCCACGCTCGACGGCATTCGCGCCGCGGATCGACGGGCTCGCGAAACCGCCAAGGCGCTTGTAGACAACATCGAAAGGCCATCGTGTCGCTGACTATCGCCAACCTCATCGGAATCGAAAAAGTCGTCACCTTCGTGGTGATGCTGTCCGTCCTCGTCGTCTTGCACGAGTTCGGGCACTTCCTGGTAGCGCGGCGCAACGGGGTGCGCGTCAACGAGTTCGCCGTCGGCATGGGCCCGAAGCTCTTCGGCTGGACGTCGCCTCGGAGCGGAACGCTCTATTCGATTCGAGCGCTGCCGATCGGCGGTTACTGTGCGATGCAGGGCGAGGACGGCAAAACATCGGAGGCCGAACAGCAACGCGAGTTTCGCGTCACCCACGGCAGCGAACAAGATAACTTTCAGGCAAAGTCGGCCTGGCAGCGGCTCGCTATCGTCCTTGCCGGACCGATCGCAAACTTTCTGCTATGCTTTTGCATCCTGCTGGTGGGCGCGCTGGTGTTCGGCGTTGCCGGAAACGAAACGCAACCGGTGGTCGGGATTCTGGTCCAAGGCTCGCCGGCGTCGATCGCGGGCCTAAAGCCCGGCGATCGGATCGTCGAACTCAACGGAGTGGCCGTCGCCAACGGCCTCCAGCTGGTCGATACGATTCACGGGTCGCTCGGCAAAAAGCTCGATCTCGTGTACGTGCGCAACGGCCAGCGCACCGAAGCGTACGTGACTCCGACGCAATGCCCGATCGCCGGGAAGAAGTGGGGATGCATCGGTTTCTCGCCGGTGCCGGCCTACAAACGGGTCGGCGTCGCCGATGCGGTGCGGCAAAGCGGAATGCAGTTTCGAAGCATTGCCGATCAGACGGTAGGCAGCATCGTTCTCTTGGTCACGCACTTCACCAAGTATGCGCCGCAAATCTCGGGGCCTATCGGTATGGGGCAGGTAGCGGCGACCGTCGAGGATTGGGGCTGGGGTCCGTATTTTTGGCTCGCGGCGACGATTTCTTTCGCGCTCGGGCTCTTCAATCTGTTGCCGATTCCGGCCCTGGACGGAGGTCGCGCGGCATTCATCGTCGCGGAGTTGATTCGCGGCAAGCCGGTCGACCCGGAAAAAGAGGCGATGGTGCACATCGCCGGCTTTGCCGCGCTGATGGCGCTGATGCTGCTAGTGGCGTTCCACGACATCGCTCGCATCGCTAGCGGCAGCGGGGTGATGTAGCGATCATGTTGCGGCTGCGACGGAAAAGCAATCCGATTTTCTTACAAAACAAAACCGGCAAGACCGACGCGAAGGCGGTATGGATCGGCGGCGACCATCCCATCGCAGTCCAATCGATGACGACGACCGACACCGCCGATGCCGACCGGACGCTCGAGCAGATTTACGGCTTGGCGATGGAAGGCTGCGAAATCGTGCGCGTTACGGTGAAGGACCCGCCCGACGCGGCCGGTTTGCCGGCCATCGTGCATCGCTCGCCGGTCCCGATCGTGGCCGACATCCATTTCGATCACAAGATGGCCTTGGCGGCGATCGAAGCGGGCGTTGCGAAACTGCGGCTCAATCCGGGAAATATTCGCGACCCGAAGAAGGTCGCGGAGGTCGTAACCGCAGCGAAAGCGCGCGAAATTCCGATTCGCGTGGGCGTGAATATGGGGTCGCTTGCTCCCGATCTCGAGAAAACGCTGGGGCACACGGCCGCAGCCATGGTCGAGTCGGCGTTGCGCCACGTCGTTATGCTGGAAGAACACGGACATACCGATATCGCGATCTCGCTCAAAGCTCACGACGTTTTGACGACGGTCGAAGCCTACCGGCTGATGGATCGACGCCTGCGCGAACGCGGTACGCCGTACGCGCTGCATTTGGGCATCACCGAGGCCGGGCTGTTGCGCGACGGTACGATTAAATCGTCCATCGGCCTTGGAATCTTGCTCTTCGAGGGCATCGGCGACACGTTGCGCGTCTCGTTGGCCGACGATCCCATCGAAGAAGTTCCGGTGTGCTGGAGCATCCTGAAATCGCTGGGCCTGCGTGAAAAAGGCTTCGAGATCACCGCATGCCCGTCGTGCGGCCGGGCCGAGATTTCGGTCCTCGAACTGGGCCGTTCGGTAGAAGCGATCGCGAAATCGTACAGCGCGCCGGTGAAAGTCGCGGTCATGGGTTGCGTCGTCAACGGCCCGGGCGAGTCGAAAATGGCCGACGTCGGAGTTGCCGGCGGTAAGGGAAAGGGCGCCATCTATCGCGCCGGCGAGCTGGTCGGCACCTATCCCGAGAGTGAGTTGCTCGGGATGCTGCGGCTCGAAATCGAAAAGGTAATCGCCGAAAAATACCCGGCGTTCTTACACGAGATCGGCGCTCGAACGTGACCTATCGGACGCCGAGCCTGCGAACGCTGGCCACCGTCGCTCTCGCGGCGTTGTTCGCCTCGGCGTTGCTCGCGGTCTCGCGTCCGGTTGAAATGGTCGTCGACGGCGAACGAATCGATAGCGACGTTCCACCGGTCACTACGTCCGTCGGGAGGATTTTCGTACCCCTTCGGTCGATCGCCGACGCGCTCGGCGCCCGGACCCAACCCGGCGAGGGCGACGGCCGAATCGACATCGTGCGCGGCAACCAATCCTTGCGGCTCAAAGTCGGCGATACGCACGCGACGGTCAATGGGATGCCGCTGACGCTCAGCCACGCACCCTTCCGCGTGCGCGGCCGCGTCATGATCGAACTGAACGCCGTTGCCGGCGCGTTCAACGTGCGCGCGAAGTACGATCCACGCACCTTACGAATCGAAGTGCTGACGCCGGGTATCGGTCAAGCCTCGGTTCCGAAAGCGATTCTTCCGACGCAGTAGCCAAAACTCTAGAAACTTCGTGGTGGCCTAGGGTCCTCGAGCGGTAGGCTCGGTACGTAGCCGATACCTCTACCGGTTACGTCGCTGAGAGGAGCCCAAATGCAGTATCACGCCCGCCCTTTTCCCGGGTCCAGGCACTCGTCGCGGTGACCGCCGGCTGGCTCGTCGCAGCCGCGCTATCCGGGTGCAGCGGCGCCGGTTCAACGGCGTTGCCCTCGGGTGGCCAAACCGCCTCGTTGGCGACGGTGTCGACCGAGCCGCGTCCCGGCGCAAAACAGCAACTAGTGTACGTCGGTGATGCCGGAAACGACGTCGTCAGCGTCTTCGATGCCGCCACGAAGCAGCAGAATCCGCCGCCGCTTCGTACCATTACCAACGGCATTGCCGGGCCGTTCGGCATGACGACCGATAAAGCGGGCGATTTGTGGGTTGCCAACTTCTTGGGAAATACCGTTACGGAGTACGCACCCGGTACGGGCACGCCGAAGAAGACGCTGTCGACGGGCATCTCTGCGCCGATCGACGTGAAAGTCGACGGGTTCGGAAACGTCTACGTGGCTAACTTCGCCGCCAGCCAACCGACCATCGTGCTTTTTCCGAAAGGCGCGACGACGCCCTCGTACACCTGGACGCCGGGTATCTACTCCATCTCCGGCATCGCGCTGCTCAACGCCACGGTTCAAGGGCAGACGTCCATTTACGTGACGGGCCTCGACCAGAACAGTGTCGGGCGTCTCCTAACGTGCTACCCGGGCAATCCGTCGTGCACCACGCTGAACGGTTACGCGTTCGCGCAAACCGGCGGGATCGCTATCGAACAGTCGCCCGGCGGTCAACAGCCGTTCGAGTTCCTGGTCGTCGATCGAGGAGTTCCAGGCGTCGACACCTTCGTCAACACGCAGCTTACGAATCAACTCAACACGGGCGGACAACCGGAATTCATTGCGCTAAACGGCCGGCGCAACGCCCTCTACGTTGCCGATTCGGCGTCGGGAGCGGTCGAGAAGTACGGCTTCCCGGGCGGCGCGCGGACGAACACCTACACGGCGCCGGCCTTCAACGTTCCGCCCACCGTCGTCGGCGTCGCGACCTTTCCGGCGGGTACGTTTTCTAACGCTCGGGCATCGCGTGCGAGTTTCGTCTAACGGGTTAGGCGAGTTCCGTTAAACCTTCGGGCTCCTCGACGGGAACGACGTTCTCCGGATCGGACTTGCGGAAACCGTAGGCGAAGAAGAAAATGAGTCCCGCAATCATCGCTATGAGAAACCACGTCCACGTGGCGCGCGAAAGGCCGAAAACCGCTAGGAAAAGCGAGCAGAGGATTCCCAGAATCGGAAAGAGCGGAACGAACGGCACGCGGAAACTTCGCGGCAAGTCCGGCTTGCGTTTACGCAGGTAGAGCACTCCCGCGCAAACGACCGTGAAGGCAATGAGCGTCCCGATGTTCACCAGATTGAGCAGATTATTCAGCGGAACGATGAGGGTCAAAAGGGCGACGGCGACGCCGGTGGTCAGAGTCGTCCGTAAGGGCGTTTTGAAGCGCGGGTGGATGGCTGCAACGACCGGAGGCAACATTCCGTCCCGCGCCATCACGTAGAAAATCCGCGCTTGGCCCAGCAGCGAGCTGAGCGCGACGCTCGTAGTGCCGGCAAGGACGCCCATCGTGATGATCCAGTTCAAGACCGGCATGTGCAGCGGCGCCAGAGCGTAGACCAGCGGGTTCTTGATCGGCACGTGGTTCCAAGGAACGGCACCCACGAGTACGATGGCGGTCGCGCAGTAAATGACGGTGCCGATCGCCAGCGCCCCGATGACGCCGACCGGAACGTCGAACTGCGGGTTCTTGCATTCTTCGGCGGTGGTGGTGGCGGCGTCGAATCCGATGTAACTGAAGAAGACGTACGCGCCGATGGCGATGATGCCGTATGGCTGCGCCGACGACGAGTAGTCGGCCATCCCGCCGAAGGGATGCAGCGTTCCCCAGCCGATCGGGTTGAAATCGTGGAGGTTGACGGCCCGAAATAAGAACAAACCCGCCGCAACGAACACCACCAGCGCCGAAATCTTCAAGACGACGAAGATGTTGTTCGCCGTTGCCGATTCGCGGATGCCGATCGAGAGCAGGACGCTCAACCCGATGACGAACACGGCGCCGACGACGTCGAATTGCGAGTGCAGGACGTCCCAACTTCCCGGATTCCACCACGGACCGTTGAGGATCAGGTTGGATTGCTGCGCCCAACTCGGAAGCGAAAGGCCGATGCTTTTGAACACGTCTTGAATTGAAGCCGAGAACTGTTGGGCCACCGGCGCCGCGCTGATACCGTATTCGAAGATGAGTGCGAACCCGATGATCCAGGCGAAGAGCTTCCCAAGCGTAGCGTAGGCGTACGTATACGCACTCCCGGCCACCGGCACCATGGCCCCCAACTCGGCATAGCACAGCGCGGCGAAGAACGACGTGACGCCTGCCAGGAGGTACGAAATGATCACTGCCGGGCCGGCGCCCTTGACGCCGGTGCCGATCGTGGTGAAGATACCGCCACCGATCATCGTGCCTAGGCCGATGGCGACCAAGTCCTTAGCCGTGAGGGCTCGCCGCAGGATCTTGCGCCGGCCGAGTTCGCGGAGCTTGTCGACGTTGGTGGTCGCGAATAGCTGGGAGGCGAACGACATTCGGCCGGGCTTCGCAAGCAAGGGGGCTCGCTCCCCCGCGCAGGATATGGTGCCGCCTCGCCAAAGTCGCGACAAATGCGTTCGACTCAGCGGGCGCTGCGCTTTTGCCTGGTTGCGGTTGCCGGAGCATTGGCCGCCGCCGCTGCCCACGTCGTCGTCGACGTCGCGGGCGACTATCTTTTGGTGCGCGACGCCTACGATGGCATCGCGCACCACTCGCGCGCGCTCCTGCTCGCCGCCGTCGGCATCGCGATCCTCGCCGCCGGCGTACGCGTCATTTTCGAGATGCTCGACCGGCGCTGCTCGTCTACGACGTCGGTACTCGCGGCGGTTCGCGATGCCCTTGGAAATCCAGTACGCTTCGCTCTAGCGTCGGCAGTCGTCGCAACCGTCGCGCTGGCGGCCATGGAATCGTTCGACAGCTCCTTGAGCGGCCACGTCATTGACGACGTGGGCGACCTGTTCGGCGGCTCGGTGTTGCTCGGTGCCGGCACGGCCGCAATCGCCGGCGCAGTGCTTGGGTGGCTGGTTCACCGGTTCGTGCGGCTCATCGCCCATTACGAAGCTCCGATCGCGGCCTTCATCGTCGCCGCGTTCGAGCTCCAACTCACCACCGGATCTTCACCTCGCGCGCAACGCCGCACCGGCGGCTCGCGCACGATCGCCCGTGCATTGCTGCTTTCGCGGCAAGGGCGTAAGCGCGGCCCGCCGCGTCCCGTTTTCGGCTAACCCTTCATTTCACTCTAGCCGTTTACGGAAAGCCTTATGAAACACTTCATCGGGCGCGCGCGCCCGCTGTGCGCGCTGCTCGCTTTGTTCTCCACCGTCCCATGCGGGACTGCGATCGCCGCCCAGGCACTCACGGTCGAGGTGACCGGCACCGTCGTCGCCGACGACGGGACGCCGATTGCCGGCGCGTCGATTACTCTCTCCACACCCGGCGGTTCGAACACCGTACGCAGCGATGCCCACGGCCGATTTACCGTACCAGCGGCGACCGGCGGTACGTACGCCGTCCACGCCATCGCACCGGGATACGCCATGATTTCGCAACAAACGGTGACCATCGGCGCGGGCGGATCGTCGCTGTTGGTCGTGTTGTCGCGGGCGACGACAAACTCGCTAACGGTCATCGGTCACGTCCGGGCGACGGCCGGAGAAACGGTGTCGACCAGTTCTGGGCCGAGCGTGGTATTAAACGCACAGACGGCTGCCGCGAGCGGCGCCACTGCGGTCTCTTCGATGGTGTGGAATCAACTGTCGACGACTCCGGTTCTCCCGCTCGGCGGTGGAAGTAACGCGACCGTGAGCTTCGCTTTGCGCGGGCCGGATCCGACGGAAACGCTCGTCGACGTCGACGGGCACCAAGTCAATAATGGTAACACCGGCGATTTCGATCTGTCGATGCTCGACCCGGCGGCAATTCAAGACGTCCAGCTCGTGTATGGAATTTCGCCTTCTTCGCTGCTCGGACCGAATACGATCGGCGGCGCCGTCAACGTGTTGACCCTTCAACCGACGGTGACGCCCCACGCATTGCTGCGCGTATTCGGCGGTTCGTATGGAAGTTTCGGCGAGACGGCCCAAGCGACCGGCTCGGACGGCCGTTTCGGATACGCATTCTCACTTCACGGTGCGACGTCGCTTGGCTCCGTGAATCAAACCGTTCTCGCGCCGTCTCCGCCGGTCGCGCCCCCGGCGCGCCACGAATTCGAGCAATCCGTCGGCAGCAACTCGACCGGCACCTCGATGCTGACGAAGCTGCGCTACCAGCTAGGCGGCGACCAGGGCTACGGATATCTGCAACTCAACTTTCGCGACCAAGCGGTGGTCAAAGACGATTCCGCCCTCTTGACGACGTTCACGCCGCCCGGTTTCACCGGCGGCGGCGGCGGCGACGCCGTCGTCAATCCGCTCAAACCCTTCGACCTCGCTCCGGTTGGTGGATACCAAAGCTTTGCCGGAACGACGCTTGCGGCTCATCAGGCGAACTACGGATTCGACGCTCAGCTACCGATCGGCGGCGACAAAATCGACGGGGCTCCATCGACCATGGTGTTGCTGAGCCACTTGACGACGCTCGATTCGCAATCGGTCGACGGGCCGGGAGCGCAGTCACAGCCCTACCTCTACAATCAGCGCGACCTTTTGGGGGACGACTGGCTTGAGGTCGACCATCGCTTTCGCACCGGACTTCTGTCGTTCAAGTACGATCTTGGGACCGAGACGCTGAACACCGACTACATCCAGGGACAGACGCAGGCCGACGTGGTTACCGCCGGAATGCAGGCAAACGACGCTGCCGCGCCGGCGAATATGTTGGCCTTATCTCAGACACAGCGATCGGCCGTGTTGCGGTACGACGGCGACCCAACCAGCCAAATTCATTACTCGCTTGCGAGCTACTTCAGCAACTTCAGCACCTTCGGTTCGAGCTTCGATCCGCGCGCCGGCGTGGTCTGGACGCCGACCGGAAGCACCGCCGTGCGAGCCTCCGTCGGCACGACGTTCCAGATTCCAAAGCTCACCGAACTCGTGACGCTGCCGCCCGCGGACCAGGTGCCGGTTGGCGGCATTATCTTTACCGGGAACCCAAATTTAAAGCCCGACCACGCAACCGAATACGATCTCGGTTTCGAACAAATCGTCGGACGTGCGGGTCGGCAGCTTCATTTGTCCGGCGACGCCTACCAGTCAAACCTCCGAGCGCCGGCCGTCCAGCTCAACGTGAATCCGATTCCGAACTGTCAAACCAAGCGAAATCCTACTCCCTGTCCGGTAAGCTATCCGGTCAACGCCGGCAATGGTATTTACCGAGGGATCGACCTACGGGCAGAACAGCAACTCGGCCAGGCCTTTCGTTTGCTCGCGGGCTGGAGCATCGACAGCTCGTTTCTAACGAAAGTTGCCCCCGAAATTCAAGACGGCACCTTCGTCATCGGGCAGCAGTCGTTGGGTCAACCGCTGCATAAAGCGTACGTCGGTTTCGATCGAGACGCCGCCCAGGGTTTCGTGTACGGCGCGCAGCTCAACTACGAGGGGCAGTATAACGAGCTCAACCGCACGCCGTACGCTACCCTCGACGCGCACCTCGCTTACCGGCGCGACGGCTACGAGTTCGGTTTATACGGGACCAACCTGACCAACGTTTACAGCAACCCGTTTACCGTCGTCGGGGGTGGTATTCTTTACGGTGCGCTGCCGGGGCAGCCGACGATCTTCACCAACGCGTACGACCTGCAGGGCGCCAAGGTGGTGTTCGTCTTTACGCGTTCGATTTAGGGGGTTCTGTAGCCGGGTTCCAAGTGTGCTCAGGTTCACCGAGTTCGTCGTTGATCCACCGCGACCAGACGAAGAGGGCGTCCGATAAGCGGTTGAGATAGTGCAGCGCTTGAATCGACACGCCCTCGTCGGCGTTACGCAGCGTCAGCAGCCGGCGCTCGCTGCGACGGCAGATCGTACGCGCCAAATGCAGGTGCGCTCCCGCCGGCGATCCGCCGGGCAGAACGAACGTGTCGAGCGGTGTGAGATCGGGCTCGGCTTCGTCGATGGCGCGCTCGAGCGCCGCGACTTCGTCCGCGCCGATCAGGGGCATGCCATCCCAGCGGTCGCCGGCCATGGTGGCGAGTTCGCTACCGAGGTTGAACAGCACGTCTTGCGTCCATGCCAGCCAAGCGTCGAGTCGAAGCGAACGCGCCGACGCGTCGCGCACCGGCGGTAAGGCGGCACGCGCGACGCCGATGGCGCTGGAGAGTTCGTCGACGGTACCGTAGGCTTCTATGCGGATGGCATTTTTCTCGATGCGCCGGCCCCCGACCAAACCGGTCGTGCCGTCGTCTCCGGTCCGAGTGTAAATGCGCGTCCGTTTCGGCATGATGCCGACGCTTCGCCGCGAGCGCGGCGATACCCGGAGTGCGGAAGGCGGCACGTGGCGAGCGCTCGAAACGGGGCCGGTCATGTCCGATGCCGTTGCTCCGGCCGTCGTCAAGGAGATCCCTCCCAAGGCGGTCGACCTCTCCGCGTGGTACACGGCGGTCTGCTTAAAGGCCGAACTCGTCTCGTACTCGCCGGTGCGCGGGTGCATCGTTCTGCGCCCGTACGGCTTTGGTCTCTGGGAGAATCTTCAAAAGCATCTCGATGCGAGCTTCAAAGCCACCGGGCACGAGAACGCCTACTTTCCGCTGTTTATCCCGGAAAGTCTGCTGATGAAGGAAGCCGAGCACGTCGAAGGATTTTCACCTGAGGTTGCGTGGGTCACCCGTGGAGGCAGTGAAGAGCTGACCGAACCACTGGCCATCCGCCCGACGTCGGAAGTCATCATCGGAACGATGTACGCGCAGTGGATCGAATCCTATCGCGATCTGCCGATCTTGATCAATCAGTGGGCCAACGTCGTCCGCTGGGAAAAGGCAACCCGCCCGTTCTTGCGCACGATGGAGTTTTTGTGGCAAGAAGGTCACACGGCGCACGCGTCGGCGCACGAGGCGCGCGAAGAGACAATGCAAATGCTCGAGGTGTATCGCCGCTTCGCCGAGGACGTCGCCGCGGTTCCGGTGTACGCCGGCGTCAAGAGCGAGAGCGAGCGCTTTCCGGGTGCGGTCGAGACGTTTTCGATCGAAGCGCTCATGCCCGATGGTCGCGCCCTCCAGTCGGCGACGTCGCACGACTTGGGTCAGAACTTTGCGAAGGCGTACGACATCACGTTCGCCGACGCGGATCAGCGGATCAAGCACGTCTACACGACGTCGTGGGGCATGTCGTGGCGCATGTTGGGAGGCTTGATCATGACGCACGGCGACGATCGTGGTCTGCGCATCCCTCCGAAGATGGCGCCGCTCGAAGTGGTTTTCGTGCCGATCGTGCGATC
The DNA here is from genome assembly GCA_003140835.1 of Candidatus Tumulicola scandinaviensis. Taxonomy (GTDB): domain Bacteria; phylum Vulcanimicrobiota; class Vulcanimicrobiia; order Vulcanimicrobiales; family Vulcanimicrobiaceae; genus Tumulicola; species Tumulicola scandinaviensis. Next base: position 42,805 of record PLLA01000075.1, on the reverse strand, counting down.
TGGAGACGACCGCGCGGTTGCGGTGTGCCGAAGCGCCGCCGAAGAGCTGACCAAGGCCGGCATGCGCGTACGCGTCGACACCCGCGATCAGCAGCCCGGTTGGAAATACAGCGAATGGGACCTGCGGGGCGTTCCGATTCGCGTCGACGTGGGTCCGCGGGACGTCGATGCCGGCACCGCGGTGATCGTTCGCCGCGATCGCGGCAAGGGCGAGAGCGGCCAAAAGACCACCGTCGCAGTCGACGTGCTCGCGCGCACGATTCCGGGTCTCCTCGAAGAAATCCAGCAGTCGCTCTACGATCAGGCGAAGACGTTTCTCGAGAGCCACACGCCGCGTGCCGGCGACCGCGAGTCGTTCCTCGCGATGTGCCGCGACCGCGCGGGAATGATCGACATCGCGTGGTGCTCGCGCGCCGTTTGCGAAGCCGCCGTCAAAGCAGAGACCGGCGCGACCACGCGTAACCTGCGTCCGCTGGCGACCTCGGATGAAGCGACCTGCGTGGCCTGCGGCGAGCCGGCGAAGGTACGTGCCTATTTTGCGCAATCCTATTAGCATTCCGGTCGCCCTCCTCGTCCTTGCGGTCGCGTTTGGAAGCGGTCCCGGACGCGCGGAGGTGCCTTCGGTAGCGGATTTGGACGCAACCGCGCGCGCTGCCGGCAATCGTCTGGATATCGCGACGCGCATCGGCGAGAGCGTTTTCGCCTCCGAGTGGCCCGCGCAGATCAGCCAAATTTCCGCCAACGTGCTGGACCGGCATCTCATCGTCGGCATTCGGATTTGGGGCGTGAAGTTTCATGAGGAAATCACGCGCCGGGACTTCGTCGCTGAAGTAGGGTCGTTGATTCAGAAGGCCTTTGCCGCCGCGCCGGCGGCAGAAGAAGTCGACGTTTGGGCAAGCGTTCCGATCGACGTCGCCAAAGGGGTGGTCGTGAGCGGCGATCTTGCCAAACCGACGTCGCGCACCGTTTTCAGCATCACCACGCAACGGGGCGAATCGGCCGCGCAAATTTTGCAGCGAGCGGTACAAACCACCGATTCCGGCGTCTTCTGGGACGAAGAATGGGCGCGCGCCGCTTTCAAGAAACAGGGTAGCTAGGAGTCCAGATGTACCGCAAATCGACCCTTCCCAACGGCCTGCGGGTTTTGACCGAGACGATGCCGGCCGTGAGGTCGGTCACCATCGGCGTTTGGGCCGACGTCGGGTCTTCGCTGGAGACGCGCGAGCAACGCGGCATTTCGCACCTCGTGGAGCACATGCTGTTTAAGGGGACCGAGCGGCGAACCGCTCGAGCGATCGCCGAGACCATGGACAGCGTCGGCGGAAATCTCAACGCCTTTACCGACAAAGAGACCACCTGCTACTACGCCAAGGTGATCGACCGCCACGCGCCCCTCGCGATGAACGTGCTGGCCGACATGTTCCTTCACTCGACCTTCGACCCGCAGGAGTTGAGCAAAGAGCAAAAGGTCGTGCTCGAAGAGATCAAGATGTACGACGACTCACCGGACGAGTTGATCCACGATCTATTTTTGCAAACGATGTGGAACGGCGCAAACCTGGGCGATCCGACCATCGGCTTCGCCGATACCATCGGGCGGTTCGCCCCCGACGACTTGCGCGCGCACATGCAGCGCCATTACGCGCCCAACGCGGTCGTCATCGCCGCCGCCGGAAACGTCGATCACGATATCTTCGTCGAGTTGGTCGAGCGGGAGTTCGGTTCATTTGCGGGGGGGTGCAGGCTGCCCGAGGCCGAGTCCCCGAGAACGACCCCCGACCGCCTCGTCCGTCAAAAAGATTCCGAGCAGGCCTACGTGGTGTTGGGAACTCGTGGACTCTCGGTTCGCGACGAACGACGCTACGCGCTCTCGCTGCTCGATACACTCTTGGGCGGCGGTATGTCGAGCCGGCTCTTTCAGGAAATCCGCGAGAAGCGGGGTCTAGTGTACACGGTGTATTCGTTCCAGGCGGCATATCGGGCCGCCGGCTTGTTCGGGGTGTATGCCGGAACGTCGCCCGAGAACGTGCAGTCGTGCATCGATCTCGTCGTCGAAGAGTTCGGCAAGCTGCGCGACGTTCGCGTCGGTAGCGACGAACTGCGGCTCGCGAAGGAGCACATCAAGGGAAACCTGACGCTGTCGCTGGAGTCGACCTCGAGCCGCATGATCCGCTTAGGGCGAAACGAGTTCGCGCTCGGCCGGCAGGTGACTCCCGAGGAAATCGAACGGCGAATCGATGCCGTAACGGCTGGCGAGGTGCAGCAGCTCGCGAGCGAGCTGCTGGCCGATAAACAGTTGGGACTATGCATCATCGGCCCGGTCGAGGAGTCGGCGATCGCGTGGAACCGTGACGCTGCCTAACGCGAGCCTAGCTTTCACCGGACTCCCCTTCTGGACGTGGCAGCTCGTCGTCGCGCTGATCGTCAACGCCATCGTCCAGGCCATCCAGATCGGGGCGTATGCAGCCCGGCTGGCGGGCGTTCGTACGGGCCGGATTGCAACGTCGATTTCGTTGTTCAACCTGTTCGTGACGGCGAGCCGATTGGCGACGCTGGTGTACACGCTGATGCTGGGCCCGCTCTCGGACACCGCGGGGAACGCCATCAAAGCGTTGCTGCCGCGGCTCCCGTCGCACGCCATCGGCCCCGATCGGGCCGCCGCGATTCTGTCGGTGCAGCACACGTTCGAGTGGCAGTTGCGCGCCATCATCATCGCCGGGACTGTCGGAACGCTTCTCGGAAGCCTGCTCTTGCCGATGTTTACCTATATCTACGTTCGCGGCGTGAAGTCGTTCGAGCGAACTAAATCGCTGCCGCATTCCGTGCTGCGAATGTTCGATCCGCGCGTCATTGGTTCGATCCTCCAGCGGATCCGCGTGCCTCACTACCGTGAAATTTTTGCCTTTTCGACGCGCGGCATTCCACGACGGCTGCTGATCTTCAACGTGGTCGTCACCGGAGTCTACGCGATCGGCGTGGTGGCGGCGTACTACGCGAGTATCCTCGACGTCAACGTGGCGCGAACCGCGATCGGCATTTCGGGGATCATCAACGGCATCGGCACGATCGCGTTCGCGCTTTTCGTCGACCCGACGTCATCGATCATCGTCGACGAAGCCGTCAAAGGCGAGCGCCCGCACGAGGAAGTCAAGGCGATGGTGTTCTACCTTTCGGCAACCGCAATCGTCGGCTGGGTGCTGTCGCAGCTCATTCTTTGGCCGGCGGCGGAAATTATCAAGGTGGTGGCGCATGTGGTGAACCGTGGATGAGAGCGTATGCGCGCGCGTAACGTAGTGGCGGCGCTGATCCTCGCGGTCTGGTTGGCCGGATGTGCGGGATCGATCCAGCAATGGATCGTGAACACGCGCGTGCACCAGGGAGAAATCGCGCTCGAACGGGGAAACGTGAGCGATGCCGAGTTGTCCTACCGCCTGGCCTTGCGCGTCGATCCGAAGGATCCCCGCGCTCGCGCCGGATACGTGCGGGCGGCGGCCGGATTCGCGCAGGCCGAGTACGCGAAGGGTGACTTCGACGGCGCGCTCGCGACCATCAACGACGGCTTGGCGGTCGATCCGGAAAGCGTTCGCCTTGCAGCGCTCAAGAGAGATATCGATCAGGCGCGACTGAAACGGGAGATCGTCATTTCGAACTATCCGAGCTATCGCGAAGCGGGCGTCAGCCTCGCCCGTTCCTACGAACAATTGAACGTGACGAATAAGTTGCTCTTGCGAAGCCTCAAGCGATTCAGCTACACGTTCGACGCGAACGATCTGACCGATGCCATCAAGCGCAGTTACGAACTCCAGCTCGACACCGTCAAGAACGGCAATCATCTGATTCTCTATCGGCAGCTCGTGACGTCGGGTGTCCCCGAAACGTCGTCGGAGTCGACCACGTCGAACACTACCTCGCTCCTCCCGCTACCTTAGGATGTGGTTTAGCCAATGATTGAATGGCTCGAATCGTTACCGACCTTCGGCTCCGGGGTCGTTATCGTCGGCGGTTTCCTGTTGGCGACCTTGGCGGTGGGCTACGTCGTCGGCAAAATCGCTCCGCGCGATATCCGGATGGAGCATAACGATCTGGCCGGCTTCATCTTGGCGGTGATCGGCGTTATTTACGCCGTGTTGCTCGCGTTCGTTACGATCGGCGTCTGGGAACGGTTCCAGCAGGCCGAATCGCGGAGCTACGAAGAAGCCGGCTCGCTCGCACTCGTTTATCGCGATGCCGATTCGTTTCCGCAGCGACGGGAGTTACGCGCCGCCGTCCGCACGTATACCGAGGCAGTCGTGGCCGACGAATGGTCGAAGATGCGGCGGGGACAACAATCCGAGGTCGCCGACATCCAGCTCGAGAAGGTCGATCGCATCGTGCGGGGGTTGAGGATCACCTCGCAATCGGAGCAAGACGTTCACAATCAGATGCTTGCGGCCATGAACACCGCCTTGAGCGACCGGGACGTCCGCCTCTCGGAAGATGCCACCGGCATCAACGGCATCATGTGGGCGGTACTCATCGCCGGTGCGGTCGTAACCGTCGGATTCACCTATCTGTTTGGCTTTCGCCGCAATATTATGCAGCAGCTCATGACCGGCTCTCTCGGCCTGCTGATCGGACTGGTCCTCTTCTTGACGGTAGCGCTCAACTACCCGTATCGCGGCGGCATTTCGGTCGAGCCGGAAGCCTTTCACAACGCGCTAAAAACGTTCGACAGCATCGGCCCATAACTCACCTTTTGTCATCGGACCCTCAGCGTGACGTTGGCGGGTGGAGCAAGCACAGGCCGCGGCGGTCGAGAAAAACGCGGCCCCGTCCGGTTCGGTCGGCGTTGCGGTACGCACGCCAGAGCGCTTCCGAGTTCGGCAGTTGCTTCGCAGGATCGGTTTCGTAGACGATCCATTGCGCGCGAGCGTCGAGCACCGGAAATCGTTGCAGCCACGCACAGAGGTCGGCGTTGCGCCGCAAGCGGTTGTCCTCGATCGAGATGAAGTAGCGCGCGCCTTTGCGAATCGCGCTTTCCTCGTCGAAGGGAGTCCACAGCGCCGGATCTTCCTCCCAGCCGAAACGGTCGATGTAGTATTGCACGTCGGGTCCGTAGTGGCCGATCACGACGAGGGCGCGCCGATCGAGCGCGGCATTCAAGTATGCCGCATTGCGATACGCGTCTTTGTTGTAATGGTAGTAAGGCCCGACCGCCGCCCGGCCTTGAAGGAGTACCGCCAAACCGAGAACCGGGACCAGCGCCAGCACGGCCCAACGCGCGAGCGGCGCGGCGTCGGCTCTGCGCACGCCGTCGGCGAAACGCGCGAGTGCCCCACCGACGACGAGCGCGCACAACGGTACCAGCGGGAGCATGTAGTAGTCGACCCGCTCGACCGTCACCACGACGAAAACGTAGAGCAGCCCGGCGGCGAGCCAGGCCCACAGTAAGCGGTGGCTGCGGACAGTAATCCACGGTAACGCAACGAAAGCGCCGATGGAACACAAGAAGCCGGTGGTGCCCAGCATCTTTTCGCGGAACATTCCAATCGCGTCGCCGAATGCGGAGACTTTCGACGCGAAACCGGCAACGCTGCCGAAGCCGGCGCGGAGTGCCGGCAGGACGTGAAGTTGCGTGATGCCGCTCGCCCAATGCCATTCGGCGTACGAGGCAACCCGGCGGTCGTATAACCAGAGGATGAGCAGCGGAACCACCAGGAGCACCGCGATGGCGGTGGGTCGAGTGGAAAGCCCCGCCCGCAGACGTTCCCAGACTGCGGCGATCAGCGGAAATACGGCAAGAACCGCGACCGGCTTGGCCAGATAGGCAAGCGTTACGAGCGCCGCGGCGCGCGCCATTGGCCGCGGCGCAAGGGCGCGGTCCTCGATGAGGAAGCGCGTCGCTGCATACAGGGCGGCGCAAAGGAAGAAGATCATCGCGGAGTCGGGCATGAAGGTGCGGCCGTAGTACACGCTGCCGGGGAAGACCGAGAAGAAAAATGCCGCGATGAGTCCGGCGGCCGAACTAACGAACAGCCAGCGGGCAAAGTATGCGATCGTCACGACGGTGCAGAGGCTGAATGCAGTGGTAACCAACCGTCCAAAGACCTCGTGAATGCCGAAGAATTTATAGAGCGTCGCGGCCAAGAACGGGACGATTTGCAGTTCGAGCTCGACGTAGTTCGGCGGCGGCCCGTTGTAAGTCGTCTGCGGATACATGAAGTTGTACTGCAAGCGTGCAAAGTTCCGCGCGATGCTTGCGGTATCGCCCTGGCGCCATCCGGGATGATCGAGAATCGGATTGTGGATGCCGTACAAGCGAAGCGCGAGGGCCAGCAGCAGGATCGCCAGCAGCCCGAGCGCCCACCACATTTCCGGCAGTTCTGCAAGGTGAGGGCGCGTGTCCGCGCCGTCTACTCGAGGTGTTTGAACGTCCAATATTTGTTGAGGAAGAAGTTGATAAAGATGCCGGCGACGGTAGCGACGAACCAGGTCTTGTGTCCGTGGCCTAACCACGGGCTCACGCCGGCGGAGACGAGCAGTCCGACCGCCAGCGCCACCAAGGACACGCTAAGGAACTTCGCGCCCTCGCGCACGGCGTGACCGGTCGAGCGAAACGTCCAGATCCGGTTCAAATAGTAGTTCGATACGCCGCCCGCCAAAAACGCGGCCGAGTAGATCAGGTTGTATTCCAACGGCCGCTCGTGATGGGGGACGAGGCGTTGCAGGAGCGTAAAGGCGACCAGGTTGACGACGAATCCGGAAGCGCCGACGATGCCGAATTTGACGAACTGACGAACGCCGCGTCGCGACGCGACGGCCGCGATTCCGTTAGGCAACCCAGTACCAATCTGCGAACAGCACCGTAAACAGTCCCAACAGCGGCAGCGAAAACGCTAGAATGAGGTTATTCACCCACGGACGTTCGCCCCAACGGGCCAGAATGGCGAACATCGGGAACAGGACCAGTGCAAACCGCGGCATGGACATCAAACTCGACGTGCACATAGGCACGACGATTGATAGCGCGAGGTAGGCGATGTACGAGGGCCGCAAGCGATTCCAGCCGCCTATGAGCACGGCGAGCATCAGGACCGTAAACGCGATTTCCAGCGCTTCGTTGGCAACGACCTGCCCGGAGCTCGCATGGCCGATTTTGTGGAAGGCGTTGATCACGCTGACCCACGGCAATGCGAAGCGGCGGTTCCAGTGGATCTGAACGTGCGAAAAGTAGAGCGGATCGGCTCGCAGCACCCATAAGTAGGCCATGTATACGAAAAGTCCGACCGGAATGAGGCCCGCGGCGAGCAGGTTGAGCGCTCCGCGCAGCGGCGATGACCGGTATTGCACGAACCACTCGATGAGGAACGGGACGACCAACAGAATGCCTTCGACGCGGGTAAGTGCCGCTAGGCAACCGATCGCGCCGGCTAACCACCAGCGGTGCGAACGCATGTAGTAGAACGAGGCTACCGTCAGCATGAAGAAGAGCGATTCGGTATACACCGCCGAAAAGAACACCGCCGAGGGGAAAATCGATACGTAGAAGATCGCGCGGCGTGCGACCGTTCGATCGTATTCGTGCTCGAGCAGCTTATAGAGAAACAGAAGGCCGAAGAAGAACGAGGCGTTCGAGATGAGCAGGCCCGCAATGAGATGATTGCCGGCAAACGCTCCAACGACGCGAATCAGGAAGGGATAAAACGGGAAGAACGCCATGTCGGTTCCCTGGTATCCCTGGGTGGCGATGTCGATGTAATGCACGGCATCCCAGCGGCCCCAGACGGCCAGCAGGATGTGACTCGACTCCTGCACGTGCGTTCCCGCACGCTGGCCGATGATCAAGGCGGCGAGCTCGGCAATGACGATGATCGCGACCCGCGTCGCAACGAAGTCGAGGAGTACTTCGCGGACCGTTTGATTGAATCGAGCGGCGATCAGAACCTTGGCGATACAAAAGAGCGACGCGGCGACGAGAAACGGCCGCGCTCCGTGCGTCAGCTGCGGGGGCAAAACGAAAGTAAGCCAGAGAAGCAGGGACGGGCCCCACGTGAGGGCATCGTACTGCAGCGAGCGGGCCAGCGTCGTACCGGCTCTGCGTGAAAAGTAGCGCGAGTATCCAAACCAAGCCGCGATCGTTATGGCGCAACCCGCTGGGAGCGCTGCCAGCAAGCCGAGCTGGCTGGCGGCCGCACTATGCAGTGGAACGATGAGCGCATACCAGGCGAAAAACCCGAGGGTGAGTCCATCGAGCGCAACCGTCGCGAGCGGCAGCCATCCCGCAACCAGCNNCCAGCAGTTCGCCGAAGCGAACCGATCGAACGAGTAACGGTTGTGGATGCGTACTGGCGGACACGGCGAGGCTTGAGTTTAAGAGGATATGCCCCGCTTCCCTTTGTAGCCTGAGGGCATGGCACGTTCGGCGGCACATACCGTCTTCAACCATCCCGTCCATTCGCTCGATTTCATCAAAGTGACCGAAAGTGCGGCTTTAGCCGCATCGCGGTGGATGGGACGGGGCGAGCGCGACGCCGCCGATGGCGCCGCGGTCGAGAAGATGCGCGAATCTCTCAACGAGATGGACATCGCGGGCCGGATCGTCATCGGCGAGGGCGAGCGGGACGAAGCACCGATGCTGTATATCGGTGAGGAAGTGGGATGTGGCGGGGAAGAAGTGGATATTGCCGTCGATCCAGTTGAAGGCACGAACCTGGTAGCCAACGGCCTCCCGAATTCGATCGCCGTCATGGCGATATCGGAGCGCGGCGGGCTTCTGCACGCACCCGATTCCTACATGAAGAAACTCGCCGTCGGACCGAAGGCCGCTCCGTTCGTACACATCGACGCGCCGGTTGCCGAGAACCTCGAAGCCGTTGCCAACGCGCTCGAAAAGCCGATCAACGACGTGTGCGTGGTGATCCTCGACCGGCCCCGCCACGCCGACCTCATTCGCGAAGTGCGCGCCGCGGGCGCGCGCATTCGATTGATTTCTGACGGCGACGTCGACTCGTGCATCGCGACGGCCATCGACTCGACCGGAATTCACGTGGCCATGGGAACCGGCGGCGCCCCCGAAGGCGTCCTGGCGGCCGCCGCGATCAAATGTTTGGGCGGCAACTTCATGGGGCGGTTGCAACCGCGAAACCAGGAAGAAGCCGACCGTGCCGTCGCCATGGGTTTCGGCGATCTCGGTCGCGTTCTAGAAATCGGCGACCTGGTCAAGAGCGACAACGTGATCTTCTGCGCGACGGGCATTACCGACGGCGACCTGGTTCGGGGCGTACGCTTTTACGGAAACCAAGCTCGCACGCATTCGATCCATGTACATTCCAACGGCACCGTGCGATTCATCGAATCCATTCACCGGCTCGGCGCGCGCCCGTCCGGCCGATAACCGCACGCCGCACGGAGAACGAAGATGACGCGTCACGTACATGACATCGTCGTCGTAGGCGCGGGTTCCGGAGGCTATGCGGCCGCGCGGACCTCTCGCGATTTTCACTGCGACGTGGCGTTGGTCGATCACGGGCCGCTCGGCGGTTTATGCATTTTGCGCGGGTGCATGCCCAGCAAAGCACTGCTCGCATCGAGCGACGCGCTGTACGACGCGCACGATGCTCGGGCCTTGGGCGTCAACGTCGGGCCGATCGAGGTCGACATGCCGTTCGTGGCGCGGCGCAAGCGCGTCCTCGTGAAAGACTTCGCCGACTATCGCACCGACGGAATCTTGGAGTTTCCGCTCTACAAGGGCCCGGCGCGGTTCCTTTCGCCCACCGAACTCGCCGTCGGTGAAGACGTGGTCGTCGAGTCGAAACACTTCATCATCGCGACCGGCAGCGTCGTTCCACCCGCCGCGCTCGACGGCCTCGCCGATACCGGCTACATCGACAGCGATGCGCTCCTCGAAATCGAACGCATTCCCGAGTCGGCGATCGTGTTGGGCGGCGGCTATACCGCGTGCGAGCTCGGACAGTTCTTGGCACGCATGGGCGCGCGCACGACGATCCTGATTCGAAGCGGCCATCTCCTAACGCAGAGCGACGACGACGTCGGAAACGCGTTGACCGGATACTTTCGCGAGGAGGGCATCGAGGTCGTCGCGCATGCGACGCTCTTGGGCGCGCGTCGGGACGGCAACCAGAAGGTCGTCCGATATCGGGTCGACGGCGTCGAGCGGGAAGTCGCTGCGGAGGAAATCTTCTACGCTCTCGGGCGCGCTCCCAACGTCGAACGCCTCGATCTCGAGCGCGCAAACGTTGCCTATCATCCGATCCAAGGCGTCGAAATCGACGCGACCCTGCGGACCACCAATCCGAATATCTTCGCCGTCGGCGACGTGACCGGCGAGTACATGCTCGTCCACGTCGCCATCTATCAGGGTGAGATCGCTGCGCGCAACATCTGTTTGAAAGGTTTCGAGAAAGCCAACTATCGCCTGACGTCGGCGCATACGGTATTCACCGATCCCCAAGTAGCCGCCGTGGGGGCAAGTGAGAAGGAACTGCGGGCTTCCGGGGTTCGCTACGTGGCCGGGCGCTACGATTTTGCCGAACACGGTAAGGCCCAATGCCTGGCAAAGACCAAGGGCTTTGTGAAAATGATGGCCGACCCCGAAAACGGCCGGATCTTAGGCGCCACGGTCATCGGTGCCCAGGGTTCCGAGCTGATCCACGAAGTGATCGTTGCGATGAGCTTCGATGCGACCGTCGCTCAGTTCATGCGAATTCCGCACTTGCATCCTACCCTCGCCGAGATCTGGACGTATCCCGCCGAGATCTGCGCCGCTCAACTCGGCATGAGGATTCCCGGCGACGAACAGCTGGAAGTGGCCACGAGTGTCGACGCACGCCGTTAGCGACGGGCGCATCGACCCGGCTCGCGTCGGCGTCGCCATCGTTCAGATGAAGCCGGCAAAGGGCCGCTATGCTGAAAATCTTCGCGCCGGCGGTGAGGCGTTCGAGCAACTGCGCTCCGGCCGAACCGACCTGATCGTTTTCCCCGAGGCGGCGTTCACCGGATATTTCCTCGAGGGAGCCGTGTACGATCTCGCGTTGAGCGCCCCGCGCTTTGCCGGCGACTTAGCCGCGACGTGGCGCGGGACCCGCGGCGATGCCGAGGTCGACATCGTGGCCGGCTTTTACGAGAACGACGGCGGAACGTACTACAACTCGGCGATGTACTTACACGTCGGCCGCGACGCCGAGCACATCGTCCATCTGCATCGCAAGCTGTTCCTTCCGACCTACGGCGTGTTCGACGAAGAACGCTTCTTATCTCGCGGACGAAAAGTCGGTGCGTTCCAAACGCGTTTCGGCAAGATGTCGATATTGATTTGCGAGGATGCGTGGCATGCGATCGTCCCGACCATCGCCGCCGTCAAAGGCGCGCGAATTCTGCTCGTGCCGAGCGCCTCGCCCGGCCGCGGCATCGAAGGTGAAGGCGAACTCGCAAGCATTACCCGCTGGCGACAGACGCTCGTCTCGGCGGCGGTCGAGCACGGCGTCTTCGTCGTGTATGCGGGGCTGACGGGCTTCGAAGGCGGAAAAGGCATGACAGGAAATTCGTGCGCGATCGATCCGCGCGGCAACGTGCTCGTGCAGGCGCCGGCGTCGGAAGCGTGCATCGTTCGTGTCGACCTGGACTTGCGCGAAATCGACCTGGCCCGCGCCGGCCTCCCGTTACTCGGCGACTTGGAGGCAGTGCTTCCCGATCTGCTACTCGACGAAGAACTTCCGTTGCCGCGAGGGGTCCGTGACGTTTACGATCGTTGAAGCGCCGCTCGAGTCTCCGCGGCCGCCGGGGATCGATTGTGCGGTGACCGCCGATTGGCTAAGCGCCTTCCTCCGCGACGAGTTAACCTTGCGCCGAAACATTTCGCGCGCCGTGATCGGATTATCGGGGGGCGTCGATTCCGCGGTGACGGCGTTCCTGTGTGCGCGTGCGCTGGGCGCCGAAAACGTCTATACGTTTCGCTTGCCGTACGCGACCTCGAGTGCGGCCAGCCTGGCCGACGCGCAAACGGTCGTCGACGCATTGGGCGTGCACTGCCGAACCATCGATATAACGGCGGCGGTGGATGGATATCTGCAGTTCGAACCCGATGCCGACGCGCGCCGGCGCGGCAACGTGATGGCCCGCACGCGCATGCTCGTGCTCTTCGATCAATCGGCTAAACTCGACGCCCTCCCGGTGGGAACCGGAAACAAGACCGAACGGATGCTCGGGTACTTCACCTGGCACGCCGACGATACGCCTCCGGTGAACCCCTTGGGCGACCTGTTCAAGACCCAAGTTTGGGCCCTCGCCCGGTATCTGGGCGTTCCGAAAGTCCTGGTCGACAAAGCACCCAGCGCCGATTTGGAAGCCGATCAAACCGACGAAGGCGACCTCGGAATCACCTACGCGCGTGCCGACGCACTGCTCGCCAAGCTGTTGCTGGGATATAGCGACGCGCAGCTCGTGGAACACGGATTTTCTCCCGACGAAGTGTCATTGGTGCGCGGCCGCGTCGACGCGACGCATTGGAAGCGTCACCTGCCCACGACCGCCATGCTGACGAACACCGCCATCAACGAATTTTATCTCCGCCCCGTGGATTATTAGTCCGCAGTTGCGTAAGCCGTTCTTTCCGGTCGGGCTCAACTTGGACGGACGCATATGCGTCGTGATCGGAGCGGCCGACGATCGCGAGGCCATCGACAAGGCGGCGTCGCTGCGCGAGGCAGGCGCCGAAGTGCGCTGGTTAACCCATCCGGATAGGGTGCGCGACGAGGACGTTGCGGACGCATTTTTCGTCATCTCGACGCCGCAAGACGAGGTGCTTTCGCGCCGGCTGCGGGAACTTGCGAACCGCCATCGCTTCTTGTTGTGTTGCATCGATCAGCCGGCGTTTGGTTTCGTCGCGATGGCCGCAATCGCGAAGGCGGGACCGGTGCGGATCGCCATTTCGACCACCGGGTTGGCGCCGCGGGTCGGAAAGGCGATCAAAGAAGCGCTCCAAGGGGCGATGAACGCGCGTTTCGAGTGCTTCGTGGAGCGACTCGCGCAAATGCGCGAACGAACGCGGGCGGAAAACCCGCTGCCGGAAGACTCGCCGGTGCGGCGGGCCGCCATGATCGAAGCCGCCGAGGGTTTTACCGCCAACGTCGCATTCACGTTTCCAAAATGGTTCGACGATGGCGAGCGTTGAGCTGATCGCGGTCGGCACGGAGTTGCTGTTGGGGCAACTCCTAGATACGAACACCGCGTTCGTCGCGCGGGAGCTTGCGGAAATCGGCATCGACGTTCGTGGGACCCATGCGGTCGGCGATAATCGCGAGCGGATCGCCGAGACGATTCTCGGCGTGCTCGAGCGCCGCGACGGCGCCATTATGACGGGCGGCCTTGGACCGACCGTGGACGACGTGACCAAAGAAGCGGTGTGCGACGCGCTCGATCTCGGCGTCGAGCTGTACGAACCGGCGCTTCTGCAAATGCAGCGATTTTTTGCGCGGCTCGGCCGCGAGATGCGCCCCAACAATCGCAAACAAGCCGAACTGCCCGCCGGAAGTCTTCCGTTGGATAATCCCAACGGAACGGCCCCCGGCTTCGTGGCGTTTGGACGCACCGGGAAGTTCGTGGCGTGCATGCCCGGCGTCCCTCGCGAGATGAAACCGATGCTCGCCGAAAAGCTCGTTCCGTTCCTGATCGAGCGGTTCGCACCCCGGGACGCGATCTACACGCGCGTTATTCACACGATCGGCCTCGGCGAATCGGAGATCGATCATCGCATCGACGATCTGTTTCGCAGTTCGGAGAATCCAAAGATCGCGGTCTTGGCGCACGATGCGCGCGCCGACGTCAAAATCATGGCCAAGAGCGAGTCGACCGCCCACGCCGAGGCGGCGATCGCGCCGCTGCAGCGCGAGATCGAGCAGCGGCTTGCGGGCTTCGTCTACGGCATCGATGGCGCGACTCCGGAGGGCGCGGTCCACGCGCTGTTGCGAGCTCGAGGCTGGACGGTCGCGACGGCGGAATCGTGTACCGGCGGGCGCATCGCGGCGGCGCTGACGAGCGAGCCTGGCTCGTCGGCCACGTTTGCCGGCGGCGTCGTCGCATACGACAACGATGTTAAAACGCGGGCGCTCGGCGTCGACATCGCCCTGATCGAGCACGAAGGTGCCGTCAGCGAAGCCGTCGCGCTGGCGATGGCGCGCGGCGCGCGCGAGCGGTTACGCACGAGTCTCGCGATCTCGACCACCGGCGTTGCCGGACCGAGTGGCGGCACCCCGGAGAAACCAGTGGGCCTGGTGTGGTTTGCCATCGACGCCGCCGACGGACGATCGTGCGCGGCTCACGTCCATTTTCGCGGCGATCGGGCCGCCGTCCAGGCTCGAGCGACGACGTACGCGCTCGGCATGCTCTGGCGCCACCTTTCTCGTGATTCCTTGTCATCCTGAGCGGAAGCGCCGAAGGAGCGCAGTCCTTCGGCTCTGTTCTGACCCAGCGAGTCGGTCAGTGCGAAGCGGGGAGTGTGGGCGTGGAGTAGCCGATTGATTCGAGTACGCGCTGCGTGGCGAGAGCTTCTTCGAAGGTTGGCAACGTGTTGGGCTCGCCTTCGATCTTTTTGACGAATTCGTCGTAGAGTTCCATGAGCAGCGGAACGTTGTCGTTGATCGACGCAAACTTCGCATAGGGCGACGGTTTGCACTGCAACTCGCTGGTTTCTTCGGGGTCGATGGAGTAGAGCGTCAGATCGACGATATTCGGCCCGCTCGCTACCGCAGTGCGATCCTCGCCGTGCACTGCGCACGTGTACGCCTCGACCGACGTCGTCGCATCGGCGGTCAAGCGCGCGACGACGCCGTGACCGTAGTCGAGAACGGCGAACGCGCCGTCGTCGACGGTCGAGTCAAATTCGCCGTGTTCGTCGCGCCGTTGCACGTTGGCCGTCCGGATGAATCCGGTGTTGCGCTGCGGGGCGCGACCGGCGAGCCAGTCGGCGTGGTCGACGATGTGCGACATCATCGCGCCCGCGAGCCCGCCGCCGCGCTCGCGCTGAAACCACCATCCGCGCCGGCGCGTACCGTGGCGGTGCAACATCGGCCGCAAGTAGGTTATTTCGATATTTCGCAGCGGGTCGAGATGGTGGTTGTCGACGAGTTGCTTCAGCGCCTGGGCCTGGGCGACGAAGCGAAACTCGTGTGCGATGCCGCACGCAGTTCCGGCGGCCTCGGCCGCGGCCACCATTTCGGCCGCCGCCTCGACGTTGAGCGCAAACGGCTTTTCGCAGACGACGTGTTTGTTTGCGGCCAGCGCGGCCAAGACGTCGTGCACGTGCGCGTGCGGTGGCGATGCCACGGTTACCGCATCCAGCTCGCAGCCCGCGAGCATCTCGGCGCACGAGCGAAACGCGTGCGGAATGTTTCGCTCGGACGCGATGCGAGCGGCGCTGGACGGCGACGCCAGCGCGACGACGTCGAAACGCACGTGTGCCGTGAGCGCGGGCAGGTGCGAGCTTACGCCGAATCCGGCGCCGACGATGCCGATGCGAAAGGTCTTCATCGTCGCGAGCTACTCGATGCCGTCGAGAACCGCCTCTAAGCGATCGAGGGCGAGCATCAGCTCGTTCTCGGCGATCACCAACGGCGGAGAGATGGCGATAACGTCGCCTGCCGGCCCACACTGCAAGAGGATCACTCCCGCTCGCAGCGCTCGCTTGACGGTCGTTTCGGCAGCTGCGGCAGACGACAACTGCACGCCCCAAAGCAACCCGCGACCGCGAACGTCTACCACGACCGGGTTCGACCGCAGCGCATCGAGTCGCACGCGCACCGTGGGCTCGAACGCGGCTGCGCGGGCCGGGAGCCGGCGTCGCTCGAGTTCTTCGAAGGTTGCGAGCGCGGCGGCGCAGCCCATGGGATTGCCGAGATACGTGGACGTATGCAACGCTTCACCGGTCGAAACTGGCCATGCATCCATGATCTCCGGCCGCCCGACGGCCGCACTAATCGGAAATCCCGACCCCATCGCCTTACCAATGCATAGAATGTCGGGAACGACTTTTTCGCGATCGATCGCAAACCACGTGCCGGTACGGCCGAACCCGGTATAGATTTCGTCGACGATCATGAGAATGCCGAGGTCGTCGCACAGCGCGCGTAGCGCGGTGAGGTATCCTTCGGGCGGAACGACGCACCCGCCGCGTCCTTGAATCGGCTCGATTACCAGCGCCGCAATGCCGGCACTCGCCGTCAGCTCGGAGCGCGTGCGGTCGATCGCGGTTTGCGCGGTGATGCCCGACGATGCGTTCGGATACTCCAGCATCACCGCATCCGGACCCAACGCCGCCGCAAACGGCGTGCGAAATTTGTCGACGCCGCAGACCGGCAACGTTCCGAGCGAGAGCCCGTGGTACGCGCCGCGATAGGCCGCAAACCGTCCGCGCCCGGTGGCGAGCATCGCGGTTTTGAGTGCGGCTTCGATGGCTTCCGAACCGGTCGTGGCGAGAAACGTTTTCGCGGCTCCGTTCGGAAACGCACCGGCGAGGCGTTCCAGCAGCTGCGTGCGGACCGCCGTCGGGTGCACGTCGCCCATTCCGTGCATCAACCGCGCGGCTTGGCCGGCGATGGCCGCAACCACGCGAGGATTCGAGTGACCGGCATTGGCCACGCCGAACGCAGCGGTGAGATCGACATAGCTGTTTCCGTCGACGTCGGTCACGGTCGCTTCGCTTGCGGATTCCCAGAAAACCGGAAAGTCTTCGGAGAGGCTCGTGACGTTGCGCGATTCATACCGGCGAAGTGCGGGAATGCGCGCCGCGGTATTCGGTCCGGGTATCACGTTTCGTCGGTTATCCAGCGAACGAAGTCGGCGATGCGCGGGCGCCCCCCGTGACGGCCGCTCAGCGGCGGCGACTGCAGCGTACCAAATTGCGCGATTCGTGCGGCGCCGGCGCGAAGCGCCATGTCCGCAATGTCCGGCCGCATCCCGGCAACCGCGACCGCCTCGATGGGAATCCGATGCCGCGCGATATATTCGGCCGCGTCGGACGGAGACTCCACCCCGTAGACGGCGAGCGCCCGCGGGAGAAAAAACGGCGGGTCGCCGCCCGGTGGGTCGAGCACGGCGAGATAGGATGCAGCGGCGTCGGAATAGGCCGCACCGCCGTGCGTAGCGGCAACGCGAAAAGCCGCCACGTCGCGGGCTCCGGCAACGGCGGCTGCGCGATCCGTATCCGGCGGGCTCGCTGGAAACTGAACGGCCGCCTGTTGCGTCGCGCGCGCTAGCACGGTGGTGAAATCGGCCGGCGTCAGCGCGCCGCCGCGTTCGACGAATAGCACGTGCAGCGACAGGCAGCCTTCGGTGTCGTAGAGTACGAGGTCGCGGGCGGCACCGGCGGCGACGCGCCGGGCATCTTTCGCATCGGCCAGGGCGTCGCGGCCGACGTAGCCGCAACTCGCCTTGGAGCCGAACGCGATCCAGCGGGTCGCCGCTGGGAGCGCGGCGCGTATGCGCTCCAGCGTCGTGTCGTCGCCGAAGGCCACGACCGCGGCGAACTCTCCCAAATCGGGCGAATCGCGCTCGCCGTCCCACTCCGCTACGGTCGCCGACTCGCGCATCTCGTCGAGCTCTTCTGCGAGCGTCGAGAAGAATGCCGCGACCAGCGCGTCTTGGCGATCTTTCACCAGCACGTCGCACTTCGCGCACAGCGCAAAGATTGCGGGAACGATGCCGACGCCGATCGTGGTACGGCTTGAAAGTACGCAGACGCGCCCGATCGGCAGGGCACGAGTCCGCAGCGTATCGCGTTCGCCGGCGAAGTCGTCGAGTACGTCGAGCGAGCCGAGTTCGCCGGCAATCGTGGCTTCGATGGCGGGCTGCGTCAACGACGAAAACAGCCGATCGAAGGCGTACTCCACCACAGGCGCCGAGTATCCCGTGCGGTTGCAAACGGCGTCGAGCGCGCGCACGCGTGGCGGAAAGTCGGGGTCGGTCCAGCGCCCGGCAGCGTGCACGATCGCACGAACGATCGAACGAACCGGGCGCTCGATAAGCTTCACTCGTCCGAGAGATTCCGTCTCGCGGTGCCGAGGTCCCCGAGGCGGGGGCGGCAAAAGGCGCTCCATGCCCTGGTTTACTCGCGCCTTCTTTCTGCTCGTCGCAGGCTTCACACTGGCCGGCATCGTGAGCGGTACCGGCTGTACGCGCCGCGGGACGTCGACGCCGATTCCGCCAACCGCGTCGCCGCTGACTACGATCGACGTCGATCCAAAAACCGGCAGCGACACGACCGGCAACGGTACGTTTGCAAAGCCATACAAGACCTTGACCAAAGCCATTGCGGTGGTAAAGAACTCGACGACGACGTCGCCGCTGACGATCCAGCTGGCACTCGGCGTCTATAGCGCCGCTAGCGGTGAGACGTTTCCGATCGTGATTCCGACCGGGATGACGATTAACGGAAGCGGTTACGGAGCGGGATATCCCAAAGGCTCCTATATCAACGGCTCCGGTGAGGATACGGCCTTCGAGAAGCTCGCGGGCGCGCCGCCTAAGTCGGCGTTTACGACGCTCGAGATTGGGGCCGGTGTTTCCACGGTTTCGCTAAACGGCGTGTACGTCGGATCGTCGCGCCTCTCGAATCCGTCCGGCAGTCTGTACGCATCGTTCGACGCGCTCGGATCGGGTGCCGCATCGCACTCGACGTTTGCGGCCGGTACGGCGGTGACGTCGCACCCGAGGGCGGTGGGCATCATCGTTCCGAGCGGAAACATCGACTGCACGGGTTGCGCGATCTTAGGGGGCAACTACGCGTTGGCAGCGCTTTCGCTGCCGGGCGCCGCGCCGCCGGCGGTCGTGCTTAACGGACAGCCGACGCAGGGAACGATCGGCGGAAATATCGGAATTGCGACCGACGGTACGGCGAACGTCAACTCCTCGTTCCAGACCTTTAAGTCGGCACACTATGGATACCAGGATTCGGTAGCACCGCTGGCGTCGCCGAGCGCGTCGCTCACGCTGGGTACGGTGGACTTCGGAAACGGACCCGCCGGGTCGCAAGGCGGCAACTCGTTCGTCGGGGGTAACGTCATTTCGGAAGTCTCGGTGACCTTATCGAACGTCGAGGTGTTTGCCGAAGGCAACTACTGGAACGCCAACACGCAAGGTACCAACGCGCAGGGTCAGTACCCCAAGCACACGGTATTCAGCGCGGGAACGCGCGGACGGAACGTTACGGTTGCGGGCAACGCGCAAGGCGCCGCCGTCGTGGTAGGGCCGATTCCGCCGCCCACGCCGACCCCGCAGCCGAGTACGAGTCCCAGCGCCAGCCCGACGTCGAGCCCCACGTAGTTATCGCGGCTGCAGGGTTTCGGCGTCGAGCGAGCAGCCGCGCAAACTCGCGCCGCGTTCGCGTCCGATCAGCATGAGTCCGCCGGCGTCGCCGTCGGACGGATCGAACTGCACGCCGAGATCTTCCGTCGCAATCGCGATGCACGACGAACGGTTGGCGAGATCGACGTGCACCAACGCACCGACGGTGCCGTTGGGCAGCGTGTTGCCGTCGGCGCCGACCACTCGCGTGCGCAACCACGGCGGAGGGTGCTTACGGCGCGCATCGACCGAGCGCGCATCGCCGCGCGTCAACACGTCGTCGTAGTACTGCGACGTGAGTTCGGTCATCCCGTACTCGGCGACGATGGCGTGACGCGGGAGTGCGAAGGCGCGGCCGGTGCGTTCGTACAGATCGGAACGATCCACGACCCGCGTGCGGCCTTTGAACCCGCCGGTTTCCATGACGCGCGATCCCGCCGGAAGCGGCAGCTGCTTGCGGCGTTCGTCGAGCGCGTCGAGCACGTGCATCAGCGCAAATGCCGTCGTTGCGATGCAGACCGGCCGCGCTTCGGCGATTGCCGATTCTACGCCGGCGACGAACTCATCGAAAGCAAGGACGTCGTCTTGAAGATACCACTCCGGTTCCCCGATTCCACGGCAGCGGCCGACGTGCCGCATCATGTAACCAAGCGACGATTGCGAGCGCTCGTCGGGATTCGGGACAAGATTGAAATAGCGCAGCCGCGCACCATCGGGAAGCATGAAGCGGTCGAACCCGGCCAGCAACGCGGCATCGTAGAGAGCGCCCGTTTCGAAGTAATGGCGGCCCGAGCGCGCGGCGGTCGTGCCGCTGGTTTCGAACGTCAGCGCGGCGGTCGCCGAATCGAACGTCGCGAGGACTGCTTCTTTGAACGCGCCGGCGGGCACCGGCGGTACGTCGTGCCACGAGCGCGGCGGCGTGCGGCCGGTGGCGGCGCAGTATCGCGCGTAGGGCTCGTTGTACCGGAACTGATAGTCGAACAGCCGCAGCGCGAGCGCGTCGAACGCGTCGTCATCGAGCGCGCGGCCGGTGCGATACCAAGCGGCGATAACGCGAAGGATGTCGGCGTCGAGAGCGTCCGACTCTTCCCGGTAACTCAACGCGATTGAGGATCGCGCCGCGACGTAATGAGCCCGCTATTGAGTCCGCTGGTGGCCAGACCGCCGGAGAAACGGGCATACTCGACCTTCACGCATCGGTCGATAACGACCGTTAGGCCGGCGCGGTTCGCCAGCTCGATGGCCGCTCGATCGACGACGCCGTATTGCAGCCAGACGGCTTTGGCGCCCACCGCGATCGCTTCGGTGACGATGCCGGCCAGTTCGCTGGGTTTGCGGAAAACGTCGACCATATCGGGTGGTCCGTGTTCGGCCGCGTACGCCGTCAGCGACGGGTAGGCGGCGACGCCGTCGATGGCGACCACCGCCGGATTGATCGGCGTTACGCGATATGGCGTCTGGGTTCGCAAGTATGAAAAGACCGTATAGCTCGGGCGCAGGGGATTGGCCGACGCCCCGACGACCGCGATCGTCTGGGTCGCTGCCAGCAGCGCGCGGCGCTGCGACGGCGTGTCCGCAATCACGAGACGATCTCCTGTGGGATATCGNNCGATATCCCACAGGAGATCGTCGACGTCTTCGAGCCCGACCGACAGGCGCACCAGTTCCGGCGGCACGCCGGCGCGTTCGAGTTCTTCGTCGGAGAGCTGCGAGTGCGTGGTCGAAGCCGGATGAATGACGAGACTCTTGGCGTCGCCGACGTTGGCCACGTGACTCCACAGCTCGAGCGCGTCGATGAACCGCCGTCCGGCTTCGCGGCCGCCGTGCAAGCCAAACGTAAAAATCGAGCCAAGTTCGGGCGCCCGTACCCACGCGACCTCGGAACGCGCTTTTAAGTATTGAACGATCGTCGCTGCGTTGCGCACGTGACGCTCCATACGAAGGGCCAGCGTTTCGAGCCCGAGCAACAGTAACCAGGCATCCATCGGCGACATCTGCGCGCCGACGTCGCGCAACACTTCGGCGCGCGCCCGCATCAAAAATGCGTACTCGCCGAACGTTTCGCTGAAGATTTTCTGGTGATAGCCGGGACTCGGTTCGGAGAGGAGGGGATAGCGGCCGTTTCCCCACGGGAACGTTCCCGACTCCACCAGCACGCCGCCGATCGTGGTTCCGTGCCCGCTGATGAACTTGGTGGCGGAGTGAAGTACGATATCGGCACCCTGCTCGATCGGCCGGCAGAGATACGGTGAGGCAAACGTGTTATCGACCGCGAGCGCGACGCCGGCCGCGTGCGCGATCCCGGCCAGCGCTTCGAGGTCGGCAAGGGTGCCGGACGGATTTGCGATCGTTTCGACCAGCAGTAACCGCGTCGCCGGCCGCATCGCCGCCCGCATCCCGTCAAAGTCGCCGACCGGAACGAAGGTGGTTTCGATCCCCATCCGCTTGACCGTAACCATGAGTTGGGTGACCGTGCCGCCGTAGACGTTCTGCGAGCAGACGAGATGGTCGCCCGCTTGAGCCAGCGCGAGCACCGTACAGAGCTGCGCCGCGAGACCGCTCGAAAACGCAATCGCGCCGAGCCCGCCTTCGAGGGTCGCCATGCGTTCCTCGAACGCAGCGACGGTCGGGTTGCTGATGCGGCTATAGATGTGACCGTAACTTCGAAGCGCGAAGAGTTCTGCCGCCTGCTCGGTCGACCCGAAAACGTATGCCGCCGTCTGGTGAATCGGTGCAACGCGCGAGCCTGTGACCGGATCGGGCGGCGTCCCCGCGTGAATCGCGCGGGTCGAAAAGCCGAATTGCCGATCCTGCTGCATGACTCGGATGCTTCGCCGGATAACCGTTCTCCTCATGGGAATGACACTTACCGAGAAGATCCTGGCGCGCCACGCCGGAGTCGAAAGCGTCGAGCCGGGACGGATCGTCAATGCGAAAGTCGATCTCGTTCTCGCCAACGAACTTTCAGCGGCGGTCGCCATCGGCGTGATGCGCCAAATCAAAGGCGCCGATCGCGTCTTCGACCCCGAGCGAATTGCCCTGGTCGAAGATCATTTCGTGCCGGCGAAGGACGCGCAGTCGGCAAAACTGGCGAAGCTCATGAAAGATTTCGCGATCGAGCAGAAGATCACGCATTTTTTTGACGTCGGGCGCGGCGGCATCGAACACGTCGTGTTGCCGGAAGAAGGCTTGGTCGCCCCCGGCGAGCTGATCGTCGGAGGGGATTCGCACACGTGCACGTACGGCGCGTTCGGCGCGTTCGCCACCGGCATGGGCTCGACCGACATCGCGGCCGCCTTCGTGTTGGGTGAAGTGTGGCTGAAGGTGCCGGCCAGCATCAAGATCGTTTACAACGGAAAACTCGGGCCGATGGTCTTCGCCAAAGACGTCATGCTCAGGACCGTCGGCGAACTCGGCATCGACGGTGCCACCTATCGCGCGATCGAGTATCACGGCTCGACCGTCGACGAGTTGTCGATCACCGGCCGGATAACGATGGCCAACATGGCGATCGAGGCCGGCGCCAAGAACGGCATCTTTCACGCCGACGCAAAGACGCTGGCTTACGTGACGGAGCGCACCAATCGGCCGTTCGTCGTGGATCGAGCCGATCCGGACGCGGTTTACGAACGCGTGGTGAATATTGACGTCGGCGCGCTGGAGCCGCAAGTGGCCTGTCCGCACACGCCGGACAACGTGCACCCAATTTCGGAAGTTGCCGCCGACAAAATCGCGGTCGACCAAGTCTTCATCGGCTCGTGCACCAACGGGTACATCGAAGACCTGCGCGTCGTCGCGAACATCCTCGAAGGCAAGCGCATCGCAAGTAGCCTGCGCGTCATCGTCAATCCGGGCAGCCAGAAAGTCTGGATGCAGGCCGCTCAAGAGGGTATTCTTACAACCCTGGCGGCCGCCGGCTGCGCGGTAAACACGCCGGGGTGCGGCGCATGTTTCGGTGGCCACATGGGTACGCTCGGCGACGGCGAACGCGCCGTTTCGACGACCAATCGAAACTACGTCGGCCGCATGGGCTCGCCCAAAGCCGAAGTGTATCTCGCGTCGCCCGCAACGTGCGCGGCCTCGGCGCTGACCGGGATGATTACCGATCCTCGCACCGTCGCCGCATTTGCCGAGGTATAACGATGGAATCGAAACTACGCGGTCACGCGCATAAATACGGTAAGAACGTCGACACCGATGTTATCATTCCCGGGAAATACTGCAACATCGTCGATCAAGCAGAGCTCGGAAAGCACGCCCTTGAGGGCCTCGATCCGGAGTTTACGACGCGCATGAAAGCCGGCGACATCATCGTTGCCGATCGAAACTTCGGATGCGGATCGAGCCGCGAGGTCGCGCCCATCGCCATCAAAGGTTCCGGCACGTCGGCCGTCATTGCGAAAAGCTTTGCGCGCATTTTCTATCGCAACGCGCTCAACATCGGTCTCCCGATCTTCGAATCCTCCGAAGCGGTCGACGGAATCGATGCGGGCGACGAAATCGAAGTCGAACCGGCCAGCGGCCTCGTGCGGAACATTACCAAAGGCACCGAGTATCGAGCAGCCGAGTTTCCGCCCTTTATGCGCGCGTTGATCGACGCCGGCGGGCTCGTTCCGTACGTCGAGCGCCGGCTGGCGGACGCGAACTAGACCGGGTTTATCGCGGCGGGTAACCGCCGCCCCCGCCGCCACCGGGGTTGCCGCCGCCGGTACCGCCGAGCCCGCCGGGCGCGGCGTTGAGATTATCCATGAACTTCTCTTTGGGCCGGTAGGCAGCGGTAAAGCCGACTTGCTCTTGCGGCGACGTGAGCAGCCCTTCCATATCGGTGGTTCCGTCGAGGCGACCTTCGAGCAGGAGTGTCGTGCCGTCGGCCAGCGTCACGACCAGTCGAACGGACTGGCCGTCGACCGAGCCGGCTAGGGGGTACTTCTTCCCGGCGTTGTCGAGGTACGTCCCCGTGAGCGTCGTGCCGGTTTGCACCAGCCGGAAGTGGGCGTAGTCGGTCTTAGGACCACGCTGGATCTGGAGTTCCCAAACTCCCTCGAGGCCCTTTCGCGCATCCGGGGGCGGCGAAGGCGAGCCACTCACGGCGGGGGCCGGGTTGGACATCCCCGGAAATCCGTAGCCGGACGGAATTGGGATCGGCGTCGCATCCCCCGGCGCTGCGGTCGCCCCTGGCGGGGGCGTTGCCGGCGTCGACAGCGGCGGTGGGGTCGGGGGCGGCGTAGCCGCAGCCGACGGCACGGCTAAGGGCGAGCCGGCTACCAAAGCCACGGCCATCGCCGAAGCGGCCAAGAGGGTCGCGGGCCAGGATTTCGCGTTCACGCCCGAGCCTTCGAGTGTCTGGGACGACGGCACCTCCCGTGCGGCCGCTCCTTCGCTCGGGTGCTCTTGCGAGCCCTGGTATAATGCAGAAGCTGTGAAAGAGAAGATCCACCCCAAATGGTTCCCCGAGGCCCGCGTGCACTGCGCGTGCGGGAGTACCTTTACCACCGGCTCCACGCTGCCCGAAATCGGCGTCGAGATTTGCGCCGCTTGCCACCCGTTATTTACGGGCCAACAGAAGCTGATCGATACTGCCGGACGCGTCGACAAGTTTAACCAGCGGGCCGCCGCCGCCAAGAAGAAGCAGGAGGAAGCGGCCGCTCGCCAAGCCTCTCGCGAGGCCAGAAAGTCCGCTGAAGTCTAGCTCCAGCGGTCTCGCCGGGGCGCTTGCGTCGCGGGCGAGACGTCTCGTAACGTGATGAATCCCTCGCTGTCTACTCGTCTCGATACCATGGATCGGCGGTTTCATGAGATCGAGGCCGAACTTGCCAACCCCGCTGGTGCCTTCGATCAAGTGCGGTACACCGCGCTGGTCAAAGAGCGCGCGCAGCTGGAAGGGCCGGTGGAAACGTTTCGGCGCTTGCGCAAGACCGAGCAGGAAATCGCGGCGAACGAAACGCTGCTGCGCGATAGCCAGGGCGAGTTGCGTGAGATGGCCGAGGAAGAAACCCGCACGCTGCAAGCCCGCGCAGAGCGGCTCGAAGCCGACCTAGCGCAGCTCATGGCGCCCCGCGACCCCAATGACGACCGCGACGTGTTCGTCGAGATCAGGGCCGGAACGGGCGGCGACGAGGCGGGCATCTTCGCCGGTGATCTCGCGCGCATGTACTTGCGCTTTGCCGAGCGGCTGGGCATGCGCGTGGAACTGACGTCCGAAAACGTAAACGACGCCGGGGGCTATCGAGAGATCGTCTTTGCCGTGCGTGGCGCCGGCGCATACCGTCATTTCAAGCACGAGTCGGGAGTGCACCGCGTTCAGCGCGTACCCGAGACCGAAGCGCAAGGCCGGATTCACACCAGCACGGCGACGGTCGCGGTGCTACCGCAAGTCGACGACGACGATGCGGAAATCGAGATCCGCACGGCGGACCTCCAGATCGATACGTACAAGTCGTCGGGAGCGGGCGGCCAGCACGTCAACAAAACGGAATCCGCCATCCGCATCACCCACGTTCCCTCCGGTTTCATCGTGGCGTCGCAGCAGGAACGCTCGCAGCAGCAAAACCGCGAAAAAGCCATGCAGATGTTGCGCGCATTGCTCTACGACCGGAAGCGGCGCGAACAAGAAGAGGCGGTCGGCTCGATGCGCCGCTCGCAAGTGGGGACCGGCGACCGATCGGAAAAAATTCGCACCTACAACTTTCCGCAAGACCGGGTGACCGATCATCGGATCAACCGGAGCTTCGGGAATATTCGGGCGATCATGGACGGCGATCTGGCGCAAATCGTCGACGAGCTGTTGACCGACGAGCGCGCGCGCATGCTGGCCGGCGAAGCGTCCACGGTCTAGGCTTTCGTCAGAATGCCTGCGTCGGTTGAGGCGTTGCTCGCACGCGGCATCTCGGTGCTTGCGCCTTCGAGCGACTCGCCGCGAGCCGACGCCATGCTGCTGCTTGCGCGCGCGCTGGATTGCGAGCGGGAGTGGATAGTCGCGCACGGTGAGGCGCGTGCGGCGAGTGCACCGGCGCGGCGATTCGAAACCCTCTGCAACCTCCGCGCGAGCGGGATGCCGATGGCGTACGTGCTGGGTTTCGCCGGATTCTACGGACGCGAGTTCCTGGTGGACGAGCGAGTTCTCGTCCCGCGTCCCGAAACCGAACACCTCATCGACGAGGCGCTGACCTTCTTGAAAGCGCGGCGTAGTGCGGGCATGCCGGCGGGCACGAACGTGCTCGACGTGGGCACTGGGTCGGGAGCCATCGCCTGCACCGTCGCCGCTGAAAACGGCGACGCTTTCGTCCACGCCACCGACGTGTCGGCGCGTGCCCTCGAGGTCGCTCGAATCAACGCGGGGCGGCTGAACGTCGCCGAACGCTGCCGGTTTCACTGCGGTCGCTTCGCGGGACCGGTCGCCGGCCGCCGCTTCGATCTCGTTTTGGCCAACCTGCCGTATGTCCCCACGCCCGACATTCCGCCGCGCCCGAACCCGATTGCGTTCGAGCCGCGCGAGGCGCTCGACGGCGGCCCGGACGGTCTCGACGCCTACCGCGAGTTCGTCCCGGAAGTACCGGGCCTGCTCGAGCCGGACGGGGCGGCCGTCTTCGAGGCAGGGCCCGCTTTAATGCCCGAACTGGTCGCCCTCGTCGAGCGGACGTTTCGTGCTCGGCCGGTCGAGGTTGGTTACGATTATGCCGGGCACGCCCGCTTCGTAATGGTCGCGACGGCTTCGCGGTAAGGGGTTTTTGCCGCGCGAAGGCAAAAACTGTCGTCCCGAGATGGCGAAGTACATTTTCTTCACCGGCGGCGTCGTGAGTTCGCTCGGCAAGGGCATCACGGCCGCGTCCCTCGGACGCCTCCTGAAAGCTCGCGGCATTAGCGTTTCGATCCAAAAGCTGGATCCGTACATCAACGTGGACGCCGGCACCATGAATCCGTACCAGCACGGAGAGGTCTTCGTGACCGAGGACGGCGCGGAAACCGACCTCGACTTGGGCCACTACGAGCGTTTCATCGACGAGAACCTGCAGAAGGCAAATAACGTCACCACCGGTCAAGTTTACAATTCGGTCATCGAGAAGGAGCGCCGCGGCGACTATCTCGGCGCGACCGTGCAGGTTATTCCGCACATCACCAACGAGATCAAAGCCCATATCAAGCACGTTGCGGAGACGGGTCATGCCGACGTCTGCATCGTCGAGGTCGGCGGAACGGTCGGCGACATCGAGTCGTTACCGTTTCTCGAAGCCATCCGTCAGATGCGCTACGACGTCGGCGAAGAGAACGTTATGTACGTGCACCTCACGCTGGTTCCCCATTTGGGCGCTGCCGACGAGCTCAAGACCAAACCCACGCAGCACTCGGTGCGCGAGCTGCGCGGCATCGGCATCTCGCCCGATGCGATCGTGTGCCGGACGCAGTCCTCTGCCCCGATGCCGCTGGAGCTCAAGGAAAAAATCGCGCTGTTCTGCGACGTGCCGCCCAGCGCGGTCGTTCAGAATAGCGACGCCCAGACTATCTATCAGGTTCCGCTCAACCTCGAAGCCGAGGGACTGGCGTCGGCGGCGGTTCGCAAGCTCAACCTTCCAACGGCCGCACCCAAACTCGACGAATGGGGCGCCATCGCCGAACGCCTCCTGCACCCGCAACGCCGCGTCACCGTCGCGTTGGTTGGAAAGTACGTCGAACTCAAAGACGCCTACATCTCGATCATCGAGGCGCTCTATCACTCGGGCGTCTTTCACAATGCGGCGGTCGAGATCGTGCGGATCGATTCCGAGTTCGTCGAGAACGACGGCGTGGAACTCTTGCGCGGCGTCCACGGCATCTTAGTTGCGCCGGGATTCGGTGCGCGCGGCGTCAAGGGAAAGCTCCGCGCGATTCAGCACGCTCGCGAAACCGGCATTCCATTCTTGGGGATCTGCTACGGTATGCAGCTTGCTTGCATCGAGTTCGCTCGCAACGTGTGTGGGTTATCCGATGCGATGACCAGCGAAGTGGACGAAACGACGCTGGACCCGGTGATCGACTTCATGCCGGACCAGCGCAACCTCGAAATGTACGGCGGCACGATGCGCTTGGGAACCTACACCTGCACGCTCGAGGCGGAGAGTCAGGCGGCGCGCGCGTACGGCACGCTGGAGATCAGCGAACGGCACCGGCATCGGTACGAGTTCAACAATCGGTACCGGCCCGTTTTTGAAGAACACGGCATGCGTTTCACCGGGCACCACACCGTCGGCAAGACGCGTCTGGTCGAGGTCATCGAACTGCCCGCCGATACCCACCCGTGGTTCGTCGGTACGCAAGCGCATCCGGAATTCAAGTCGCGGCCGAACCGGCCCTCGCCGCTGTACCGCGACTTCATCGGGGCGGCGCTGGCCCATCAACAATCGGTTCAGGGCGCCGTCGCGCGTGCCGACGCGCAGTGGGTGGGCATTCCCGCGCAGCCGTGACACTAACGCTCTGAACCTAGCGGAAATCACCGCCGTCATTTTGACGCGCGACGAGGAACGCAATCTGCCGCGCGCGCTCACCAGCTTGCCACGAGGTATGCACGTCTTCGTGCTCGACGCGGGTTCGCGCGATCACACCGTGCAGTTTGCGCGCGGGGCGGGCGCCGACGTCGTCCAGCGCGAGTGGACCGATTTCGTCTCGGCGCGGCGATTCGCGCTATCGAGCGTTCGAACGCCATGGGCGTTCATGATCGATGCCGACGAGGCGCTCGACGACGTTTTGCGCGAGGCGATCGTCGGTTGCTCGGGCGACGCCGATGGGTACGTCGTGAGACGCACCACGTATTTTTGCGGCCGGCCGATGCGCTTGTGGCGTAACGAGCCGCTGCTGCGGCTGTTTCGTTGCGACCGGGCGACGTTGGAGGCGCACCCGGCGGCGGGCGGGAGTGCGGCCATCCACGAGCGTTGGACGTCGGAAGGAAGCGTCGCCACGCTGCCCGGGACGCTGCTGCATTTCTCCTATCCCGACTATGCATCGTATCGCGTCAAGTACGATTGGTATACGAGCACCGAAGCGAGCGGCGTTCGCGGGTCGTTCGCGGGCGTCGCGGGTGCGTGGCTCGCGGGAGCCATGCGATTTTGGTGGCTATTGATTGGGAAAGGCGCGCTGCTTGACGGTCCGCGCGGCATCTACGTCGCCTACAAGTCGGCGATGTATCCGGCCGTCGTCGCCCGGAAAGCGTTGATCGCCTGAGCGGGCAGCGAATAGGTTTGGATGCACGGCTGACCGATCAAATGTCGGTCGGGATGAAGACATACGCTCGCGAGCTAGCGGCGCGGCTGCCGAACGTCGCACCCGAGTACGAATACGCCGTGTTTGATACCGGGCGGAATTTCGGCTGGGACGAACAAGTGCGGCTGCCGCTGGCGATGCGCCGGGCACATCTCCACCTCGCGCATTTCCTGTCGATCTACGTTCCGCTGGTGGTGCCGGTCGCTTCAGTCATCACGGTTCACGACCTCATCCATCTCCGCTTTCCGCACTATTTCAAAACGAAAGTTCGACCGTACTATCATACGGTGGTGCGTCTAGCCTGTGCGCGGGCCCGGCGCGTCATTACGGACGACGAGCGAACGGTCGAGGATCTCGCAACATACCTCCACGTCGATCCGGCCAAGGTGCGCGTGATTCCGTTGGGGGTCGACGAGCGCTTCTTGCGCGGCGCGCCCGCCTGGCGTGGCCCGCGATCGTATTTTTTGTACGTCGGCAACCACCGGCGGCACAAAGATCTCCACACGCTTTTCGATGCCTGGTCGGCGCTTCCGGAGCGTTTTGCCGTCGATCTCTATCTCACCGGCCCGGACGACTTCGACGGCGAGCTGCAAAGGCGACGCACGGCCGAACGCGAGATCATCGCGCTCGGGGACGTTTCGACGGATGCTCTGGCCTCGTACTACGCCGGCAGCCTGGCGTTGGTCCAACCCGCTTTGCGCGAAGGCTTCGGGCTGCCGATGCTCGAGGCGATGGCCGCCGGATGCCCGGTGGTGGCGTGCGCCGACGCGATCCCGCGCGTTCTCGCGCCGGGCGCATTGCCTTTTCGCCCGGGAAACGTGGCCGAGCTGCGCAGTTTGCTCGCGGATTTGCTGGAAAACGAGGGCCGACGCGACCGTTTCGTCAACATAGGACGGCAGATTGCGGCATCGCTCACGTGGGACCGTTGTGCACGTGCGACTGCCGATGTCTACGGAGAGGTGTTGGAGTAAGGTGCTGACGATCGCGGCTTTGATTGCGGTTTCCGCAACCGCGTCTGCGAATGCGCGGCCGGCGCCCTCGAACCGGGCGATTGCCATCGTCATCAACGGCAATTCGTTGCCCATCGATCCGGCGCCGCGGTTCGAAAACGGATTGCTGTTCGTGCCGGTGCGCCGCACGCTTTCGGCGCTGGGTTTACCGTTCGATCGCGCCGGCAATCGCGTCACGACGCAAGTCGGTTCGAAAATGGTAATTCTGACGGTCGGAAGCCGGTTTGCTCAAATCGACGGCAATCGCGTCACGCTGGACGGTCCCAGCTTTGAGGTCAAGGGCATCCTGTATGCGCCGCTGCGGTTCTTTACCGACGTGCTCGGCGCGCAAACCGCGTTCGACCGGCGCACCAATACGGTGACCGTCGTCGCGCAGCTCATCGGGCGTAGCGAGGCCGGATTGGTCCCGACGGGCGCGGGTTACACGCGGTTAGGCACGGTGGCGGCGGTCGACGTTCTTTCGGATCCGCCGACGCTGACGCTCGGCTACGATACTGGCCCGAAGACCACGCCGATCGCGCCTAACGCCACTATCGACATGCAGGACGTCAATGCATGCGTTACAACTCCGGGCGAACTCGGCGACATTCGCCCCGGAGATTTCGCTCGCATCGAAATGCGAAAAGACGGCCGGGTGGAGCGCGTCGTGGATGCGTTCGGCACCCGCAACGGCCGCATCGTCGCCGTCGCCGGCAATCAGTTTGTAATGAACGACGGACAAGTCATTGCTGCCGGACGCTCCACCGAAGTGGCGCTCAACGGCAAGGCCGCCGGTTTCGGCGACTTGCGGGCGGGCGATATTGTAACGGTGCGCTATAACGTCGACAGCAACGAGGTCCGCGAAGTCCTCGCAAGCCGGTCGGTCGCGTCGACGGCGACGACCTCGAGTGCGGCCGCGGGAATCGACGTCAGCGCCGACACCACTCATCCGCTGCGCGCCGGCGACACGGTGAACGTGCGTTTGCACGGAAGTCCGGGCGGGTCGGCGAGTTTCGACATCGGATCCTACGTAACCGACCTCGCCATGCACGAAACCTCGCCGGGTCAATATGCCGGCAGTTATCAGATTCCGCGCGGGGCCAACTTCGCGCAGGCTCCGGTCATCGGGCATCTCGTGACGCGAGGCGGCGTCGTCGCGGTGGCCCAAGCCGAGCAGACCGTCTCGGCCTCGAGCGTTCCACCCGGCATCGCCGACTTCGCTCCGGACAGCGGCGTGACCATCAATAACGACCGGCCGGCGATCTACGCCACGTTCGCGGCGGACGCGGTGCCCGTCAATCCGTCGAGTGCGGCCATTTGGATAAACGGGCACGACGTTACGTCCGACTCGGTACGGACGCCTCAGTTCATTCAATACGTTCCGGCATACGCGTATCCGGACGGACCGTTCCGGGTGACCGTGCGGGTTTCGGACGGCGCCGGCAACACGACGACCAAGTCCTGGACGTTCACGATCAGGACGCATTGATGCCAGGCGAGCCGGGCCGTCGCGATGCCGGCTGCATCTTCTGCAAGATCGCCGGCGGCGAGATTCCTACCGCACCGGTAAGCCGCAGCGCGCGCGTGATCGCGATCGAAGATTTCAATCCGCAGGCGCCGACGCATCTGCTGGTATTGCCGGTCGAACACTACCCGACGCTCGGCGATCTTTCCGATGCGGGCGACGCCACGTTGCTGGGCGAGTTGTTCGACACGGCCACCCAACTCGGCCGCGAACGCGGCGGCAGCGGCGGATTTCGCATCGTGATCAATACCGGA
Source organism: Candidatus Tumulicola scandinaviensis (assembly GCA_003140835.1). Lineage (GTDB taxonomy): Bacteria > Vulcanimicrobiota > Vulcanimicrobiia > Vulcanimicrobiales > Vulcanimicrobiaceae > Tumulicola > Tumulicola scandinaviensis. Next base: position 10,475 of record PLLA01000075.1, on the reverse strand, counting down.
ACGCAAGGCGGCCAGACCGTCGGGCACCTGCATTTGCACGTGCTGACCGGACGCCCAATGACGTGGCCCCCCGGGTAGACGACGGTGCCGATTTGACGCTCCGGGCGCCCTGTGCTAGGGTTAGGCGTTGACCCAGCGGGTCTAGTTTTCGTGCGCCCGCAAGGGCCACGCCGAAAGGGGGGTCGTTTACCGAATGGAAGTTCGCGTTGCTCCGGGCGAGTCGATCGAGAGTGCGCTGCGTCGTTTCAAAAAGGCCACCCAGAAAGCCGGGATCCTTGCTGAGGCGCGCAAGCACGAGCACTACGAGAAGCCCAGCGTCCGCCGCAAAAAGAAATCGGCCGCCGCGCGCAAGCGCCGCAGCTAACGGATCCCCGCGTGGGCGCTCTGAAGGATAGCATCACCGCCGATCTCAAGGAAGCGATGAAGGCGCGCGATCAGCTGCGCCTCGATACGCTGCGCTCGGCTCTTTCCGGCTTTACCTACAAGCGCTCCGAAGCCGGTCAAGATTTGTCGGCTGCCGACGAGATTGAGGTCGTTGCCCGGTTGGTGAAACAGCGCGGTGACTCTTTGAGCGAGTTCGAAAAGGCCGGTCGTGAAGACCTCGCCTCGAAAGAGCGCGCCGAGCGGGAAATCTTGCTGGCCTACCTTCCGAGGCAGAAGTCGGAGACCGAGATCCGCGAGATCGTCCGGAGCGTCCTCTCCGAGCTTGCGCCGGACGGCCGCAATCAGGGCGCCGTCATGAAAGTCGTGATGCCGCAGCTGAAGGGGGTCGCCGACGGAAATCTCGTGCGCCAGGTCGTCACCGAGGAGTTAGGCGCTTCGTAACCATTGGCTTTTGCGGCGGTAGGTAGCCGTATGAAGGTTCCGCACGTGCACCGTTGGATCGCATTGGGCCTGCTCTCGTGGGGCCTGTTCGGCTTAGCGGCGTCGACGGTTTCCGCTGCGACCGGACCGGTCGTGGTCGTTCCGATCGACGGCACGGTCGACGACGGAATGGCCCACTTGGTCGAGCGCTCCGTCGATCTGGCCAATCGCGAGAAGGCATCGGCGATCGTCCTCGACGTTAACAGCCCCGGCGGTTTGGTCGAAGCCGCCTTTCGCATTCGCGACGCGTTGTTCTCAGCGCAAGAGCCGGTGATCGCCTACGTTAGCCGGCGTGCCTATTCGGCCGCGGCGTTGATCACGCTGTCCGCAAATCGCGTCGTCATGGCGCCCGGCGCCTCGATTGGCGCGGCCGAACCGATTCCGTATTCGGAAAAGATGGTATCGGCGTTGCGGGGAGAGTTCGAATCCACCGCGCTTCGCAACCACCGTTCCGCCGCGGTCGCGGGCGCCATGGTCGACAAGAACGTTGATCTTCCACAATACAAGCGCACCGGAGCAATTCTCACGCTTAATACCGACGATGCCTCGCGTGCCGGCGTCGCCGATGCGACGGCGCCGTCGCTCGACGCCGCGCTGGCGCAGTCGCACCTGGAATCCGCTCCGCGCAGCACGCAGGAGTACACCTGGGCCGAAAACCTCGCGCGGTTCGCGACCAGTCCGCAAGTCAGCGCGTTGTTGCTGACCCTCGGCATGCTCGGGTTATTGATCGAAATGCAGACCCTGCACGGAATCGCCGGCGTCATCGGCGTCGGCGCGCTGGCGTTATTCTTCGGTACGCACGTGTACGCCGGATTTTCCAACGGCTTGGTTCTGGTTCTGGCGGTCGTCGGAATCTTAGGGATTTTATGGGAGTTGCACGTCGTTCCAGGCCACGGCATCCCCGGCATCGTCGGTGCGATCTGCTTGCTCCTAGCCGTGCTGTTTGCATTCGGACTGCCGTTTTTCTTCGTGGCAGTCGAAACGATCGCGACCGCCATCGTGCTGACCGTCATCTGCTTCAGCTTGCTGACGCGCAGTCTCCCAGAAAACGCCTGGGCCCGGCGTTTGGCGTTGGGTGCAACGCAAGGCGCCGACTATGTGGCGAGCGCCGATCATACCGATCTCCACGGCCGCACGGGCACGGCAGCGTCGTACCTCCGGCCGGCGGGCATCGCGGCGATTGACGGACGCCGCATCGACGTGCTCACGGAGGGCGAGTTCATCCCGCAGGGAACCCCCATCCGCGTCGTTCGGGTCGAGGGCGCGCGCATCTTCGTCGAAGCCGTTGCCCTTCCGAGCTATCAGTGAGGAGCCTTCCGTGATTGCAATCAGTGCGGCGATCATCATCGTCGTCGCCGTCATCGTCTTTTTCATGTTCCTGTACTACTTTCCGATCGGATTGTGGATCCGCACGATTGCGGCCGGCGTTCCGCTCGGCATCATCGCGCTCGTCCGCATGCGACTGATCGGGATTCCGCCAAGTGTGATCGTGACCAACTACGTGCGCGCGCGTAAAGCCGGCCTGGATCTTACCGTCGATCAAATGCAGTCGCACTACTTGGCCGGTGGTAACGTGGAAAACGTGACGCTGGCAATGATCGCCGCGCAACGCGCGCAAATTCCGCTCGCGTGGCAACGGGCGGCGGCGATCGACCTCGCCGGGCGCAACGTGCTCGAAGCTCTGCAAACGTCGGTGAACCCGAAGGTTATCGAGACCCCGATTTTCCAAGGCGTCGCGCAAAACGGCATTCAGCTTAACGTCAAAGCGCGCATCACGGTGCGCAGCGACCTCGACCGCTACGTCGGCGGTGCGGGCGAGCCGACCATCGTCGCGCGCGTTGGCGAGGGCGTCGTTTCGGCGGTCGGCGCCGCGGTCGACCACAAAGAAGTCTTAGAATACCCTGATCGTATTAGTAAAGCGGTACTTGCGAAGGGCCTCGATGCGGGCACCGCGTTCGAAATCGTTTCGATCGACATCGCCGACGTCGACGTCGGCAAGAACATCGGCGCGGAATTGCAGACCAGCCAAGCCGAAGCCGACCGGCGGATCGCCCAAGCCAAAGCGGCCGAACGCCAATACGCGGCAATGGCTGCCGAACAGGAGCAAAAGGCCGAAACCCAAGCGATGCGCGCGCGCGTCGTCGAGGCTGAGGCGTCGATACCGCAAGCCATTGCCGAGGCGTTTCGCAGCGGGCATTTAGGCGTTATGGACTATTACCGCCTCAAGAACATCCAAGCCGATACCGACATGCGCTCGTCGATCGGCGGTACCGGGGACGGTGGCGGCGATCAATCGCAGCCGCCGTCGCCTCCGCCGAATCCAGTCAAATAAGGGACCGCTAGCGCGTGCGCGACATTGGGGCGATCGTCTGGGTGCTCGTCGTCGTCGTCGGCGTGATTTCGAGCATCGTGTCGAACGCGCGCAAGCAGATGGCCGCTTCGAAGGCGGCGTCGCGTCCGCCGACGGCATGGCGAGTACCGGCGCCCGCTCAGCAGCGGACGGCTGCGCCCATATCGGCGGTTCCTGTGGCCGCGGTACCTGCAGCCGCGGTGCGTCAGCCTCCTCCGCCGCGGCCGGCGCCGGCGCGCCGGCAAGCCGCGCCGGAGCCGGGCCCGGCGCCTGCCGACGTCCTCTTCGCCCACGAACGCCCGCAGCCGCGGGCTCGGCGGCTCGCAAGCCTGTTCGGCGACCGCCGCTCGCTTGTTCGCGCGGTCGTCGCAGCTGAAGTTCTAGGCAAGCCTCTCGCGCTGCGTGACGAAATAGCGAGGCGTTGAGCAGACTCCTCGAACGAGCGATCGACCTTCACGACTTGTCGGATCGGGTGCGCCTCTTCGGGGAGTTCGACCGGAACTTGTCGGCGATCGAATCGACCCTTGGCGTTTCGGTGCATGCCGATAACGATCGGTTACTGTTGGCCGGCGCTCCGGACGACGTGGAACGCGCCGAGCACGTGGTCAGGCGCGTCCTCGACGCCGCCGTCAGCGGAGCGCACATCACGCCCGATGACGTCGCGTTGGTTCTCGCCGACGTTCGCGACGACCGGCGTGCGCCCGCACTGCCGAAAACGCTCCTGCGTACGCAACGCGGCGGCGAGGTGCGGCCCCGTACGGCCGGGCAACGCGGCTTCGTTCAGTCGATCGAACGTCACACGCTTACGATCGGGATTGGGCCCGCCGGTACGGGAAAGACGTATCTCGCCATCGTGATGGCGGTGCGGGCGCTCAAGAACCGCGACGTCTCGCGCGTCGTCCTCTCGCGTCCGGCGGTGGAAGCGGGCGAGAACCTCGGTTTTCTGCCGGGCGACTTGCGCGAGAAAGTCGATCCGTACATGCGGCCGCTGTTCGACGCGCTCAACGAACTCCTCGACGAAGGCGTCACCAACCGGTACATCGATCGAGGGACGCTCGAGGTCGCGCCGCTCGCGTACATGCGCGGGCGAACGCTTTCCGATGCCTTCGTCATTCTCGACGAGGCGCAGAACGCAACCAGCGACCAGCTGAAAATGTTTCTCACGCGCCTGGGTGCGGCGTCGAAGATGGTCGTGACCGGCGACGTGACCCAGGTGGACTTGCCGATCGGCAACCGCAGCGGACTGCGCGACGCGGCCGATCGGCTGACCGGCGTCGAGGGTGTCGGCGTGGTCGAGCTCGACGAGAACGACGTCGTTCGCCATCCGCTGGTCGCGCGAATCATTCGTGCCTACGCGCGCCCGCGCTCGCAAACGCCGGCAGCGGAATGATTTACTACCGCAGCGACGTTCGCCGGAGCGGCGTGAACTCGCGCGCGCTGATTGCGGCGGCGAAGAAGTTGCTTGCGGCCGCCGGGGAGAGTGACGCATCGCTGTCGGTGAGTCTGGTCGGCGATGCCGCCATCCGCGAACTCAACCGCGAGCACCGCGGGAAGGACTCGGCCACCGACGTCCTCAGCTTTGCGATTGAACCGGAATTCAACGGCGCGACCAACGGATCGGCTCCGGAGCGAATGCTGGGAGACGTCGTCATTTCGGTCGATACCGCGCGCCGGCAGGCGGACGGCTACGATGCAACGCTGCAGGACGAACTGTACCGCTTGCTGATTCACGGGATTCTGCACGTGCTTGGGCACGATCACGAGCGCGTCGACGAGCGCCGAGCAATGGAGCGCGAAGAGCGCCGCCTCGCCGGCACCATCGAGCTCGCATGGCCTTACGAGACCGCACCCTCGTGACCGCACGCTGATGCCGTATCCAGTGGACGAGCGCTCGAAGCACGAACCACACTACGTCCCGATCGCCGAGAGTAAGTTGTGGCGCTCGTTTCATCACGCCTTCGAGGGCATCATGTACGCGACGCGCACGCAGCCGAACATGCGCGTGCACTTGGTCATCGCGGCGCTCGTCCTGTCGGCCACCCTGGTGCTGCGACTCGAGCGTTCGTACGTCGTCGCCACCGTGGTCCTCGTCAGTTTGGTCTTGAGTTTGGAACTCGTCAACACGGCCGTCGAAGCGATCGTCGATTTGCTCACCGTGGCGCATCATCCGTTGGCGAAGACGGCCAAGGATGCGGCCGCCGGAGCGGTGCTCATCGCCGCCATTGGGGCCGCTATTGCCGGCTACCTGATTTTCTATCAAGGCATCCTGAGCGGAGGCGAACGGGTCTTCTCGGCGGTTCAGCAGGTGCCGGCGAACTTGGCGTTGATCGTGCTGGCGGTGGTCGCCATTGCGACGGTTTTCGCCAAGGCGTTTGCCGGCCGCGGATCTCCGCTCCAGGGCGGAGCCGTCTCGGGGCACGCGGCGATCGCCTTCGCCGCCGCGACCATGCTGGCGTTCTTTTATCAGAAGCCGCTGGCTGCCATTCTTGCGTACTTCGTGGCCTTTTTGGTGGCTCAGAGCCGCGTCGAGGCGCGCATCCACAACGTTTTCGAGGTCCTGTGGGGCGCCGCTTTGGGGACGCTCGTCGCCCTGGCAATCTACGTGCTGGTCCGTCCCCACGTTATGTTATAATGGCGCCGATTTGAGGAACCGTTGAGCGACCCATATCGAAGTAGCCCCGGCGCCTACTGGACCGAATTCATCATACTGGCGATCCTGGTGCTGCTGGCCGCCTTCTTCGCCGCCTCGGAAGCCGCGCTCATCTCGGTCTCCCGCCTCCGTGCCCGGACCATGGCCGACCGGAAAATTAAGGGTGCCGAGGGCGTGCTCGCGCTCGTCGACGACAAGAACCGCTTTCTCACCTCGATATTGGTCGGAAATACGATCGTGCTGCTCGCATCCGACTCGCTGGCGACGTACGTGGCTATCGAGCTGGGCCTGCCGGCGGCGGCGGTCGTTTCGACGATCGCGATGACCGTCGTGATGCTGCTTTTCGGCGAAATCATTCCGAAGATGGTGGCGACGGCCGACAACGAACGCTGGGCGTTGCGTTTGGCGGTGCCCATGCGCGTCGCCACCTACGTGCTGACGCCCATCGCACAGTGCTTCCAGTTCCTCACCGAGCTTATTTTAAAGCCGTTCCGGATCAGACACGGGAAGCAGATTTACATCACCGAGGAAGACATTCGGACGGTCGTCAACGTCGGCGCCGAACAACGGGTGATCGAAGAGGAGGAACGCGAACTCATCCACTCGGTGATGGAGTTCGGCGACACCATCGTGCGCGAGGTGATGAAGCCTCGACCCGGGATGGTCGCCGTTTCAATCGACGACTCGCCGCGGCGCTCGCTCGACGTCGTCATCGCCGAGGGATACTCGAAGCTGCCCGTCTATCAGGAATCCAAAGACGATATCGTCGGTGTGATCCACGACCGCGAGTTGCTGGTCGCCCTTGCCAACGGTTCGCTAGCGCATACGCCGTTGCGATCGCTCATGCGGGTGGCCGTACACGTGCCCGAGAGCAAGAAGATTGCCGAACTCTTGCGCGAGATGCAACGCGACAAATTTTCGATGGCGATCGTCGTCGACGAATACGGCGGCACCGCCGGACTCGTAACGATGGAAGATCTGCTCGAAGAGATCGTCGGCGAAATCCGCGACGAACACGACGAGGACGAGCAAGAACCGATCCACGTCGTCTCGGAAAGCGAAGCGGTGGTCGACGCCGGCACCAACATCGAGGACGTCAACGCGCGGCTCGAAACGCACATTCCGACCGAAGATTTCGAAACGATCGGTGGATACACGGTTGGATTGTTCGGGCGGCTACCGGCGGAGGGCGAGGAGATCGACGCGGACGACCGCACGCGCCTTCGCGTCGAGCGGACCCGCGGCCGGCGCATCCTGTCGGTGCGCGTTTACACCAACGGGATGCCCTCGCAAGTACGGGAGCAGCAGGAGGCTTCGGACGCAAGCCCGCGCGTATAAGACGCGCGGCGTCGTCTTGCGCGGGCGTCAGCTGGGCGAAGCCGACCGCATCTTCACGCTGTTTACCGGCGAGCGAGGGAAGCTCGATGCGGTCGCCAAGGGCGTGCGCCGCGCCAAGAGCCACCTTGCCGGCCGGATGGAGTTCGGTAACGAGTGCGAGTTCGGCATGCATCGCGGGAGGTCGCTCGACGTTATCGTCTCGGCGCACATCCTGCACGCGCCCTGGTCGAAGCTGGTCGAACCGGAGCGTTTCGCCGTGGTCTCGCTGGTCGCGGAGTTGATCGACGCGTTCTGCGAACCCGATCTGGCAATGCCCGACGTCTACGAGCTTCTGACGGGAATGATTGCGGCGGTCGAACGCTCGCCGAGTCCCCGCGAGCTATTACCACGGTTCTCGCTGCGACTTCTTGCCGTGCTCGGACTGGCACCTCCACCGGACGCATGCGTGCGTTGCGGACGGCAGTTGGGTTCGAACGCCGGTTGGCTCGACGCGCAAGCCGGCGGCCTCATCGACGAATCGTGCCGGGAGCGCTGGCGCGACTTGCCTGAGTTCGATGCGCGCGATCGTGAGAATTTCGGTGCGCTCTGCGCGCCGAAAGGGGCGGCCGCACCCGCCTTGCGCGCAACGCCGCGCGTCGCGCGCGCCGTCGAGGATCTGCTCGCCCACCACTTGGGGAGACGCCCGAAGGCGGGAGCCCATCTGTCGGAGTTCGTACCGGGCTAGCAGCGTGTCCATCTTAGCTTTGGACGTCGGCACCAAGCGCATCGGCGTGGCCGTGGCCGATCCGAGCCACACCTTCGCGATGCCGGTCGAAACCATCGAGCGAACGAATCTCGATGCCGATCTCGCGCGGATCGTGGCATTAGCCGAATCCTACCAAGCCGGCGAACTCGTCATCGGCGATCCGGTGACGCTCTCGGGAGAGCGCGGCATCGCCGCGCGTCATATGGATGCATTCGTCGAGCGACTCGCCCGGGTGTTCCGCGGAACGATTCACCGCGTGGACGAGCGTCTCACCACGGCGCAGGCAACCAAGACGATGATTGCGGCCGACGTTTCCCGGAAGAAACGAAAAGGGGCGGTCGATCGTCTGGCAGCGGCGTTAATCCTCGAGTCGTTTCTCGGCCGCCGCCGCAACGAGCGGTCGCAGTGAAGCTGGCGGTACGCATCGCCGGTGGTGCATTCGCATGTGTGCTCATCTTAGCGATCGCGCTTGCCGGATGGTTTTGGATCGCGGCATATCGCAACCGGTCGGCGCCGGCGGCGGACACACACGTAATCGTCCCTCAAGGCGCGACCTTTGCCGAGGTCGCGCGTCAACTAGCATCGGCCGGCGTGATCGACAACGTGCTGGCGTTTCGGCTGCTCGCGCGCATGCGGGCGGAAGAAGGCGATGTCCACGCGGGCGAATATCGCTTTCCGGCACATCAGACGCAGGACGGCGTGTTGCGCGCGCTGGTTAGCGGTGGCGCGCAAGTCGCTACCTGGGTGACGATCCCCGAAGGTTACACGTACCGGCAGATCGCTCGCCGCCTGGAAGAAAGCGGCGTCGGTGGTGCCACGGCCTTTGCGCGAGCCTTCGGCCGCGACACGTTGGCCGTCGACGGCAGCCGGACGAAGAACCTCGAAGGTTTCCTTTTTCCGAGTACGTATCTCGTTCCGCTGGGCGCGTCACCGCAGCAAGTGGAAGGCATCATGACTGCCGAGTTTTTTCGTGCGATGCCGGGCGACGCCGCCGCTCGAGCACGGCGACTGCACGTGACCGTACCGCAGGCCATCGCGGTGGCGTCGCTGGTCGAGCGGGAAGCTAAAATCGATGCGGACAGGCCGGCGATCGCGGGCGTTATTTATAACCGGCTCCGATTGGGTATGCCGCTGGAGGTGGACGCGACCATCGAGTACGCTTTGCCCGAACACAAGCGGGAACTGTCGTTCGGGGATCTGAAGATCGATTCGCCGTATAACACCTACACCCACGCCGGCCTACCGCCGACCCCGATCGCCAATCCCGGGCGCCCGTCAATCGAAGCGGCGCTTAATCCCTCGAACACCGGTTTCCTTTACTACGTTTACTGCGGGAACGGGCACCACGTCTTCGCTAACACGCTCGCGGAACATCAAGCCAACGTTGCCCGCTGTTTACAATGACCGGCCACATCGCCGATAAGGAGCATCACCCATGACATCCTCGAACGGGCAGGTCCCTAAAAGCCCTTTGGAAGTTGGCGAGCTGTTGCAACTGCAAATGGAAGACGGCTCGACGTTGGAGTTCGAGGTACGGGCCATCCTCGAAGATAGTGAAAACGAAGCAAGTTACGCGGTTCTCGAACGCGATCCCGGCGTCGAAGACGGAGATGAGGCCGAGGCGGAGGTGATCGTAACCGATCTCGACGGTAATCTCATTGATGACGACGAGCTGGCGCAAGAGGTGCTGGACAACTATCTCATTTTTGCCGAGGAAGCCGGCGACGAAGGGGGCGGGAAAGCCTAATTCGCGTCCTGTTTCTTTCCGCGAGCGTCGGCACGGGCCACCTGTCGGCAGCGAATGCCGTGTGCGCGGGTTTGCGCCGAATCGATGCCAGCGTGCAAACGCAGGTTGTCGATTCGTACAAGTATGCGGCTCTCGTCGTTTCGCGCGTCGTTTCCGACGGATACCTGCAGATGGTCAAAACCATTCCTCAAATGTACCGCTACATTTATAACCGGGCCGAGCGCGCTACGGAAGTAGGACCGTTTCGCACCTGGGCCCATCAATTTACCGCTGGAAACTTACGGCCGCTGCTGGAGCGCGAACGGCCCGACGTGGTCGTATGCACGCACGCGTTCCCTTGCGGCGCGATGGCGGAATACAAACGGATATACGACGACTCACCGCCGGTCGTAGGCATCGTCACGGACTTCGCAGTGCACGCGTTTTGGATACACGAAAACATCGACGGATATGCGGTCGCGAGCGAAGCCGTCCGCGACGTCATGATTACCCGCGGCATCGCGCCCGAGCGCGTCGCTGCCAGCGGAATTCCGGTGCGCCCCGAGTTCTTCCACCTGCGGGCGCCGCTCGGCGCAGCACCCCACCTGCTTGTCTTTGGAGGATCACAAGGAGCGCGCATCTTCAATAACCATCTGCCCATGGTGATTTCCGCTCTGCTCGGCAGGGTACCCGGCCTCACGGTTCTGCACCAGAGTGGTGTACGTCATCTTGAGCAAACCGAAGCGGCCTACACAGCCGGCGGCGCGGACCCTTTCAGGTGGGAGGTCAAGCCATTTTTGGA
>PLLA01000062.1 GCA_003140835.1 Candidatus Tumulicola scandinaviensis | reverse complement strand
ATCAGGCTATCGGCCAGTTAGCGGTGGCCACTGTGAACAACCAGCAGGGTCTGTCGAGTGTAGGGTCGGACGATTATCAGGCCACCAGCACCTCGGGCGGTGCGTCGATGGGTGTGGCCGGAACAGGTGGACGCGGCGCGATCGAAGGTGGTGACACCGAAGCCTCCAACGTCAACATCTCGCAGGAATTCTCCGACCTGATCGTTGCGCAACGCGCTTTCGAAGCGAATTCCAAAGCGGTAACGACCTTCGATACCGTAACTCAGGAAACGATCAACATGATCCATTAAGCCCAACCCTATCGCGCCGGCGAGCAGAAGATGACGCGAATGCGTTGCTTCGAGCGCACAACCATGCAATCAGGAAGGCATTCGTGTTTCTACCATCTGCTCGCGATTCGACGATGTACACTAACTTCACTTCGGACCGATCAACGTCGTCACTACTTCCCTGGAGCGAAAACAACTCATGGCAGTGGACGCGATCCCGACTGCGAACTTAGGGGCAAGACCCGGACTTAACGATCCGCGACTTCGTGGTGAATGGCTTGTGGTCGCGCGAGATCAAATCGGGCATCTTGCTTCCGCGGCGGACCATGGGCATCGATGTCGTGCTCTGGAGGTCGAGTGAAGGTTTGCTTTGCTGGCGCGATCTGTGCATCCATCGCGGCGCCCGGCTATCGCTGGGAACGATTCGACCTGGGACGAGCAGCGCGTTCGATGCAGATTCCCGCGACTGCCTCATCTGTCCATACCACGCCTGGGAGTATGCGCCCACGGGAGAATGCCTACGCATTCCAGCTCAGCCGGAATTGACTCCACCGGCCAAAGCCAGAGTCGAAACCTTCGCAGTCTGCGAGCGCTATGGGGTGGTGTGGATCGCGATGGGGGAGCCTCGCGATCCGGTGGCAGAGTTTCCCATTGCCGAAGACCCAGGGTTTCGCACTGTTCTTGCCGGTCCATACCGATTCAGAGCGCAAGGGCCGCGCGTTATTGAGAACCTCCTCGATGTGGCACATCTCGGATTTGTTCATGCAGGACTGCTTGGCGATCCGCAACGCGGTGAGGTCGAGGATTACGAAGTGATAGACGGGAACGCCACGCGAGGTCCAGAGGCTCGACAGATTCGTATCTGGCAGCCTGATCCCGACGGGACAGGAACCGCAGCCTCGGTGAACTATCACTATTGGGTACATGGGCCGCTTACTGCGGGCTTTATAAAGACACACGGCCCGCAGCGTTTTGGTATCTTGGCGCAGGTTGCACCGATTGACGCGGAGATGTGCGAATCGCGGCTCGTAATGAGTCTGAACTACGGCGACGAGTTCTCGGACGATGAACTGCTTCGGTTTCAGGATCGTGTGACAGAGCAAGACCGAATCATTATCGAATCGCAACGGCCCGAACTGCTTCCTCTGGACCTTCAGGCTGAACTGCACTTGCGTTCGGATCGCATGGCGATTGCTTATCGAAAATGGCTGCGATCGATCGGCCTGCAATATGGAACCGCATGAATCTGGCGCCTTCCACAGTCCCTCCACATCCCCACCATCGCTTGCCGTGGTTCACCTCCGGTGATGTGAACGGATTCTTTGGGTTATTCTTTTCCGGATTTCCGGACCTGCTGTTAATCGTAGGTCTCGCACCCGTTTGCGGGTTCACAAGCGAATTTGTAACCAGTCGCGTGTTGCCTGGAGTTGCTGCATCCGTCCTGGCAGGGAACTTGTTCTACGCGTGGCAAGCACGAAGGCTTGCAGCTCGAACCGGGCGCGATGACGTGACCGCAATTCCATTCGGGGTAAACACGCCCACGATCTTCGCCTACTNNACGTCTTCCTGATTATGGGTCCCGTCTATGTCCGCACACACTCGGGGTTCCTTGCCTGGCAGGCGGGAGTCTTCGCCAGCCTCATCAGTGGAGTGGTGCAGACCACAGGAGCCTTCTGTACGGATTGGGTCCGGCGGCACACTCCACGAGCCGCGCTGCTTTGCCCCTTGGCAGGACTTGCGCTCGCCTATCTTTGCCTTGGATTTGTATTCGGAGTCTTCGAACAGGCAGCCATCGCATTGCTTCCGATGATTGTCCTATTTACGCTCTACGGATCGAAGCTCAGGCTGCCATGGCGCATTCCACCCGGGCTGATCGCGATTGGTTTGGGCGCTATTATGGTGGCATCGCTTCGTTGGCTTCATATCTACAATGCGCCCATACCGGCGGTCGTAGCGCCGGGCCTCTACTTACCGCACGCAGTGAACCTGCTATCGGTCTTGAACCGGCGCGAATGGTGGAGTTATCTGGCAGTGATTCTCCCGCTGGCATCGCTGGACACGCTGGCATCCTTGCAGATTCTCGAAAGCGTGAAGATCGCTGGCGATGACTATCGCACCACGCCGTCTTTGCTTATGAATGGAATTGGTACTTTGGCTGCGGCGGCGCTAGGCAGCCCGTTTCCCACCACGCTCTACGTGGGACACGCCGCGCACAAAGCGAACGGCGCTCGCTCGGGCTATTCAGCATTGAATGGGTTGGTGACGCTCGTCTTGTGCACGACGGGCCTATTGCCACTTGTGCTGCGGGTGGTACCGCTCGAAGTTGCGGGGCCGGTCATCGTGTGGTTCGGACTTGTCACCGTCGGGCAGGCATTTGTCGAAGTGCCGCGTACGCAATCCATCGCCGTCGCCCTTGGACTTATTCCCATGCTGGCGCAATGGGCGGCGAGCATTGCCGACACTGTCGCGCGCAAGGCAGGCAGTTCGCTCGCCGAGATACTGCCGCGGATGGGGACTGAACTCGCTCTCGGTGGATTGCTGGCTCTTGGACAAGGAGCGCTGCTGACTTCGATGCTGTGGGCGGCCGCGATGGCTCTCATCATCGAACAGAGGTTTGTGCAAGCGGCAGGTTGGATGGCCGCGGGGGCGCTACTTTCCTGTTTCGGAGTGATTCATGCCTATGTTTTGACGCCTGCGGGAATTGAAGGGCACCTCGGCTGGGATTCGGCGCCGGCGTTTGCTCTTTCATATATCGCAGGCGCCGCGTTTCTTCTCTTCTGTCATTGGTATGCGCGGTCTAGGAAACGTGAAGGCTCTCTCGAGATTGCCCCGCAATAGAGCACTCCGTTTGCCTGATAGGATGCGAATGAAGTTTAATGTCTAATTCTCTTCTAACTGGAGTTCTCTCAATGCGTCTTCTGATCGCCTTCCTCGCATGCCTTCTGGTCTCAGCCGCATCTTCGGCCCAGTCCGTTCCGAAGGCAATTTATACCGATCCTCCCGCGGACGCAGCCCATCCTGCCGGAATGGTAGTGCTGCATATTCCGAGCCACGGCGTGCTCATCAACGGTTTACTTTATCGTCCATCTGGTGCGGGACCCCATCCGACGCTCGTCATCTGCCACGGTCTGCCAGGTAATGAGAAAAACCTTGACCTCGCGCAGGCCGTGCGTCGGGCTGGGTGGAACGCGGTAACCTTCAACTACCGTGGGTCCTGGGGTAGTCCCGGCGTTTTCCGCTTCGCGCAAAATCTTGAAGACGCCGACGCGGTATTGGCATATCTGCGCGATCCGTCAAACGCAGCAAAGTTGGAAATCGACACAAAACGCATTGCAATCGCGGGCCATAGCATGGGCGGCTGGGTCACCGCTCAGACTGCGGCGCACGATCGCGGATTGATTGGCGCCATCTTGGTCAGTGCCGCCGATATGGGCCACATGGGCCAGGGTGGAGGTTCACGCGAGCATCTGGTCGGCCTCATGGCAGACGACATGGAGAGCCTGAACGGAGTCACCGCGGAAAGCATGGCAGACGAAGTAATAGCCAATGCGAAGGCATTCAGCTTGAATAACACCGTGGACGGTCTAGCCCAATTGCCTCTGCTGGTACTCTCTGCCGATGATGGACTTGCGCCGGGCACAGATGCACTCGTGAAGGCGATTGTGGCGAGAGGCGGCCAGAAGGTGACGTCGATTCATGTGGCAACCGATCATAGCTGGTCCGATCGTCGCATCTATCTTGAGAGCACGATCATTAACTGGCTTGCGGAACTCAAATGAGCAATACCGTTCGCCATCCTGACAGCGATTGCTAACGGGGCTTGACTTCCACGAAGAGCCCTTTGCCCTGAGCCAATGCGGTTCCGTCTTTGTCCACGATGTGCGCCTCCGCCCAGTGTTTGCGACCTTCACTGCGCACCACTTTGCCCTCCATCCGGATGGGTGTGCCCGAAGGAACTGGGCGACGGTAGTCGATCTCCATATGTCGTGTCATCGCGGTCAGGCCCCTGGCGCGCACTGCCTTGCTCATCGACTCGTCGAGAAGCGTAGCGATGATGCCCCCGTGTAGAAAACCGTGAGGCCCTTCGAACTGATCGGAGAGGGTCGCCGGGCATACGACGGAGCCGTCAGGCGCGAGCAGGAACTCGAGCTTCAGGCCGCTGGAGTTTGCTTGACCGCAGCCAAAGCAACGGTTCTGCGCGGAGTGGGCGAATGGAGTGAGGTTGTCGAGATGGGTCTGCGTCATAGTTTGAAATCCCCGGCGAGGACTTTTGCGAAAACGGGCGCATCCACGTTAGCGCCGGTAAGAACAAGTCCGATGCGCCTGCCACTCAAAATCGGTGCCTCCCGGATCGCAGCAGCCAAAGCGGCTGCCGCCGCTCCCTCGGCCAGATTGTGAGTGTCCGTGTAATACGCGCGCATGGCATCGACGATCTCGGCGTCGGATACTTCGACGATACGGGCGACGTTATTCCAAATGCTTTCCATCGCGGCGGGATTCGGCGTTCGGCAGGCCAGACCATCGGCAATCCGTGTGGCCGACGGCGCCTCGACGATCTTGCGCTGCGCAAAACTGAGCGCGTAAGAAGGGGACTGGGAGGCGACTACGCCGACAATCTCGGTTTTGATTCCTAAAGCATTGCGCGCAGCGGCAACGCCACAGATGGACGATCCGAGCCCAATGGGAACGTAAATCGCATCCATAGGCGGGGCACCCTTGAAGAATTCGAGAGCATACGTCGCGGTCCCCATGACCAGCCGCTCGTGGAATGAATCGATCATGGCTAAACCACGCTCGATTGCGAGAGAACGCGCGAACTCGAGCGACTCCTGGAAATCGTTGCCATGTTCCACGAGTTCTACACCCTGTGCCTGCATGGCACGATTCTTCTCAGGACTGTTGCCGTGGGGCACGACGATGACTGCCTTCAATCCAAGCAACCGCGCCGCCATACCGACACCCTGGCCATGATTGCCGCGTGTCGCAGCGACAACCCCGGCGAGCCCAGGTTGAGTCTGCTTAAGCCACTCCATGTAGACAAGCGCGCCGCGCAGTTTGAAGGCGCCGACCGGCGTGTGGTTCTCGTGTTTGATCCATGCCTCGGTGCCCAGCCTCTGATTGATGAGCGGCCAGGTATATTGAGGCGTGGGCGGCATATACCGATAGACCGTTGCCTGCGCATCCTGAATTTGGCTGAGTGTCGGGAGCGTCATTTGTCCAGCATATCGGAGGCGACGAATCGTAGACAGCGGTCCATGATAGATTCGGGCTCATGGAATTCCGGATTCGGAGAGCCAATGCAGCGGATGCCCGTGCGATTGCGCGCGCACACGTCGATAGCTGGAGGAGCACCTATGCAGGAATTGTCCCCGAAGAATTCCTAGTCTCGCTCAATATCGATGATCGCGCGGAGATGTGGGGCAAAATGCTTGCGGCTGAAGATGCATTGATGTTTCTCGCGGAAGATGAGGCAGGCGTGTTTGGATTTGCATGCGGAGGAAAGTTGAGGGAAGCGCTCAATTCTTTCGACGCAGAGCTATACGCGATCTATCTTCTTCGCGAAAGACAAGGGAAGGGAGCAGGGCGCAGTTTGTTTGACGCTCTGACACGAGCGCTACGGACCGCCGGCTATTCGGGCATGGTGCTCTGGGTTTTGAAAGAGAACCCTGCGGTGAAGTTTTACGAGCGCATGGGCGGGAAACTGATCGCGCGAAAGCCAATCGAGATAGGCGGCGCGCAACTGGAGGAAGTGGCATTCGGATGGACCAGGCTCGAGGATCTCTTCCAGGAGGAGACAGCGGTCAATGGCCAGCCCTAATCCCGCGGAGGGCTGGATATCCTGCCGCAGGATTCTCTGGTTTCTCGCGATCGCAGCCGGGTTCGGTGCTGGCTTAGCGGGCTGTCATCGGGCACCGCCTCTGACTCCACAAGAAGCAGAAGGGAAGCACCTATATTCCGTGCGGTGTGCGCATTGCCACGAAGACAACGATCTGGCATTGAAGAAGGTCCCGCCCGATCTACATGACGTTTTCAGCCGGACTGCGCTGCCTAGCGGGGCTCCGGCCACCGATCCGGACGTGAAGCGCATCATTTTATCGGGCAAGGGAATGATGCCTTCCTTTGCGGGACGATTCAGCGACGACCAGATGAATGATCTACTCGCTTACCTGCATACGGGGCTGCGCTGAACCGAGTTGTCGCTGTCCGAAGCAGGCTCGACGCTCACTCGTAGCGGATCGCCTTCATCGGGTCAAGCCCGGCGGCTCGACGCGCCGGAACCGTGCAAGCCAAAGCTGCAACCAAAGCGAGAACGACTGCGGACGCAAGCAAAAGCAGGGGATCGCGAGAACTTTCCGCGGCCCAGGCAGCCAAGACCTTGTTCAATGAAAGCGTGAGCACGATGCCTACGACAACGCCACCACCAACGCTGGCCGCCATGGAGCGAAAAACAATGCGCAGAACATGACTGCGTTGCGCCCCCAGCGCAATGCGGATTCCGAACTCGTTGGTGCGTTGCACGACGGTGTAAGAGACGACGCTGTAGAGCCCAACAGCCGCCAGCGCGAGAGCCAGCGCAGCGAAGGCACCAAAGAGCCATGCGACGAGCTGACCGCGGGCCCACTCCGGTGTGCGGGTGATCCAATGTTCCAGGTCGCGTACGTCGCCGTTCGTCTGTTGATCGTGATCAACGGAGTTGACCTTCAACCGTATAGCGTGGAGCAGGGTCAGGGGTGCGACTTCAGAGCGAACCAGGATCTGGGTGTACATGCCTGTCGCGAAGGTGAACGGCGCAAAGGCCTCAGGAAGCACCGGCTTTGCAAGCCCGTCGTTGAGTTTATCGGCTACGACTCCCACAATCAGAACCCCATTCTCGTGTCCCGGCGCTAGAAGCAAGAAGGGCGGCTGTTCCTTGACCTCAGGCAACCGGAGGGTGTGCCCAACCGCGTCACCATTCGGAAAATAGCGCTGTGCAAGCGTCCGATTGATGACGACAACCGGAGCGCCGCGATGATTCTCCGATTCGTCCCAGATGCGTCCCTGAAGAATCGGAATCTTCAGAACCGTGAAGTACGTTGGGCTGACAATATTGACGCGCAGAGACTGATCTTCGCTGGATGGCTTGCCGACGATTTCGAACTTGGTTTGGAAGCCGTTGTCGGGAGGCGTTGCATTGCTCGATACCGCTGTCATCGAAACGCCAGGGAGGGACGCCACCGCGGAGTCGAGCTTCTCAAAGTATGCTGTGCGCTCCGGCCAGGTCTTATAAGTACCGTCGTGGATTGGTATTCCAACCGACATGACGTTATGCGGATCGTATCCGAGGTCCCTATGGGCCACGCGAAGGAAGCCTTCAATGGCCGCCCCAGCTCCTGCGAGCATAAGCAAGGTGAGTGCAATTTGCGTGGCGATGAGTGTGTTGTGCACCCTGCGCCCGCTCACGCCGCTGGTTGTTTTGCGGGTGTTCGATTGCATGATCTGACTGACCTCGGGCCGCGACAGCTGCAACGCCGGCCACAGACCGAACAAGACGCCCGTAGTGACGGCAACCGCAATGCAAAAAATGAGAACAGGCAGATTGATCTGAATGGCCGCTTCATGCGGGAAAGAATACTCGGGCAGGTTGGTGACGATGACGGCAAGCGTCTTGTAGGCGAGCGCAAGACCGAGTGCAGCTCCGGTGACTGAGAGCAAGAGCGCCTCGGTGAGAAGTTGGCGAACGATGCGAGTCCGGCTCGCGCCAATCGCCGAGCGAACGGCGAATTCGTGCTGCCGGCTTGTAGCGCGGGCAAGCTGCAAAATCGAAACATTGCCGCAGCCGATGAGCAGCAGCAAAGCAACCGCGCCAAACAGCAGGTAGAGCGTCCCGCCAAGTTGCTTGATGAAATCTTCGTTGAGGCCAACTACGTGCAGGCGCAGCTGATCGTGGGGAAAATGGGTCGGGGTCTCGCGGGCAAATTCATTGATGAGGGGTTGCAGAGCCGCATCCGCCTGGGCATGGGTCACTCCCGGCTTCAGTCGCGTGCCTGCATAATAATTGCGAACCTGATCCTGTGCGACCTTAAGAGGCAGGTAAACGTCCGCGTCGCCCCAGGTGAAGCGGGAGGCTGCGACGCCGACGATGGTGTAGTTCTTCCGGACCATTTGCATGGTCTTGCCAAGGACGGCCGGATCGGAGTTGAAATGACGCTGCCAAAACTTGTAACCCAGAACAACGACGGGCTGCGGGTCCTGCCCGTCAATCGCATCGGAAGGCTGCAAGCCGCGCCCAAGCGCAGCCGGGACGCCAAAAAAGTTGAACCCATTCGAAGTGAGATAAACAGCCTGCACGTCCTCAGGAAGGTCGCTGCCAGTGACGGTGAGATTCCAATCGTCTTCAAGAAACGAGTCCTCAACGACCGGGGATTTGCGAAGCTGCTGCCACTGGGTCCCCGTCACACCGAATCCGCGCAGATCGCCTTTTGGAGTGATCAGGCGCATGTGAACCATTCGGTCCGGGGCCTTATAGGGATAGGGGTCCATCAAAATGGCGTAGACCACACTGAAAACCGCGGTGGTGGCGCCGATTCCCAGCGCCAGGGAAAGCACTGCGGTGATGGTGAAGCCCGGTAACTTGACGAGCTGGCGAAACGAGTAGCTCAAATCCTGAAGCAGTGTTCTCATCAAATCCTCCGTGAACCTCATCGCGACTCAGACATCAGGTGACGCATGCCCGAAGCTGGATCCTTCGGCAATCATCTGTTTAGAAGGCAGCGATTCAAAGAAAACGAATTCAAGCGAAGAGATAAAAATGGGGGGACTTGGTCTTCGAGGCTGCTGAGAGCAATTGTCCCCCAGGGAGACTACATAGTTGTCCTGAAGCACGTCGAAAGCCAAGCAAATAGTGGTAACCCTTTGATTATGTGAAGAGAGGTCGGCTCTCTACCATTAGAAGCGTCCGCTTTCGATATGGAATGTTCACAAATGAACGGTTGCGCGAAAATCCCTCGGCCCCGCCCAGGAACCGGTGAATTCTCACAATGCACTATACTCAGGATTGTTATGTCGACCGAGAAAACCTTCTATCTTGAGACGTTCGGCTGCCAGATGAATGCCCACGACTCCGAAAAGGTGATCGGGACGCTGCAGCAGGAGGGCTATCGGCAGGTTGAAACGGAACTTGAAGCTGGCCTTATCCTCTACAACACATGCTCTATCCGCGATAAAGCCGAACAGAAGGTCTTCAACCGTCTCAACGACTACAAGAAGCTGCATAAGGCCGGAAAAAGGTTTGGCGTGCTTGGTTGCGTCGCGCAGCAAGAAGGCGAGAAGATTTTCGACCGCGCGCCTTATGTTTCGCTGGTCTCCGGTTCGGCCTCGTACCGCAAATTGCCTGAGATGCTTTCCCGCCTGGAATCAGGCGAATCACGCATCACGGGGCTCGATGATCGCCAGACCGACGAGACCTTCGAGACGGAATTCACGGCGAGGCAAAATCCTTTTCGCGGCTACATCACCATTATTGAGGGATGCGACAAGTTTTGCTCGTATTGCGTCGTTCCATACACGCGCGGCAAGGAACGGAGCCGCGGGTCGTCATCGGTGCTGGCAGAGGCACGACGGATCGCCGATCAGGGTTATACCGAGATTCAACTCCTGGGGCAGAACGTCAACAGCTACCGGGATCCAGAAGGGAAGTCGAGCTTCGCGGAATTGCTGGATGCGGTAGGGCGTATAGATGGAATCAGGCGGGTCCGGTTTACCACCAGCCATCCGCGCGACTTTACCAGGGACATCGTCCAAGCCATCGACGCCAATCCGGCCCTCTGCGATCATGTGCATCTGCCGGTTCAATCTGGCTCGTCTCGTGTGCTGAAGATGATGGCAAGGGAATACACGCGCGATTGGTATCTGGAACGAATCAGCTGGATCAAGGCGGCGAAAAGGCCCATCTCGCTCTCCACAGACATCATCGTCGGCTTTCCCGGGGAGACCGCTGAAGACTTTATTGAGACGATGGACCTTTTGCAGGAGGTTCAGTACGATTGCGTGTTCGGATTCAAATACTCGGCACGGCCGAATACTCCCGCCTTGACGATGATTGATTCAATTCCGGAAGGCGAAAAAGGATCTCGTCTGCAGGTACTGTTGGACCGCCAGCGTGAGATCCAGCGAACTAATTATTCGAAACAGATAGGGCAAAGTCTGGAAGTTATGGTTGAGAATCAAAATCCCGCCCGTGGACAGATCGCCGGGCGCAGCAGCCAGAACAAACCTGTCAACTTTACAAACCCGCAGCCCATCGCTCCGGCCCCCGGGAGCTACGTGAAGGTGAAAATCACGGGGGCTTTTCCCAACAGCCTAGTTGGCGAGGCCGTCTAATAGGACGCCACAAGAGGGGACTCATGGATGTTGAGGTTCGGATTCGCGGATTAATGATGGACCCGGCAACGAACATGCCGATCGTTGTTCTGAAAGATGTCGCGTCAGATACAGTGATGCCAATCTGGGTAGGGATCTTTGAAGCGAATGCGATCGCAATTGAGATCGAGAAACTGGCTGCGCCACGGCCCATGACACACGATTTGACCCGAAATCTCATCCATCACTTGAATGGGATTCTCGAAAAGGTTGTGATTACAGAGCTTAGGGATGACACTTTTTTTGCGATTCTGTGGATGCGCCAGGACAACGAGCCGATCACCGTGGATGCGCGCCCGTCGGATGCCATCGCTTTAGCCCTGCGCGCTGACTGCCCAATCTACGTCTCAGAGCAGGTGATGCAATCGGCCAAACTTAACACGTCCGGGCCTGCTGAAGGACCAACGGCCGAGCAACTGCGAGGTTGGCTCGAGGGCCTGAACGACGAGGATATGGGCCGCTACAAGATGTAGATCATTTACCTTGCAGGGAAGAGATATTTGACCTACCGGGGTAGGAATTGGCCCGCGTCTTCGCTATTTTTTGATCGAGTATACAGAATATCTGTTATCGGACATTCAATAACTCCTAAAACCAGCTAATGCTGAACCGTGCTTCCCACCGCCTCACTTAGTCACGCTGCGCGAGACACTCTGAAAGATGTCGACGAACTCGCGGTAATGCCGGGCCATCTCTGCAACGGCGGCGTCGCGCGTAATTTTCCCGCTGTGCCAGGAAACCAACGGATCCCAGAAGTCCGTCCTTCCCACCGCGAAACCAATGAATCCTTCGACGCTGGCGGCAACAGTCAACCATTTTCGGACCTGCTGCTCATCTTCTCCCCGGCCCAGAATGATGCATCCAACCTTATCGCGTCCATTGCGTCTGGCTGCGGCAACAATCTTCTCGCAATCCGCAGGATCGTCCAATCCTTCGATCTTCCAGATGTCCGGTTCGACCTGGGCATCCTGCAGTTCTCGTATCGTCTGAACCATAAGTCGGGGGCGAATTTCCAGGTCGTATGCCTTCTTATCGCCATTCAGTTTGTCGATTTGGGCTTTCTCGGCCGGCACAAGCAGCTCAAACATGAACAAGCTTTCACCGGATGTCTGCAGGTACGACGACAGTCTGCGCAGTCGATCTGCCTGACGCCGATTGACAGCACCATCGCCCTCGGGGTTGTAACGCACGAGAACCTTGCAGAAAGTCGGCTGGAATTCCTCAATGTGGGCGGCGAAATCGTCTCCGTATTGGAAGTCGAACTCCTCTTGCCCGCTCTTCTCCGCTGGACAAGCGTAATGGTGGCCCTGCGCACGAGCGTCGCGAAGAATCGCTGCGCCGAACTGCTCATCGACCAAAATGGCGGCATCTTCTTTCGGCACGCCGCCCGCTATGGCTGACTTGAATCCGTCATAGATCACTTGCTTCGCAGCCGCAATTTGCGCCGTCTTGTCCTCGGAAAGCGGCTCATGCCAGCCGAACATTTTGGTTTCAAACGAACCACGGTGATCGAATGGAAGAATGTAGAGAGGTCGATCGTATCCACGAGGACTCATGCGCCCTCCTTCTCTCTCCTGTAGCGCTCGATGAGGTTGTTTGTTGAGCTGTCGTGACTCAATGCCGGCTCACTCGGGCCCTCAAGCTCCGGAATGATGCGCTGCGCAAGCGCCTTGCCCAGTTCGACGCCCCATTGATCGAAAGAGTTGATCTGCCAAATCGTGCCTTGCGTAAATACGCTGTGCTCGTAGAGAGCGACGAGTTTGCCCAGCACTTCCGGCGTGAGCTTGTCGGCAAGGATCGTATTCGACGGACGGTTGCCCTCGAAGACGCGATGCGGCACCAGCCAGTCAGGCGTGCCTTCGGCCTTTACCTGCTCCGCCGTCTTGCCGAACGCCAGCGCCTCGGCCTGCGCAAATACATTCGCCATCAGCATGTCGTGGTGGCGGCCCAGCGGGTTCAGCGATTTCGAAAAGCCGATGAAGTCGCAGGGAATCAGGCGCGTGCCCTGGTGGATCAGTTGATAAAACGAGTGCTGTCCGTTGGTTCCGGGTTCTCCCCAGTAGACCGGGCCCGTCTCGTAGTCCACATGTGCGCCTTCGAGAGTTACATGTTTACCGTTCGATTCCATCGTTAACTGCTGCAAGTAGGCGGGAAAGCGTTTCAGATATTGCTCGTATGGCAACACCGCAACCGTCTGCGCATCGAAGAAATCGGTGTACCACAGGGTCAACAGGCCCATCAGTACCGGAATATTTTTCTCAAACGGCGTAGTGCGGAAGTGCACGTCCATCGAGTGGAAACCGGATAACATAGAACGGAAATTCTCTGGTCCGATGGCGATCATCGTCGACAGACCAATCGCTGAATCCATGGAGTAGCGGCCGCCGACCCAGTCCCAGAACTCGAACATGTTGGCGGTGTCGATGCCGAACTTCGAGACTTCCGCGGCGTTGGTAGAGACGGCAACGAAGTGTTTGGCGACGGCGGTTTCGTCGCCGCCGAGACCGGCCAACATCCACGCGCGGGCGGTGTGCGCGTTGGTCATCGTCTCGAGCGTCGTAAAGGTTTTCGACGAGATGACGAACAGCGTCTCGGCGGGGTCGAGATCGCGCACGGCTTCCGCGAAATCGGTGCCGTCGACGTTCGAGACGAAGCGGAACGTCATGCTGCGGTCGCTGTAGTGTTTAAGCGCTTCGTAGGCCATGACCGGCCCGAGATCGGAGCCGCCGATCCCGACGTTGACGACGTTGACGATGCGTTTACCGGTGTGGCCGCGCCACGTGCCGCTGCGTACGCGCGTGGAGAAGCCGGCCATTTTGTCGAGCACGGCGTGGACCGCCGGGACGACGTCTTGGCCCTCCACGATGATGGATTCGCTCTTGGGAGCGCGCAGAGCGACGTGCAGCACCGCGCGGCGTTCCGACACGTTGATCTTGTCGCCACGGAACATCGCATCGATGCGCTCACGCAGCCCGGCCTCTTCGGCGAGCCGCATCAGCAGCCGAAGGGTTTCGTCGGTAATTCGGTTTTTGGAGTAGTCGAGATAGATGCCGGCAGCCTCGAGCGTCAGGCGTTGCCCGCGCGACAGATCCTGTGCGAACAAGTCGCGCAAATGCACGTCGCGGAGCGTTTCGTAGTGTTTGGCGAGCGCCGCCCATGCGGGCGTTTGAGGGCTCGAGTCGACTGCGGTCGTCATATACGTCGCGTCCTTTCGTCCTTCACGACAGACTCCTAGGGAGTGACGGTGGTTGCCGGCTCGGCCACGACCGTCAGGCGCGACGACAGGCCGGTGCTGCGATTGATGGCGCCGTTGAACGCCTGGACCTGCGCGCGGCTCGGTTGTCCGGTCGACCGCACGGTCACGACGATTTCGGAAGGCGTCGTCGCCCACGACATCGTGGTCGACTCGACTGAAACGACCGCCGGCAGGTACTGCGTGACGTTGGCGGCCACGAACGCTCTGACGTTGTTGAGTTCGCGAGCCTTGAGGCCGGTGTCGCCCAAGACCGGTGCGATGCCGGCGAGCAGTATCACGAAGATCGTCAGCCCCGCAACGGCGCGCCACCGTTCGCGCGCGCCATACCCGGTCATCCAAAACACCAACATGCCCGCGAGCGCAATGCCCACGAGGTTGGTCAGGAATATGAGCGCCGCGCCGACGCCGTCGTGCAGGGCCCCGTATGCAAACGTGATGCCGATCGTGCACAGGGGTGGAATCAGCGCCACCGAAATGCCGACGCCGATCAGCGAATCGGTGATCTTTGAGTCTTTCCAGACGCGCGACAGCGCCGCAAGCGAACCGCCCGCGAGCGCGACGCCCAAACCGAGGAACGTGACGCTGGTCCGCGACAGGATTTCCGTACCAAAATCGGCGCGACCGGAGAAGCGGCCCAAGACGATGCCGATTGCAATCACGATGACGCAACTTACCGCCAGCGTCACCAGCGATCGCAGAATCAGCGGCCATTCGAATCGCAGAAACCCAAAACCCAGCGCGCGAATCGGCAACATCACCGGTGCGACGACCATGGCGCCGATGATGGTGGCCGCGCTGTTTTGTTCCAAGCCGAGGCTGGCCATGATCGCGGCGACGATCAGCAAGGCGAAATAGCTGCGGTCGAGCTTCGCATCAGAGGCCATGCGCTCGCGCAGCGCGGCGACTTCATTCGGCGGCTGAGGCAACCGTCGCTCCCTGCCAAAGACGGAAACCGCCCGTAAAGGCGTCGGCGTTGTCGCCGGCGCGCACATGCGCGGGCAACTCCCCAAGTTTCTTTATGTTGCCGCCGCCGATGACAACGTCGTCGGGCTCGAAGGCCGCCGAAAGCAACGCGACCACGGCGGCGACGTCTTTTCGCCACTTGCGCTTGCCGCGGCATTCGAGCGCGCGCACCCCGACGTAGTCTTCGTAGGTCGCCTTCTTATAGGGAAGGTGGGCCAGCTCCATCGGTTCGACGACGCTGTCGACGATCAGCGCGGTGCCGAGCCCCGTACCGAGGCCTAAGAACAACATCTTGCCGCCGCGATAACTTCCCAGCGCCTGCATCGCCGCGTCGTTCAGCATCTTTACCGGGCGCCCGAAAGCGGCAGCGAAATCGAACCCCACCCATCCCTTCCCAAGATTGTGCGGTTCGGCGGCTGGCATTCCGTGGAGCACCGGGCCGGGGAAGCCGATGGCAACGGCCTCGTAGCTCCAATCGGCGGCCAGCTTCTTCACCGCAGCGACCATCTGCTGCGCGGTGAGCTTAGGGCTGGACGCAAACTCGCGCCGCTCGGGTTGGCCGGTCGCGAGAATCTTCACGTGCGTCCCGCCGACGTCGATACTGAGGACGTTCACGCGAGGTCACCGCCTCGCTGCGACTCGGTCACCTTCTTGCGGCCCGGGACGAACGGATGCGCGCCATTCTCGCAGTATTCTCCGTGCTGCTGAATCAACTTGGCGACCAATCCGGTCCAGCCGGTTTGATGGCTGGCGCCTAAACCCGCGCCGGTGTCGCCGTTAAAGTATTCGAAGAACGAAATGTTGTCGCGCCAATGCGGATCGGTCTGGAACTTTTCGCTGCTGCCGTAGCTTGGGCGCCGTCCATTCGCGTCGGTCGTGAACAGGCTGATGAGCCGGTGCGAGAGTTCCATCGAAACCTCCCAGAGCGTGAGCATTTTCCCCGAACCGGTCGGGCACTCGACTTTGAAGTCGTCGCCGGTATGATAGTGAAACTTCTGTAAGGCTTCGACGAGCAAAAAGTTGATCGGAAACCATACTGGCCCGCGCCAGTTGGAGTTTCCTCCAAACGTTCCGGTGCTCGACTCGGCGGGCTCGTAGTCGACCCGGTAGGTCGCACCGTCGATGTCGAGCGAGTACGGATTGTGCTGATGGTATTTCGACACCGACCGGATGCCGTAGGGACTCAAAAAGTGCTCCTCGTCGAGCGCGCGGGCGAGAATGCGCTCGAGTTGAGACGGACCCACGACCGCGAGCAGCAACCGGCCGTCGTAGCCTTCGCGATCGAGCGCCGCGACGTTTTCGCACAGCTGCGGCGAGTTTTCGACGAACCAAATCAGGCGCGCGCGGAAGTCGGGAATACGCGCACCCATGCCGCGTTCGCCGACGGCGATCGCCAGCAGCGGCAAGAGGCCGACCAACGAGCGAATCTTGATCGGAATGGCGTTTCCGTCGTCGAGTTTGAGGACATCGTAGTAAAAGCCGTCCTCTTCGTCCCACAGCCCCTCATCGCCGGCGAGATTGTTGAGGGCGTGCGCGATGTAGAGAAAATGCTCAAAGAATTTTGACGCGATGTCTTCGTAGACGTGGTTGTGCTGGGCTAACTCGAGCGAGATCGCGAGCAGGTTGAGCGTATAGACGGCCATCCAGCTGGTCCCGTCGGATTGGTTGATGTGGCCGCCCGTCGGTAAGCGGGCCGACCGGTCGAAAATGCCGATATTGTCGAGCCCCAGGAAGCCGCCTTGAAAGACGTTGTTGCCTTCCACGTCTTTGCGGTTGACCCACCAGGTGAAGTTCAGTAGCAGTTTTTGAAAGACGCGCTCGAGAAATTTCAAGTCGCCGGGGCCGCCGTACATCTTCTTCTCGATCTGATAGACGCGCATGGCCGCCCAGGCGTGCACCGGCGGATTAACGTCGCTGAAGTTCCACTCGTACGCGGGAAGCTGGCCGTTCGGGTGCATGTACCACTCGCGGGTGAGAAGCACGAGCTGATGCTTGGCGAACTCGGGATCGATCATCGCCAGCGCGACGACGTGAAAGGCGAGGTCCCAGGCGGCGAACCACGGATACTCCCACTTGTCGGGCATCGAAATCACGTCGACCGCATACACGTGCGGCCAATCGCGATTGCGGCCGCGCAAGCGTTCGGGCGGAGGCGCAGGAGTGGCCGGATCGCCGTTGAGCCACTCGGCCACGACGAACTGGTAGAACTGCTTCGTCCACAACATGCCGGCAAAGGCCTGGCGTTGGATGGCGCGCAGCTCGTCGCTTACCGGATGCGGGTTGACGGCGCGATAAAACTCGTCGGCTTCGGCGATTCGCTGGTCGAAAAGTTCGTCGAAGCCGGCCGCAAACGGATCGGCGCACGCTTCGCGGCACAATCGCAAGCGCACGACGCGCGTCTCGCCGGGAGCCAGCGTAAACGTGTAACGCGAGGCCACTTTCGTTCCGAAATCGGCCCGGTTGACCGCGTCGGATTTGCCGCCGACGAGGTAGTCGTTGGTGCCGTCCTTCACCCACGGGCCCGGATTGGGCGAGCCGAAGAGACGTTCGTTGTTGGTGTCGTTCTCGGTGAACAGCAGCTCGTCTTCGCCTTGCGCGTAGAATGCGAACGAGCCGATTTTGGGATGGTGAACGTCGATCGCGCTGCCCCAGGGATAGTGAGCGTCGAGTTTGAGTTCGGGACGTTCGACGCGCGGCTTCCAGGCCCAGTCGTTGCGAAACCACAACGTCGGCAGCAGGTGCAGCACGTGCGCGGTCGCGGCGCGATTGGTGGCGCTGATGCGAACGAACAGATCCTCGGGTTCGCGCTTGGCATATTCGACGACGACGTCGAAGTACTCATCACGATCGAAAATACCGGTATCGAGCAGTTCGTACTCCGGGTCGGAGCGCGTCCGGCGACGATTCTCTGCGAGCAGTTTTTCGTAGGGAAACGCGCGATGCGGATACTTGTAGAGCATCTTCATGTACGCGTGCGTCGGCAGGTTGTCGAGGTAGAAATAGTATTCCTTGACGTCCTCGCCGTGGTTGCCTTCGTTACCGGTGAGCCCGAACAGGCGTTCCTTGAGAATCGGATCTTCGCCGTTCCAGAGCGCTAAAGCGAAGCACAGGTGTTGATGGATGTCGGAGACGCCGGCGATGCCGTCTTCGCCCCAGCGGTAGGCCCGGGAGCGCGCGCAATCGTGCGGAAGATACTCCCAGGCCGTGCCGTCGCGGCTGTAGTCTTCGCGAACCGTTCCCCATTGGCGTTCGCTCAGGTAGGGACCGAAGCGGCGCCACGGTGCGTCGGCGTGCGCTCCGGTTTCAATCAAGCGCTGCCGCTCGGCGTTGGCTTTCAACGGCCGTTCTTCTTCAGCCGGCGGTAGGCGGCGCACATCTTGCGCCAAATGCGTCGCCAGCGAATTCGTTTGGGGGCATCGATGGCCTCGGCGGGCACGTCGGGAAACTCGCGCAGGCGAACGACCGCCATCACCCCATCGTGCTGTTGCCCGAGCACCGTCTGCAGACGCTCGGCGTGTCGCGCCAAGACCTTCGCGCGTTTGCCGGCCAGCGGCTCGAAACATTCGGCCGCGTAGCGGACGTGTTTGGTCTTAATTCGGATCTCGTGCAACTGGGCGTCGTCGGGCGAGCGGCCGTATTTGCGAACGGGTTTGCGCGCGCGCTTCCACACGTCGGCGAGCAAGGCGTGCATACCGTCGCGCACCGGCTCGAGGGCACGCTGGTTGAGCTGCGGGTAACGAGCGGCGGCGACGATTTCTTCGAGCAGCGAGAGGTAGTGCGGCTCGCGCAATGCCGCCCGTACCGCCGCGTGGCGTTGGTCGCGCTCGGCGTGGAGCCGCTCGAGCACGCCGTTCGGGAGCGCGACGCTCTCCGGTTGAGCGGCGGCCGCCCGGCGGTCGAGCATGTCGACGAGGACGTCGAGATCGCGGGCCTCGGCGAAAAGTTGGTTGAGCCACGCCAACCGCTCGCGCAGGGTGCACGCCCACACCTCGTCGAGGACCGGCAAGAACGTGCGCAAGTACGAGCGCAGGCGGCGCACGGCAACCCGCGCCTCATGAAGGGCTTCGGGGTCGTTTCCTTCGCGAACTTTAGCGTCGAGACGAACCAGATCGACGACGTGCGTTCCGAAGATGGTTTTGAAGTGGTCTCCGATCACGCGGGGGGCGCGACGTACATGACGCGCTGCAAGATGTCTAACGTAAAGACCTTGTTCGCCCAGTACTCGGTTCCGACGTTGCAATCGTAGACCAAGTTCTCGAACACGACGTTCGGCCGCTGCATCGTCGAGTCGGAGGCGCCGATGATGGTGAGCGACGGAATCGTCGCGGAGAGCCCTTGCCCGAGCCGGGTTTTCACGCTCTTGAGACTCGGATCGGCGAGGTTCACGCCGAGCTTTTTCGCAAAGCGGCGATCGAGCATGATGTCTTGCGTGCCGGTGTCGACGACGCACAGACCGGTCTGTCCGTTCCCGAAATCGAAGCGCGCGAAAACCCCAACCGCAATGCCGAGTTCGTCTTGCAAAAACAGCGGGATGCGAGCGGCAAAGCGCTTGCGCTCGGCATAGGTCACGGCGTCTTCGATCAGCAGTTCGTGGGCCCGAAAGTCGAAGGTGGTCGCCACGTCGCGAAATGCCGACGCCGAAATCAATCCGTCGACGCCGCTTCCGTCGAGTCCGCTCCAGATTCCGACGGTCCGGCTATCGACTTTGAACTCTCCGAGCGCCATCGACACCACGGTGCCGATGGGGAGGTCGACGCGCTGGCCGGTCAGGCTTAGCGTGACGAACTTGCCGGAGACGTCGACCGCACGCGTTCCCACTTTTTCCGAGAGAACGTCGACGCCGGCGCCGAGATCGACGAGCATCGGAACCGGCTGTCCGTTGACGGTTCCCTGCACCCGAATCGCTCCGCCGTCGGCGGCAAACGGGATGCGCTCCAGCGCTCCGGCCGCGCCCGGGACCGAGCATACCAGCGCGGCGGCCATAACGGCCGCCGTGCGCACGTTCGCGCGAATCATTTCCCCGCTCCTCACCGAGACTTAGCCCGGACCGGAGCGGTTCGGCAAACGGCTCTGCGAGCCTAGGAGGTTAGTAGAAGAATTGCTGCAGCTGGCTAAACTTCGGCCCGAACGCCCAGCCCATCCGCTTGGAGGGGTTGATCGCTACCGGCGGCTCGGCGATCGCGAACGTAAAACCGGTAATCGTTTCGACCAGATTGCCCTGTTCGTCGTAGATGACGAGCGCGCTGCCCTGGCTGCCGTTGCAATAGAACGGATCGGTCACTAAGAACAGCTTGTTCACCGGATCGACGGTGACCCCGGCGCCGCTGTTCCCCTGGCTGGCGTTCCCGGTACACGGCAGCTGCACGGCCGCGATCCCCGTTTTCTTGGTGACGTCGTAGAACTCGACTTGCGCGTTCAACTCGGTCGTGGTCGCTTCGACGCCGATGTTCGGATCGACCGCCATACCGTTGACCGAGCCGGCACCGAACGTGCCTTGGTTATAGCCTTCGAACTGCGTCTGCTTACCGGTTTGCAAGTCGATCAGGACGTTGACCGGCGGGATGCCGCCGACGCGGCCGGCGTCGGGCGAAAGCGCGATCACGGCTTCGTTGCCGGCCGTGTATTGCCCGAGTCGCGGGCCATCCGCGCCGCCGAACAAGTTCGGATCGAGATGGATCACGTTACTGAACGTATTGGCGGCGACGTTCGACACGAACAGGTCAGGCTTGTCTTGGTCTTTGAGTTCGATGGCGAACAGCACGCTGGTGCTGGTGGATTGGTTTTCGGCGCCCTGCTGGACGTCGACGTCGGCGACCGGCGGCGTCCACTTTCCGGTAAACTGCTCGGAGGTCACCGGATTCATCGTTTGATATTTGCGAATAGCGAAAATGCTGCCTTTGGGCTCGATATAATGGGTCACCAGGCCGACGTCGCCGGCGAAAATCCCGTCGACGCCGTACGAGTTCTTCTTGCCGGTAAAGTTCGCGAACGATTTGGTGATGGCACCGGTGTTTTGGTCGAACGTTTCGACCGACACTTTGTAGATGCCCGGCTTGGACGTGTCGGCGGCCGACGCCAGCACGCCGTCGGTGCCGTTCTGATCGACGTCGAACCCGTAGACCTGACCGCCGTCTTTAGTCGACAGAATCTTGCCGAGCCCGACGCTGCCGCGCGACGCCCGGTGATTTCCGTTCATGGAAACCGGGCTGCCGGGGATCGAGGCGCCGGACCCGGCACCTCCGCTTCCCGAACAAGCGGCGAGTACCGCGATACCGAGAACGAAACTGGGGCCGGCAATGCGCGGCCTCGCCAAACGATGCATGGTTATCCTCCGGTGAAAGTGACTCGTCGAAGGTACGCGGGAAGGATGAAGAAAACCTGAATTGTGCTCGCACTCGTCCTGATAGCAGCGCTCGCATTGCCGGCCCCTGAATCACCGGCCCCAACATCGAGCACCGATCCTTACGCGATCTACGCGGCCGCGATGCGGAAGCTCGCGACGCTCGATCAACCTGCGTTCATCACCGTTACCGAAAAACAGATGATGACCGTTACGGCGTTGCCGCGCGGTCAGGAAGTGGCGGCCGACGAGAGTCACTATCGCACGGCGTTCGACTCGGTTAACCGTCGCGAATGCGTCTTTTTGGAGCCGGGTCACCGCGAGATCGTCATCGGCCCGTCGTTCTTCGCGCCGGATACCTGGCAGGTCGCGCGCAGTATCCGCCCGGCAGCCCAGCCTTCGCCCGAGCCGTCCGCAGCGAACATGCTTCCCGATTTGTCAGATCTCAAGGTCATCGCCGACGTCGTCGCCGTCGAAAAACCGGCGTACGACATCGTACTCGCCGGGACCGTCGCGAACAAGACCGGCGGAGCGATCTACCATCTGACGCTGCGGCCGCACTCCGACCCTTGAAGCACAACTTGCGCGAGCTGTGGATCGACTCGTCGACGAATCAGATTCTGCGGGCGATCATTCAAGGCAGGTATAAACCGATGCCGCGGGAGGCCCTCGAGGAGACTTACGCCCTGGAGGACTTCGGCCAAGTCGGACCCTATTGGCTGGTCATCCATCGAATTTGGACCTGGGAGCCCCCAGCCTCAGGCACGCGTCTGCGTTTCGAAGCGACGGTTCAAACGATGCAATTTCCAGCATCGCTGCCTGCGTGGCTTTTCGACGAGCGGGCCTTCCCGCAACACGCGCAAGAAGTCGAAAGCGTGTTAGCGCCGCCGGCGAGTTCGCCACCGTAGCCGTTGCTCCATGCGTCGGGGCAAGCGGTAAGTTGGCATAGGCTAGTAGACTGCCTTAGGCCCGTCTACGGCGCTCGAAGCATCGGTACAGCTTCGATAGCGGCTCAGACGGAGCGTTACCGGTACGCGGGCTCGATCAACGTAAACGGCACGCTGTACGGCACGACCTCGCAGGGGGCGGCAGCGGATGCGAACATAACGCCGGCTGCGGATCCATTTTCGCGCTCACCCCGTAGGCGAGACTTCGCGCCGAACGCCAGGCGCCAGGCCGGCCCCGCTTAGGACTTAGCGAATATCTCCGTGGCAAACTTCATTATTCCCGCCTCCGCGAGCGCACATTTCAAATTTAAAACGTTCGATGTTGAAGTCGTATTCAGATCGATACCTTACGTGAAAGTGCGCGTTGGGATCAAAAATCATTGAGCGGAAAGTTACGGCTCTGTGATTTCCGGTAATGATGCTACAAGGGTATGACGCACCGAACTTTATTTGGGGCCCATCTTTGATGTAATTATAGACGACCTTTGTGTCGAACACCGCGCCGGGTTTTACGCACCGTTGCACTTCTACGTGCCAAAACGGATTCGCGGCATACGACCAGTAAACAGTAAACTCAACGGGGCGGTTCCCGGGAATAAACACGTCGTTCTGAAACGCCACGTTGGCGGTCACGCTTTCGGCCGGTTTTGCCGCGGCCGCTCCAACATTCGGCATCGCCGGTTGCAAGCCAGTTGGGGCGAAGGGCGTTACATGTTGGGCACAGCCAACCATCGCGAGGACTAAAACGAAAGAAGTATAGCGGAACACGAAGCACCTCCTTTGGTGGCGACGCTTGTTGCCGAGAGTCGATGCTCTCCTGCTTTCGCGCACCACCACCGTTTTATGGCTCGATGGCGAGAGCAGTCGGTTCGAACCCTTTCTGCGCGATCCGCATCACGAGCTTACCGGTTCGCGGATCATAAACCTCGACGCTTGGCTTGCCGCCAGTGGTGACATAGAGCATTCCGTCGAGCGGACTCACGGCGACCGCCAAAGGCGACCAGGTGTGGGGGGTCTCGAAAGAGCGGGTACAACTGCTGAAACTGCAGACGTGGACCCTGTCAGGACGTTCCGCAATGTAGAGATTTCCGGACTCGTCGCTGGTCATCCGACCGAAGCCCTCCAGGATGCGCGCACGTTTACGCGACTTCGGATCGAAGACGTCCACGACATTTTTCTGGCTTAAGCTTAGCACGACCGCAAGCAACGAATCGTCGGGATTCGCCGCGAGCGCGGCGGACCTGTCGGATCCGGTGGACTGAACCCACGTCTGGTCGGTGGAACGCAGGCGATACCGTGTCAACGCATTGAGAATCCCTGCCGCTCCCGTGTATCCGACCCAGAGTGCGTCGCGACCGACGAGCATCTTGCTCGGTTCGAGGGGATCCTTGATCTCGATATACGGCCTCGTCTCCCTATTCGGCCGAAAAATCTTGATGTCGCCGCCGATGAAGGCCTTGGTGGCAACGTAAAGGTTGTTCTGATCGTCGATCCCGACGGAACCTCGGTCCCATTGCCGGAGGCCGTCGATCTCGCGGGCGACTTTGAAATCTCGAAGGTTCACTTCGAGAACGCGGTAGGCGCCGTTCGATGACGTATCGTTGACGCCGATATAGATGCTCCCTCGCCGGTCGAACGCTAACGAGTTAGGCTGAAATTGCGACCCGTGAAAAATGATTTCTCGACTGAACTTGTCGCTATGCGGGGGAAAGATCCACACCCGCTTTGCGGCCGCGTCGGCGACGTTGATCACGGCAAGGGTACCGCGACCGGCGACGATCGGTGGCGCCGGAGAAACGAGCGGCTGAGAGGGGACGGTGCTCACGCTTCCGCTGCATCCCACCCACAGCAGGCTCACTAGAATCCACGACAAGCTCCGGCATCCCAAACGCGACATGGCACGCATCCTCCGACAGGCGCATTGTTCGGCTTACGAACGGCGCCTTACTGCCCCCGTTCTTCCGCTCGTCGCCGCCCACGTAGATGGGCTGGGACGCTTGGCCGCGTGCGGCGGCAGTGGCTCTCAGCCTACATCGCTCTCGCGCGTTCCGATCACGACGTCACAAGGCTTGACGCTTCCTTGATAATGTAGGTCCTGAGATCGCCATCCGCCTTGAAAATATCTCGGTGATTGAAACCCGGTATAACTTGAATTTCAGCGTCGCTGCCTAAATCGTGCAGCTCCTTCTGGAAGAGCACCACGGGGTCGTTGAGATGATAGTCATCGTCGGTACCTACGAAGATGTGCAGCTTCCCGGGTACCTTGGGCTGCAATGTTGACCAACTCTCGCGCACGAGTGAGGAAATGTCGTAGTGCTCACACCAGTACTGGGCTACGGCTTGATCCATCTCTCCCGTCCTCGTATCAAAAAGCTGTTTTGGTTCTCCGTTACTACCCTTTGGACTAAAGACTGCACTGAATGAGGTAATCTGACGTTGCCCCCAGCCGGAATCATGTGCAAACTGTTGCAATGTCTGTCCGTTCCAAGCGTCACGCCATCCTGAGTGGAAGAAGTTCTGCGGCGCCGCTGCCGTAAGATCGACGCCGAGAAAGCTTCTGAAGTCGACCGGGTCTGGTGAAACGGACCATTCGCCAGCAAAGAGGTCAGGATACGTAACCTGAAGCCAAAGCGCGCATCACGCGCCCGACGAATGGCCGGCCACAAATCGAGCCGAAGGAGAGTTTACGGCTCGAAAGTAGGTTTCCGTGTTGGGGATAAACTCCGTTGTAAGCGCGTTGCCCCAAGGCCCATTGTTGGCGGAATCGGCGAATTCTTGGTGGCCGCCGTTGAACATCCCATCGAGGAATACCAAAATGAACTCTCTGCGTAAGGCCCGCATTGGCCTTTCCCATGCGAGCGTTTCTGCTAAAATCCGGGTCGCCGTACTGATCGAATCCCTGAATCCAGTACAGGACCGGGTAACGTAGTTTCGGCTCTTTGTAGTAAGAGTCTGGGAGTAAGATGTGCGCGTCTATCGTGATCGGTTGTCCCCAAAATGCAGAGAGGGCATCACTCCGCATACTCACGGCTAGGTACTGAGGGTCGCCGGCGATAGCAGAGAATCTGCTGACGAGCACCAGTAGCACCGTCGCGATGAGATAGACAAGCGGTCTCATCCGTACAAGAACAACTATCGCACACTTCTTCAACGTTCATTCGCCGTGTGTCCCCTCTCCGCGCAACGAAGCGCAGGCTTGGCTCGTTCCACGAATGGCGCGTGGTTCCATCGCAGCGACTACCGGCATCGCCGCAACGACGCTGTCGCCGAGCAGACCAGCCGGGCTCAGGCGATCAGGGCCGGGGGCTCGGCTGGAATTGTCGAACGTCCCGGCACGTTATCTTCCTTAGGGGTTGTAAGAATAAAAACTCCATTTCGCCTCGCCGCAGCGTCGCTTAGCGCGGCGCTCTTGGCCGCGTGCGGCGGTAGTGACTCTCACCCTACATCACTCCCAGGCGTTCCGACCGCCGCGTCGCGATCGGCCGCGAAGCGCGCGCTACCCCACGCGGCGGGTATGAGCCTGTACGTGGCAAATTCGGGTTACCCTCACGAAAATGTAACTGTTTACGCGCCCGGCGGTGGCTCTGTGATAAGGACGATTTCCCATGGTATCGGTCTGCCTGACGCCATGGCATTTGATAGCTCCGGCGATTTGTACGTCGGAAACCGACATCCGGCCGATATAACTGTCTACGGAGCCGCAAAAAAAGCGGGAACAACGGAGGATCAAGGCAAGCGAACCTCGCGCCTTGACTTTTGATACCTCTGGCAATTTATATGTTGCAGATCCCCGCGCGGTATTGGTTTATGCTCCGGGAAGCTCGTTGCCATTTCGAAGCATAACTCAAGGTGTGAAGAGTGCGCGCGCCCTTGCTTTCGATTCAGCGGGCAATCTGTACGTTGCGAATTCCGCCTACAGCCAAACAACGACTCGTTAACGCGATTTTAAATTTCTAAAGTTTTGATGCAGGCGCATCCCGTCGACAACCAGCGCAGAACGTCGAAAGCCCTCGATTTCGTACGAGGGCTTTCTTGATGGATCGGTTGGTCCGGGTGACTACGCGTCTCTTCATGGGTCTTCGACCCAAGCGTACGCTCAGGGGAGAACGTTAACCGTAAGCGCCATGTTGGGGTGACCCGCACCGCACATGATCGAACAATGAATCACGTACTTCCCGGCCTTTTTGGGAGTCACGGTCACGCTTGTAAACTGACCGGGGCTAATCGTCGTTGCCGGGATACCGAGGTCCTCGGACGCCAACCCGTGGACGCCTTCGCTGGACGTTAGGCGTATGGTGGTCGCCTCGCCGACATGGAGGCTGATAGTCGACGGCGTAAATTTCCAATTCGAAGCCACGACGTCGATACTTGTGCGGGCGGCTACCGGACCGCTGGCCGCGAACAACTGGCTCGCCGCGAGCACGGCTATCCCAAAGATTCTCAAAGTTCGTATCATGTAAAACCCTTTCTTGACGCCAGACTACGCCCACAATATGAATAATCGGAGAATGCGACGCAACGGAATGGTGAAGGATTCGGGAAAAGCCGGCCGTAGCCGGGTTTATGACGCGGATTCTGATCTTGGAGGGACACGTTTCATCGGGCGGCATATAGCCGAATGCGCGATCGCGCTCGGCCATCGCGTGACCCTATTTCATCGCGGCGATTCGCTGCCCGTGGGGCTGCCAGGTGCGACCAACGTCGTCGGCGATCGATCGCGCGACCTCGACCGGCTGACGGACCGCTACGACGCGATCGTCGACACGTGCGGCTTTCTGCCGCGCGACGTCGCGGCGTCGTGTGCGTACCTTCGGGGGAAAAGCCCGGATGCGGTCTACGCTTTTATTTCCAGCATCAACGCCTATCGCGACGATTGTGCGCCTGGATCCGACGAAACCGCTCTCATCTGGGATACCGGCGATCCGAACGCAACGGAAATGACGCCGGAAACCTATGGACCGCTTAAAGCTCGTTGCGAAGGGATCGTTCGCGCCGAGTTCGGTGAACGCGCCTTCATCGTGCGGCCCGGGTTGGTCGCCGGACCGTACGATCAGAGCGATCGCTTCACGTACTGTGTTCGCCGCATCGCCCGAGGCGGACGAACGCTCACGCCGGGCGAGCCCGAGCGGAGAGTGCAGATAATAGACGCGCGCGATCTCGCCGAATGGATCGTTTCGTCGCTGACGGCTCGCCGCGGAGGCACGCTCAACGCAACCGGACCCCAATACCGTTTATCGTTCGGGGCGTTGCTGGAAGAATGCCGCAAGGTACTGCGTTCCGACTCCGAGTTCGTGTGGGCTTCGCAAGCATTTCTGCTGGAACGCGGCGTGCAACCGTGGAGCGAAATGCCACTATGGGTTCCCGACGAAGAGGGCGGCGCGTGGGACTCGTTCTCGGCAGCTCGCGCCATGGAAAACGGACTCGTCTATCGCGATTTGAGCGCGACCATCCGCGATACATGGGAGTGGGATCGTCGCCGCGACCAAGACGTACCGTTGAAAAGCGGCATTACCGCGGAACGCGAGGCGCTCTTGCTCGAGGCGCTTCCGTCGTCCTAAGCCTGCGGCGCTCCGCCGTTACTGCGACAAGGCCGGCCACACCGGACCCGTAGGCAGGGCGAACCAGATCAGCCCGTTCCACGTCGGCTTCTGGCCGACGCTAAGCGCCTCTTCCGCGTAGAGCATAATAAAGCGCGTGACGTGATAGGAGGCATCGATGTTGCCGATCTGAGTGTGATTGCCCAGGCCGTCGTTCGTCAACTGCTCGCCGACGGAGATGAGCCCACGCTGGCCGATGTTATCGTAGATTTCGTACGAAACTCCGTTGCTGCCAGCCGGCGGGGCACCCAGACCAGGATTGCCGTCGTGATTCATCTGATACGTGGCGAGGAAGCCGGGCACGCCGGCAACCGGATCGCGCTGGGCGTAAAAAGCATTAGTGTAATATTGGTCGAAGCCGCCTTCGCTCAAAGGCACGGAACCACGCGCACCAAAGTAGCCGAACTCGAGGGGGTTACTCCTGTTCGCAAAGGCAAGCTTGTATTGCAGCGTCTTGTCCTGCGTCCAGTCGTAATCGTTGAATCCGTTGAGGTCGGCGCCCGACGTAACGTATGCAATTTCTGCATCGAGCGAACCTCGGATGTACGCAAATTTTTGTCCCCATCTATTGGCATCCAACTGATAGGTGTGTTCGCCGACGGTGATCTCCGCCGAAGAATTGACGGTAAGGCCGCTAACGTCGAGCCACTGGCTAAACTCCGATGGCGCCGGCGGCTCGAGCTTCCCCACGAAGATGTGACCCGCACCGTTGAAAAAATTGTTGTAGGCAAACCATGCGGTGTCGAGGCCGCCGGGTTGGCTCCCCTGCCAGAGCCATTGTTGTACGTGATAGGTCCATTCGCTTTGGGGAGTTCCGAACGCGCCGTCGGCGTGCAATCCGATACTCCCGATGTCCCACGAAGCCGCACTTGGCGCTTGCTGCGAGTAGCTGACGGGATAATCGAGCCACACCGGAGATTCGCGCTGCAATACATGCGGGTTCAAGGCGGCGTACCCAGTCCTTTGAACGTAGCGCCCGTACGCGTTCAGCGCCGGAATTTGAACGTGACATTCGGAGCATTTAATGCCGTATGCTTGCGCAAAGTTCGGCATCGCCTCAACCGGTTTACTCATGGCGAGCACTATCGCAGCAGAGCTGACAACGCTAATGCACGACAGAATCGCCATTTTACTAAAGGCCCGCATAGTTCTGCCCCCGTTTCCTCGCATTTCCGCCCATCTTAGTTCAAGCCCTGGAATCGATTGTGAAGGCCGGGAGGGCGTTTCTTCACATTCTCGCCCTCGACACGCTCGGTTTGACTAAAGGACAATCGTTCGCTTGCTTACTCTGCCCGCGGATGCCTCAGATCGGGTCGGCGAGTGAAATGCGGATACCGCATGCTTCGATCGTCGCGATCGCACGCCGATCTTGCCCCGACGTGTTCGGTTCGCTCGATAAAGCGGCGACGTCAGCGACTTTGTTTATCCTGAAATCGCAATAGCTCAACACCCCCGTGGAAGCGTAAGCGGACTGGCGTTGAGATTTCCAGCCGACTCTGTATAGCATGGCTCATATGGGCAATGACAAAACTGCAAGGCCACAAGGCAGTCGTAAGCTCGCGCAGCGACAGGTTGTCGATGTGAGCCGTCGAAACCGATGACATTCTAACCGATGACATTCTAGCGGATGACGCGCCGCTGATCGGAGGCCCGCTTGAAGATTTACGTGACGTTGTTTGTCGCCGGAATCATCGTAACGGGATTGATTCTGGCTAACTCCGGCAGTAGGGTGATGGGCGCCCAGGCGCCCGATGGCAAAGCGATCTTCCTTGTCAATTGCGCGGTCTGCCATCAGGCTACCGGCCAGGGTGGCGGCCCCTACCCGCCGCTGGCGGCGAATCCCGACGTCAATCAAGTCGATAGCGCCAACCTCATACAAACCGTTCTAAACGGGCGCACGGGTCCGATTATGGTGAACGGTACGCAGTACGGCGGCAACATGCCCTCGTGGCGTGGCGAGCTTTCGAACGCCGAAATTGCGGCGGTACTGACTTACGTGCGAACCGCGTGGCACAATAGCGGGCCGTCGGTCTCTGAAGATCAAGTTGCGGCCGCGCGCGCGCCAGAGGCGCTGAGCGGCGCCCAGCTCTTTGCCACGAAGTGCGCGACCTGCCATCAACCCACGGGCCAAGGGACCAACACGTATCCGCCCCTTGCAAGCAACCCCGTTGTCCTTGCCGCCGACCCCAGCGCGATGATCGGTGTCATCGTCAACGGGCGCACCGGCCCCCTCAATGTCAACGGCAAGTCGTTTAACAATCAAATGCCAACCTGGAAAGGACAGCTTACCGATGCGAGTATTGCGGCGGTCGCCACATATATTCGCTCAGCCTGGGGAAACAATGCCTCACCGGTGACGGAAGAACAAGTCGCCGCAATCGGCTCACCCGTCTCGGTACAAGTTGGAGCTTCGGTCTATGCAAAGAATTGCGCTGCTTGCCATCAGGCCAACGGAGAAGGCGGAGTAGGCCCGGCACTCGCGGGGAATCCGCACGTCAATATCGCCAATCCTACGCCGATGTTGACGACGATCTTGCAAGGTCGTAATGAAATGCCGTCATGGCGGGGACAACTTGCAGCAAGCGACATCGCAGCGGTTGCAACCTTCGTGCGATCGTCGTGGGGCAACAACGCCGGACCGGTGACCGTACAGGACGTCAAAGCGATCAAGTAGAGCGCGAGATTTGCAGGCGCGGGTCCTTCGACTGCGCGCCTTCGGCGCTCCGCTCAGGATGACAAAGCGGCGCTCCGCTCGGGATGACAAGAGCGTTCTTCGCTCAGGATGACAAGCAGACTTGTCGCAGAATGGTTGGTCATGGCTGAGGATTCGTCTACCGAAGTAACGATCCGAGTGAACGATCTCCGCGACCTTTTTCGCGAGCGAGAGTTCGACCCGTTTACGGACGACCTCGACAGCGTTTCGAGCCTCGCACAACTCGCGCAGCTGCCGCATCTTGCCTCGAAGTTAAAGACAGCCAAACTCCGCATTCTGTTACCGCAGGAGCAAATCGCGCCGGAAACGGAAGCGCGCGCGCAACGTGCGCTCGAGCGGTATTGCGAACATATGGTAACGGAAGCTCGCCGTAAGCTGGTTGCGATGCGGTGGGTGGGTTTGCGCGGGCTGTTCATCGGCGTTCTCTTTTTCGGGCTCAGCCTGGTTGCGTCGACCGCGGCGCAGCGACTGTTCTGGATTCCCGAAGACCTGCGGCTGTTGGTGAGCGAGAGTCTGGTCGTCGCCGGCTGGGTGATCATGTGGCAGCCACTCGACACGCTCGTGCAAGGATTGTGGCCGCACTGGGAAGAGGAACGTACCTTTAAGGCAATGAGCGCCGTGCAGCTGAGCGTCCAGCCCGACTGCTAACGGACGCCGTTCATACAATACATTTCTTCGAAGGGGAGCACCATATGAATGCTTTAGTTCGCAGCACCTACGCGGCTGTCACGTTCGCTGCCGTCGTCTTGCTCGCCAGCTGCGGCGGCGGAAGCGGCAGCACGCTGGGTTCGACGGAGCTTCCGAACGTGCAAAGCGCCGTTTTGCCGGCGGCGAACGCGACATCGGTGATAACCGTTACGCAGGGCAGCAACAAACTAGCGGGCGTCACGGTCACGCTGAGTTACGACCGAGTCGTAAAGACCGGCAAGACGGGGCCGATGGGCAAGATCAGGTTCTGGTTTGCGAAAAATGAATTCGTTTGCATCGTGGCCGAGATTCGCAAAGGCCACAGCTCGCAACGCAAACAACTCTGCCAACAGCCGTTCCCGCCGCAGGCCACACTGCACTTCGAACCCTGGAATTGAGGCGCGTGCTGTCCTTCGACTGCGGCGCTTCGCGCCTCCGCTCAGGATGACAAGGGGTCAGGATGACAAGACGTCTAGGGCATGATTTCGAAAATTGTGCCGCAGCCGGAGTTCTTATAACAACCGGGGCCACCACCGGCGTAGGTCGTGCCGTAGAGTAATCCGTTCGGGGCAGCGACCATACCGGCTAAGGGTAAGCTGCCGTCGGTGCCGCCGGCGAAGCGATGAAGACTCTTAAATGTTCCCGACGGGCTGACCTTAAAGATCGTGCCGGGGTTTTGCGTAGTGCCGTATAGCCAGTCGTTGTCGATAACTAACCCGTTTGGAGCGCCGGCGGTGCAGCTGTAGTGGTTGGGTTGCTGGAACAGATGAATGAAGTTCAGTTGTCCCGACGGACTCATTCCGTAGACCGTCCCGCAACCGGGGCCGAACATGGTGGCGTTGCCGTCGGTGCCGCCTAAGATCGTCGTTCCATAGAATCTATCGTTCGCGTAGACCAACGGGGCCGTGGGCGTTGCACCGCCATTCGGGTTGCTAAAACTCCAAAAGAACCGCGCGACGACGCGTTCGCGACCGCTGGAGGACACCTTAAAGACGGTGCCGCAGCCCGGCGCATAATAGACGCACGCGTGGTTGGAACTGGAGGAAACGAAGCCTCCGGACTGCGTCGTTCCGTAAAAATCGCCGTTTACGTAAATCAACGGCGAGACCGGATGAAATCCGTCCTTCCCACCTCGGAAACGGTACACGACGGTTTCCTTCCCGGAAGACCGGGCGACTTTGAAAACCGTTCCGCATCCGCCCTGGCAGGCGGCGTTTCCGCCGTATTCGGTGGTGCCGTACAACTCGCCGCGAACGTTCAGCAATCCGGCTTCCGGATTGGCTCCATCCGTGCCGCCGGCAAAACTATAGAGAATGCGCTCGCTGCCCGACGGGCTAATTGAAAAGACCGTACCGCAGCCGGTTCCACAGGCCGAACCGCCGCCCGATTGCGTGGTACCAAACAGTATTTTGTCGACGGAAAGCAGTGAGGAGGTCGGATTCGCTCCGTCGAGATTGCCCTTGAAACGATACAGCGTTTTTTCCCCGCCGGTGAGGCCGACCGCGAAGACGGTTCCACAGCCGGCACCGTTGCAGCCCGGACCGCCGGCGGCGTAGGTCGTGCCGTAGAGACTGCCCTGCGATTCAATGACGCCCCCAACGGGGTTCGCGCCATCCGACCGGCCCTTGAACGAATAGACGACTCCATAGACTTCGGGCGAGGGCTGCGACGTCGGCGTCGCGACGGACGTGGGGGTCGAGAAGGAACCGATACTGCCGCTGCACGCGGTCAACAGCGCCGCGATAAGACACGCGCCGGCGAAGCTATCAAACTGCCTCATATCGTCCCTCCCTGGCTATCGAGGTCCGTTCGCCGTGAGATTTACGAATTCTTCATCCGGCTTGGCTATTCTGGGACGGAAAGAACCCCCTTAGGAGGCCCTATGTTCAAAAAACGCGTGGCATTCTCGGCCGTTATCGCAGGTGCGATTTTGATCGCCTGCAGC
The DNA here is from genome assembly GCA_003140835.1 of Candidatus Tumulicola scandinaviensis. Classification (GTDB taxonomy): domain Bacteria; phylum Vulcanimicrobiota; class Vulcanimicrobiia; order Vulcanimicrobiales; family Vulcanimicrobiaceae; genus Tumulicola; species Tumulicola scandinaviensis. Next base: position 23,896 of record PLLA01000062.1, on the reverse strand, counting down.
AGCCATAACCTCGGCGGAAACGTCCTGCCGGGCTCGAGCGTCAATCTTCCACCGATCGAATCGGACCTGGCGGTAACCGCAGTCCTTCCAGCGCGCACGATCGGCGAAGAGCTGCCGAGCGCGGGGCTCGGCACCTACAACTCACCGTACTGGCACGCGACGATCGGCGGCTATACGCAGACGCAATACTCTCAGACGTTGGGCTTCCCGCCCGGCACGAAGATTACGCTACGCAATCTTTCGAAGACGACCGAGCACACCCTCGACGTCGTTGCGGAGATAAAAGGGCCGCCGGCGCAGTTCCCCAAGAACCCAACCTTGCGGATTAACGCACAGGGGCACGGTATATTGGGAACCGGTTACGCGAGCGGCATCATCAAGCCGGGCAAAACCGTCACCATCACGCTTTCAAAAGCCGGCATTTATTTGATCGGCTGTGCGTTTCATTACAAGTTCGGCATGCACGACGTTCTCGCGGTTTCGAAGTCGGCCAAGCCCGGCCAAGAGGCAACCCCTATCCCGAAAGGAACCGCGACACCGAGCGGCGCTCCTTCGCCGTCACCTCACCCAACCTACAGCTACGGCGACGTACCGCAACGGTGAGGTGAATGCAGAGCGAGATACGGATGCGTATCTTGATCGTCGAGGACAACCTCCTGGTTGCACGCGCGGTTCGCTCGATGCTCGAAGCGCAGAGGTTCGCAGCGACCATAATAACCGATGGCCGTGCCGGCCTAGACCATCTGCTCGGTCATCCGTACGATGCTGCGGTCGTGGACGTGGGGTTGCCCGGCCTTGACGGCTTTAGCGTCGTCCGCAACGCGCGGGCCAAGGGCGTGCACATGCCCATCCTCATGTTGACGGCACGCGATGCAGTCGAAGACCGGGTCGAAGGTCTCGACTGCGGAGCCGATGACTACGTCGTCAAGCCATTCGAGGAACACGAACTCATCGCCCGACTACGCGCACTTGCCCGTAGGCCGCATCTGCCTTCCGGCACCGTGATCGACGCCGGGCGCTTGCACATCGACGTAAGCGCCCACTCGGTCAGCTACGACGGCAAGCCGCTCGCGCTTGGCGTAACCGAGTTTCGCCTGCTCGAGCTGTTCGCGCACAACGCAGGCATCGTGCTATCGCGCTCGCGGATACTCGATATCATCTGGAACGGCGACCTCGGCGGCTCGAGTAACATCGTCGACGTTTACGTCGGCCAACTTCGCCGAAAGCTGGAGAAACTTGGCGGCGTGGGCGTCATCGAAACCGTTTGGAAGGTCGGATACCGTCTCGTGGATCACGCGCCGCGAAGTTTCTGAAAGCCGAAGAGAATGGCGATCGCAATGAGGACGAGGCCGGCCGCCCGTTCGGCGTTCTTTTCAAACGCACGTCCCAAGGTCGCGCCAAATGCCAAACCCACAAACGTGAAACAGAGCGTCGAGACGGCTACGGTTCCGAAGAGCGGCGCTAGCGGAAGGCGCATCGCGGGCAACGCGAATCCGACACCCAAGGAGTCGAGGCTTATCGAAAGCGACGCAAACAAAAGCCCCAGCGGGGTGTTGACGTTAAACTTCTCGTCGTCATCTCGCTCGGAGAAGCCCTCGCGTAAAATGAGAACCCCGATGACGGCCAGCACGAGCAACCCCGTCCAGGTCGCTATTTCTCCCGTGAGACGACCGAAGCCGGTGCCGAGAGCGAGGCCGACGAGCTGCATGAGGATCTCGGCGACGGCAAACGAGCCGCCCAGGCGAAGGCGAGTTCGCCAGGGCGGCTGCTTTATGCCGATCGCGACTGAGAGTGCGAGGACGTCGAGTCCGATGGCGATCGCGACGGCGAAGATGCGAAGATACACGCGCTGTTCTTGCATCCGTTCGCTAACGGATACCTGGAATTGGCGCGCCTAACGCGCATCCGGCGGGGGCGTGGCCTCCTGACCCGGCTTCGCTCCCTTCTCGACTACGAAAACGTCGCGCATACCTTCGCTGTAATGGAATGCGCAGCCGATTAAGTACGTGCCGGCCTTTGAAAGGGTGATGGTCACCGATTTGCCCGGCTGTAAGATCCCGCTGCGGAATCCCGCACCGAGAATACCATGGCCCGCCGGAGAAGTCGGCAGGGACGGGTTCGCCGGAAACTTCGCGGGCGGTCCCTGGACGGTTTGGATCACGTTCATCGTATGGGGAGTCGTATGAGAAAGATTGCGTAGCGTGATCTTCGTGTCCGGCGGGAACGCCAGCGTCTGAGAGAACTGCGTTTGGGTAAATCCACCAATGGTCGCCTTCCAAAATGGTGAATTAAAAGTACCAAGACCGGCGCTAGGGAGTTCCTCGCCGACTGTGTTTTTAGGAAGCGTCGCCGTTATCGCCACATCGGGCGCGATTGCCGGCAAAGTGACGGGTCCGCTCGCGGGCACGACGTCGCCGCTGCCGTGACCCGTGCAGGCGGCCAACATGGCTCCTGCGATAACACCTGCGAATACAAAGTTTTTATTGAGCACCTAAATACCTCCTCGTTTGTTTTCGATAACACTAATCCGATGATATGAAGAATGTTTAAAAACATGCCGGAGGGACTTCACTGCTCTGAATAAGGCGGCTGGCACGAGGGGCGTTGACGCCGCATACATACGGAAGGCCGGGAGCGATCTCCCAGCCTTCCGCCGGCGCCTTAGAGTTTGTTGTTTATAGGTTTGTGAAGCTCGGTGCCCCGCATGCTGTCGGGTAAAATCCAACCTGGAGCGTGAAGGGGCGTGAACTCGCTGCACCGGGATCGTTCCCCGCTGCCAAGCCGGTATGCGACGGTGGCGAGAGCAGATTGGATTTTCCGTCGACCAGCGAACCAAGGGTAAGGTCTGCCGGCTGTTGCTCGCTCGGTGAGTTCCAAAAGTTATTCGTTGCGTAGCATGCCGGTGAAGACAACGCCGGATACCAAAGGTAGCCACGCGGGAGTTGCCAGACGTACTGCCGGTATGGAGACACCGGCGCTTGCGGATTAAAACCAACCGAGCGCAGCGTGAAATGTTGTGGCTCCATTATCGGCTGCGGCTGGACGTTGACGTGGAATGGAACCTTGAAGTCATCCTGACTAGCGGACGCGCCGCGAGCGTCAGCGTGGGGAGCTGGAACAGGCGGACGAGAAACCACCAGGCCTCCCCGAGGAGCGCCGAGGGTGACGGCGGGTTGCGCGGCTGCGAGTACGAACGCGCCGACGAGTGCCAAAAAGCGGTTCACAATGAGCGAGATTTTCTCTCGCACCCTCCTCATCTCCCCTGCTGTCAGACGCCTGGCGAGAGGCCTCCCGGTGAGGAGGCCTCTCGTTTTTCCAGCGTGACGTTGAATGCGACTAGATCTTGACGCTCGCCGTCACGTAGAACTGGAACGGGGTCTTCAGTGAACCCGTGAGGCTCGGTGCGTTGAACGCACCGAATAACGGGGAGTACGGGTATTTGACGATCGGCTGAACGATCGAGCCGTTGAAACCGGGCGGGTTGTACATGTTGCCGACGGGGAAGATTTCGCCCCCGTATCCGCCCTGGGGCGTTGCCGTGTACGTACAAGCGTTGCCGTTCGAGCTCGTCCACGGCGCCTTGGTTCCACCCCAGCAAGTGTTGAAGATGTTTGCCAATACGCCGGTTAACGTCAAGCGCGGGCTCACGTCGTAGGTTAGCTGGAGGTTCATTGCGATCAGGTTCGGCTCCGTAAACGAGCCGAGCGGATCGAAGACGCCGGTGTACGTGTCTGGAATCGCTCCCAGGAACTGACCGCCGACCGCGCACGAGAGCGCATCGTAGCGGCCAGCGCCGTTAGATCCGGTTACACCCGGTAAAACGGCGGCGCAGCTCGCAGGATTGATACCGGTCATCGTCTGCGGAATACCGTACTTGCCGCCGCCCGCAAACGTGAACGATGGCGTGATTGCCCACTTGTTCTGCCTGTAATTCAAAACCAGCGTAGCCGCGTAGGGTACGCCGAAGGCCGCTCCGCTCGAGCCGATGCCGCCTGGGAAGATATCGAACGTCGGGAATGCGGTTCCTGGATCTATTAACGGCTGCGGGTTGTTCCAGTACGGGTTGCCGACGTCTGCAGCCGTGCAGTGGTACACGGGCGCACCCGCGGTCGTATAGCAAGGGGCTGCGGCAACGGTTGCTCCCGGTCCATTCAGCGCCGTGCCGCAAAGTGGAACGTGGTTCGGTCCGATTTTTCCGACCCACGGACCATTCGGTCTGCACGCGGCGGTAAAGGCGTTATACGCGGAGATGACTTGGTTCGTGCCGGCGACGACCGACGTGCCGTACTGACCCGACGCGATGCTGCCGTAGTTAATATAGGAGTTCGTGTACGCAAACGAGAGAAGGGCCGCGAATCCGTTTCGCGAGAAATCGCCCTTTTGCAACTGGAACTCGATGCCTTGGCTGCGCTGGTCGCCGACGTTGAGACCAGAGACAAACCCCGTCTTCTGATCGAGGAAGAAGCTCTGGATCTGGTCTTGCGTTTGACGAAGAAATGGAGTCAACTTGAGCGACATGCCCGTTCCCTTGAAGTGGTGCTCCCAAGATACGTCATAGTTGATGGAGGTCGGTGGACGGATCGGATAACCCGGCGAGGTGCGGCCGAATGCGTAGAAATTCGCCGCGTCGTAGGCCGCAAGGTTCTCCTGCGACGTGCTGTACTGCTCGAACGCCGAGTTGGGCGCTTGCGTGTAGCGGCCGTACGAGAAACGAATCACGTTTCCGGGATCCGCGCTGTACGTTCCGCTAATGCGCGGTTGGTAAATGTTGAAGGTGACGTCCGCGGGAAGATTTTGCCAATTCGCCGGATGATAGCCGGATGGACACGCCGCCGTAACGGAGATGCCGAGGCCGGCTTTGCTCGACGGCTTGCCGCTGACGTTATTGATGCAGTTGTCCTGGTTGTAGGCGTTGGTCCAGAAGTCTCGCGCCACCCCGGTATCGGTATTCTCACCCTGGAACGCGAAACTGTCGAGCCTGATGCCGAGGTTGAAAAGCCATCTGTCAGACGGTCGAAATTCGTCGGTCGCTGAAGCTGAGAAGAACTTCGGAATTACCTGATTGTAGGTGGCATTGAGACCATTTTCGGCGAATAGGTACTCGCAGGGGGCGCCCCCGCACGAGAATCCGGCAAGGCTCGGCGCCTGGCCGCCGCCGATCTGACCGAACGATAGGCCGCCGGAGCCGGGAACCGGCGCGCCCGAGGCGGTGAGGCCGGTTTTCTGGGTGCAAGGCACCGATCCGAACGGTCCGCTCGGGGTGGTCGCTCCATAGCAAATGCCTGCGTACGGATTCTTGGAACTGACGATCGGCGCGGCGACCTCGCCGGCGACCGAATACCAGTGGTTGTTGTCGCGGATACTGTTCGCCGTAACGTACGACGCCTGCAGACTCACGAGATTCTGCTCGTTGATCTGATTTTGATAGGTTGCACTGATGCCTCGCGTATGCGACGTGAGTTCGTAGTCTCCGGCACAGCATCCAGTAAAGTCCGCATAAATCGTCTGCGGAGCGTTTTGTAACCAGTCGCTGTAGTACGTGTAGCCGTAGAGACGCAGAAACGAGGTGGAACCGAAGTTTTTCGTGTACTGCAACTTCACGATTTCTTGGTCGTTCCGGGTCGTATCGTCGACGCTTGACGGAATCTGTTGGAACGGAGCCGTGCGATTAGTGCTATTCGGGAAGAAGTAGGTCGTCGCACATCCAGCCTGCCCGTTTAGACTAGAGCCGGAGAAAGTATGGCCGACGGCACCCGGGCACGTCCAGGTGATGCCATCCACGTAAACGGGTGCTCCGAGGCCGATTGCATTGGCGCAGGCCGCACCCGTGGTCAGACCGCCGCAACCGGCCGTTGAGGTGATGTCATTGGTTGTCGAGTAGAACAAATTGTGCAGCGACTCGCTGTCCCATAGTAGCTGGACGTCATCGCGACCCGCGTCGAAGCGATGTGGGATGCCAACGTGAAAGTTCATCACAACGTCGCGCGCAGCGATCGAGGCGAGGGCCGAGTAGTTGAAAGGCCCCATGAAATACTGGAATGGCGCTGGTGAGCCTACGAGATAATTCACGGTCGGGGCGTAACTGATATTGGGAGCGAGCGACATCGGAGCTCCGACCCAGTTGTCGTAGGCCGCGCCGTTTTGATTGTCGAGATAGTTGAAGGCCTGATTGTAACCGGCTACACCGATGTAGTACGAGAAGAGCCGGTCGGGTGTCGAGCCCCTACCTCTACCGCGGCTCGGTGGTAGTACGCAGGTGTGCCGATGCCCAAGTCGGCAGTGGCATAGCCTGGATACCTGCCGGTCTTGATGACCTGGTTGATGTAGCCGGAAAGGCCCTGGCCTTCCGAGTTGGCCGGGTTTGCGCCGGTGTATACTTGCACTTCGGCGTTGCCCAGCGACGATGCCGAGCTCGACGGAAAGTTGTCGAACGAGCGGTTCGCAGGAACACCGTCGAACTCGTATCCGACTTGGTCGTAGTCGCCGCCGCGAATCGCGACAGTTTGGAAATATCCGGTTTGGTTGGGCACGACGTACGCACCCGGAACACTGGCCACGGCCGAGTAGGCCGAGTTGAGCGATCCGCCGCCGCCCAAGGCCGCGACGGCTTTTTGCGAGGCCGCATTGACCGAGTAGACGTCGGCCGTGGTACCCGATTTCACTAGCGTATCGGCTCCGGTCGCGGAGACGTGCGCGATGGTTCTGAGTTCTTTGATCAACCGTACGCTGACCGTCTGCCGCGTATCGGCGAAGACGTTTTGGCCAGGCACACTGAGTGCCTGATACCCACCCTTGGTGACGCTCACCGTATACGTATCGGGCGTAAGCGTCAAAAACGTAAAGTGACCGAGTGCATCGGTAGTTTGCGAGGCGGCCTGCGACGGACTTACAACCGTCACTTGCGCGTTTGCTACCGGTGCGGACGTTTCGGCGTCGACTACCGATCCGGTCAAACCGCCCGTCGTGCCGGCCAGTGCCCACGTTTCCTGGCCAACGAACGCGACAAGAATTGCCAGAGCGGTAACGACATGCCGGAATGATTTCCGTATCATTAGTACCTCCTCAATTGGCACTGCGAGTCAAGTCGGCAAAACCCGCGAGGGACCGACGTTTTTGCTCGCTGAGAATGTCAATTCGGAACGGCGCTAACAGTACCGCTAATAAAAAATCTTAAAACGCGAACGTTGATTGTGGCCAGATCTCGATGTTCGCCGTTAATAAACAAACTTAAAAACGCGAACGTCGACTGCGGCTAATATCTTGATGTTCTCCGCCACGTTGAACTGGAACGTGGGTGCAGGACCGGGGGGAGCAAGCGAGATCCTTTTGCTAATACCCCGGGTTCGAAACAATGACATTTGCCGTGTATCCCTGAGCATCGGCAACACTTACCACGCATACGCCGCCCGATGCCGTCTCAATTGGCGTGACCTTGAATGTCGCCCTCGGACCCTTGGCCGAGTTGGGGCTCACGCTCGCAATCATGTAGCAGCCAGAATCCGACATGGTGAAGCGACCGTAGTAGCCGGTCTGCCGCACCGTAAACTTGAGCGGGCGAGGCGAGTAGAAGAATAGCGAGGTCGGGTGCGCCACCGGATGTCCGGCGTGCACGGCAATCGCCGCGCCATGCGGCAGCGCGCCCGGCGCACCGATCGGCGCTTGCGATCCGCCGCACCCCGCGAGCATTGCCGCTACGATGCAGCTGCTTAACGCACAGCGTCCGAAATCGAAGCTCTTCATCCGATGTGTCTCCTGAAGGCGCCAACGGCGCTGGGTGCGCGAGCGGATGGGCTTAGCGCTTTGCTAGGCTAATTACGACGCCGTATATCGTTGCGGTACCGCTCCTGAATCCGCTGATGACGTTCTTCGGATTTCCGCCCGCTGGGTCAGCATCCCATCCGCGGCAAGTGTTAACCGTACGTGAGATCGGTGCTCTGTCCGACCTCGATAATGTAACCGTCAGGATCGCGGATGTAGCAGCGAATCTCGCCGTACTTGGGAATCGGTTCGGTGAGGAACTCGGCTCCTCGGCTTTTCCATAATTCATAGCACGCTTGAATATCCGCAACCCGAATATTCATAAAACTGCTGATCTTATCCGGGTCGGGGACGCGGAGCGTTACCGACGGCTTGTCGGGCGTCGGGCCGCCTCCAACGTTGATTATGAGCCACGTGTTTGCGATTTTGATGTACGGCGGGGCGTTTCCATCGCCCATGCTCACAATTTCTCCCCCGAAGACCGTTTTGTAGAATTCGGCGGATCGCTTGAGGTCGGCCACTGCGAGAAAGTGAGCGACGGTAAACCCCTCGTGCGGTGGCATCTGATAGGTTTTCTGCTCGACGCGTACTTCGTCCATCGATCTCTCCAATTGCAGTTATAGTTTTGACGGATCGGCCGCCCCTGGCCGTGGGCGGCCGCTCTCAATGTTGAAGTAGATTATTTGTGCGCTGCCACAACCCCGAGAGGTTCGTCGAAGCTCCCAACGAGCGTCGCAGCCGGTGAACCGCCGGCCGGGTAGTTGTAAACCTCGCCGTCGTCATTTCCCGCGTCGGCACAATACAGCAGGCCCGTAACGATCCACGTTTGCGCGCAGTCGCTCGCGCCGGAATACTGTACGGTGCTCTGCAACGTCGCAGTTGTTCCACTAACGGTGTAACGATACGTCTCACTCGTGAGCTGATCGAACACGCTGAGATACTTGCCATCCCACTGCACCGAGCCGGGGAACTGCGGAGAGTTGCTCGTCTTGATCGTAACGAATTTCTTGTGGCCTTTCGGAAGCTCGACGAGCATGAAGCTGTAGCTCGTGTCCAAACCGTCGGCAAAGAGATTGCCGTTGGGATCGTAACCGCCGAAGTACTCTTTGTTCAAGGGCGTGTTGTACACCTTACCCGAGCCGGTCGCGTTCTTGAAGATCACGACCTGACCGCCGGGGCCGAAAGAATTACCCAGTAGGACGCCGACTGCAAGATCGCCGGCGGCATTCATGGCGCAACTCGATGTGTACGTGTAGTTAAGAGACACCGTCTTGAGGACCTTATTATCCGGAACGCTGTATTCGGTAACCACGTCGTTCGTACGCCCGGCGTTCCACATAATTTTGTTCCCATAGCCGTACAAAACGTTGGTGCACCCTTGCCCGCCGCCACCACCAAGCTCACCAATCATTTGGGTGCTCTTTGGATAGTTGAAAATGCTGCCGAATGAGCTGTAGATGTTGAAGATGTACTCGTACTTCTTTGACCTCAACTGATCCGGTACGAGCTCTGCGTAACGCGGCAGTGGATTCAGCCTCGCCGCCGTTACCGGCCTCCCATTTACGAACAGCGTCCTACCTACGTAGGTCGCCTTGCGCGTAGCGGCCGACGGCGCGACCGCACCGGCCGACGGCGAGAGCGTCGAGCCGCCTCCGCACGCCGAAACAAATACAAGTACAACGACAGCGCCGGCGCACCTAAGTAAACCAGGGGTGTTCATTAACCTTGCTCCTTTAAGTAGATCTCGGGCGAAGTGATATCAGGCGACGAGTGGCTCCGTATGTTCGCCGTCTGTGCCAGCTATTCCACCGGAGAACGCGTCACTTTCCGAGGTCCAACTCCCGCCCGCCCTCCTGGGCGGCTTTAGCTTCCGCGATGCGAGGCGCTTGCAGCACCATCATCCCGGTTAAGCCAACCATTTACGCAGGTATTGTCAGCCGTGGCGTCCGCTCTGCAATCTCGCAAAACGTTTGTACGACGAAGTGTTGGTGCGTTTCCGTTGGTCGATACTCGATGAGCGACCGACGAAGTTCTACCACCTTGTCGCCCTGCCAATAGTGCCAAGGCTCCTTTTGTACCCAAGCCATGCTGCTAATGTGGTATCTGCGGCGCGAAGGCCGCTGGCTTGACGATCACTGTGCTACCTTGGATTCCGCGGATGCGACGAAAGGCCTCAGACCTCATACTACTGACAAAAGGGGTCCTTCGACTGCGCGTTTTCGGCGCTCCGCTCGGGATGACAAGCAGCTCCGCTCAGGATGACAAAATGCTCCGCATGCTTGGCTTGGCCGCCGGCACAAACGCAGGCGGCCAAGCAGTGTATTCGATTTACCTGTTGCCGTGGGGAAAGACGAGAGCATCTACCGGGCCCTGAAGGACGCCCACACCGATGGAGTACCGGATCTGCGGGCTCCCGGCCAACGTCGCGTAGTCGACACGCTGATTCGAGATGTCTGCTTGCCACGTTGCGGCGTCAGATTTGATCCACGAGCCGGAAACGGGATCGGCGAAACCGGTGATGGTCGAAACCGGGCCGCCGGCCATGTTGGAACCGTTGAACACTTCGACGCTTCCATTGGTCTGGCTGGCGCTCTGGTCGTTGATCGAGAGCAAGCCATTTCCCAACGCTCGGATACCACCGGGGAAAGCGATTCCGAGGCTTCCGAACTGCGTGATGGTGCCCGTCGACGGCGCGTACTCGGCGACGCCGGTTACGATGCTGGTGTTGAGGTAGTCGTACCAAACGTTTCCAGCTTTGTCGCACGCGACGAAGAACGAGAAGTAGATGTTGGAATCGGGAATCGAACCGGTCGGCGACGTCGCGTTCGGCGCGAAGATTTGGATGCTGCCATTGCTGTACCCATTGTTCGCGTAAGTGTTCGACACGTACACCGTACCGTTGGGACAGACGGCTACGGAAGCCGGTGCCTGCAGGTTGCCTTCGTTGAGGATCTTCGACGCCGTGTAGGTGCCCGGCGAGTAGATGTTAACCGAGGCGGTGCCTTGGCTCGTCACGTAGTGATTGCCGTGTTGGTCGGAGTCCATGCCTTGCGGTCCAACCACGTCGCTGATGGTCGCCAGCAGCGCGCCGCCCTTGTTGGGCTGGAATTCCTGGACGACGTTGCCCACGTAGTCGGCAACGAAAAGCACGTGGCCCCACTTCGAGGTCCGATTGTTCGGTGCAACCACGTGCGGGACGGTGATGCCGCTGTTGCGCAGCGTTGCGAGCTTCGCGGCCGTAAGCCCAAAGGCGCCGAGGGGCTTCTTCGCATTCGACTGCGCGCCGGCGGGCGACGGAGAGAGTTGCGATGCCGCGGAGCAACCAGCAAGCAACGCGAGAACTGCCCCAGCGACTAAACCGCGGCGGCATAGAGACACAAACAAATCAATAACCTTTCTAAAGTGGAAACCGGCAGGACTTGCCAGGAGTCATCTTGCCGAAATCCCGGCTAAAGGACCATGACCACTTTAGGTCAGAGGCTTTAACGCAGTAGCCCGAGGTGATGCGCGCGCGCAACGGCTTCGATACTGCCGGAGGCGCCGAGTTTGCGCGTCGCCGACTTGATTTGATTGCGAACCGTATGGATGCTGCGATCCAGCTGTTGGGCGATCGCCTTGGCCGTGCGGCTACGCGCCAACTCCACCAGGACGCGGGTTTCCGCCTCGGTCAGCAGCGCAGAAGCGCCGTCTTGCCTCAACGAGGCAAGCGCAGCGGCGGCCGCTTCGGCGAGCCCTTCCTGATGTGCCGAACGCAGCCGTTGAAGAGCCCGCGACGCCGATTCGCTCCCGAGCGACGAGCCGAGGGCAGCCAGATCGCGCGCGAACGATGTCAACGCGCGCGTCTGCGCCGTGGGACCGTGCGCCGGCAAACGGCGGATGGCGGCTTCAGGATGGCCGAGCACGATTTGGGCGATCGCCGCGAAGCAGTCGGCCAGCGCGTTTCCGAACGTGTTTTCTCGCGCAACCGGCGCCGCGACCCGACCGCACGCGCGGAGGCGAAGCGCCGCATTCTTTTCATCGTCTCCGAACGCCGCGAACATCGCGAGGGACGCATTCCAGAGGCGGCGTTCGGACGGATCGACCACGCGATGATCCAGTGTTACTAAAATTCGATACGCCTCTGAAAACTCGCCGCTCCAACTCAGCCGCGTCGCTAAGGCGATACAGCACTCGAGTTCGTCGCGGAACCCCGAATGAAACGACATCTCCGATTCGATGGCCAGTGCGCGCTCTCGGCGTCCCCGCTCGACTTCGAGGATGTATTGAGCGCTCAGTGCGTAGGCGCGATGACGCCGGTCGCCAGTGCGTTCCGCAGCCCAGCCTATCTGTTGCGCATGCCATAAAGCGGCAGCGTGATCGTCGCGCACCCCGACCGCCGCACCGTAGAGAATGCTGTGAGCGCAAATGAAATGAAACCATGCCCCGAGCCGATGCGCGAGGCGCGCCGCCTCGTGGGCGTTTCTCTCCGCATCGGCGATGCTGCCCGCCTGATATTCGACGTACGACATGCGATGCAACGAGCGCGCAAGTAACGCCTCATCGTCGAGCCCGGTCGCCGCTTCGACGGCGTGGCGTGCTTCGTGGCGCGCGTCCTCTAAGCGTCCCGCTAATGCGAGCGCCATCGCATGAATGCCGCGCGCATCCGTGCGCTCGACCTGGGTCCCGACGTCGAGGGCCGGGAGTATCGCCTCGAGGGCGTCGGTTTTGCCCTGGTTGAGATAGTGGAGGGCGCGATGACGGCCGATGCGAGCGCGAACCTCGGGTGTCGTTGCCATCGCGTTGGCTTTTTCGTATAAAGCGTTGGCGCGTTCGAGAGCGCCGGCTTGGGCTTCGAGTTCCGCCCGCAGCGCTACGACGATTGGGTCGTCGCGACGGGCCGCTTGCGGCAACGCGCGAATGGCGGCGGCCACGCCATCCCAGCAGCCCGCGTCGAGCAGATCGAAGCCTTCGTCGCGCAGCTCCACGAGCGCCGCGTCGGGCGCGTAACGGCGCATGACGTCGAAGGCTCGCGCGACAAGACCCGACGCTCGCAGCGCTGCGGCAGCGCGGAGTGCGCCGGCTCGCCGCCGCGCCGCGGGCATTCGCGCGATCACATACTCCGCGAACACCGGATGCAGCGAAAAGCGATCCCCCTGTTCGTAAGACGGAATGGCTGCGCCGGCGAGCCACCGCAGATCTTCCGATCCATCCTCACGCCCCAAACGCGGTCAACATGCTTTCATCGAACGAGCCGAGCAGAGCGAACTCGGCGAGAAGTTCGCGCCGATTACGGTCGAGCGGCTCCAGGATTTCGGTTGTAAAGTATTCGCCTAAGAGCCGTCGCGCCGTGGCGGCAGCCCGCGACAGATCCAGTGGCGAGCGTTGAAGCGCGGCGAGCGCGAACCGGACTGCGACCGGCCATCCGCGCGATACGTCGATCAAAAATTGCATGGCGGCGTCGTCGACGCGCAGGCTCAGCATCTTGGCGGAACGGAGTATCTCGGGCGGCGACAGCGCCAAATCGCTTTGCCCAACCGGGGCGCCGGCTTCACCGCCGGCAATCCAGGTTGCGAGCGGCAACCCGGCCGACTGACGGGAAATGAATACCCATCGCGTTGCCGGAGACCGTTCGACCAGCTTCGCTATCTCGTCGGGTCGCATCGCGCCGGCGGCGGACGCGTGCACGCCGTCGACGACGATCAGCCGGTCTCCAGACGAGGCCGCCGCAACGAGTTCGTCGCGCACCAGATTCGCTGCGTCGTACCACACGTGAGCGACGCCGGAAATCGCGGCGCGCACCGCCGTTGTTTTCCCCGATCCGGCCGGCGCCAGTACGACCGCCACGCGATACTTGAGCGCGGCCCTCACTGCATCCACTGCGAACGTGTTTTCGGCTTTCCTACGGGACCTCCCGGAGAGGATGAAACGCTCGCCTTCGACGCGGGGTTGTTAGGCGTGCGATTGGAGGGCGTTCCGGAATGCAACTGAAGCCATTTTCGCTCGACATGTGGCTGAACACGTACGAGCACGACGTCGAGTTCAATCTCGCGGCAAGTACAGGACCGCCCTGGAAGATGAGCGAGCTGCTCGACCTGGCCGGCGATACGGAGCGGCAACGGTTTCTCAATCACTGGGTTACCTATGGCCGGGCGACGGGGAGCGACGGCTTACGCGAAGCGATTGCCCAGATGCACGGCGTCGAACCCGAAGCGGTGCAGATCGTGACCGGGGCATCCGAGGCGTTGCTGATTCTCTCATGGCTGGCGGCCGAACCGGGTGCGAACGTCGTCGTCCCGCAGCCCGGCTTTCCGACCTTCTCGGCGCTCACGGAATCGCTCGGGCTCGAGACACGATTCTATCGGATTCGCAAAGAAAGCGGGTTTCGATTCGACGTCGATGAGATCGAAGCGCTGGCCGACGCGCGGACCAAGTATATCCTCATCAATAGCCCGCATAACCCAACCGGCGCGACGATCGAAGACGCCGAGATGGAGCGTCTGGCGGCGTTTACATCGGCGCGAGGAATTCAACTCGTCTGCGACGAGGTTTACCATCCGATCTACCACGACCGCGCATCGCAATCGGCGGCTCGACTTGCGAATGCGACGGCGATCGGCGACTTCTCGAAAGCATTTCCGCTCGCCGGCACGCGGACGGGATGGATGGTCGAGCCCGACCCGGCGCGACGCCAACGCTATTGGAACGCGCGGGCGTACTTTTCGGTTTGCAACAGTTCGGCGGGAGAGCTGCTTGCGGAAATCGGCGTGCGCAATCACGCGCTCGTTTTGCGCGTGACGCAAGAGGCAGCAAGCCGGAACCTCGAGCTTCTCGAGGCCTTCATGGCCGCGCGTCGCGAGCGGTTTGGCTGGATTCGGCCGCGCGGCGGCATGACTGCGTTCCCGTGGTTGCTCGACGGCGAAAATGCGCGGCCGTTCTGCCAAGCCGCCGCCGAAGCCGGCGTCTTGCTGGTTCCCGGCGACTGCTTCGACGCTCCCGAACATTTCCGAGTGGGTTTTGGTACGACGGGGGACAGGTTCGCCGAGGCTCTGGAGCGGCTAGATTCGCATTGGGACGGACGGTAGTTTCAGAATGCGGATGGCGTTTTCGTGGCAGATCTTGGAGCGTTCGTCATCGCTTAGGGGCGCCGAGTCGATCCAGTCGACGTGGAGTTTACTGTCCTCGTACGGATAGTCGGTCGAAAACAGCACGCGGTCGATCCCCATCTCATCGATCGTGCAGCGTAGCGCGGCGTCGGAGCAGACGCCGGAGGTCGTGACGATAAGATGCCGGCGAATGATCTCAGACGGCTTGAGCTTGAGATCCGGAGCGATGAGCGCCGCGCGGCTGTCGATGCGCCACAGATAGAACGGTATGGTTTCGCCCATGTGACCGAGGATCAGCGTCGCCGGATAGCGCTCGAAGGTGCCGCCCATAAGGAGGCGCAGCGCGTGCGCGGACGTTTCACAGTTCCAGGCCCACACGCCGCCCGCGATCTCAGGCCGGTCGTGATAGACGCGCGGCGAATCGTACGGATCGGCCGGATGTAGATAGACCGGGACGTCGAGCGCGACCACGCGCTCCCAGAAAGGCGCAAATCTATCCTCGTCGAGATAGGCTCCGTTGGTGTGGCCGTTGATCATTGCGCCGACGAAGCCGAGTTGGCGCACGCAGCGCTCGAGTTCATCGGCGGCGCCGCTCGGGTCTTGGAGTGCGAGGTGTGCGAAGCCGCCGAAGCGGGCCGGATGCCGTTGAATCCTCTCGGCGAGAAAATCGTTGGCCTCGCGCGCGAGCCGCGCCGCCTTTGCGGCGTCCTTCTCGACCTGCACCCCCGGCGTGGTTTGCGACAGCACCATGAAGTCGATTCCGTCGGCATCCATGGCGGCGACGCGGCCGTCGTCGACGTCGGTTATTACGCTCTGGAGCTTACGCGTGGCCTCGACGGGAAAGTGCGCAAAGATCTTGCCATCGTAAGCTTCCCGTGCCGTTCCAGGGGAATCGAAATGCTCTTCGATCGCAATTTTGGTCACCGGGGTGCCCCGGTTCCGGTCGGTCATCGTCGCTCCAGTCTGGGTGGGTGGTTGATGACTATTGAGTGCCGGGCTGATATTCTTAAGGTCTATGCAAAATCCGCTCGAGCTAAACTTCACAAACAACGAAGACGTTAAGTATGGAATGCTGCGTGTCGTCGATATTCCGATGGAAATGGCGACGAACGCGCCGTGGTTCAATCAAACCCTCACAACGGTCAACGAGGCGGTCATTCGCCTCGGAATTTTTGAAGGAGACTTTCCCTGGCACAAGCACGACGACCAAGACGAGTTCTTCCTGGTTCTCGAGGGCAAGATAACGCTCGACGTTGAAGGGCGCGAGGCCGTCGTTCTTCACCAGCACGAGGGCTTTACCGTGCCCAAGGGTACCGTGCATCGCCCGCGCTCGCCGCAGCGCTCGGTCGTCCTCATGGTTGAGAAGGTGGGGGTGGTGGCACTCGGTGACTAGTTTGACGACGCAGCACATCGGCATCGTCGGCTGTTCGGCCGAAGGAGCCGCGCTCTGCTACCGCACCATTTGCGCCGCGGGTGCGACGGCACTGGGCGGCCACGGTCATCCATAGATCTCGATGCATACGCCTTCATTCGAACGCTACATGGAATGCCTGCGTGCTAACGACTGGGACGGCGTCGCGACGATCATGGTGGAGTCGGCCAACAAACTCGCCGATGGAGGAGCCGATTTTCTCATCTGTCCCGACAACACGGTTCACCAAGCATTCAACTCCGTCGCTTCGCGGTCGCGCCTGCCGTGGATCCACATCGCCGAAGTCGTCGCCGACGAAGCCGAGCGGCGAGGTTACCGGCGCTTGGGCATTCTGGGGACGCGCTGGCTCGTCGACGGCGAGGTGTATCCGGAGAAGTTGCGTGCGCGCGGGCTCGAGTACGTGCGGCCGACCTCCGCCGAGCGCAATGAGATAAACCGGATCATTTTCGAAGAACCCGTGCGCGGGGCCATCGAACGGACGTCGGTCGACTACCTACGCGGTGCGATCGAGCGCATGAAGGCGGCCGAATGCGATGCGGTGGTTCTGGGCTGTACGGAACTGCCCTTAGCGATCGACGAATCCAACTCGGCGCTTCCGCCGCTCGATTCGACGCGGCTTCTGGCGTTAGCGGCCGTGCACAGGGCGATCGGCAAGACGGTTCCAGCTTCGGCATGACGCAACGGCCGGCCATAGAGAGTCCGGAAAGAAAGAAAAAAGCGGCGCGCCGCGAATTTCGTGAGTGGCCGCTCGTTCGCACTAAGAAAGGGTTCCGTTATGCTATCAACGCGTTTACTCGCTCGGGGAGCCCTACTTGTGTCTGCTATCGCCTTAAGTTCGTGCGCGAGTTCCACGGGCAACGGTTCGCCGTCGCTGATGCCAGGGTCGCCGCTCTCGGGCGGCCCTATAGCCGGCGCGAACACTCCAGGCCGCGGTTTTTTCGCGACCTACGTGAAGGTCGATTTCCACAATGCCACGCGGCACAAGTTGAACGTTATCACGGCGTACTCATATCCCATTATTCCGGGTTGGGTGACGTACGAAAAGCAATGCGTCCATCCTAATAGCGATTGGACATCGACGATGGGGTTTGACTTCCCCGATCCGCAAGTTCGCATTGTCGTTCATAACGATGACTGTCACCGGTTCCAGCCTATCGGAAGCGGGCAATTGTCTTTCAAGGACATACAGTTTTCTGAAGACCGAGCCACGATCACGAGTCAGGTGACTCAAGAGGTCGGTCCCCTCGACTTCTGCGCACGCCAAAGCCACCCAACAAACGGAAAAAGAGAATGCGTGAAAATCAAATCTAGGTGACGCCGGCGCCGGATGAAGCGAACGAGCCACTTTCGCTGGATTTGACTCTGCCCGCGCGCCGGCACTTCATATACGATGCGGATGGTAGCGCGCGTGCAAACTTCTGTGGAGTGCGGGAAGCTCCCGCAACCCCATAGCGTCTCCCGGCGGGGGCCCAGACCCCCCTGTCGAAAATCAAGGCTAGGATATGGTGTAAAAGACGCATGCTAAGCATCAAATCGGTCTTGACCGCGTATCGGAGTCACTTGCCGGCCACCTGGACGTACGATAAGGGTCTGCGGACGCTTTTTCCACCCGGCTATACCGGCAGCATCTCGCCCCTGCGCAACTACGTGATTTTCGTTTACTGCCAACTGGCCACGCAAGGATACAACCTCGGGCAATCGTCGCTGACGGAGTCGTGTATCGGCCACTTCTGGCTTGGCGTGGATGGGCAGGGCAACTGGTATTTCGCTTGGATCTACGGCGAAAGCTATCTCGCAAGCACGTACGCACGACAAGCGGGGTTTGTTTTTAAATACTCGTTTGATTCCAACGGCCGCGGCTTCGTTGACACGAGCCGGCCGGCCGTCGATACACTCAGTTGCCACGCGGGAAACTCCGTCGACATCAAAAATCACTGGCCGGAGATGTTACCGGCGGGCGTCAGAATTTTATTTCAGCTAGCTTCGGCTCCAGATCCAAACGCGGTGTGGGCGTTAGCGGGGTTCGGCGCTAATCAGATCGTTCGATTGGACTCAACACAGGTGACTCCAAGCGGCGGCCCGTCGGGCTCCAGCCTATTTCCATTTCCAGCCAACGTGCCGGCCAACGCGCTCGAGCCGCCCAACGTTTCGACCGCCGTGCAGAGCACGGACGGCGTTGACGGCGGCGGAACCGACTCTTTTAGTACCAACTCCCAAGACGATGCCGGCGACAACCCATGGTATGCGTCGATCGGTGCACAAGGAAGCGGCAGCGGACCGAATCCATAAACGCGGCGATCCGCAAGGACCGCGTTATTGCAAAGCGACCAACACCGGGATGAGACCTTGACCGCCATCCAGCCGGCGAAGGGCCTTTCCGATCACCGTTCCAAACGAACGCACGGGATCGCCAGCTCGCATCGCGTAGCCGCGCGTAGGCGACGTCGTTAAGAGATCGCCAACCTCGACGGGCGAATACGTCGCGTCGACCTTGCAGTAGACTTTGCCCACGAGCGCAACCGGCAATCTCGGCGTTTGCGATGCGACGCGGCCCAGCGTAATTGCGGCGCGAAAATCGCCGGCGCCCGAAATAACGCCGGCGACTTTTTTGTCGTAGGCTTCGCGGCAACATTCAATGCGGCCATTTTCATCGAGAACTACGACGGAACCGCTGTCGATAGTCGAATCGGCCACGTCGAAATCTTCAGCACAGTCGGCGTTGACGAGCTCGATATCCGTGGCGACTTTTACCGTGCCCGTACAGTATACGTCGCCGTGGAAATAGCCCGCCAGCGGCAACGACGGTGGCGCCGGCGGCTGACCTACCGAAGCATGCACGGCGACACCAGACGTCGTCAGGCCGCGAAGGGCTTCGCCGCCCGCGCACTCGCCGTAGACGCCCGTGCCGGTAGCGCCGGAAGAACGGCCAAAGACTCCCTGCTGGTTACTCTCGCCGTAAACGCCAGCGTTTTGCTGGTAGTTCGGATCGCTTCCGCCCAAAAATCCGTAACGTCCGTAGACGACGCGGCCCGGGATAATGGTCGTACTTCCGCTGCCGCCCCAGACTCCGGTACCGGTTGCGCTCGTACCGAGAACGCCGTCGTCGACGCTACTCGTGCCGGTAACGCCGGGGAAGTTTGCAGCATCGCCCCAAACACCGGTTATCGTAACGCTGCCTTCCGCGGGAAAGTTCCGCGAAAATGCCGACGCATTCTCGCCCTTAATTCCCCAACTCGCGGTGTTGTCTGCGGTGCCGGTATACGGTGAGCTCACGACGGGCCTCCATTTTCTTAAAGAAGCGTCCGGGCTACGTTCTACGCACCGGTGCAGGCCCATTTAAAGACCGCTCGTCAGCCGAGCGGCGAGAGAAGGCCTCGCTTGAGATTGCCATAAGGGATGGCTATGACGAAGCCGATCGCAGTCGCATGCCTGCTCTTCTTACTCTCCGCGGCCGCATCGAACGGCGCGTCGCTGGGCCATGCGAGCGGAAGCGCAGCGTTCGACAACCACTCGGCGACGATCAAATACGGTTGGCTCGTGCGCGGGCCGGATGAGGCGAACGACGGCAAGTCGATCCTGCGCATTTACTTGTCGAGCACCGATATCGGCGAAAAGATCCAGGCGTGCGGTTCGCTATCGTGCGTCGACCAATCGCTGGTCAACGGCGGCTTCGTCGACTTCAGCGGCGCATCGTATACCAACTACTGGATCGCTCTGGACGGCGGTCACGTCCAATTCTCCGGAGGGACCGACGCGACCGCATTTGCGCTCACAACTAAGCAGCCCAACCACTTAGCGGGAAAGGTGCGGATCGATGACTCGTCGTTTCATGGCGCGAAGCTCGTTGCCGAATTCGACCTGACGCTGCTCAAGACGTTCAAGCGTTAGTGCTGCGGTACAAATTCCGCGTGAAACAGGTAGCTACCGGTTACAGGCGCGCAATTTTTGCGCGCCGGCGTATAGGTTGAGGATTTTGCGGCTTTCAAAACCGCCGCATCGACCTGGGGGTTGCCGCTCGTGTGCTCGACGGTGGTTTTAGAAACCTGGCCGTTCGGCGCAATCGTCACGAGGATATTGACGTAGCCCTTTACCAGAGCGACCGAAGACGGAATCTCGGGGGGAGCCGCCGTTACGACTTTCGCGTCGGCATAGGGCAGGCTACAAGCAGCCGCGACAATATTCGAACCGCTCGATGGGGACGATTGTAATGCATACGCCGGTGCGGTGGAAGCCGGCGACAGCGTTTGCAGCGCGAGGGTCAGGATTGCAAAAAGCACGATGGTTCCCCCAATTGAGTAGTAGTTGAGTGAGGTTGCTCCGGAATTTCCGTTGCGCAGGAGGCGCTCGATGCGCGTAACAACCGACTTCTTCGAACCGAGCGCGCTCGGAGATAACAACGGCGCTCTCCTTTGGCGCACGCCTCGGGCCAGGGTAGCGAGGCACTCCGCATAGTCGTCGGCGGTGCCGGTCGACTGCACGGCCAGATCGTCGCAGGCGGCCTCACGCTCCTTGATGATGTTGCTCCCGATTAAGTGCACCCACGGGTTGAAGAATAGCGTCGTTTCGATTAGGCGCTGGATGAAGTTACTGGCGACGTCTTTGCGGCGAATATGTGCGCGTTCGTGCGCCACCACGCGCGCGAGGTCTTTCGGCGCAAGCGTTTCGACGATCGGCGCCGGAAGAATGACGACGGGATCGAAAAGGCCGGCCGCGATCGGTATCGTGACATCGCGAGATACCAGCACGCGTCCGCCGGGAAAGGCGCGCGGTTCGGCATTTCGACGAATGCGCTCGATTCGAACGAAACTGGCCGCCAAACGCGCTCCCTGGATCACCACACCGGTAAGCCAGATCGCGACGATCCACCAGGTCGCCGGTGCACCCAGCTGCGTCGCACCGCGCTCGAGCGCTCCCACAGGCAGCAGCGAGATGATTATTCCATGCTCGCTGCCTGCCGCCGGCCGGAGTGCGCTCAGGATTTGCGCTCCGACATTCGACACTACCGTCAGCACGGGAACGATGGCGAGCGCCAGCAGGGCGACAAACCACAAGGCGCAGCGGGTCGACGCGTTGCGCTCGGGCACGCATCGCACGGAACAGTAAGCGATTGCGACGATGACAGCGCCCTGCACGAGTCCATTGGAGAGCATTTCTACGATCATTTGCCGGCCCTCCGTCGCTTGGAAATAAGGTTTCGAATCCTCACGAGATCCGCGTCGCTGAGACGAGCGTCGTCGAGTAACGTCACTGCGAGCGCACCGGGCGAATCGCCAAAGAAGCGGCCGACGAGATAGCGCATGGCCGACTTGGCCGCGTCGGCACGTTCGGCCAGCGGGCGGTAGACGAAGGCGCGCCCGTCTTCCTCGTGCGCGATGTAGCCCTTCTTCTCCAGCGTTCGCAGCGTGGTTAATACGGTGCTGTAGGTAAGCGGCGGCGGCCCCAATCCGCTCACGACTTCCGCGACCGTCGCGCGCCCTTCACGCCACAGAACGTCCATGAGGCGCAGCTCGTGGTCCGTGAGCACCGGCGACTTTTTGCGCGGCATGGCCCTCCTCACCATTAGTTTAGTAGTAGACATGCTACACCCGCCGCCGCCGGATGTCAACTAGTTAACTAATGGTGAGGGTTCTGAATCGCTTCTTAGTTAGTAGACGGCATTGGAGTGAGCGACGGCGGCAGTCGGCGTGTCGAGGCCGTTTTGCGTTCCCAGCACCGTTTTGTTCGCCCCACTCGCGTAGTCGATGATCGTGACGGTGTCGTTGCAGAGATCCGTTGCAAACGCCAGCGTGTTGGCTTTATTCAGCCTCACGGTGCCGACGTGGCAGAAGCCCGATCCGATGTAATGGTTTACAGACTGGGGGCAACAGAGATTGATGACCGCAACTCCGTTTCCATCGGCCAGAAGCAGATTGCCGCTCTTGTCGAGCGCGATGCCGCCCGGCGACGAAAGTGTGTTGTTCAGAAGCGTCGGATTGCAGCCGTGGAGATTCGGATAGAATACGGCGAGGAAGGCAATTCCGCTGTTGCTGTAGTCGACGAAGACGCGGCCTTCCGCATCGACGGCGACGCCGTAAACGCTGTACGGCAGCGTGCACGAGGCAACGGGTTTATCGATCCCCTGGAAGTACTCGTTGACCGTATCGTTGCCCCAGTCTCCCTCGAAGACGTTGCCATGGGCGTCGGTGGTGACGGCCAGCGGCACAGACATGCCACTGCTATAGGTCGAACTCGGCCCATACCATGCGCCCGGCGCGTACTCGGTAACGTTACCGTCGTTTGCGACGTACAAGTTCTCTTGCCGATCGACGAACACGTCGTTTGGGTAAGCGATCCCGCTCGTGATCGCTCCGACGTCGCGGAAGCTTCGCTTGGTAAGCACGTCGACCGCGCTGGTTCCATTGTCGGCGACGTAGAGGTACGGCGGAAACGTGGGTGTTGCAGCCGGTCTCGGGAAACCACAGTTAGGCCGGCATTTTGCGGCTTTAAGACAATGTAGCCTACATCCTAGCCATGGAACCGAGTGCCACTCGTGGAACGAGTTTAGGCCACGCGTCGTTGCGCAAAGAGAGCTTAGCCCCGGCAGGCCCCTTCCCAATGAGGCGCGCGCTTTCCGATTAGCTCAGCCACCCCGCACCTACACCACGCCGTGCGAATCGCGGTTAGTGCTAAGGTGGATTTTGAGTGCTAAGAGCAGAACACGCCAAGCCGTCGATTCGTTCAGGCAGACGCTGCAATAACACGGACGAAGCTCCACTCCTTACAACCGGAGGTCATGTGTTCTTTTTCACACTCGCAGTTGTCGCTCAGGCCTCATCCCCACAGCCCTCCGTCACCGCACCGACCAACCAACCGCTGACCATTTCCTGGCCGACGCATATCGACATCTCCGCAGGATCGGCTGCAAACTTTGAACGATTCAACCATGGTTCTGGTTCGATGCTCGTGACGGTCAAGTGTGATGGTAGTAAGAGCCCAATGATACCGCCCACCCAAGACATCGATGGCGATCTCAGATCTGCGCTGATGAAATTCCTGTCAGAAGCAAAGGTCACCGCGGGCGCATTATGCCACGACCGAACCTTTGTAGTGCAATTTGAAGTTCCGAGCGGGAACATGACGGAAACCGAACTGCCGCCTCCACCTCGCTAAGGGTTTGAAACAACTCAATCGCAGAAAGGCGAGCGACGGTGCTCTCCTAGCCGCCCCCCGCAGCGACGCCGCCGATCGTGGCGCCATTGCATCTGCGAGCGCCTCGTATATCGGAAGATCAGCTCGAGGCTTTCTCGCGCTTTCGCGCCGGAACGCGGGCACCCATCCGAGGCATTGGAATGCTCTACTTGCGTTGGTCGCGTAAGTGAGATCAACCCGGCTCGGATCAAAGCGTTCGCACAGAGTGAACTGCTTCGTACCAAGACCGACGCCGTCGGCGCTGCGCTCATCGCTCGGTTCTGCAAGAGTCAAAGCCCTGAACCGTGGGTTCCACCGCCACCGGAAATCCGTGTTCTGCAAGCCCTGATGCGCCATTATGAGCATCTAAAGACAGCCCGAGTACAGCAATCGGTCTATGCTCAATCGTCCGAGGCATCGCCCGTCATCAAGGCATCGATTCAGGAAGTCATCGCCA
>PLLA01000090.1 GCA_003140835.1 Candidatus Tumulicola scandinaviensis | reverse complement strand
CGCCGTGAAACCCCGCGAAGAGATTTTCAAAGCTGCGGTTTTCCTGAACGATAATAACGACGTGCTTGACATACTTCGACAGCGTCAGTCCAGGGACTGGGTCTTCTTGCGATTGGAATCCTTCTCCGCTCGTGGGCATGACGCCGCGCGACCCAGTCGAGCACGCAGGCAACGCCAACGCAAGAGCACACGTAAAGATGCCGATTCGATAGGTGAACGTCCATTTCACCATAGCATTGACCTCCGATAAAGCGCGACCGTGTCTCATACCTGTCGAAATCATTACTCATGGCCTTCGCGCAACGAAGCGCGGCCTAGGCTCCTTCCACGAATGGCGCCTTGGGCCATCTCGGCGCCAAGCGGCGTCTCCCCAAAAGCACAGCCGCCGGGCAGCTTAGCCGCATAGGCGATCGTGCCCGGGGGCTTGGCAGCGACTGTCGAACCCCTAGACGCGTTATGTTTCTTGAGGATCTAAGAATGAAGACTCTATCCAGCCTCGTCGCAGCGTCGCTTAGCGCGGCGCTCATGGCCGCGTGCGGTGGCGTTCTATGTTTTGTTTGCGTTTCACGGCGTTAACGAAAAGACGTTTCCGTGGTGGTTATTGGCGGCACCATACGTGGTGCCGTATAGGGTACCACCTACTTCGATCACGCCCGCGAGGGGATTTTCGCCGCCTCCGGCGCGGAAGCTGTGCAGTACCTGCTCCTCGCCGCTTGTCGTGGTGCTAAAGACGGTACCAACGTTCTTCACACCCCCTACAGACGTCGTGCCGTAGAGCACGCCCTTGACGTCGATTAGGCCTGCATGGGGTTGACTACCATGACTTCCGTCGAAGCTATAAACTAAGTTCTCCGTGCCGTCCGTCGTGATGCTGAAGACTGCGCCGCCTTGACCATGGGCGCCGCCCTGCACTGTTGTGCCGTAGAGCGTACCATTTACGCCAATCAAAGCCGACAAAGGATTTGTGCCATCGAAGAAGCCGCTTGCTCCGAAGCTATAGAGCGTTTTCTCCTCTCCGGCCGTGCTGATGCTAAAGACCGCTCCGCGCTCGTACTTACCGCCTTGAGACGTTGTGCCGTAGAGGGTGCCATCTACGTCCAGCAGCGCCGCCTCAGGGTATGCGCCGTCGTGCTTGCCAAATTTATGCAGCACCTTGTACGTGCCGTTCGTCGTAATGCTGAACACCGTGCCGCAGGAAGATCCAGTCCTGCAATAGTGTGCACCGCCTTGCTCCGTCGTGCCGTAGAGCGTACCGTTGACGTTGATCAGGCCTGCGTGGGGCACAGATCCGTCGTTCTTGTTGTAGTAGTCGTTGTAGTCGAAACTATGCAGCACTTTTTCCGCACCACCCGGCGTGATGCTGAAGACGGTACCGGAGCCATTTTTACCTCCAGCGCTCGTCGTGCCGTAGAGCGTTCCCTTGACGTTGAGCAGGGCTGCAACCGGGTAACCGCCGTCGCCAGACCCGCCGAAACTATGAAGCACGGTTTCCCCACCGCTCTCAGTGATCGAGAACACCGTCCCAGCGCCGTTGGCGCCGCCATAAAGAGTCGTGCCATACAGCGTGCCCTTGACGTTGATAAGTTCCGCAGACGGATTCGTTCCGTCGCCCGCCGAGCTACCGAATTCGTGGAGTATGTTGTACGTCTGATGCCCGAGCGATTGCTGCAGTGGCAATCCTTGCGGCGCCAGACTAAGGGGGAGCTGCGATCCGCTGTTGCTACAGGCTACCAGCAAAGCGACGGATGCGCATACAGCCAACGCATAGCGCCCGAGAGCCATGTTCTTCATTCGCCGAGTGCCCCTTATCTTCGCGCAACGAAGCGCGGCCTAGGCTCGTTCCACGAATGGGGCTCGGTTTCATCGCGGCGCCAAGCTTGAATTGCCGCAATGGGACTGCCGCCGAGCAGCCCAGGCGGGCTCAGCGATCGCCCCCGGGGGCTTGGCAGCGACTGTCGAATCTCTTGGGTCATTATCTCTTCTTGAGGCCCTAAGAATGAAGAGTATTTCTAGCCTTGTCGGCGTGTTGCTTAACGTGGCACTCCTGGCCGCTTGTGGTGGTGATGGTTCGTCACCGCCACTATCGGGAGCGCCGGCAGTGGGAGCACCGGAGCCGGCCGTCACGCGCTCGGCAACCGTGGGCCTTAACCTGTATGTCGCCAACTACGTGGCTGACGCTGTGACGGTATACGCAGAGCACGGCAAGACGCTTCTACGAACGATCTCTCAAGGCGTGAATTTTCCGGATGCACTGGCGTTCGACAGCTCAGGAGATCTCTTCGTTGCAAACTATTACAAAAAGACCGTAACGAGCTACGCTCCAGGCAGCACGTCCCCAGTCCTTACGATTTCACGGGGTTTGAACGGGCCGAGGGCGCTGGCGTTCGATCGCTCCGGCAATCTGTACGTCGGCTGCATGAAGGCGGTGCAAGTCTATGCGCCGGGCAGTACATCACCTCTCCGGACGATTTCTCAAGGTATTAGCCACGTGAGGGCGCTCATTTTTGACGGATCCGGTGACCTCTTTGCTGCAAACTCGGGCAATCGGACGGTAACGGTGTATGCACCAGGAGGCTCGTCTCCGATCGAAACGATCTCTGATGGAATCGATTTCCCAAGCGCGCTCGCATTTGACGCCTCCGGCAATTTGTATGTCGCAAACAACCGCGCTAGCACGGTGACGGTCTACGCGAGCGGCAATGTATCGCCTCTAGAGACGATTACCGACGGCATATTCTCTCCTGTCGCTTTGGCCTTCGACGGATCGGGCGTTCTGTACGTCGCAAACCACTACGGTGGCTCCCAAAATACCGGTGATGTCACGATCTACGCTCCGGGCAAAACATCACCACTGCGCGCAATTTCCCAATCGGTGAGTAACCCGGACGCGCTCGCGGTTGACGGTTCCAGCAATCTGTATGTTGCAAACGAAAACTATAATGCCAGCACCGTAACAGTCTATGCAAAGCGCGGCAAGAACCTTCTGCGGACGATCTACGAGGGGGTAAAGGAACCGACTGCATTAGCATTCGGACCATGAAGCCGGCGACCATGCTCAAGGCAACGGAGAAACCACTAATGAAGACTCTCAGCGGGCTAGCCGCAGCGTCGCTTGGCGCGGCGCTCCTGGCCGCGTGCGGCGGTTACGGCATCTCTTCGTCAACACCCCTATCGATTGCGGCACTGCGCGCGGCCGTAGGCCGTGCCCCCCGGAGGGCGGTTGGCCCCAATCTCTATGTTGCAAACGTGGGGCACACGGTGACGGTTTACGCCGCTGCGAGCGGAACAGTATTGCGAACGATTTCCCAGGATCTAGACTTTCCCGGTGCGCTCGCATTTGACCATTCCGGTAATCTCTACGTATCCGACTTTGGATTCGACAACGTGAAGGTCTACGCCGCAGGGGGAACTTCGCTACTTGAAACCATCTCACAGGGTGTGTGCGATCCTAGTGCACTAGCATTTGACTCCGCTGAAGATCTCTACGTAGGAAATGTTTGCCCGCCATCTCGGGGCGGCTCAAGCGTGACGGTTTACGCTCCTGGTAGTACGTCGGTGTTGCGAACGATTACCCAAGGTATTGATTATCCGGAAGATTTGGCGTTTGACAGTTCCGGGAATCTCTATGTCGCAAACATAGGGCCTTATCGTGGCCAGAGCACGATTAGTGTGTATGCGCCTGGGAAAAAGGAAGTGCTTCGGACGATTTCCCAGGGTATTGAGAAGCCCATCCAAGTAGTATTTGACAGCTCCGGCACTCTCCACGTCGTCAACTGTTTTAACTGCGCCTACGGCGGTACCGTGACGCTGTACGCCCCCGGTAGCAAGAAGGTCCTTCGCACGATTTCCCAAGGCGTGCATCAGCCGAGAGCCGTAGCCTTTGACGACGCCGGCAATCTCTTCGTCGCAAACTACTACTCACCGAAGAGTCACAGCGGGAAAGGCTGTACCGTGACAGCATACGCCCCGGCCAGTAGTTCGGTGATGGAGACGATTTCCAACGGCATTCACAATCCCGGCGCGCTGGCTTTTGACGGGTCGGGAAACCTTTACGTTGCGAACGAAAACGGCGCTTGCGGCGGCAACTCGCGCTATGGCACTATAACGGTCTACGCCCCAGGAAGCACGTCAGCCTTTTTGACAATCTCCCAAGGGATTTCAGGACCGCTTGCCTTGGCATTTGGCCCGTAACCGCCAACGCCGTTGCCTAGAGCTATTTAATCGTCCGAAGCGCCGCGATCGGCGGCCGGGCTGCGGGACTCTTAGGGCGTGGGAAAACTGCACCCTAGTAGCCGTGTGGGATGCAGTTCACCTTTAGGTAAGGTGTTTTACTTCTAACACCTGGGTGTTATTCGCGTTATCATTTTCAACGGCAAGTACTGGCCGCGCGAAATCATCGAGAGCTTCGACCCGAAGACGGGTCGTGGGAGATCGACGCTCTCGATCACCCACTGGCGCAAGGGGCGGCCTAGCGATAAATAACGAGTCCCGAGGCGTTCACGGAGCCAATTTGTAGATGGTTCCACAGCCTCTGCCCCCGCAGTTGCTCGAGCCGCCCGATCCCGTCGTCCCGTAGAGCCATGAATTGAATTCGATAAGTCCCGACGATGGAAACTCGCCGTCCAGGCCGCCGAGGAACGTATGGAGGATCTTTTCTTTACCAGGCGCGTATAAAGCGTAGACCGTTCCGCACCCAGTTTGCGAATCGTAACAATGGCCGCCACCACCCGTGGTCCCGTAGAATGTCCCGTTGAGATAGAACAGCGGCGTTTGCGGGTTTGCTCCGTCGTAGATTCCGCCGTTGAACCTGTAGATCACACGCTCCGCGCCGGAGGTGCTTACCTCGAAAATCGTACCGCAGCGTCGCGACCCGCACTTTGGGTTACCGCCGCCGTACGTGGTGCCGTACAAGGAGCCGTTGACCGCAATTAATCCCGCGTTCGGATACGTCCCGTCCTGCCCGCCCTTGAATGCGTACACAACTTGTTCCACGCCGGACGTGCTCATCTCAAATACGGTTCCGCACCCGTATTTGCAACTGCTTGAACCGCCGCTTGCGGTTGTCCCAAAGAGATTCCCGTTTACCTCGATGAGGCCTAGTGGGTCGTCGCCATCGGCACCGCCCGCGAAACGATGGAGAACGCGGAATCCGCTGCCGTCGGGATTAATCTTGAAGACGACGCCGCACCCATACCCGCGGCAACTTAACGTACCGCCGGCCTGCGTCGTCCCATAAAGCGTGCCCCTCACATCAATGAGTGGTGCGCTCGGACCAACGCCATTTGAGCCACCCCGGAAACTATAAACGACCCGCTCCGTCCCGTCGACGCTCGTCTCATAAATCGTTCCGCACCCGCCCGTACATCCGTTACCGCCGTTTTCCGTAGTACCATACAAAGGACCGTTGACGTCAATGAGACCGGCATCATAGGGACTTGAGCCATCGGTTCCACCGCGAAAGCGATAGAGTACGGTCTCTTTTCCAAACTCGCTCATTTTATAGATGGTGCCGAGACTGCCGTAGTCGTTCCCACCGGCGTACGTGACGCCATAAAGTACGGCGTTTAGCGATAGTATCTCGCCAGTTGGTACGTATCCATCGGTTTTTCCCTTGAAGCCGTAGACGACCTCATACGAGCTGCTTGGTTGTCGCGCGTATGGCAGCTGCGCTAAATGAGAAGCGGTCCCCGGAATCGAAACGTAAGAGTGCTGCCCGCCACTTCCACCGCAACCTGCCAGCAATGCAGCAGCCATGCTAACGCTTAGAGCGTATTGTGAAAGAGCCCAAACCTTCATTTTCCTTGCCTCCGGAAGCAAGCCTATATGTGAAGCTCGGTTGACTAGTTGGACAAACATGTTCATGTTACCTTACATGAGAGTGCGACTGGGAAGATTTGTGGCGAGTGCGACGCTCGCGTGGACTATGCTGGCCTTGTTGCCAGTCACTGCAGAATCCAAATGCGGCACGGGGAACGCACCGAGCTACGATGACATCAATGCGGTAATGTTCACGCAGAATGGCTGCAGGAGCACGATTCAAGATGCGAACGTGGTTACGCTTAGAAACTCGCAATTTCCGCACGGGTGGTTCGTTTCGGCGTTTGACTGCTCAACATTCTGGACTTTGTTCTGGAATAATGGGCGTGAGGACGTTCCAACCGCATATAGTCAGTACAACCTGAAAGGCGCGGTGGGGTCGTTCGATCTTTCGGCCACACTTGATGATGTGAGGGCGTTGCTTAGGATGGACCATTTCTATGACCTCAATCCAAGCAGCCTCACAATCACCGATACTGCGCGGGCGGTCCTCTCGGTGAAACGCTGCGCTGTGATTACCCGTATAAGCGCTTTCAATATGCACGGGTCGCCGATAACGCAAGACGGCGCGACTCTCAGACTTTTCAATGATTTTCGCGCTCTGATCGCTGGAGCGGCCAAGAAACGAGTATCGAACGGACCAAGGGACTTTGAGCAAACGCTGCTGTTTGATCCATAACCGAGCACGTTCCGCAACGCGGTCGCAACGATACGTGCGTGAGTATCGAAAGCCGCGCTCATGCGCGCCGCCCGTCTTAGAAGCAGGATCGCCAGAGCCGCGCGGGGCGCGAGGCACGGCTCTTGAATTCGATGTAGCGTGGTTATTGCGCCAGATCGTGCCGAACCTCGATGCCTTTTCGCTGAGCAAATCGCCAAGGCGACGGGGCTATCCCTCGCGGTCTGCTCGCGGATTCGCGCTGGAACGCGCGTCCCGCATCGGAGGCATTGGGGGGTGATTGAAAATCTTGTAGAAGCTCAAGCCTGGGGCGTTCGACCGGAGAGCGCCCAAAGCGCGACTAATCGATGAGCTAAATAAGTGGAGGATTACCATGCGCGTTCAATCTCTGCTCCTGACGCTTTTCGTTGTGGGTTGTGCCAGCCAGGGCAGCACGGCCTATTACCCATCTGCCACTGGAGTCACGAGCGCACTCGCGCACAGCGCGAATCAATATCTCTTCGTCGCAAGCGGTGTGAACCATAAAGGCGACAACCCTGGACACATAACGGTTTTTGCCGCTGGCTCGGCGCAGCCGCTTAAGCTCATCACATCCGGCGTTTACAAACCCCTTGCTCTCGCTACGGATGCTAGTGGCAAGCTCGCTGCCGCTAATAGTTTTGGCTACAACGGCTTTGTTTCCACGTATCCTCCCGGCCATACCAAGATTTTTCACAGACTTACGAGTAGTATAAGCCAGCCGGACGCCGTCGTATTCGATAGCCGCGGCAACTTGTACGTTGCGAACATCGGTAAGCAGAGCAGCGTGACTGTCTACGCGCCGGGCGCAATGAAGCCATTTCGCACGATAACAAGTGGAATGAACTGCCCGGTTTCACTGTTACTCGACGATTCAGGAAACCTCTACGTAGCAAACCTCTACGCAGAGTCGGTCACAATTTATCGAACAGGTAGCGACATTCCGATTCGGACGATCACTGACGGCATCAATGGCCCTGCAGCACTCGCACTCGACAACCAAGGCAGCCTCTTCGTAGCAAACCTGGGCCGCCTGGGACATCCCGGTTCCATTGCAGTCTATGGGAAAACGCAGGAGCATCCACTGAGAACCATCACTGCAGGCATCTATAGCCCAATATCCCTAGTCATGGACTCAGCAAACAATTTGTACGTAGCGAATCGGGATGCGCGCCCATATGGTAGCGTGACCGTCTACAAGGCCGGCCGATCTGAGCCAGCGCGAGCTATCACAGAAGGCATTAACGATCCAATCGCGGTCAAGCTCGACAGTGCCGGCGATCTTTATGTCGCTAATCATTTTGGTTGTGCGCATGGTAGCTCGTGTCAAACCGGCAGCGTGACGATTTATGCTCCGGATGCGTCCGTTCCAACAGCCGTTATTAGCAAAGATCTAAGGATTCCCGAAGCTATTACTTTTGGTAGCCAATATTAGACGCAGCGTGCGCGTCCGGGTCTCGCGTCCCACATCCGGACCTTTGACCGGCGACCGATTTCGCGCGCGATGGCCGAAGCGGGGCAAGCGCGGCTAAGCCTACGCCGAGCAGCGTCGCGGCAATAGCGAATGGGTGCGGGGGCGCACTGGCACAGATCGCGACGAGACTTGGTTCACCCGCGAGATCGAGCCGAAGTTGGATGTTTTCACGGTTACGGAGATAGCCGAAGCCACGGGGCTTTCACTCGCGGCCTATTCGCGGCTTCGGTCCGGTACGCGGGTCCCGCATCGGAGGCGGAGACCAAGCTGAACACACTAACATTGCGCTGCTCTCCGGGTAACGACTTGCTACTGCAGGTTGATGTTGAGGCTCGACCGGGCGAAAGCGTCTTCGTCCAGTTCATCGGCCCGGTTGAGAACCGTTCGTACTTCACCATCGCCGAGCGCGCGTGCGAACGCATCTCCGCTCCCGGCCCGCATCTGTTGCGCTTCTCTATACCGATGGCCGCGCCCGAGGGTACGAATCAGATGACAGGGCTCTCGTTTGTCTCCGTCGACAGTTCTCCCGCCGAGTTCGACGCGAGTGAGTTGTATCAGGTCCAGCTACAGGTGGCACACGTTAGCTCGGTAGCGAAGCCGCCAATGCTGCGTCTGACGCGACCATCTTCGTAAGGAGTGCGTCCTTGAGGGATGGCTCTATGTCAGCGAGCTAACAGACAGAGTGTTGTACCATGTAACCCTGGGCCCGGAGCAAGCAACCAGCCCTGTATTGCGCTCGTTTTGATCAATCAGCTTCCGCGCAATGGAAAAAACAGTCGACTCTTCCTCTTTTACGTGGTGTTTTACGCTCTCACCCAGCACTTGCATTTCAGCTTTGAACTTTTCATCCGGTTTACGAGAAGACTTTAGGAACTGAATCAAATGATCCGCAACATCATGTTCCGTGTAAGCCTCATAGACATCGACGAGCTGGTCCTCGTCCTCAGCGCACTGACGCAGGCGCGAGTAGAAAAGCCCGAAGTGCCTCGCCAACATAGCGTTATTGCGTCGATTCGAGAGGGTCGGCAAATGTAGATGGCGACACTATGAGTTAGACTCTCAGGTGAACGCCTTTGCTGGAAAGCGCAAGGGGACTTAGCGCAGCGCCGCGCGGTTAGCGCTCGTCGGCACCGTTCTGAACCGAGAGCTCCCAGCGATACCCGTCCGGATCGTGAAACCATAGGCCCATATGCGGCGAGGCCGGCCCCGTGGGACCGATCTCGTCACCCGGATCTTCCAGTTCTACGCCGTTTTTCTTCAACGTTTCGAGTGCTTCGCGCAGCGCGCGCATGCTGTCGAGGTTAAACGACAAATGGTCGATCGTGTCCGGATGTGGTGTGCCTTTGAAGAACGCGATTATCATAGCGTCGTTCGTCAGCGCGATGGCCTCATCCGAGCGGAACATTTCCTTCAGATCGAAGTTCTCGGTCCAAAACTGCGCGCTCTTCGCCGGGTCTCTGACGGCAAGACTGAAATGCCAAACCGTGCCAAGTTGTATTTTCATATTCGTACCCCTTCGTAACGTCAAGCGCACATGTACCCGCGGATGATGCGATCGTAACACACGCCCAGGCCGTTCGGATTCACGACACTAACAGTTCCCTGGACAGTCTTCTGCAGAAATCGCACAAAAATTAGCACGATTTCGGAATCCGACAACGACGCGCAAGCGGCCGCTCATACACGTAGATCGGTTTGAGCCATCGTCCGTCGAGTAAGAACCAATGGCCTTATCGCCAATTACCGTGGCCTTTGCCTTCGCGTTTCGTTCCCCGAAATTTAAGATTGTGAACGCAAGGGAAGAGCCCTGCCTGCCTTCACGGTGCCAGTAAGGGTTGAGACCTTTCATCCGTACGCCCGGCGACCGCTAAAGTCCATCCACGGGGTGGTTGCCAAGCGGTTGTCGTCGATGGCAACCACCGTTGACTCTCAGGGAACCGTCGCTAAGAGCCGAAGACCCGTTCAGGAGCTTCATCTTCTCTTGTTAACGGAGGAGCACCGCAACCGCGGTACGTAAGCGGCCGTTAGACGAGACGCGCTCGTCCCGTCAAACGACAGCCGGTTTCGACTAACGTCCAAGAAGAGTACTCAACAATGACGACCGCCGACCTTCATCAAGACATTTCCGCCGACGAGCTTAGAGAGGTATTGGCATTGGCCCGTTCACTACGAGCCGGGGCCGTGCCTGACGTCGCAGAGCGTCTCCAGGCCTCCGTAATCCGGCCCCTTGCGGCGTTGCTCGGCGAGGCGCAAGAATCTAGCACCGAATCTGACGCCGCGAAAGAGAGGGCCGATGTAGAAGGGTTCCTCTGGAACCTCACCTTGCGCGCAACGACCCTGTGCGCGGTTGATACACCTCCGACTCCGCTGCTTGAGGCGGCAGCGGCGCTCCAAGAACTTGCATTGCGAATACCCACTTCTAATGAAGGCGCGATCTCTCAAGAAGCGCGTGCGGCTGGACTTCGCTCTCTTCTCGAACAACGCGCGCCCACAATCCGGATTGCAGCAAATGGGCCTCTACTCGTCACCAATGTCGAGGATATCCACGACTGGCTCGGGCGACCGCTTTCGACTCCCCCCTTAACCGCACTGTGCCGGTGTGGCGCTTCTGCCATCAAACCATACTGCGACGGTAGTCATGCACGTACAGGATTTAACGACGCAAAGGATCCCGCTCGCGTCGCTGATCGCCTCGACGGTTACATCGGGCAGCAGGTTACGATCTTCGACAACCGGGGCACGTGTCAGCACTCCGGTTTCTGTACCGATCGCTTGTCCACGGTGTTCCGCGCGAAGGAGGAGCCGTTTGTGGCCCCGAGCGGCGGACGAATGGACGAAATCATCCGCGCCGTGCGCGACTGTCCCTCGGGCGCGCTGAGTTACGCGATCGACGGCGTCGAAGCGCGCGCTGACGTCGACCACCATGGTATACGCCCCCCCAACATCGAGGTTTCAAAGGACGGACCGTATCGCGTGAGTGGCAGCGTCGTTCTTCTCGATGAGAGCGGCAGTGAGGTCTTTCGCAATGCCGGCGCCTCGAAGGAGCACTGTGCACTCTGCCGTTGCGGTCACGCGCAAAACAAGCCGTTTTGCACGGGCATGCACTGGTACGTCGGATTCCGCGACCCGGTCAGCCCGCCGGAGGAGACGCCGACGATGTTCCAATGGGCAGGCGGGCTGCCGGCGCTGACCCGGATGATGCGTCTGTTCTACGAGAAGTTCGTGCCAGCCGATGATTTGCTTGCACCGTTGTTCGCGAACATGGCTGCCGACCATCCTCAGCGTGTTGCGGCATGGCTTGGCGAAGTTTTCTGCGGTCCGAAGTGCTACAGCGAAGAGTATGGCGGTTATCAGCGTATGATTTCACAGCATCTCGGGAAATGCATCACCGAAGAAATGCGCGGACGGTGGGTCACGCTGTTGCTGCAGTCGGCGCGCGAGGCGGGACTCCCGAACGACGCCGAGTTTCGCTCGGCTTTTCAGGCCTATATCGAATGGGGTTCGCGTTTGGCGGTCGAGAACTCACAAACGCAGTCCCACCCGCCTCAACACATGCCGATGCCGCACTGGGATTGGAATACGAGCGCCGGCCCCCCGGGAAGCCGCGTCTCGGCGCTCGCTTCGACGGGCGCAACAAACGAAGTCGCGCCAATTCTTCCGGGTCCCGGCGAGAAGGTCGAATTTAGAAAACACGTTAAAACGCTTTTCCGTACGCGCGATCGCCAGTCGATGCAGTTCGCCTTCGATCTTTGGTCATACGCTGATGTGAGTGCTCATGCGGATGCAATCCTCGAGCGCCTGAAGAACGGAACGATGCCGTGCGACGGCGCATGGCCAGCAGAACGTATCGACATCTTTGCGCGGTGGGTGGCTGCCGGCAAACCGGAGTAGGAGATTAGAGCGACACCGACGCTCGGTTCCTTGCCAATCATGCGTTTGGTACGAGTGCCAGGGTGATCTGGGCAGTGCACGTGAAAGGAATGGCGCGCCAGTCGGTGTCAACCCTCTGTTTGAGCTTGTGATCCCCTTTGCAAATGGGTCACTCAGAGTACGATTTTGCGGAAGGGAGCGGTG
Organism: Candidatus Tumulicola scandinaviensis; assembly: GCA_003140835.1. Lineage (GTDB taxonomy): Bacteria > Vulcanimicrobiota > Vulcanimicrobiia > Vulcanimicrobiales > Vulcanimicrobiaceae > Tumulicola > Tumulicola scandinaviensis. Next base: position 1,461 of record PLLA01000090.1, on the reverse strand, counting down.
TCAGGGACCGGAATCTTCGAATTCCGACACCGTGAGGAAACTGCGAGGCCAAAAGGTGGGAACTTCGATGCCGTCATCGGTCGCCGTGTCGACCATCGCTGCGATGATTACACCCGCACTGTTAATACTGGGCTCCGCTTCGCTCGTCCAGTCCGCCCTCGTACGCATGGCGCGCGTCGTCGATCGAACGCGGTATCTCGCATCGGTCGCAAATGACCGCACCTGGGAGAAAGCCGGAATGACGGCGGCGCTGCTGCGCAAATCGCTGATGCGCCACGCGCGCCGCGCGTTACGTCGAGCTATCGATAGCTGTTCTTTATGCGGCCATCGTAGTGTTCGTCGCGACATCCTTGTCGATCGCCCTCGATCGTGCAGCCGCCGGCCTCGTGAGTTGGCTGCCGGTGTCGCTCGCAGTTCTGGGCACATTACTGTTGCTGGTTGGCGGCGCACTGATGGTCGCAGAGTCCCGGTTGAGTGGCTATCAAATCAACGAAGAAATTCATCAAGGACTTTCGCGCTTGGAGGACACTCGATGACCTACAAAACCCTTGAACCCGCAGACACTGCGGTGCTCTTTGCCGACTTGCAAGCCGGCATAATAGAACTCGGCGTAACCAATGAACTAGCACGGCTTCGCCGAGTAGTCAGCGCGTTAGCTAAGCTTGCTGCGCTTTTTGAAATGCCAGCCATTGTGACCACGGCTCCGGCAGAAGGAGAGAGGCGAGTCACGCCCGAGATTGCTGCGGCGCTCGGTGACTTGAAACAACACTGCCGTAACACGACCGATGCCTTCACGCATGCCGAGACGAAGGACGCGATCCTGCGGACGGGCCGCAAGACACTGCTGGTGGCAGGCGTCGCCACTGAAATCATCGTTCAGCACTCGGCTCTCTCGGGCATGGCGAACGGCCTCGCAGTGCAGGTGGTCGTCGACGCTTGCGGAGGTCTTTCCGCGCGCACAGAGGATGCTGCGCTGCGTCGGCTCGTTCAGGCTGGCGTCGTGACGACGTCGATCGCGTCGGTCGCAGGCCAGCTGGCTGGCGACTTCACACAGCCCAGGGGGGCGCAAGCCTTGGGCGTTCTGTACGAACTGGCATCGCCGTGAAATATCTGGCTCTAATTGATGTCGAGGACAGCGCCGCCTTAGAACGAGTCCAAGCGGAGATTAGCGGCGAGCTAATCGGATTGTGGCAGCTGTTCGCATCGGGCGTGCTGCGGGAAGCCTACGCGACCTCCACGCCGACGCGCGTGGTATTCGTTCTCGAGGTAGATGGACAAGTCCGAGCAGAGGAGCATCTTCGTACCCTTCCGCTCATCGCAGCCGGCCTTCTCCACGTCGACCTCGTGGAATTGCAACCGTTCGTCAATTGGGCGCGCCTATTTGCATCGCCGTCGATGAACGTTGTTGGCGGCGGCGCGGACCTTGATGCTGAAGCTGACCCGGTTTCGCGGACACTTTCT
>PLLA01000096.1 GCA_003140835.1 Candidatus Tumulicola scandinaviensis | reverse complement strand
CTACATCCACGCCGAGGGCTATCCGGCGGGCGAAATGAAGCACGGTCCGATTGCGTTGCTCGATTCGAGCGTTCCGGTCATCGGTATCATGACCGACGACCGCGTGCGCGAGAAGATGCTCTCGAACCTCATGGAGTCGAAGGCCCGCGAAGCGCCGGTGTTCGTGGTTGCCAATTACGGGGACGAAGAAGCCAAGGCGGTTGCCGACCGGGTGTTTTGGGTACCGAAAGTAGACGAACTGCTCTCGCCGATCGTCAACGTCATCCCGCTTCAGCTTTTGGCGTATCACGTCGCCGACATCGAGGGCAAGGATGTCGATCAGCCCCGAAATCTCGCCAAAACCGTCACCGTAGAGTAGGAGATCGCCATGAAGCTCGATCTCGGAGACCACCCGGTTGCGCGCCTGACGGAAATCTTGATCGAGGCCGAGCACGCGCACGGCGTGTACGAAGGGCGCCTCGGCCATGCCGACGCGAATTGGGCGGCGTGGTACGCGCGACACATCGTCGATCGCAGCGAGGAAGTCGAGTCGTCGCGCTCGGAATAGGAATCGCGACGGCGCGGCAATAACAGCGCTGCGATATGATTCGCAGCGACGGGCGGCAACCGGACGAACTACGGCCGGTGACGATCGAGCCGGGATTCTTGAAATATGCCGAAGGCAGCGCGCTCATCAGCGTCGGGAATACCCGCGTGCTGTGTGCTGCGACCGTGGAAGATCGGGTTCCGCCCTGGATGAAGGGCCGTGGCCTCGGATGGGTTACCGCCGAATATGCCATGCTTCCGCGCGCCACTCAGGACCGTACGCAGCGCGAGGCCACCAAAGGACGCCTCGGCGGGCGCACGCACGAAATCCAGCGCATTATCGGACGCGCCCTGCGCGCCGTTACCGACACGGTCAAGCTGGGCGAACGCACGCTCTGGGTCGACTGCGACGTCCTACAGGCCGACGGCGGGACGCGAACCGCCGCCGTCACCGGCGCGTACGTCGCGCTGGCGCTCGCACTGCGCACGCTCTTCGACCCAAAAGACCGGGTACGCTGGCCGCTCACCGGAGCGGTGGCGGCTACCAGCGTGGGCATCGTCGACGGACATCCGATCTTAGACCTTGCCTACGACGAAGACAGCCGCGCGCACGTCGACATGAACGTCTTCATGACCGACGCCGGCCGTTTCGTCGAACTCCAAGGAACGGCGGAAGCCGCCCCGTTCGATCGCAAGGATCTCGACGCGCTGTTGGGGCTTGCGGCGAGCGGGATCCAGACGCTCTTTGAGATGCAGACCGGCATCTTGGCCGAAGCGGCTGCGGTCCATGCCGATTGAACCGCGCGTGACCGCATTGGCGTCCCGCGTGGGCGCGTTTCACATTACCGATCGCGCGATGAAGCGCGCTCAACGCGAGATCGAACGCTCGATTCAAGCAGGCGACGTCGACGACCGTACGCGCGAGACGTATCTGGCGGCCGTTCGCCGCTACTTCGAGGCCTTCGGCCGCGAAGCGCGGGCGCATTTGCGCGATGTCGACCGGCGTTTGGTGGATCTCAATCAGGTGCAGTTCAACCTGACGGCCGAGCGTGGCGTCGCCGTCAAACGCATCGAGGCCACCGATGCGGTATTGCACGAGCTGGAGACGATCGTGGAGCCCGCGGGATCGTGAAAATGCTCGATCGGGTCGGACGTGCGACCCAGAACTTCTTTGAATATGCCGGCGGCCTGACGCTGCTGTCGGCGGAGTCGGCCGGCTTCATCGTGCGCCTGCGGATCCGGATCGCCGAGACGGTCTCGCAATGCTATCTCCTCGGCGTACAATCGCTCATCATCGTCCTGCTGACGTCGCTCTTCACCGGGGCCGTCATTTCGCTCGAATCGGCGCAACAAGCCGTGCAATACGGCATCGGAAGCTTGGTCGGGGCCGCGGTGGCGTACGCGTCCGTACGCGAACTTGGCCCGATGCTCACCGCGGTGGTCGTAGCCGGCCGCGTCGGCGCAGCCATCGCGGCGGAGCTCGGGTCGATGGTCGTCACCGAGCAAATCGAGGCGCTGCGCTCGCTGGGATTGGAGCCTTCGCGCTTCTTAGTGGTGCCGCGCTTGACGGCGATGTTGATCATGCTGCCGCTGCTCACGATCTTCGCCGACGTCGTTTCCATCGGCGGTGGAATGTGGATCGCCCAAACCTACGCCCACATTTCGCCCGACACGTTCCTCTCCTCGGCGCGCCAGGCCGTCGGTTTCGAAGATGTGATCAAGGGGCTTACCAAGGCGCTGGTTTTTGCTTGCATCATCGCCATGGTAGGAGCCTATCAAGGCCTCTCGACCCGCGGCGGCGCTGCCGGCGTCGGCCAATCGACGACCGGCGCGGTGGTGCTGTCGATCATCCTGATCTTTATCTCGAACTTCGTGATGTCGTTCTTGCTGTTCGGTGGAAAATAGCCGCATGTCCAAGCTGATCGCGCAGCTCGACGACGTATCGCTGGCGTTCGGCGAGCGCGTCGTGCTGAAAAACTGCAGCCTCGACATCGTCGAAGGCGCGATCACCTGCATCGTGGGATTGTCGGGGGCCGGGAAGTCGACGATCTTGCGTCTGCTCGACGGCCTAATTCGTCCGCAATCGGGTCACGTATTCTTGCGCGGCAAAGATATCTGCCACATGTCGGAAGAGCAGCTGATTCCCACGCGCCAGAAGATTAGCCTCGCGTTTCAGTTCGCCGCCCTGCTCGACAGCCTCAGCGTGGGCGACAACGTCGGACTGCCGCTGCAAGAGCACACCGACCTTTCGACGGCGGAGATTCGCAAGCTCGTCATGGACGCGCTCGATAGCGTCGGGCTCGAGCATACGTACGACAATTTGCCCAGCGAGCTTTCGGGCGGCATGCTCAAACGGGCGGGCTTCGCGCGCGCGATCGTAACCCGGCCGGATTTGATTCTCTACGACGAACCGACGACCGGCCTCGATCCGATCGTTACCCATTTAATTACCAATACGATCGTCAAGCTCCGCAACAAACTCAGCGGAACCGCAGTCGTGATCTCGCACGATTTGCAGTCGATCTTCATCATGGCCGATTACGTGGCGATGCTGTTCGAAGGCGCGATCATCGCCTACGACACCGTCGAGGCGATCCGGCGGTCCAGCAATCCGATCGTGCAGCAGTTCATGCAGGGGTCCGAAGTTGGGCCGATCCCGATCTGAGCCCTCAAGCGTTGGGGACACGAGGCACTTTTTCACGGAGGGATAATACGAAGAAGCTATGACTAGGCAGGCTCAGGTCGGCGCGTTTGCCCTCGTCTCGTTGCTGTTGCTCTTCGGAGTGTTCTACGTCATTACGGACTTCGGCACGCGCCACACCGGATACCGCGTCGGCGTACACTTTCGCTCGGCGGCCGGGCTCACGCCGGGTGCGCTGGTGTATTTCAGCGGCGTGGGCGTGGGTTCGGTGGACTCGATTGCGTTGTTGCCGGATAACACGGTCGACGTTATTTTGGCCGTCAATCGCGATATCGACATTCCGGCAGCGTCGAAGTTCCTGATTCAAGCCCCGCTGACGGGCTCGCCGAACCTGCTCATCGTGCCCCCGGCCGGCTCGAAGCCTCCCGTGCCGCTGCTGCCGCGCCAGGTGCTGCCGGTCGCGCAACAGCCGCAAGGCGCCAATACGGCAACCATCGCCGACTTGCTTCAGCAAGGCCAAGGCGAAGTTAAGCGGTTCGACGTCGTGATGTCTGAGCTCGAAGCGCGCACGCCGAAACTGCTCAATACGCTGCAGACCACGCTCGACAACGCCAACGAACTTACGTTGACGACGAAGGATTCGATGCGCCAGCTTTCGGCCGAATTGCTGGCACTCGGTTCGAGCTTGCAAGGCGACCTTTCCGTGGCCGGCACCAACGTGGTGCAGCTAACCGATACGCTCAACGGCAGCGCCACCAAAGATTCCAAGAAGGTCGATCGCCTGCTCGACCAGTTGGAGTCGACGTCGGTCGCGCTCAATAAATCGATGGGTGCGCTGCAGGGCCTGGCCACCGATCCGCAACTCAAGAGCAACGTGCTCACCACCACCCAGAGCATCGCCGACGCAACGCAAACGCTTGCCCAGCTTACGAAAGACTTGCGCACGATCACCGGCAACCCGCAGACGCAAGCGCAAATGCGCGACACCATCGCCAACCTCGACGCGACGCTGCAAAAGGCGAACTCGCTTTTGGGCGAGTTGGGCGGCACCAGCAGCGTCTACGGCGTCGACGCCGGCGCGACCCCGGCGCCGGTCGTCGTCCCGCACGGCTCGCCGTATCCGGTGCCTTCCGGGCAGCAGGGTGCCTCGAACTCCTCGACGGCGGGCGGTGGCCAGGCACCCGCTACCGCGATGACGCCCGAGGCGCGCGCGCATATTCAAGGGAAGCTCGAAAACGTCGTGCACAACTTGATAGCGATTCAGCTGCGCATCAGCGGGCTATCGGTGCAACAGTCGGCCGGGCTCAACCCGGTGATGACCAAAAGCCAAGGCCCGCTGGGTGATTTGAACGTGCTGGTGTTGCCGCACGCGTCCACCAGCCTCATGGTAGGCGCGAACTCGATCGGTAATAACACCACCTGGAACGCCGTGTTGCTCAAGGGCTCGGACAGCGGCTTTCGGTTCGGCGGCGGTGTGCTGTACTCGCAAATCGGCGTTATGGCGCAGATGAACGCGCTCAAAGGTTTCGGGTTGGAGACGAGAATCTACGATCTCACCTATCCGATGATCGATCTCTACGGAAACCTTAAGGTGACGAAGAATGCGTTGTTCTTTTTCGGGCAGCGCGACATGACGCACGCGAGCCGCAGAAATACGTTCGGCTTCCAATATACCTTGTGATTTCGGTGTCATCCTGAGCGCAGTCGAAGGGCCGCCGTAAATGGCGAATCCTGCGAGGATGCGGGTCGGGATTATCGGGGCCGGTGCGATGGGCAGCCTGTTCGGGTTCCATCTAGCCAAGCATTGCGATATTACGATGCTCGATCGAAATGCTGCGGTCAACGAAGCCATCGCGCGCGACGGTCTTTCGGTCAACGATTTGCCGCCGCGGCGCGTCGAAATCGCACGAAATCCGCGCGATCTGTACGGGTCGCAGGTGCTCTTTCTCTTCGTGAAGGCGGTCGACACGCTGCGTGCGCTGCGCCCCTTTGCCGGCGAACTGAATCCAGGGGCGCCGATCGTGTCGCTGCAAAACGGCGTCGGAAACGAAGACGCGATCAAGACCGCGCTGGGCGGCGAAGTTCCGGTGATCCTCGGCATTACCACCGAGTCGTCGCAAACGGTCGGTCCCGGGCGCGTGCACGTTTCCGGCGAGGGACACTCGATTATCGGCTCGACGTCGGCGGCTCCAACGACCTCGCGCATGGTTGCCGATCTGTTGACGCACAGCGGGCTGCAAGCGTCGGTGGTTTACGACATCCGGCCCCACTTATGGGGAAAGCTGGTTGCCAACGCGGCGATTAACGCCTTATCGGCGTTGCTGGATTGCGAGAGCGGAGCGATTCCGAAGGATCCGGATGCCGCGCGCTTAGCCGAAGCCTTGGCGGAGGAAGCGGCCGGAGTGGCCGCCGCCCTAAAGATCAACCTTCCGTTCGTCAACCCTTGGCAGTACGTTACCGACGTCATCGCCCTTGGCGCCGACGCGAAGAGTTCGATGGCCTACGACTTGGAATCGGGTCACCCAAGCGAGATCGACCACATTAATGGCGCGGTGGTGGCCTTCGGGCGGCGCACCGGCACGCCCACGCCCTACAACGACGCCATGGTTCGATTGGTCAAAGCGCGAGAAACGCTTCTGTCACGCCTGCGGGTGGAGGCGAAGGAGCCGAATCGTACCGGCTGAGGTCTCGATGTCGATGCCGTGCGAACCGCCGCCGTTGACGCGGCCGTCGATGGTTTCGGAACCACCCTGCGATGTGCCGCGCAAATCGAAGTCGGTAAAGAGCGTTCCCCGGTCGGTATGGAGATGCACGTCGAACGCCGCGCGTTCGTTGATCCATACTTCCACGTTGCCCTGACCGGTCGAAAAGTGCAGCGTTCCGGGCCATCCGACGGACCCCATGGTGACCGTAACGTTGCCCTTTCCGGCTTTGACCTCGGCGTATCCGGGCAGCATCGCTTGAACGTCGCCCTGCATCGCAGTGATGCGGGCGTTTCCGGAAATGTCGGTGACGTGCACGTCGCCTTGGTGCGAGTCGACGACCAACGTCACGCCGTCGGGCACGCGTACCAAAAGATTGGCCAGGGGGCCTTCGGCGTCGACGGTCACCCCACGTCCGAGCACCGCGCGCAAGCGCGGTGCGGGCGGCGGGGAAGCCTTTCCAACCGCCGTCGCCGCGATCGCGAATCGATTGCCCGGCTGTCCCGCAGCCGGCTGGAACGCGCTGACGGTTGCGTTCGCAACGCGGACGGTCAGCGTTTCTCCGGGCGGCAGCACTCCGACGGTGGTGGCGTAGGGCGTTTCGTTGGCGCAGCCGGCCGGCGCGAGCAGAAGCAGAAGAAGAGCGATTCGGTTTTGCATGTCGAAGCAGAATAGCCCGTCGCCATGCCGATTTCCGCCCGCTCGCTCGCATTCGTTTCTACCGCCGTGCTGGCCGCCGCGGGTTGCAGCGGGCGCTATGGCACGACCGCGATACCGCTTGAGGGCGCCTCCGTTGCGGCATACTCCGGGATGCACGACCGGCCTGCGACGCCGTGGATTCCAGCCGCGCAGGCCACGTTTGCGATTCAATACGGCGGACGTACGCTCGACACCAAAGTGAAGGCGGAGGTCTACGACGTCGACGGCTTCGATACGCCAGCGTCGACCGTTCGCGCGTTACACGCATTGGGCCGGCACGTCGTATGCTACCTCTCCGTCGGTACGTGGGAAAATTGGCGGCCCGACGCCGGTAAATTTCCCAAGAGCGTCCTGGGCGATCGCGACGGCCATTGGCCGGGCGAGCGATGGCTCGACATTCGCGCGCTGGCGGTGCTCGCGCCGTTGATGTCGGCACGATTCGAAATGTGTAAGGACAAAGGCTTCGATGCCGTCGATCCCGATAACATCGACGGGTTTCAAAACCGAACCGGGTTTAAGCTGACGGCCGCCCAGCAACTGAGATACGATCGCTGGGTTGCCAAAGCGGTGCACGCTTTGGGATTGTCGGTCGCCCAAAAGAACGACGGCGCTCAGATTAGCCAACTCCGCGCGAGCTTCGACTGGGCCGTGCTCGAGCAGTGCTACGCTCAGGGCTGGTGCGGTAGCTTTACGCCGTACACCGACGCCAATCGGTTAGTGGTCGATATCGAGTATGGGACGCCGAAGGCTCGCTTCATCGGCAAGGTCTGCCCAAAAACCGCAGGCTACCGCGAAACCGCGCTCCTCAAGCATCTGAGTTTGGATGCGTGGGTCGTCACCTGCCCCCACTGACCGCAAACCCGGTAACGCTAAGCGCTGCGGATCGTACCCTCGGTAACGATGACGCGGCGGCCGTGGAGCGTCGTCAAGGCGAATCCGTCGAACCGCTCGTTATAGGTTCGGCTGTAGTCGGCCAGAAGCCCGAGCGCCTGCTGCTCGCCGACGAGCATTCCCTGCACGCTGTCCGAACGGAAGTGTACGCCGGCGGCATCGCGTCCGAGCACGATGTTGGCGGCAAGCTTGTCGATCTCGTTGCCGAGGGTCAGCGCCGGCCCAGTCCACGGCTCCAGCGCGCGACCGTCGGGCGTCGCTTGGACCGCGCTCGGAATCGGAAAATCCGGATTGAAAAATGCTTTGAGGACCGTAATGCAGGCCCCGGCGGTGGCCGCATGCGCGGCCGGGTAGGACGGATGGGTCGGACAGCCCTCGGCGTACGCGAGCGGCAGGAGGCGCGTTCCGAACGCGGCTTGCGTGCGCGCGACGGCGGCGCTCTCGACGGTTTCTTGCGACACGCCGTATTGCCGTTGGCCGCGCGCCTGCACCTCGACGCGCGCGGCGTAGGCTTCCGGGCGGGCGCGCCGATGAACCAGCCACTTCTGATACCAGGCCCCCTTTTGCGCGATCAAGGCCGCCTGTGCGAGTAGCGTCAGCACGTTTTTGTTGCCAAACGTAATGTCGGCGAACTCAAGTTTATAGGCGCGGTAGGGATTGGTGAGCGACATCGCGTCCATGCCCCATTGCAGGATCGCAAGCGCCGCGTTGAGGTAGGGCTGGTAGCTAAAATCCTGATGGACGTACTCGGCAAGCTCTCGGAAACTCGATATATATCGCGGCGTCGCGTCGAACGCGATTTTATCGGTCGAACGCAGCCCGCGTTGGCACGCCAGCCATGCCGGCATCGTCGTAAGAAACTGCTGATGCCGCGTGGGGAAACGATACCGTTGTGCGATGCGGGCGATTCCGTATGGTATTTCCAGCCAAAGAAACTGGCTGAGGTACGGTCCGGTACGGCAGCCGGGCGATTCCCCGCGGAATACCGTCGCGGACGACACTTTTCCGAGCGCCGCACTGAACGGCACCGAAAAAGCGTTGAGGTCGGCGACCGCCGCGGCGAGCAGCGGGCTATCTCGGTACTCGCGGAATGGAACGTCGCGCACGAGTGCCTGCCAGTACACTTCCGCCATGTCCGACGCAGCTGCGGCGCTCGCGAACGCCGGCGGAGGAACGATGCGGGTTGCATGCGAGTCGACGCTGGTGAGATCGAACGCAAAAGCGGCCTGCGGATTGTTGAGTTTAGCCGAGCAGCCGGGTGCTTGCCGAAGCCGTTCGAAGCCGGCTGGGTCGGCACTTTCGAAAGCCGCCAACAACGCCGAATATGCGGCCACGTCGACTTCGCCGAAGTCGTTGCACGGCAGCGTCTTGGTAAAACTCGCGCGGCGATCGGCATACCGTCGTCGTCGCCGTTCGTCGTCACCGGGGGCAACGCCGCAGTCGAATATGCTCGCGCGGCCTCGCACCGAATGGATTCGGACCGCTCCGCCCGCGCGGCGGCCGAAGAAGGGCCGATCTCCTCCGCGAGCGTGGCAGAGGGCAGCGCCGCCGTCCCGATCGCCGCACCGGCCGACAGCGCCGCCCCAAACGCCGGCACCGGCTCGCAAAAAATCCTCACGGGACAAGCGCCCGCCAGCGTCGTCTGAACCTTTCATGTGGCGGACGCTTTTAGCGACCGGGCGGGTCAACTTCTGGGAATCCCCGTCACGTTTCGTCCATACGGTCGCGCGGGTGGGCCTTGTCGTAGGCCCGCTTTTTATGCTGCATCGACATCTTTAGGTAGATGCCGGTGGTCGCGAGGCTTTCGTGGCCCAGGAACTCGCGGATCGTCTCGAGGTCGACTTCGTTCTCGGCGAGATGGGTGGCAAACGAGTGGCGCAGCGTATGCGGACTGGCGTGCTGATCGATGCCGCTGACCTTGTAGATGTCCCGGAAGATTCGCCAGACGTGCATGGGGCTGAGCCGCTTGCCTCCGCGGCCCAGAAACAGCGCTTCGTCGCGGCTGTGCGGCCGCACGCGCAGATAGGCCTCGACCGCCTTGCCCGCACTGCGATTGAACACCACGACCCGCTCCTTGCTGCCCTTGCCATGAACGCGGATCTCGCGCGCCTTCAAATCCATGTCCTTGAGATCGATGGTCGTCACCTCCGCCCGGCGAAGCCCGCTGGCGTACAGCAGTTCCATAATGGCGAGGTCGCGACGGCGCTGAACGTCGGAACGCCCGGCTAAAGTTGTGTGTAGCAGCGCACGCACGTCGGACTCACCGAGGTGTTCGGGCAGCTTTCGTTCGATCTTCGGACCCGAAACGATCGACGCCGGGTCGTCCTCGCGCAGCCCCATTAGCTTGAGATAGCGGTAGAGGGCTTTGACCGAGGACAGCTTGCGTCTGACGGTCCGCATGTCGTAGCGTTTGGCGCCTGCCAGGCGCATGACGTACTTGCGCACGTCGGACGTCGTCACGCCGCGCAAGGCGGGGTATTCGCGGCCCACCGGTGACTCCGACTCCGGCGTGCCGGCCAAAAACGCGCCGAACTCCTGCAGATCGCGTGCGTAGGCCTCGACGGTCAGCTGGCTACGATTGCGCTCGAGCCGCAGGTAGGTCATGAGGTCGACGATTAAGGGGTCGACGACCGGTCTGAACACGCGCTTTTCCCGCGATTGCACGTCTGCGCTCCCTTCAGCTTATGCAATATAATAACAGTTTTACTGCATTCGTGAAGAAGCGCGATCGTCCTTTTGGGCGGTTGGCTCGTTCGGCGAGCTTAGGACCAGGCCCCGCACTTCTATCGGAGCGCCCATAGCCAAAGCACGTTAACCAGGAGTGTGGGCGGCACCACGAGTGCGCCTAAACGCGCGTATTCGAGCGCGCTCACGCGGATGCCGCGCTCGCGTAGCACGCCTAGCCATAGAATCGTCGCCAGCGACCCCGACAGGGTGAGATTGGGCCCCAGATCGATCCCGGCGATGAGCGGATAGGCCAGGGTTTGCGAGCCCGAGTGCGCGACCACATACGAGGAGGCCACCGCTACCGGGAGATTGTTCAACACGGTCGAGAGGATCGCCGAGCCGGCTGCCGCCGCCGCGATTGCGGCGAGCGCGCCGTGGTGCGCTGCACTTTCGAGCTGCGCCGAAGCCCACGCGATGAATCCGCCCCGCGCGATCGGGTCGAGCATCGCAAACAGGCCGCCGAGCAGGACGAACGTCCCCCAGTTCACGCGCCGCGCCGCGTCGGCCGGCGCCACGCGCGCGACGGCAAGCGTCAGAACCGCGCCGGCGGCCGCGACCGGCCCGAGGGGCCAATCGAAATAGAGCGCGGCGCCGTACGCGACCGCGACGCAGGCGAGGGCCGCGAGCGTTCGACGCGCGGCCGGCCTGAGCTCCAGCCCTTCTTCCACTGGATAGCGGCCTCGAAGCCGAGTACGAAAGACGGCGAGGAACACGAGCAGATTGATCGCGATGGCAACGAGTTGCGGAGGACCGAGATGCCACAGATATTCCAAAACGTGTGGCCTTGGCAGCACCAGGATGTTGGCCGGATTGGAGAACGGTAAGCCGAAGGATGCGGTGTCGGCAACGAACGTACACCCAAAGAGAAACGGCAGGACGTCGTCGACTCGCTTGGCGACGGTGCGGTACACGATCGGCGTGAACACGATCGCGGTCGCATCGTTGGAAAGCACGGCCGTTAACGCGGCTCCGCCCAAAAACAGCAGCACGAACAGACGCCGTCGCGAGCCCCCGGCGTAGACCGTCAACGCGCGCGCGATCCATTCAAACGCCCCGCTCTGGTCGGCGGCCGTCGATAGGCCCATGAGCCCGAGAATGAACAGCAGCACGTTCCACTGCTGCGCGACTGCGCCGGCGGCCGCGCCGATCGACTCGTACCCCAACACCACGACCAGGATTGCTCCGAGCGACGCCGAGGCCCACGCGGGAAAGCCGCGCGGCCGTATGGCGATCCCAAGCATCGCCATCGCGACAACGGCGTACGGCATAGGCAGCTCTTCCCCTCAGCCGTACGCGGGGAAACTTCGAGCCGGTGCTTGCGCCGTCAGATCTTGAATTGCAGCGTGAAGTTCACTTCCATCGGGAGCACGGACCCGACGAATCCGGTATTGTTGTTGTTCAAAACGTACGAGTACGGATATTGCAGCTGCGGCGGCGGATTCGTCGAGTTGTGGTTGGGATAGTAGTTGCCCGCCGGATAGAGGATGCCCGAGGGAAGGTTTCCGTAGACGCAGACGTAGGGGTTATCCCACGCGTATCCGCGCTGTCCGCAATGATCGACGATGTTGGTCAGGGTTGCTCTCGCCGTAATTTGCGGGCTCACGTCGTACTGCATCGCTAGATTCAACGAGAGGCGCCACGGTTGCTGGAACGCGCCGAGATTATCGAACTGTCCCGTGAACTTGTCGGGAATAAACAGCGGAAGGTTAAACGATCCGGTTCCTCCGCAGAGCGCCGGATCGGGTGCCTTTCCGTGCGTCGCAATCCATGAAGCGCCGGGTTTGAGGCACTGAGACGGATTGTAGCCGGGCCACTGCGTGGGCGACCCGTAAAAGCTACCCGAGCTGTTAGATCAGCGACGGCGTAATGGCAAACTTCTGGTGTTTGTAGTTTACGATGAGCGTTGCCACGCTGGGCGTCTCGTACCCGAATGCACCCGCCGCCGGGCCCGGGATAACGTCGTAGGTCGTGTACATTCCGTTGCGATCGAACAGCGGTTGCGATCCCGAATGATAGTAGGGGTTGGTGACGACGCCGCTCGCGCTGCAGCTCGCCGGAGCGCCGCCGTAGGTGTAGCAGGGCGAACCGCCGCCGGCCTTGGTGTATGCGTTGTACTGCTTTACGTAGTAGTTGAGTTGGTCGATGACGTTGACGTTCAAGCCCGAGAAATCTTGATACTGGATTCGGCTACGGGTGTAGGTGTATGCCAGCTGTCCCGACCATCCGTCCCGCGAGAAGTCGCCCTTCTGCAGCGCGAACTCGGTGCCGTACGACGTTTGATGTCCGACGTTCAGGCCCGACTCCAATCCGCCTTGAGGATCGATGAAAAAGTTCTGCAGCTGGTCGCGAGTGCTGCGGTAAAAGGGCGTGACTTTGAAACTCCAATCCGTGCCCTTCAAGCGTTGCTCCCAGGACAGATCGTAGTTATACGACGTATCGGGCCGGATGAAGTGCGCCGGCGTGTTGAAGCCGTAGCTGTAAAAGTGACCGCCGATGAACGTCGGAAGATCTTGTTGGGTGACGTTGTACTGAACCCACGACGAGTTCGGCGGCCGCGCGTAGATGCCGAACGAAGCGCGCAGGACGCTGAGCGGATTCAGCGTGTACGTGACTCCGAGTCGCGGTTGGAAGCGGGCCGTGGTGTATTGGCTATTACCGTTGATGTTGAGCAGCGGATTCCCCGATTGACCCACCGTCGTTTCGCCCGCCGGACACACGATGTGGAAGCCGCCAACGTAGCTCACGCTCCCCAGCGTCGGCGCTCCCGATCCGGGCGGTCCCGTACAGAACTCTTGATTGTAGTGGCTGAACCAAAACTGGCGGGCGGGCGAGCCGGAACTCGTATCTCCCAACAAATACTGGAAGTCTTCCACGCGCACACCGAGGTTGACGTTTAACCGGTCATCCGGGCGCCACTGATCCGAAATCGAGAACCCGGAAAAGCGCGTATGGACTTGATTCAGCTGGCCGTTGAACACGTTGTTGGTGATCAGCCATTGGGCGTTTTGCCGCGCTCCCGGCGTTCCCGCCGGTGCCGATCCCGAAATACCGCCGCCGCCTGGAAGCAACTGCTGGATTTGCCCCTGCGATTGGGCGTAGCACGCGACCTGCAGTCCGCTGGTCGGATCGTAGCAGTTGCCGTTATTGCCGACGAAGTTGGCGATGCCGTAGTTCGGATGAATGAATCCGACGTCGTAGCGCTGGAGGTTCGACGCAGTATAGCCGTACGTCGCCGTCAGCAGGTGCTGCGAGCTGATCTGGTTCGTATAGTTGATGTTGGCGCCGACCGTATGATCGGGAATTTCGTATTGCGCGAGCTCGGCTCCGTAGTACGGCTGCGCCGCGGTGTTCGGACCCCAGATGAACCAGTTTGAGTAGAGCAGGTAGGCGTAAAACTGGAGGTAGGAACTGGCCGTAAACGCGTGACGATACTGGAGCTTCTCGACCGCGACGCCGTTATCGTTGGCGTCGCGGATGTCGGAATACGGACACGTATTGGCGCACAGCGGACTGCCCCACGCCCGCCCGGTCGGGCTTGCGGGGAAGAAATACTTCGAAACCGTGCTCGCGTCGGGCGGCTTCATCAGCGGCCCGTCGTAGAGGTAACTATCGTCCCACGCCAGCGTCCCCAGGTTTTGCGCAACGTTGACGCCGGTATCGTTGACCGAGCTGTAGTATTGCGCGCGCAGCGAGCTGGTCATCCACAGCGCCTGAACGTCGTCGCGCAGCCCGCTGTTGTGGTGTGGAATCCCGAAGTGCAGGTTGATGAGATTATCTCGCTGTTGGGTGGACGCGATGCCGAATCCGCCTTGCAGCGTCGCAAAGAGATTGCTCCCGGGCGTCGTGTTGGCGCCGGTATAGACGAACCCGTTATACCCCGGTGAAAACGTGTTCGGATCCACCAAATTCACCGGATAGAAAAACGAGTCGGGATAGGCGCTGGCGAGGTTGTTGTCGACGTAGCGCAGGTCCTGATTCGCACCGCCGATGCCGACGTAGTACGAAAAGAGCCGGTCCGGCGTCGATCCACCGACCTCGACGGAAGCCTGATGATAAAATGCCGGCGTTCCGAGCGAAAGGTTCGCTTCGGCATAGCCCGGATACGTGCCGGTCTTGACGACTTGGTTGATGTAGCCCGAGATGCCCTGGGCGTCGGCGCTGGCAAGGGCACCGCCGGTGTAGACCTCGACCTCTTGGCTCCCTAAACTTGAGAGCATGGTCTGCGGCGCGTTGTCGTACACGCGGTTCACCGGGATACCGTCGAGCTCGTAGCCGACCTGGTCGATGTCACCGCCGCGAATGTGGACGGTTTGGAACCAACCCGCCTCACCTTGGTCGATGGCGACGCCAGGCGCCGATTGAATCGCGCCGTACGCGTTGGAAAGGCCGCCCGGACCGATCAGCGACCCCGCCGCTTTCTGTCCGGCGGCGTTGATCGAGTAGACGTCGCTCGTCGTGCCGGGCTTGAGCAAGTTGGCGGCCGCCCGTGACGTCACGCGGGCGATCGTCCTGATCGTCTTGTTCATCGTTATCGTGAAAGTCTGTACTTGGTCGGCGAAGACCGACAGGCCGGGTTGCGTTACGGGATCGTAACCGTCCTTGGTCACCGTCAGTGTGTATGTATCGGGCACGAGCGTAAGGAATCGATACGACCCGGAAACGTCGGTGGTAGCGGTTGCGCTCTGGGACGGCGCGTTCGCCGTAACCACGGCACCGGCAACCGGCGCTTGCGTCGAGGCGTCGACGACGCGTCCGACGATTCCGCCCGTCGTTCCGGCAACGGCAACGCGCGGCAGCAAAGCAACGAACAGGCAAACGGCAGGAATCGATTTCAACCAACGCATGAGGTCCCGAGCTCCTTGTCGTGGTCTCCGAATTGCTAAGCATCCTTATGGGCAAGAAACCGCGTGCCCTGTTTGCCGGGCGTTGCGAGCTGGTCGGATGCCGGATATTTACGGAGGCGTCGGCTCAACCCAATCGCGGGTCAGGAACAGCCAGAACGCCAGTCCGGCATGTTCGCCGTAGCGTGCGAATGCGCGCCGTATCGTTGCATCCGCGGCACGCTTCTTTTTTGCTAGGCGCAAATAGGCCGGGCGCGTCCACGAATCCAAGACCAAATAGCGATGCCGCCCGAGCAACTGCATGACGTGCGCGGCAGCGTACGGACCGACTCCGGGCAGCGCGAGCAATACTTCCTCGACCTCGTCGTCGCTGCGTCCGCGCGCCGGCAAAAGCGATTCCAGATCGAGCGCGTGACCGGCGACGTCGCCGGCGATCGACTTGACGTACGAACCTCGGTAACCCATTCGAGCCACATCGCGGTACCAGGCGTCGGGCGTTTCGGCCAGCACCTGCGGTTCCGGAAAGGCGCCCCCACCGCGTTCGACCAACGCGGTCGTCATGCGAATCGTGGCCGACCACGCGCAGTTGGTGGTGCAAATCGTCTTCACGACGTCCTCAAAAACGGTCGGGCTCGAGAGCAGGCGCCCGGCGCCGCCGGCCGCCCAGCTCAACTGTTCGTCGGATGCAATGCGCCGGTAGAACGGCGAAAGGTCGTCGTGCAGACGGAACATGCGTGCGATCAGACCGGCGATGCGCTCGCGGTCGCGCTCGCGCAGCCGCGCCGCGGTTTCGGCGATAAGGTTGCCGCCATCCTCGCGCATCGCGACCTCGACTACGCGACCGCCTGCGCGAAACGCGCGCCGGTATGCCAACGGCGACTCCTGGAGCGTCGCCGGCGGTAAACGGGCGCATCCGTGCGATGAAATCGTACGAGCGAACGAGACCGGCTCGCCGCCGGCACCACGCAACGGCAGCGCGCAGACGAGGTTAGGCGACGTAAGAGATATTGACCGCTACGCCGGCGGCCTCGGCGCGCATCAGGACGCCGTACACGGCATCCAGCTCTTCTTCGATGGCGGTGATTTCGCGGGCGCTGACGCGGAAGCGCGCTGCGTGCGTCCACAGAATGCCGCGCGCTCGCTCGAAGGCGCTGTGCAAACGCTCCGGCGTCGCTTCGAGAACGGGCCAATCGAGTTCGCCCTGCGCGGGCACGATCCGCCACCCGCGCCCGGAACTGCGCGGTAGCTCCTGCTCCTGCTCGAACGCATGCGGGATGGCGCCCAAAATATCGACCGCTTCCTGGTCTTGATACTCGAGCGGCAGACCAAGCTCTACCAGGCGCACGATATATCGAAAGAACGAGGAGTTGCCGACCGTATAGGCACCGGCCGCCGACGCTACGTTGACGTGGATGAGGTCGAGGTCGGGTTCGTCCCGATGAGGGCCACTCATGTGATGGAGAGTTTCGCCCGCCGGCATCGCGAGTCCGTCAGGCCGGTACCAACCCGAGCTCTTTGACGGCATCGCTCTCCCTTCGCAGCTCCTCGAGCGTGTCGTGAAGCCTCTTCGATCCGAACTCATCGTGGGAGATTCCCTCGACGACTCGCGAAACGCCGTTTTCGGTGCGGGAGGGGAACGAGAAGATCAACCCCGGGTCGACGCCGTACTCGCCGGTCGAGCAGCGCCCGACCGAATAGTACTCGCCCGGCGGCGTGTCGTGGGTGAGGTTGTAGACGCCGGTGATCGCCGCGTTAGCAGCCGACGCCGCCGACGACGCCCCGCGCGCCTTGATGACTTCGGCGCCGCGGTTCTGTACCGTCGTGATGAAGTCGCCCTCGAGCCATTCGCGATCGCCGATCGTGTCGGTCGCCGGCCGCCCGCCGATCTTGGCGTGGGCAAAATCAGGATATTGCGTCGTTGAGTGATTTCCCCAGATGACCATCTGCGAGACCTCGGAAACGTCGGCGCCCGCCTTCTTCGCTAACTGCTGGCGAGCGCGCAGTTCGTCGAGCGCCGTCATCGCGAAGAAGCGATCGCGTGGAACCTTCGGGGCGTTGTTCATCGCGATGAGGCAGTTCGTGTTGCACGGGTTGCCGACGACGAACACGCGCACGTCCTCGGCCGCACGATCGTTGATCGCCCGGCCCTGTCCGATGAAGATCTGACCGTTCATGCGTAGCAAATCTGAACGCTCCATACCGGCTTTGCGCGGGATGGCTCCCACTAAGACGGCCCAGTTGACGTCGTCCATCGCTGCGTTGACGTCGGAGGTAGCGCGTACGGCCTTGAGTAGCGGGAAAGCGCAGTCGTCGAGCTCCATCATGATGCCCTGGAGCGCCCCGAGCGCTTGCTCCAGCTCGAGTAGTTGCAGCTCGAGTTCCGTTTCGGGCCCGAACATTTGACCGGAAGCGATCCTGAACAGCAGTGCATATCCAATCTGCCCAGCCGCGCCCGTTACCGCTACCTTGATTCGCTTTTTCACGCTTCCTCCGACGACGTCTATGTAAGTCCAAAGCTCTCAACGAGAGCATGCCTGAAATAGATGCGGCGGCTCCCCGGTCCCTTCTTGTCGGCGGAGCGAAGCGAACGACTTTTGTAGCTCCGGCGGCGATGCGAGAGAGAACTTCGGACTGTAAGGGGCGAACGTGAACGGCTTGCACGCGCCATTGGGTTTTAGCGGCAGCGATCAACCGTCGGCGGAGATTTTCAATCGATGCATCCGTTGCGGACTCTGCTTGCCTACCTGCCCGACCTATCTCGAAACGATGACCGAAACGTCCGGGCCCCGCGGACGCATTAGCTTGGTGAAGGCCGTCGCCGAGGGACGTCTCGATCTCCTCGCGGATGGATTCGTCGCGCAGATGTCTGAATGCTTAGACTGCCGCGCTTGCGAAACCGCGTGTCCATCAGGTGTGGCCTACGGACAGTTGGTCGAAACCGCGCGCACGCAAATTCGACGCGCGCAGGAGCCCGCGGAATCGCCCGGCGCGCGGCGCTTACGACGCCTGCTCTTGCACACGCTGTTTGCGCGACTCGACCTCATGCGATTTGCGGCTGCGGTTTTGCGCCTCGCGCAACGCACCGGTTTGGCGTCGCTCGCCGGCGTACTCGGCCTGGGCGATGCGGCCAAGCTCGCACCCGAGATACCCGCCCGCTTCTTCACGGCAAAAGGGCAACGGTACGACGCCTTCGACGCGCAGGGCGTTGCGTTTTTGCACGTCGGCTGCGTGATGCACGTCGCGTTCCCGCAGGTGCACGCGGCGACGGTACGCATGCTCGAGCGCGCGCGGCTCTCGGTCGTGGTCCCGGCCGATCAGGGCTGTTGCGGCGCGATCGCGGTTCATGCCGGCGACCTCGATTTTGGGCGCGCACTCGCCAAACGTAATATCGAGGCGTTCGAAAAAAGCGGCGCCGACGTCTACGTGGCCAATGCCGCCGGATGCGGCGCGGCACTCAAGGAATATACGCGCTACTTCGCCGGCGATCCGGAGTGGGGCGCGCGGGCGCAACGGTTTTCAGAACGCGTCCGAGATATCACCGAAGTGCTCGATGCGATGGAGCTCGATCCGCATATCGGCCGGATAGACGCTACCGTGACCTACCAAGAACCCTGCCACCTGGTACACGCCCAGCGAGTGAGCGGCGCGCCGCGCCGCCTCCTCGAAAAGATCCCGGGCCTCCGGCTGATCGAAATGAGCGAGAGTGCCATATGCTGCGGTAGCGCCGGTATCTACAATCTCACCGAGCCAGAGATGGCCGGGCGCCTTCGGGAACGCAAGGCCGCAAACGTTCGCGCGAGCGGCGCGAACATCGTGGCGACGGCCAATCCAGGATGCGCCATGCAGGTAGCGGCGGGTCTGCGCGCCACCGAGTCCCAAACTGAAGTAAAACACGTCGTCGAGCTGCTCGACGACGCGTACCGAGCTTATAGCGCGGCGGTGAGGCGAGCCTGATCGTTGAGGGCGTCGTCGATGCTGTGGTAGACGGACAAGACGCGAATCAAGCCGGTAATCGTCAACAGCCGCAGTATCGGCCCGTCGTTGACGATCAGGCGCAGCGAGCCGCCGTGCTCCGTAGCGCGCCGGTGGGCGCCAATGAGCGCTCCCAATCCGGTTGAGTCCAGAAACTCGAGCTGCGTGAGATCGACGACGACGTCCTTTTTCGTTTGTTGCGCGTCGCTCAAGGCGGCGCGCACGGTCGGCGAGGTCGCAAGGTCGAGGCTGCCGCGTAGTTTGAAGAGCAACGCCCCTCCGCGGTTCTCAGACTTGAGATCGATACTCAGTTCGTCGTGCGGCATTTTCAGCGACGTTCTCCTTTCGCAGAGTCCGCGCCTTCGCCGGCAGTTTCGACGAAGCGGCGCGCGTCGTCGTCCCACCGCACCGTTTGCCCTTGGGTCAGGCGCACGCCGCCTATCCAGCGGTCGATGGGATAGGTTTCAAGCCAATCGGCATCGCCGGCCAGGACTTCGCGTCCGAGGCTCGTGAGTTCCAGCCGTCCCTGCTCTCCCGTTATCAACGCTCCGCGACCGTCGCGCAGATCGTCCAGCATTCGATAAAAAGCCGAATCGCCCTGAAAGCACGCTTCCTCATGCGCTTGTGCGCGCGAATACAGTTCGGCGTCATCGGCCGGTCCTTGTGCGATCGCCGCGAGCGCTTGGCGCTGCGAGCGCGACAACCCGTCTTGCTTCGATGGGTACTCTTCACACAGCCGCTGCAACGCGGCGCGTAAAAAGGGCAGGCCGATGGCGTCTTCCTGCGCCGCCGCTAAAAGATCCGCGGGCGTGGGCGAGGTAAAACGCTCCCACCCTCGGCGTGCGGACGCAAACGTCGCGGCGGTGGCAATGCGCCGTCGCGGAAGGAGCGCTGAAAGCTCTTCGGCGGTCATCGTTCCCAGGTACCGGTCGCTTTGCACCAACGTCACCCGGCCGGGCTCGAGCTTCGCGTCATCGAGCGACGTGAGCACTTGCAGCAGTTGGAGTTGATCGTACAAATCGTGCTCGAACCACAACACGACTTCGCGAAACGATCGGGCGTTGCGAATTTGTCCGTCGCGTGCTTGAAAGTCGTGAATGACCTTGATAGGCTTCGCGTATCCGCGCTCGGCCAGGTAGCGCGCTCGAATCGCAGTCGTCTCTTCGAGCGTCAGCCCGGCGGGCACCGGTCCTTCTTCAAGCGCATCTCGCCAGGCCAGGTGCGTTCCGAGAATCCCCGCTTTCTTGAAAACGTATAGCACCGAATCGCCGTTGGTCACGTGCAACGTCGCCGCACTCGCCGGATTCATCGTTTACTCCGGCTCGACTGGATGGACCGGCCCGAAAATGCGATCGTATCGCACTCGGGCGCCCCGGCGCGAATTCCTGGGGTGGCTGGATTCGAACCAACGAATGACGGAGTCAAAGTCCGTTGCCTTACCACTTGGCGACACCCCACCGCTGTCCGCGCGGCAAGGCAGATTATCGCTTAAGGGAGGCCGCCCCTGTCAAGTGCCGTCAGTGCGTGGCGAAGCGTTTCGCGCCGACGTAGCGCGCGGCCCAGTACGACTCCGACAGCTTGCTGACCATCACGCCGTGACTCGAGCTGGCGTGAACGAACTGGCCGTTCCCCAGGTAGATTCCAACGTGCGAGACGCCGCCGTACGTGTCGAAAAAGACCAAGTCGCCGGCACGCGGGCCGCCGATTGCCGGCTTCCCTACGTCGTATTGTGCGTCGGCCGTGCGCGGCAACTCGACGCCGAGCATTCCGAAAACGTGCTGAACGAAGCCCGAGCAGTCAAAGCCCGACGTGCTCGTGCCCCCGAAGACGTAGGGCGTACCCAGGAAGCGAAGGGCGCTGCGTGCCAGCGTTTGCGCCAGCTTGGACGTGCGCGCGAGGATCCCGCCGGCAAATTTGCCGATCCCGCCTGGGTGATGAGCCGGCTGGCTGATAACTAGGCGCGACGTCCACTCGGCGACGTCCGGGCTAACGGCCTGGGCGTCGACGCCTTTAGAAAGCGCAGATTGCGAGTAGGTGACTTCCGGGGCGCTAGGGTTGGGTTTCGAGTCGGCGAGCGCGATCGCGTTTGAGAGGGCGATCGTAAGGGCAAATGCCCCAGCAGCTAACGCGTGACGCAAGAAAAAATAGCTCCTCTTTCACGACACTTGCGAGGTTAGTTGACGGGTTCGGACGGAAAAGAGTCGCCCTAGAGCCGGACCGGCTCACTCACCCCATACCAGGGAATCCCCCGCTCAGATCCTTCGTGGGATCTGACTCAGTGATCTTGTGCAGGCGTATCGTAGTCACAAATCCTGAGGATTTGGGCCACGCGGCTAAGTTTGGGTCGAGCGCCCGATCTCCTCCTCTATCTCTGCCGCTACGCAAGCGGCCACCCGCTCGACGAGCTGCCGGTCGTCGCCCTCAGCCATGACTCGAATGAGCGGTTCGGTGCCGGACGCGCGGATGAACAGCCGTCCGGTGCCCTCCAGCGCCGATTGGCCCGCCGAGATCGCGGCGCGTACCCCGGCGACGCCGAGGACGTCGGTGCGAGAGGTCTTCACGTTCACGAGAATCTGCGGGGCCGGCACGACCGCGGCGACGAGATCGTGAAGCGTCGTTTTCTGCGACGCAGCGATGCCCAGGAGGGTCGCTGCGGTCATTGGCCCGTCGCCGGTCGTGTTCCGCCGCAAGTCGATAACGTGACCGGACTGCTCGCCGCCGAGCGCGTATCCGCCCTCCCGCATGCGCTCCAGCACGTACCGGTCACCGACCGGGGCGCGCACCAGCGCGATCCCGCGCGCTTGAAGCGCGCGTTCGAAGCCGATGTTGCTCATCACCGTTCCGACAACTGCGTCGTGCGTCAGCTCGCCGCGGGCGTGCATGTCGCTGGCGATGGCGAACATCACATGGTCGCCGCCGACGACGCTGCCGGTCTCGTCGACGAACAACGCGCGATCGGCGTCGCCGTCGAAGGCCACGCCCACGACGCGTTTCTCACCGGCCGCAATTTTTTCGCGCACGGCCGCCTGCAGCGTTCGAAGATCGGTCGCACCGCAGGCGACGTTGATGCGCGCGCCGTCGTTCTCGCAGTGTAACTCGGTCACGGTCGCGCCGAGTTTGCGCAAAGCGTACGGTGCGATGGCAAACGCCGCACCGTAGGCGGCATCGACGACCACGTGCAGCCCGTGCAGGTCGGCGTGGCTTTCGTACAACTCGCGATAGTAATGGCGCGCCAGATTCTGCGCCGTGCGCGCGACGCCCACGCCGGTGCCGATCGGTCGCGGGAGATTTTCGGAGTCGACGAGCGACTCGATCTCGCGTTCGATATCGTCGGAAAGCTTGAACCCATCCCCTCCGAAGAATTTCACGCCATTGTCGGCAATCGGATTGTGGGAGGCGCTGATCATGACGCCCGCTGCCGCGCCCTCGCGCCGCGTGACGCACGCGACGGCCGGAGTCGGTACGATGCCGAGCAAGACGGCGTCGCGTCCCACCGAGGTAATCCCGGCGACGATCGCCGCTTCGAGCATCGTTCCCGAAAGGCGTGTGTCGCGACCGACCACGACCGGACGATGCCGATCGCTGGAATGAGCCAGCACCGCCGCTCCCGCGCGACCGATACGAAATGTGAGTTCGGGCGTCAGCTCGGCGTTCGCCACGCCGCGCACGCCGTCGGTTCCGAACAGGCGGCTCACCGCTTCACCGCAGCACCGGTTCCGGCGATGAAATGTATCTGAACGCGGACCAGATTGGGAGTGATCTCCACGCCGTTGATTTCCGCGCCTTGCGCATTGGCCGCAACCGGGCGGACCATCTCGTCGACGACTTTCGGCTCGGCCGGAAGTCCGACGTCGAGCCGCACGCTCGCGACCTGGGCGAGCAGCGTCGCCGAGCCTTGGACCGTCACGACGTTGGGAGCGAGCTGCACGCCGGTCACGACGATACCGCTCGGTTCGCTGCCTCCGGCGTAGTGGAGAGCAAGCGGGAACGCCTGACTCTCGACTTTTTCGATCGTCAACGTGACGGACGCGGGACTCAAGCTCTGGATCGCGACCGCGGGCGCCACCAGCGCTACCGGAACGTTATACACCCCGGAGCCCTTATTCGAGAGGTCCAGCAGCGCCTTGACCTCGTCGGGTTTAAGGGCCGGATCTCCGCGCCGGGTTTCGACCGTCACCACCGCCTCGCGGTCGGTGAAATGGGCGACGTATCCGGCCGGCAGATTTACCGCGGTAATTGGAACCGAGATCTGCTGGGCGAAGCGCGCTGCCGCGATAATCGGATTGGTGGCGAAACGAAAGTACGCCCATCCGACGATCGCGAGGCAAACGGCCAGCAGTTTAAGTGCGAAGTTCCTGCGGATGATCTGCACGTGGCTTTTCCGTCTCGCGCTGTGGCATCAGCCGCGAACGAAGATGCGAAACCAAGTCGTTGCGGAGATGACGCGCGTGGCGGGGCGGACGGGTGACCGCCAAGAGCATTTTCACCAAGCGCTGCTCCTCTTCCACAGGGCGCGAAAGTTTGCCGTCGCGCGCGATCGAGATCGCGCCGGTTTCCTCCGAAACGATCACGACGACGGCGTCGGTCTGTTCCGTTAAGCCGATGGCGGCGCGATGCCGCGTACCGACGCGGCCGGCGGTGAGCGCCGACTGCTCGGCAAGGGGCAAGAAACATCCGGCCGCCACGATGTGATTTTCGCGTACGATGGCCGCTCCGTCGTGCAGCGGCGAGCGCGGCATGAAGATGGCCAGCAGCAGTTCGGTCGAAAGACGTGCGTCGAGGGTCGTTCCGGTCTCGCAAAATTCTTTCAACCCGCTTTGCTGCTCGATCACGATGAGCGCCCCGAGCTTCGATCGCGCGAGCAGAAATGCCGCCTGCGCCAGTGCGGCGATGGCGCTGTCCTCGGGCCGGGTGAACGCGCCGCCTTTGTCGTCGCTGTCCATTCGAAAAAGGCCGCCGCGCCCGATTTGTTCGAGCGCGCGCCGCAACTCGGGCTGAAATACGATGGGAATCGTAACCGCCGCCCCGACCACGAGCAACTGCAAGATCGTTACGAGCAGGTAGAGGTGCAGGACGTTGGCGATGCCGAGCAGCGCGACCAAGACGAGGATGCCCATGAGGATTTGCACCGCACGCGTTCCCCGGATGAGCAGGAGCAGATAGTAGATAACGACGCTGGTCGCGATGACGTCGAGCACGTCGGTGATTCCGACGTAGGAAAAAACGGTATTAAGCATGGAGGCCGGCTCGCTCGATCAGATCTTCCAGCACTTGGCCCGATGACATTTCGGCGGCTTGCAATCCGTCGGCGGCTATTTTGGCGATCCAGCCCGGGGCTAACGGCGTCAGCAGCTCGGCCGTACGTCCGCTGTGAAAACGAGCCAGCTCCACGTCTATCGTTCCGAGAACGACGCCTGCTCCGGTTCGTTGCAAATCCCACTCGACGACGATACCGCCGTCGCAAGGTTCGCAAGATACCACGCCGTCCGGCCTTCCTCGGCCGCCCAAGACGTCCAGGAGCGACGGCAAGGCTTCGGCAACCGTGGGGAAAACTGCTAGGGCGATGACCGGCGAATCGAACGCGATCGCACCGGCCGCTGCCGCGGCGGCGGCGGCGGCGGCTTCACTCCACCCCTCGGGCAATTCCACCAAACCGTACGACCGGGAGGCTCGCAGCGACGTATGCCAACGGATATGCCCCCCGTGCGAGCGCACCGCTGCATCGATACGTGCGCGCTGCGCCTCGTCATTCGCGCCGGTCTTTACGGTTAGAAAAATCACGTGCCGACTCCGTTAGGCACCGGCGCGGTTCAATCTTGCGCATAGACGAGTCGCGGCGTGCCTTAGTGCTCGCCACCGGAAAAAATTCCGCGTGGATCTCGGTCGACGGCGAGTCCGAACCGCGGCTCGCTCAACTGCGCCGTATGACCGGAAAGCGCTTTATGCCCGTGCCTGGGGACGTCGTCAGCGTTCTTCTGCTCGAAGACGGCGCGGCCGTCGTCGAGCGCATCGAGCCGCGGGCGTTCACGCTCGAACGGCGGGCGGCTCACGGCCGCTCGAAGACGATGGCCGCCAACGTCGACATGCTGGTCGTCGTGACGGCCCTCGCCAATCCGGCGCCGCGACTGGTGACGTTGGATCAGTTGTTGGCCTTTTGCGAGCTGCAAAACGTCGCAGCCGTGCTCGTCTTCACCAAACCGGACTTCAGTGATCCGGCCGAAACCGAGCGCATGCTCGACGTCTATCGGGAGCTCGGATATCGAGCAATCGTCGTGAACCCGAAGCGCGGCGACAACGTGGACGAGCTGCGCGAGGCAATTCGGGGGCACCGGGCGATGCTGACGGGCAACTCCGGTGTCGGCAAGAGTACGATCTTCCGCGCGCTCGGCGGCCAGGCCGTCGTCGGCGAGGTTTCGCGCTTTGGCGTCGGCCGGCAAACGACGACGACGGCGCGGCTGTATCGGATGGGGGACGGCTTTCTGATCGACAGCCCAGGCGTCAACGAGTTTGGCCTCGGCACCATCGAGCCCGGCGAGCTCGCTCGCGCGTTTCGGGAGATGCGCGAGCCGGCACAGCGCTGCCGGTTCGGCGACTGCACTCATCGGCAGGAGCCCGACTGCGCCGTACTGGCGGCTCTTGCCGAAGGGCGGATGGCGGCCAGTCGCTACGCGAGTTACGCGCGAATTCTGGCCGAAGCCAGCTAGCCGGCAGCCGGGAAGGAGCGTTTTCCCAAAGCGTTAACGAGCCCGTAGTATGCAAAACGTGCACGCGGAACGCTCCGCCGGCTGGTCGGCAATCTGCTTCATCGCCGTCCTGATGATCGCCACGTTCATCACGAGTCCGCTGGCACCGCCCACCTACGATCCGGCGCATCTCGCCTTGCTCATCGACATGAACCGCAGCCATTTGCTGTTTGGTGCGTGGCTGAGCTTTCCGGCCGCCGGCTTCTTCCTCTGGTTTCTGGTCGGCTTACGCGCTTATTTGAGCCAGGCCCCGGGGCGTCCCGAAGGTCTTCCTACCTTCGCCCTGATTGCAGGGGTCGTCATGACGACCGAGGCGTTACTGGCGGCTTCGCTTCAAACGGCGCTGGTGTACGTGCGCCCGGAGGTCTTTCAGGCAAACGGCTTGGCCGGCGTTTACGGGGCGTTCATATTTACGCAGGAAGGCCTCGGCTACGCTCCGGTGGCGATCTTCCTATTTGCGGCCGCCCATAGCATGCGCCGCCATCATTCGGCGCCATCCTGGCTTGCTTGGCTCGGTTACCTGGCAGCTTTGGGGGCCGCATTCTCGACGCTGTCGATTTTCTATACCGATCCGACCATGTCGCCTTGGGGGCAGGGGCCGGGTCTCATGGGGGCCCTGCCGTCGGCCGTTTGGATCGTCGCCACCGGCATCGTCCTGATCCGAACCCCAGACCAACCGGCAGAGCCGGCGCTGCCGGCCGACACGTCCGCGCTAGACACTCACAAGCCGGGCTGATATACTTCTCGCCGTTGCCCGGCGCAGTTTGCGCGAAAGAGAGATCCGCTTGCCCAACATTAAAGCCGCTGAAAAATGGTCCAGGCAGTCCGAGAAGCGCACGACGCGCAACAAAGACTCCGTTACGCGCTTGAAGACGCTCTACAAGAAGGCCGCATCTGCGGGCAGCGACACGCCGCCGGCGGCGGTTGAAAGCGCCTTTGACAAAGCGGCCGGCAAAGGGATCATTCACAAGAACAAAGCGGCCCGTAAGAAGTCTCGGCTCGCGCAAGCGATCGCGCGTGCTTCGTCAGCGCCCGTGAAGCCTACCAGAACGAAGACGACCAAATCGACCAAATCCCGCGCCGCAGCCAAGAAGACCAAGAAGTAAGGCCCGATCCGCGCGAGGTGTTCCTCGCGACGTTAGGTCGCGAGTTGCACCGTGCCGGGATCGCTACCGACGCCATCGAGCAAACGCTCGTTGCCGTCGCCGCTTCGATCGGTCTCGCCGTCGAAGTCTTCGCCCTCCCAACGTACATTACGATCGCCGTCGGTCCGACGTGGCAGCAGCACACCCTGATGATGCGCCTCGAGCCGGGCCGCGTCAGCCTGCGTAAGATCGCACTGCTCAACGATATCTACGACGCCTTGCGAGCCGGCCGAATCGACTTGCCGGAAGCGACCGACCGCGTCGCTCAGGTCGACACGCGCTGGCCGGGGATGCCCGCGTGGCTGGAAATCCCGGCATTGGCGTTGATCGCCGTCGGCGTCACGATGATCCTCGGCGGCGGAATCCGCGAGCTGATCGTCTCGGCCACGATCGGCATGTGCACCGGCGTGCTGAGTACGATTTCCGCAAAGAGCGCCGTTGTGGCTCGGCTCTTTGCGGTGGCCGCCTCGTTTGCCGCCACGCTGATCGTGGCCGGCTATACGAAGTTGCTCGGTCCCACCAACATCTACATTTCCATCATCGCAGGCATCGTCGTCATTCTGCCGGGTTATTCGCTCACGCTCGCTTTGCACGAGTTGGCGAACGACTTCTTGGTCGCCGGCGTAGCTCGCCTCGGTCGCGTTCTTTCCGTCTTGCTCGCCCTGGGATGCGGGGCATTTCTCGGCTTAGCGATCGTTCCGTGGGTGCTCGGCACGGGCAGCGTGCAAAGCCATCCGGTCGCGGCAACGTGGTGGATTCTCGCATCGATCGGTATGGCGGTGGGCATGTCGATCACGCTCGACGCGCGTCTGCGCGATTTCTCGTGGGTGTTCGCCTCGAGCTTCGTCGCGCTGCTCACGGCGCACGTGTTGAGCGGTACGTCAGCTCACGCAGTTTCGGCGTTTCTGGCGGCCTTTATCTGCGGTTTGGTCGCCAACACGGGGGCGCGGTTCTTACGGGTTCCGCAAGCAATCATGCTGGTGCCCGCGCTGGTCGTACTGGTGCCGGGCAGCTTGAGCTACGAAAGCGTGTTGTTCGCGTTTCAGCACAACATCGACAGTGCGCTCATCCAGGCCGCGAACACGGTCGTCGCGGCGATTCAGATCGTGGCCGGTCTCTTGCTGTCGCAAATCGTGCTCCCGGCTTCCGCCCTGCGCGCTAGGGATCGACGTTGATGGCCAAGCGCGTTTGCCGGTCGGCACGCGCAAGGGGCACGACATCCTTGCGGATCGCGGCGCGAACCAGCGCCGGCTTCGCGGTTTTGACCGCTATGCGAAAACGCCATTCCCCGTTGAGACGGGCGATCGGATACGGCGCCGGCCCGAGAACTTCCGATCGTTCGACCTTTTCCAGCATTCGCGCGTAGCGCCGCGCGGCCGCGAGCGCTTCGTCGCGATTTCGCGAGATGACGCCGAGATAGACGAGACGGCGCGCAGGCGGATAGCCCAGCGCCTCGCGGTCTTGTAACTCCCGCAGAGCGAAACCGGGGTAATCGTGCGCGGCCGCGTAGACGACCGCCGGTTCGTTGGGAGCGTAGGTTTGAACGAAGGCTTCGCCGGGGCTCGCGCGCCCGCTGCGTCCGCACACCTGCGCGATCAGTCCAAAGCTGCGCTCTGCGGCGCGAAAGTCGGGGGCGTGCAAACCGATATCCGCCGCCACTACGGCGGCCAGCGTCACGGTAGGGTAATCCAGGCCTTTGGCAACCATTTGCGTCCCGACCAACACGTCGCCGCGTTCCTCGAACGCATCGAGAATTCGCGCGTGATCGCCGACCCGGGTGGTGGTGTCGGAGTCCATACGCAGCACGCGCGCGGTCGGAAACAAACGGACGACTTCTTCAGCGACGGCTTCCGTTCCGATTCCGAACTCGCGAATCGAATCGCTTTCGCACGCCTGGCAAAGGTGTGGCAACGGCGTCTGATAGTCGCAGTAGTGACAGCGCAACAACCCTTCGCTGCGATGCACCGACAACGACACGCTGCACCTCAGACAATGCGGTACCTTTCCGCAGCGGCGGCAGAGCATGAACCCGGCACTTCCGCGGCGATTGACGAAAAGAACGCTTTTCTCGGAACGGCGCTGCCGGTCGGCCAGCGCTTGCACCAGAGCGCTGCTGAAGATCCGCCGATTGCCGCTCTCGAACTCTTCGCCGAGATCGACGACGCGAACGGCCGGCATCGGCAGATTGGTCGCCCGCCGGTGCATCTCGAGCAGTCCGATCTTGCCCGCCCGCGCCGCCGCGTAACTCTCCACCGAAGGCGTGGCGCTGCCCAGCAACAGCACTCCGTCTTCGCGGCGCATGCGCTCGCGCGCGACTGCGACCGCGTGGTAGCGCGGACCGGTATCCTGCTTGTACGACGTCTCGTGGGACTCGTCGACGACCAGCAGCCGGACGTCGTGCAGCGGCGCGAAAACCGCGCTGCGCGCACCGACGAGGACGTCGATTTCGTCGCGGCGGCAGGCTTGCCACGCGTCGAAGCGTTCGCGTTCCGAAAGCGCCGAGTGAAGCACCGCTACCCGGCGTCCGAATGCCGCCTCGAAACGTCGTGCCGTTTGTGGCGTGAGCGAGATCTCCGGGACCAAGACGATCGCGCGGCCGCCGTCGCGTACGACGCGCTTGATCGCCTCGACGTACACGTACGTTTTCCCGCTTCCGGTTACGCCGTAGAGCAACAGCTCGTCGAATCGTCGCGCCTCGAGTAGAGCGGCGATGCGTTGGAGCGCCGCCTCCTGTTCGGACGTTGGAGGTAACGTCAGCGGTGCGCGAGTGACCCCGGCGCGAGCCTCGACGGCCGGGGCAATCTCGCGCTCGCGCACCGCGCCGGCTTTCACGGCGCGCGCGATCACCGCGCTTGAAAATCCCGCCAGCAACGCGTCGGCACGCGGCATGCCCCCGGACTGCGCGTTCACGAACGCGACCAGCGCTGCGGCTTTCTTCCCTTTCATGGACGCCTCGCCGGGTTCGAGCGTCTTGATGCGATATTCGCGCGTTCGCGGATCGTTCAAGCGCCGCTCGCGCCGCAAATCGCCGCCGCGCACGAGGTTTTGAACGTAACGCAACAACGCGCGACGGTCGCCCGCGCGCCTCGCATCGGGATGGCGAAGTAACCGCTCCAACTCGAAACCCTCCGAGAAATCTTCCCATATCAACCGAATGAGCCGCGGTGGAATCGACGCGTATCGTTCGGGCTCGGGGCGTGCGTTCGCGAGAGTAAACGTCTCGCGAATGCGCGGAACGGCCCCCGATAGTACCACCGCGCCGAGCGCGTCGCCCAGGGTGCAGATGTACCGGTCCGCCACGAAGTGGGCCAAGTGCAGTCCGGTCTCGTCGAACGCGCGCGCCACGCCGAGGCGTTCGAGCACCGGTTTGAGCGCGCGGCCCGCGGGCGGATGATCGCGCACCGGCGACACCACGAAGGCGACGGCCTCGCGGTTGCGCACGGTCACGCGCACGACGTCGCCGACGCTCAGCTCGAGGTCGCCGGCATCGTAGGTCAGCGGCAGGTCGAAACGCGACGAGCGAATGGCCGGCAGCACGTCGACCACGCGAGCTATCGCCGTACCGCCTCCGGGGCACGTTGCAGGCGCGCCAGCACCGATCGCACCGCCCGCTCGCTGCACTCGACCCCGTATTCCACGTCGCCGATCGCGCGCGGAAGAACGAAGCGCAGCTTTCCTCCGCGCCGTTTCTTGTCGGCGCTCATCGCCGCGAAGATCGCGTCGGCCTCGAGCGCCGTGCGCAGCGGCAGGCCCAGCAACGCCAACAGTCCCAGCACGCGGAAATGATCGCGTTCGCTGAAGCGTCCCGTTCGCAACGCCAGCAATCCGGCGCCCCGCAAGCCGATCGCGACCGCCGCACCGTGCGCGACGCGAAAGGCCGACGCACGTTCGATTGCGTGGGCGAAGGTATGCCCGAGATTCAGCACCTCGCGGATGCCCGCTTCTTGGCGATCGTCGGCCACGATTGCCGACTTCACTTTGACGGCCGCCGCGATCACCGTGGTCCACGGCCAGCGGCCAAATGAATGCGGCGACAGCGTTTCGAGCGCGTCGAACAGCTCTTCTCCCTCGATAATGGCGGCTTTGACGACTTCCGCCAACCCTTCGCGCAGCGAGCGAAATGGCAGCGTCTGCAGCGCCGGTACCTCGCAAAACACGGCAACCGGATCCTTGAAGACGCCGGCAAGGTTTTTCCCGCCGGGTAAGTTTACGCCCGTCTTGCCGCCGATCGACGCGTCTACCATGGCGACCAGCGAGGTCGCGACGTGCGCGTACGCGATGCCGCGCATGTAGGTGGCCGCCGCGAAACCGAACGTATCGCTTGCAACGCCGCCGCCGACACCGAGCAGCAAGGTGTGGCGATCGGCCCCGGCGGCGCATAACCCGTCGAGAACCCGCTCGACGGTAGCGAGCCGCTTGCGCGATTCTCCCAGCGCAACGGTCACGACCGCATCCTGCTTCAAGCGGAGTGGCTTTGCGATCGCCTCAGCGAGACGCCGGACGTGCGCATTGTCGTCGCACGCCACGACGACCGGCGCCCCGAACGTGCGCGCAAACGCAACGATGCGGTCGCGCAGTCCGTCGCCGACCATGACCGGATACCCCAGATCGTCGTTAACGATCGGGAATCTTAAATCTGGATCTTCTTCTTGTGCAACCACTCGATGATGTCGTCGACGGCTTGCGAAGTGCTCATGTGGTCGGCTTCGACCACGTGATCGGCGTGAGCGTACTGCGGCATGCGGCGCGCGTAGATGTCTTTGATCTTCACCACCGACGGGGACGGACCGAGCAGCGGGCGCACCCACTTGCTGCGGCGTAGCCGTTCGAGGGCTTGCTCGGGCGAAATCTTCACGAACACGCGATAGGCGCGCTTCTTCAGCAGCTTCTGATTCTCGTCGACGGTCAGCGCGCCGCCGCCGAGCGCGACGACGCCGGGCTCTGCCTCTTCCAACACGTGTTCCAGCGCCGCGCGCTCGTAACGGCGAAATGCCGCTTCGCCTTCGTTATAGAAGATGTCCGACACCGCACCGTGTTCGCGCATGATCAGGTCGTCGGTGTCGAAGAACGCTCTTTTCAGCCGGCGAGCGAGCCGTTTTCCGATCGTCGATTTGCCCGATGCCATAAACCCAACCAGCGCGATATGGCGTCTCATACGTTCTCCGCTTCGTTCTGTTCGAACAGCCCCGCGGCCGCATCCGTGCTGCGCCGCAGGTTGTCAAGCGTTTCTTGCATTGAATCGCCGCCATATTTTTCCAACACGGGCGCCGTCAACGCTAAGCGCACCATCGCTTCACCCACGAGCGCCGCAGCCGGAACGACGCATACGTCGCTTCGAACCACCGTCGCCGGCGCATCCGTACGGGCGTGCAGGTTGACCGATGGCAGGGCCTTGGACAACGTCGGAATCGGCTTGACCGAAACGCGTACGACGATCGGCTGCCCGTTGCTCATGCCACCCTCGATGCCGCCGGCTCGATTGCTGCCTCGCACGACGGCGGCATCATCGTAAGCGAATGCGTCGTGGGCCTGCGAACCAGGCTTGCCTGCAACGCCGGCCCCCAGCCCGATCTCGACCGCCTTGACGGTCTGCAATCCCATGAGCGCGCCGGCGACGATGCCGTCGAGCCGCAGATTCGGCTGGCGATTGCTGCCGATTCCGACCGGCAGTCCGTCGACGCGTACCAGGAACCCTCCGCCGAGCGTGTCGCCAGCCGCCTTGGCAGCATCGATCGCAGCGATCATGCGCTCGGACGTCCCGGGGTCGGGATTCCGCACGTCGCTCGCTTCCACGTCGGTTTGGTTCCATTCGTCAAACTCCGGGGAAACGATCGAGCCGATGCGCTGCACGTAGCTGCGCGTCGAGATCCCCAAGGCTTCCAGGAACTGCGCGCAGATGGCGCCGAGGCAGACGCGCATTGCGGTTTCTCGCGCGCTGGCCCGCTCTAGCACGTTACGCAGGTCGCGATGGCGATACTTGAGCGCTCCGGCGAAATCGGCATGCCCGGGCCGTGGATTGGTCAGCGGCTCCCCGCTGCCGGTGAGCGGATCCATCAGAGCGCGCACTTTCGCCGTCGCGTAATCGCGATTGCGCACGACCGCGGCGATGGGCGAGCCGAGCGTCGTGCCGCCGCGCACGCCCGCTAGAAATTCCACTTCGTCACGTTCGATCTTCATACGCGCACCGCGGCCGTAGCCTCCCTGGCGGCGAGCAAGGGTTGCGTCGATCGCGCCAACGTCGAGGTTGAGGTGTGCGGGTATGCCGTCGAGAATCCCGACGAGCGCCGGCCCGTGCGACTCTCCGGCCGTGAGGTAGCGGAACATTGGACTCGAGCCTTTCGGCGTCCGGCGGCTCGGGCACCCCTCGCCCGCCGTTGCGACGCCGCGCAAATTGAGGTTTGAGGGAATGCGTCGCGGGTAAGTAGCAGCGCATGACGCATCCTCAACCGCTGCACGACGTAACGGTCGCGATCCTAGTAGACGACGGCTTCGAACAGGTCGAAATGACCAAGCCGCGCGCGGCGCTCGACGAGGCGGGCGCGAAGACCGTCGTCGTATCGCCGCAAAAGACTCACGTTACCGGCTGGAAACACGACGAAAAGGGCGACCGTTTTCGCGTTGACGTGACGATCGCCGATGCTAATCCGGTCGACTACGACGCACTGCTGATTCCCGGCGGCGTTCGCAGCCCCGACTCGCTTCGGGTCGACAACAAAGCCATGCTCTTCGTGCACGCGTTCGAGGTGGCCAAGAAACCCATCGCGGCGATTTGCCACGGTCCGTGGATATTGGTGGAAACCGACTACGTCCGTGGCAAACGGTTAACGTCGTGGCCTTCGCTGCGAACGGACATCCTGAATGCCGGCGGAGATTGGGTCGACGAGCCGGTAGTGCGCGAGGACCTGCTGGTGACGAGCCGCAAACCCGCCGACATCCCGCAGTTCAACAAGGCCGTTGTAGAACTATTTACGCCGCGCGAGATCGCGGCGTCGCGCGGTAGCGCTTAGCGGCCCGGTTCGGTTGCGCCGAACGCGCTCGAGCCGTGACTTCGAAGGCGCGTCATGGCCATGCGGTGCAAGCGCGTGAGGTGGCGGCGCGAATACCCGAGTCGTTTGGCGAGGTCGACGACCGTCGTGCCTTCGATGTGAATCGAGCGCACGATTTGCATTTCCAGCGGCGGAAGGACGGCGAGCATTCGCTCGAGCGTCATCTTATCGAGAACGGCTTCGAAGGGTCGGCAGACGTGGTGCCACCTCGAGGTTGGGAGGAGATCGAAGGAAACGACGCGCCCGCTGGCCCGGTATTCGGCGACGTCGCGCTGTTCGTCGGGGCTGGCGTTGATATAGCGTGCGACGTCGGCGTCGCGCGGTTCTCTGCCAAGGAGCGACCACAGCTCGCGCTCGGCGGCCACCCACCGCCGCTCCAGATCGCGAATGCGCCGCGGTGCTCGTAGAATGCGCTCGCCGTCGCGAACGTAATGCATGAGCTCGCCCAGCACCAGGAGCCAGGCGTAGGCTTCGAAGGGCGTGGCTTGAGAGCTATCGTAGCGGTCGACGGCTTTAATAAGACCGATGACGGCGACTTGTTCGAGGTCGGCCCGATCGAGGGTCGGGCGTACGAAGCGCCGCGCGGCCCGGCGGCACAAGTAACGGTGTTCGGCGATGAGCCGCTCGCGATCTTCCGGGCGGCGAAAGCGGGTCCAGAGTTCTATCGTCGAGAGGGATTGATGCATGGTGCGTGTTTTCCGATCATTGAATGAAGTGAGATGAATGGTGGATGCAACGATCGTCCCGTGGTGCGCCACGGGCACCGATATAGACAACCTTATATCACAGCTGCCGATGCCGCAAAACATCTCCCCCGCGAAACTTTACGCGACGTCCCGGCCAAGCGCTCTTCTGGGTACTGGTGGCGGGCCGATCGCATCACAGGACTGCGTTATGAGGCTGCAGGCGCGACCCTCGCTTCGCTGCCCCAGCCGCGAGCCGCGAAGGATTTGTCGTTCGGAGGCAGCTAAGGCGGACGTTCATGCGGCATTTCGCTCCGATCGTCCTCGCGCTGGGTTTGTTTGGGGCCGCACCGTCGCCGTCTGCGCCCGTAGTTCGGGCCGATCGAACGACTGCGTGGGAGCAATTCCGCCACGGCGGCGGCCTCAACGATATCATCTCCAACCCTAACCTTCCGAATCGCTTATCGTGGCGCTTTAACGCTCCGCGCAAAGGTACGTCGACTTCGCCGGTCGTCGCCGGTGCGACCGTCCTGCTGTCCGCCAACGACCACTCTCTGTATGCCATCGACGCGCGTACCGGCACGCCGGTATGGCAGTGGAAAGGCGACAACGAGATCATGACCGCGCCGGTGTATCGCGACGGCATCGCCGTCGTCGGTACGGGCAATGCCGACTCCCCGGTTTGGGATCCGCCCTTCTACAACGTCGTGGGCATGGGTGCGAGCGATCTCAATGGCATCGATCTGCGCACCGGTACGAAACTCTGGTCGTTCGCGCTGACCGGCAGCGGCATGCCTATGCCCGCGCTGATCGGTAATCAGCTTCTTCACGTCGACGGCAGCGGCGTGCTACTCGCACTGGACGTTCGAAGCGGCGCCTATCTCTGGCGCCGGTTCGTCTATTCAAACGCGTCGATGACGAATATTCTGGTCGGCAATGCCGGCCTGGCGTATTTCGGCGGACGCTTTCCCAATACGATCTACGCAGTCCACGCCGCCGACGGCCGAACCGTTTGGATGCACGATTTCCCCAAACGTGCGGGCGCCTTCGACGACTGTCCGCTGGCCACCGACGGACGGCGGATTTTTGGGATGTATGCGACACCGCTTGTCACCGATCCCAAAGTCTTCGTACTGGCCGGCATCCGGGCGCGCCAACACGTATACGCACTCGACGCGCACACGGGGCGCCTGCGCTGGGATACGTCGCTTGCCGTGACCGGTGTGGAGCCGGGCTACAACGAGTCCGCCATACCGCTCTACGCCGGCGGCACCGTCTACGACGGCAGTCCGCTCGCACCCGTCGTCACCGCGCTCGACGCCGGCACCGGGCGCGTGAAGTGGTCGCTACGCGTTTCCGGTCCGGTCAAAGGTGGTTTCGTGCTGCGCGACGGCGTTCTCTATTTCGGCGATCTCGGAGGCAAGCTGTGGGCCGTTGAAGCGACCACCGGCCGCGCGCTCGGGAGCGTACAAACCGACGTGACGTTCAACGTCGGCTCGCCGATCGTGCTCAACGATTCGCTAATTGACGGATCGGCGCAGGGGCCGGTCATCGCGATTCCGCTCGACGACATTCGCGCCTCACGTACGGTCGCGGGCGTCACCTCGGCTTCGCGGCGCGACGTTACGCTGGTACTGGTCGTCATCGTGCTCGCGTTTTTGATCCTGCAGGTATTCGTCCGCCAGCGTCGCGCCGCACGTTATTCGCGATGAGCGCGGGGCGCAGGCTCGTCCTCGTTCTGTTCCTCACGATTCTCGGCGTCGCCGCGCTCCGCGACGTGGTGCGCCTGGGCGATTCGTTTCCGTGGCGCAAAATGTACGACTTTCAGGACTTCTACTGCGCGGGCGACGTCATCGACCGAGGCGGCGATCCCTACCGGTACGAGCCGCTTCACACGTGCGAGCAGCGCGTCCGGCGCAACGCCGCGTTGTACGCGGCCCATCCGGCGTTAGTGATTCCGGCGCCGCAACCCCCCTACGATTTCGTTGCGTTCATGGCGCTGGCTCGGCTCGACTTCGAGCCCGCGCGAATGCTGTACGCCGGCGCCATCGTCGTAGCATTCGTCCTCTCGATTCTGGCGCTCGCTAAGACGGGAATACCGGCGGACGTAGCGGCGATCGCCCTGGTCTTGCCGGTCGGTTACTTACAGCTCGATTCGGGACAGGTCATACCATTTGCGTTCTTGTTTCTCACCGCGTGCGGGGCGGCTCTGACTGCCCGCCGCGACGCGATCGCAGGCATTTTCGCCGCGATCGCTACGATCGAGCCCCACTTAGGGCTCTCGACGGCTATCGCCGTTTTGTTCTTCGTTCCTCGCGCTCGGGTAGCGCTGCTCGCCACCGGCGCGGCGCTGGCGGCGGCCGGCATCGCTGCCGTCGGTCCGCACGTCGCTTTCGAATACGTTACCCGCGTGTTGCCGGCACAGGCTGGCTCGGAGATTGCGTTCCCATACCAGTACAGCTTGACATACGCTCTGAACGCGCTCGGGGTGGCGCCGGCGGTCGCGCAAACCGCCGGCATTGCGTCGTTCCTCGTGCTTCTCGCAGCCGGACTCTGGCTCGCGCCGCGCCTCGCCCGCTCGCTGGAACGGCGCGAGCTGCTGGCGTTCTTCCCTGCGGCGACCGCCGTCATGGCGGGACCTTACCTTCACATGGTCTCGCTCTGCTTCGCGATTCCGGCGGCGCTGGTATTTGCGACTCGCCTAACCGGGCGTTTGCGCGACGTCAGCGCTGCAGCGGTGTGCGCGCTGATGGTTCCGTGGATTATGGTCTGGGCCATCAAGAAGCTGTTTCTCGCCGTAGTCTTTTTGATCGTCGTCCTGCTCCTGCGGCTTCAAGTGACGCCGTGGTTTGCCGTCACGCTGGTGACCTCCGTGACCGCGCTGATCTACGCTTTCGAGCTGCGCTCGCCTGACTTGCCCGCCACGTCCGGTGCGCTTGGCCGTTTTGGTGCCGGCGATCTCGCGCAGGCCGAGTGGCGCGCCTTCACCGATCAGCTGCGTACCGGTAACGTTCGCTGGTTCGCGATAAAACTGCCGACGTGGAGCGCATTGACGGCACTCCTGGCAGTTGCCGTCGCGCGCCTGCGGCGCTCGTAGTGCCCGGGGCTTTATCTCCGAACCGCGAGCGACGGCCAGGTGGCGGCTTCGATGTCGCGGCGCATCTGCAACCATCCGCGGAAGTTGGCGTGAAACTCGACGTCGGATGCCGGCGTTGCCACGTGCTCGAAAGGGCTGAGATGGCGCTCGGTCTTCAAGCGATCGTGGAGTTCGAGATCTTTTTCGATTTCGCGTTTCCCATCGTGCGTGAGGTACGAAACGCGTGCGCAGCGCGCGGCCGAGATTTTCTTTTGCGACTCGACGTCCAACGATCGTTCGTCGTCCTGAAGCAGCGGCAAATGCCATTCTCCGTCGCCGACGGCACCCGGCGTGCTGGCCGCGAGCGCGTCGCGCATCCTCTGCGCGGCGGCGCGAATCTCCGGCTGCGCGCTCGGGGCGCAGCGCAGGGCGAAGAAGTTCTCCCACTCGGTCGCCGTTACGACGACCGTATGCCATAGGTATGGTTCGAGGACGCGGTTGAGCTCTTGTTTGTGAACCTTTAATTCGAGTAGGCGTCGCGCGTGTTCCACGGCAGCGTCGCGCGCACTTAACCAAAGGCGTTTTGCCGACTCTTCGTCTTCGGGATCGAGAACGTCCTCGGCCGACATGCCGGCTTTATTGCGCCCCCACTCGAGCGGCAATACGGGATCGCTGGCCACGCGTTCGAGCAGTTTGCTGGTCGGTATCGCGCGCGAACTGGCGGAGTTTCTGGAAAAGACCCGATGCGTGTTGAACTCCGAAAGTACGAAGCGGGGGAAGGTCACCTCGAGCGTGGTGAGCCGAACCCCCGCCGGACTGACCGAATCGAGCAGGACGCGGGCGGTGTATCCCACGGAGGAACCGGTGTCGCGGAGCCTAGCCGCGATATCGCAGGAAAGCCGGAACTTCGATGTCGTCCATATTGACCGGCGACACCGTCTCGAGCTTCCCGCCCTTGTCGAATGCATAGCCGGTTTGCGCGTCACGATGTCCGCGCGGCGTGCCGAAGCCCGCTGCCAAGACGGTCACCCGCACTTTGCCGCTCATCCCCGGATCGATCGACGCTCCGAAGATGATCTGCGCGTCGGGATCGACCGCGCGGCTGATCATTTCCGCGGCTTCGTTGACTTCGTACATCGCCATGTCCGGACCGCCGGTAATATTGAAAATCACGCCGCGCGCGCCCTCAATGGTGGTCTCCAGCAGCGGCGACGCGATCGCCTTTTGGGCTGCATCCGCGGCGCGATGCTCGCCGGAGCCCTCGCCGATACCCATCATCGCCGAGCCTGCGTCGGTCATGATCGTCTTCACGTCGGCAAAATCCAGATTGATGAGTCCGGGCTGCGTGATGAGATCGCTAATGCCCTGAATGCCCTGGCGCAGCACGTCGTCGGCGTACGCAAAAGCTTCGTTTAGCGGCGTCTTCTTCTCGATGACTTGCAAAATGCGCTCGTTGGGAATCGTGATGAGGGTGTCGACCTTGGCTTCGAGCTCCACGATACCGTTCTCGGCAATCTGCATGCGCTTCTTGCCTTCGAAGGCAAACGGTTTGGTTACGACCGCAATGGTGAGCGCACCCGATTCGCGCGCGATTTCGGCGATCACCGGTGCGGCGCCGGTACCCGTGCCGCCGCCCATACCGGCGGTCAGAAACACCAAGTCGGCGCCCTCGAGAATCAGCGCGAGATCCTCGCGTGATTCCTCGGCCGCTTCGCGACCGAGCGTAGGATTGGCACCCGCACCCAGTCCGCGCGTCTGACCGCCGCCGATGTGCACGGTGTTTTCGGTGGCCGCGCTTCGCAATGCCTGAACGTCGGAATTCACCGAGAAGAAATCAACGCCGGCCAAACCGGCGCGAACCATACGATTGACGGCGTTGCAGCCGCCTCCGCCGATTCCGATCACTTTGATCGTTGCGGCGTGCTCGGGCTCGGGAGCGGAGCGTCGTGCTTCGGCCATTCTTTTCTTCGGTTCCTCCGTGGGAAAGAGCGTGTGTTGTGGAGATGGTTCGGTGGTAGCGGTTTCGACGGCAGCGAGTGTTTCAATTGGGCCTGGCGGCGCCTCGGACGCCTGCGGCGGAGCTTCGCGTACATCCGGTGGCGGCTGCGCCGGTAAGGCTTCGGGTGCCGGCGCGTCCGGTAACGAGCCCGTGGCCGCCACCGGCTCGGCGGCGTCCGGGCGTGCTTCTTCGGCCGCGGCCGGCGGCTCGACGGAGGCTTCGGCGCGCTTGCGGCGCGGGCGACGAGGTTCTAGTTCCATAAATCCGACATCCATTTCGTCAAGCGATGCGTCATCGATCCGCCGCGCCGGCGGTTAGGGTCGGCGGCATCGCGCTCGTCGTTCGCGCCGAACAGTACGAGCCCGATCGCCGTCGAGTATTGGGGGAGCGCCATTGCGTCGGTCAAACCTCCAACCGTATTCGGCAAACCAATGCGCACCG
This sequence comes from Candidatus Tumulicola scandinaviensis, assembly GCA_003140835.1. GTDB lineage: Bacteria > Vulcanimicrobiota > Vulcanimicrobiia > Vulcanimicrobiales > Vulcanimicrobiaceae > Tumulicola > Tumulicola scandinaviensis. Next base: position 826 of record PLLA01000096.1, on the reverse strand, counting down.
GCAAGCCGAAGACGTCTTCGGCGATCGATTCGATGTTCGGCAACTGCGCACCGCCGCCGGTAAGGACGACTTCGCCGAGCACGAGGTCGCGCGGCACGTTTTCGACGATCTTCTGTTTTGCCATGCGGAGCGTTTCGAGTACGCGTGGGACGACGATGTGGCGCAGCTGTTCGGTGGTATGTCCCTTGCTCGACCTGCCGTCCAGCGTGCGCACGTCGAAGTTCTCTTCGTTTCCAGCATCCCGAACGGCGGCGCCAAAGCGCTTTTTGACGTCCTCCGCCTCCGAAAGCGACGTCTTCAGCCCGAGCGAAATGTCGCTGGTGAGAATATTCCCTCCGACCGGAATCGTCGCGGTATAAATGGCGCTGCCGAGCGAGTACACCGCGATATCCGTGGTTCCCCCGCCGATGTCGAGCATGACCGCGCCGACCTGCTTTTCCTCGGGCTGTAAGGTCGCGGCCGCACTGGCGAGCGGCTCGAAGACCAGCCCGGCAGCTTCCAGCCCCGCGCGATGCACGCACTTGAGCACGTTGGTGATGAAACTCGAGCCGCCGGTGACGATGTGCGTGTCGACCTCGAGCCGGCTGCCCGACATCCCGAGCGGATCGGTGACGCCGTCGGATCTCTTGATGGTTACCGGCCCCAGCCCATCGATATTCAAAGAGCACTGATTGGCACAAGGGACATCCACTGTCAGCACGAAGGTCATGCCGGGGGGATAGGCCAGAAGCGTTGCCCGCGAGATACGGCACGCATACGATGTGGAGTGAGTGGCGGAGATGCAAGTATTCTCGTTGCCATGCATAGAGTCGCGAGAGGCGACTAC
>PLLA01000109.1 GCA_003140835.1 Candidatus Tumulicola scandinaviensis | reverse complement strand
ACGCGTACTGAAAACTTCCGCCACCCGATTTCAAGCCACTCAGCACCGCCGATCGGACCGCCGCAAAGACGAATACGGCTAAACCGGTGATAAACTCGGGGCCAAAAACGGCTTCTGGGTCGGTGAGCAACCCCGCACCAAAAGCCGTTCAAAACCCACAAACGGAGCAGGGGACGAAAACTGCGCCCAATTCAAAGCCGCCTGCCAAACCCGCGGCGCCGCCGCAACATACACAGAAACAGTCGGCCGCTCAACCCAACGGCAAGATGGCACCGCAATCGAAGCCGCCTGCCAAACCAGCCGGTTCGTCGCAACACGCACAGAAACCGCCGGCGGGACAACCCAATAGTAAGGCGTCGCAATCAAAGCCTGCACTTCAAAATGCGCCGCAGGGGAAGGCCACGCATTCACCCGGTCAGTTAAAACTCTAAGCATTTTAGGAGACGTGATCGCGTGTGAATCACACACCGTGAGTTTGGGACTGGACAGAAAAAGGTGGGCCGCCGAGCAAGAGCCCTGAGGGCAGGCTGGCGCCACCCGACGATATTAGAGAAAGGGTTCTATATGTTTCGCATCATGATCATCGCGCTGCTGATGTCCGCACAGACTGACACCGCCTCAGCGTCGACAACGTGCGCTGGAGCTGACCCCGCGATCGCGTCGGTCGTCGTCAAGGGCGCACACTCCGGCGGCGGCCTCAATCGCTATCAGTTGAGCGGCACGATCGTCAATGTGGGACGCGCTGCGCAACCCTCGAATACCTTGCAGTTTGTAGACATCTATAAGGGGAGCGAGAAATTGGATTCCAAGGGTATCCCCCCTCTCAACTCGGGCCAGTCATACACGTTCTCGTACGTTTCCGTGCGATCGAGTGATGCTGGTAAGGGGACGACTTCGCTCACATTCCGACTCGATGTCCGTCAAGCGTCGCAAGACTGCAGCACCAGCAACGATCGCTATACGGTGACCTTTTAATCAACGCGACATCGATAGGCGCCTACGCTAAAACGGGGTAATAATCATGGCAGGCATTCTTTGGGCCATTATCGCGCTGCTCGTCATTTTCTGGCTACTTGGCTTTATGCTGCACTTTGCGGGCGGCTTTATTCACCTTGTGCTGGTCGTAGCGGTGATCCTCCTGATCGTTAACATCCTCACGGGTCGCGGCGCACGCGTCTAGCATCGTAAAACTGTCTTTTGCAACGCGTAAATCGTTTGCCAAAGGCGGGTTTTCCGGAAGTGTTCATGCGGCGCTATTTTGGCGTGTTAACGCTGATCGGGTTTTGGGCTCATCTCAGCGACAGGTCGCGAAAGTTGCTAGTGAGCGTGGCTAGGCTTTAAGGCGTTTCTTCGACCATGGCGACGCTGCTGACCCGGAACGAGAACTTGGCTTTTCCGGCGACGTCAATCGAGCAAAACCCTGTAGGTGCGACCGTTGTAGACATTTCCTCGCGCTACTTGTTATACGCACACCGTGGTATCCGGCTCCAATCTATTGGGGCGGTGGTTTTTGGGGCCCATGGGCAATCGGTGGGTTAGGCGCGGCACTCATGTTCGGATCGATCATCGATAATCAAAATCAAGTGTTCTATCCGTCATATCAGATCACAGCCGACAGCCCCGGAGCGGAGCTTCTGCAGAACTACGGGCTTGCGCAGACTCAATGCGGACCGCCGAATCTCGTGGTCATCTGGGGCCGCAACAACAGCGTGATTTGCGCCTACCCGAACAACCTCGTGGCATCCGGTAACTACGAACTCGCTCCAACGACGCTAGCGATCGTGTCGAGCTCCTGAGCGCGCGCACTTCTCTAGAAGGTTTTTTAGCCGGCGCGGTGTGAAGGTGGCGGCTGCCAAGGATGTACCCTTTAGATGATGTCGCAGCAGTCAGGGAGTTGTGTGCTTCGGGCGCACGCCGTCAGGCGTGGTCGCCTTTATCGCCGTCGGCATCAGCTTTCGTTCGATGAACGGTGCCGGCACGATGGTGCGGTGGGCTATAAACCGTATAAAGTCGTAGCGCTTGTCCCGCGTTGGCAACAAAGTTGTGCCGCGTGCCGGCAGGGACGACAACGACGTCCCCTCCGGCCACTGGACGGCGCTGGTCGAGTAAAAGCGCTTCTCCCCTGCCATCGACGAAGAACAGCACCTGATCAGTCCCGGCGTGGATCTCTTCGCCGATCTCGCCGCCGGCTGCGATGAACATCAGGACAAGCTGGGTGTGTTCAGTCGTATCAAGCACGCGGCGAAAGTCCGTATTATTGCGAGCGAGTTCGACGACGTTGGCCGAGTATGGTTCGTATGTACGCACATTATTAGAATACCCCAATCCGTCCTGACTGAACCGAACGACGCCTGGATGCGAGACATGTTCTTCGGCGAGCTGCCCCTTTCGAGGCCATGCTGGAGACGCCTGAGTTCTTCGCGATTGAAGTCAACGGCGTAGTCGTATGGGGTGCGGGCATCGAGCCGCGCGACGATACTCATCGTGGCGTCGCCATCGTGGGGTATTGGCTAGGCAAGGCGCACTAGGGGCGTGTGGTTGGTATTTGTCGCGAGAACCGCCATCGGCTTCTGCATCGAATGGATTTACGAATCGTACGGGTAGCAGCTTCCTAGGCACTTGACTCAGGGGGCTTCCCATCTTCTTGGCGGTATTGCGACACCACTGTCGCGGTTCTCGCCCGGAAGCAGGGCTGCCGCAACTCGCGTTCTGTCCGGCGGTCGCATTTGCGGCGTTCACCGGAGCGAGGCGGGGCGAAATCTTGGCCATGCGTTGGCGTGACCTCGATCTCGAGAACGAAACCGTCAGCGATCGCGCGATCGCTGACGGATGCCCCGCGCGGCCGGCTCTCGTTTAAAGATCCGAAGAATGGGAAGTCGCGAACGATCTGCCTCTCAGCACAGCTGGCCGCGATCCTGCGCTCGCATCGGGCGGCACAGGCGGCGAAGCGTCTCGCCTTGGGTAGTGCGTATCATGACGAAGGTCTCGTATTCGCGCAACCCGATGGTCGCCCGACCCCACCGTGGAACTTCGCGGAGGCGTTCGGCGATTTGGTACGGCGCGCGCGGGTCACGCGGATTACCCTGCACGACCTTCGGGACACGCATGCCTCGCTATTGGCGAAGGCCGGCGTGCCCATTGAGGTCGTCAGTCAGCGCCCAGGCCTTCGATCGGCTGGTAAGTTGAAGGCGGCGGGTCGCAGTGCGAACTCGTCCGTTAGATATCTGTTACACGAAAATCGGTAGACAACAAAAAACCCTGATGGGATAAGGTTTATTTGTGGTAGCCCCAGCGGGATTCGAATCTGAATCTGACGATCCCGACGAGTAACGCAGAGTGCCCAAAAGTGTTGTGGTGTAAGGATTTCCGGCTCTCAGCGTTCCAGTTAGTCCTGTCTAGAACCAGCCTTTCGCAGAACGTCCGTGCCACAACGGTGCCACGATCGCGAGGAAGTCTCAAGCCCGGGCGCACCTCTCTCGCTCAGTCCAAGCCGCGGAGGGAAATGATCCGCGTGCGAGCGATCGGGCTGGACGGAAACAGGGTGAAGCCAACGCCGAGCAGCATCGCCACAATCCGGATCTGGCGCGAGGCTCAGCTGCCGATCGCGATTCGGCGTGGTTCCTCCGCGAGGTAGTCCGAAAGCTCCGTACTTTCACGCGCGCGGAGATCGCAGACGCAACGGGCTTGTCGCTCGCGGCCTGCTCGGGCTTTCGCGCCGGGACGCGCGTCCCGCATCCGAGGCATTGGGAGACTTTCCGCGAGTTGGTTGAAGATTGACGATGACAGGGAGTCGTTGAGCTGATCGATTCTTTCGAGCGCTATGGTCCGAAAACTAACGCATCCGGTGTGTCTAGGCCCTGTGTGATCGTCCGCGTTACGTCCTTTGATCCCGGAGCGTACACCGTAACTGTATTGGCGTACTCGTTTGCGACGAACAGATAGCCGGAGTCGCCTAACACTAAGGTGCCTGGATAGTTAATAGCCTTAGAAATAGTCCGCAACAGTTCGGTTTTGCCAGCAGCATAGACAGACACAAAGCCTGCGTCCGACCCGTATGCGCATAGTAGCCAGCAATTTGCGACAAACAGGTTTCCCGAAGGACCACGAGCCAGCGCAACAGGCCCGTTAAGCCCTTGGGAGATCGTTTGATACACAGCGGTCTTTCCCGGCGCGTAGACGGTGACGGTACTGAAGTAATTCGGATGTGCCCCGAAGTTCGCGACGAAGAGGTAATCGGTTGAGCTAAGCAGCAAGGCCAGCGGCTCATCCATACCTTGGGAGATCGTTCGCAGCACATCGGTGTGTCCGGGGGCATAAACGGTGACGCTGCCGCCTCCGTACCTGTTCACACAGAGGTTGTCGCAGTTTGCGACGTAGAGATTACCTAAGCTATCGACTGCCAGGGCCTGCGGTCCGCTCACACCGCGAGTGATCGTTCTTAGAAGCGTTGAGCCTCCCGGGGCATAAACGGTGACGGTACTTTTCCCATAATTCGCAACGAAAAGGTCGCCTGCGGCATCGAGCGCAAATGCGGTTGGTCCAGCTATCCCCTGAGAGATCGTGCGTAAGACGTTTCCGCTTCGCGGAGCGTACACCGTTACGGTCCCTGCTCCCTTGGGAAAGCAGGCGGGACAGTTTAGGACGTAGAGTTCGCCGCCCCTATCAAAAGCCAGCGCGATCGGCTCGCTCACACCTTGTGAGATGGTTCGAGACACTGAGTTGCTGCCTGACGCATACACCGTCACCGTGCTCTCGCGTGCGTTCGCGACATAAAGGTTGAGGGCAGCCGCATGGACGGATGGCCGGCTTGTGCCTTGCAGGATGGACTCAGGCGCGGACGGTGGCCCGTTACCGCACGCGGCCAAGGGCGCCGCGCTAAGGAACGCTGCGACGAGGCGAAATAGGGTTTTCACTTTTAAATGCTCAAGGAAGATAACGTGCCAGGAGGTTCGAGAGTCGCTACCAAGCCCCCGGAGTCTCGATCACCTGAGCCTGGCGGGGCCGCCCAGCGGCAGTGCAAGCTTGCCCCGCGATAGAACGGAGTGCCATTCTTTGCTTAGATAGTTAGATCGGTAGGCGAGACAATGCGCTTCTTGATCGTCCGTTCAACCTCTGAAGAACCCGGAGCATACTCGGTTACCGTGCTGAGCGCAGAATTGGCGACATAGAGATTCCCTGCTTGATCAAAAGTGAGACTCAACGGATACCCGATTCCTTTGTTGATCTCGCGAATAGGCGATGATTGTCCGGGCAAGTAGATCGAAATACTTGAGCGGAACATGTTCGCTCCCCAGTTCGCAACGTAGAGATTCCCAGCGCTGTCGAGCGCAAGTGTGCTCGGCAGGCTAATGCCCTCAGAAATCGTCCGATACGGGCTCGTGGTTCCCGGCTTGTAAACGGTCACGTTAAAGTTGTTTACGGAAAAGAGATCCTGTGCCTGATTAAACGCTAACGCTAGCGGACCATTTCGGGTGATGATCGTTCGGATAACGTGCACGCCGCCCGGCGGGTAGACCGTAATCTGACTGGTGCCGTTGTTCCCCACAAACAAATTCCCCGATGTGCTAAAGACTAGAGCCTTGGGTCCGTTCACCCCGTCGCTAATCGTGCGGAGAATTGTGGCGCTTTCCGGCGCATAAACCGTGACCGTCTTATTAAGGTTATTGGCAACGTAAAGATTCTCGGACCGGTCGAACGCAAGCGCCCTTGGTCCATCAAGACCCTGTGTGATTGTCCGCAAAACTGAGGTCCCGCCGTGAGCGTAGACCGTGATTGTATTTGCTTGATAGTTCGCGACGAAAAGGTTGCCCTGGCGGTTGACTGCGATGGCGGTGGGATTGCTGTTGGGAATACTACGAAGCAAGCCGCCCGCTTCGAGGTCGTACACGGTGACCGCGTGCTGGTTCGCCACGAAGAGACTACCGCTCACCGTTGCCAGGGGCATGATGCCACGCGCTGCCGGGTTGACGCCACCCTGAGGGCCGGACGAACACGCGGCCAGCGCCACGGCAACGATCACCGGGCTCACGACTCGGCCGCTGCTCATGGACCGAACTTCATGGCGACCGGACCGTTTATACCTTTGACGATCGTCTGCTGCGGCGTGTCCTGGCCGGGTGCGAACACCTCAACGCTTTTCGGATTTGCGACGTACAGGTTACCGAAAGCGTCGAACAGTAACGACGTCGGGCGTGAAACGCCCTGGCGAATCGTGCGTAGAACGGTTGAGCTGCCCGGCGCGTAAACGGTTACCGAACTCGCGCCATAATTTGCAACATACAGGTTTCCTGCTGCGTCGAGCGCAAGCGCATATGGCCGTTTAATGCCCTGCGCGATCGTTCGAATGACTGAGGTTTTCCCCGGTGCGTATACCGTTACGTCGTCGCCCATATAGTTCGCAACGAAAAGATTGCCGACACTACTTAGTGCCAGCGCTATCGGTGTGCTTAAACCTTGCACGATCGTACGAAGCTGCTTTCGATCCGGCGCAAACACGAGAACCTGTGACTTTCCATGTCCGTACGGCGAAGGATCGGAAGCGACGTAAAGGTCACCGGAGCGATCGAATACCAACGCGGCCGCGTAGAAGACTTTGAGAGCACCCGATGGCGAAGTCCCCCCGGGCGGATAGATCTCTACCCAAAAGTAGGAATTTGCAACGTATAAGTTACCGCTTGAGTCAAAGGCGAGTGCTTTGGGTGCCTGGATCGAGTTGGTGATTTTGCGCAAAATAGAAGAGGTTCCGGCCCGATAGACGGTTACGTTTCCGCTTTTGCCGGTTGGAACGTTGGCAACGTAGAGATTGCTAGATGAATCCAGTCCAATCGTGGATGGTGCGAGATTCGATATAGTCCGCAGCACCGAATCGCTTCCCGGAGCGTACACCGTAACCGCCGCGACGTTGGCAACGTAGAGGTTAGGACCAACCGCCCTCCGGGACGCACGGTCTACGGCTGTTCGCGGTGCCGCAATCGATACCGGCGTCGACAAAGAGAGACCCGGTCCGCCGCACGCGGCCAAGAGCGCCGTGCTAAGCGACGCTGCGATGAGGCTGGATATAGTCTTCATTCCTTGATCCTTAACGACGATAACACGCCAATAGGTTCGACAGTCGCTGCCAAGCCCCCTGAACGATCGCCCGCACTCGGCAGCTTGGCTGCTGGACCGCTAGTATTTGCGGCTTAGTAGCTAATGCAAGCTTGGCGCCGCGATGAAACGGGGCGCCATTCGTGGAACGACCTAGGCGCGCTTCGTTGCGCGAAGAGAAGGACACTCTGCAAATGAGAATTCTCGCTCTCAAGTCGCTGCGCTCTAGGCATCCGCGTGCCGCGAGGCGCTTGCATCTGCAATGGCGCTGCGATCGGCGGCGTGGCTAGCGTGTGAAGGCTTCGTTCAAACTGTCAGGATCGAGCCTCTAACGCTGGTTTTGCCCAGCCGATCCAATTGTACGAAGCAGCTCGCTCTGTGCGAACGCTTTGATCCGAGCCGGATTGATCACCGCTTACGCGATACTTGAGACCGTGCAAGTGCAGTGCCAAGGATTCCCAATAAGCGCCAGTCGCCTCCATGCAGACGTGGAGGTCAACCGCGCGACGATTCTTTAGCTACGTTGCCAGCTGCTCGAAACCCTTTGGCGAGTTCGGGAGGACTCGTTTTGCCTCACCCTGA
>PLLA01000011.1 GCA_003140835.1 Candidatus Tumulicola scandinaviensis | reverse complement strand
CGCGTACTGAAAACTTCCGCATATGCATCTCTGACCAATGTCGGCGGCACACTCTACGGAACAACTCGGCTCGGTGGGGCGGATAACATCCATGACGGCTGCGGTGCGATCTTCAAGATTAGCCTGACCGGCACAGAACAAGTGGTGCATAGCTTCGACGGCACCGATGGTTGTCTGCCTGTTTCCTCGCTAATCTACGTCAAGGGTAAGCTCTATGGTACGGCAGAGGCCGGTGGGATCAGATGTGTCATGGGTAATGGCGACCCCAACAATGGCTGCGGGACGGTATTCAGCATGACTCCGAGTGGCACGTTCGTCGTCCTTCACCGCTTTGATCGTAAGCATGACCCAGCGGGGGCGCACCCTTTAGCAGGGCTGACTTACATGCAGGGTTCAGTGTATGGTACAACGACTTCAGGTGGTGCTTATGATCGGGGTACGGTGTTCGCATTCACGCCGCCGTAGCCGTTAACGCATGGCCGCGGCGAATGCCTTTAGCCATGTTGCGGTCAGGCTCTACATAGATACATAGAGATTCCCCATACTGTCGAAAGCCATTGCAGCGGGGTCGTTTACTCCGCGAGCGATCGTTCGTTGCACGCTGCCGTCACGCCGCAAAACTATGGCACGATTGCCTGTGCGACATACAGATTTTCGGATGCATCAAAGAGCAATGTTATCGGGTCGCCTCCCACGTAGATGGTGCGTAGTAGCGACGTCTTACCCGGCGCATATGCTTTCACATTCGTATCCGCGTCGACGTACAGATTTCCGCGACGGTCAAACGTCAGCGCATGAGGCCGGAACAATCCATGTGAGATCGTTCTTAATACTTCACTACTGCCGCGAGCATAAATCATGACTTTGCTGCTCGCATAGTCTACGACATAGAGATTTTTGATAGCAGCAGCACGGTGAGAAAAGGTGACTGAGGCCGTTGCGCTATTGGTTCGGAACAACGGATCGGATGGCGAGCCTGTAGCAATGGAGCTAATGCCGCACGCGGCCAACAGCGCCGCGCTAAGCAACGCTGCAGCGAGGCGAAATAAGTTCTTCATTAATAGATCCTAAAAGATGATGCCGTGCCCAGGGCGTTCGACAGTCGCTGCCAAGCCCCGGGCTCGATCGCCTAAGCCAGGGTGGGCTGTCCGGCGGCAGTCCCATTGCGGCAATTCAAGCTTGGCGCCGCGATGAAACCGAGCCCCATTCGTGGAAGGAGCCTAGGCCGTGCTTCGTTGCGCGAAGAGAAGGGGTACTCCGCGAATGAAGGTCCTTACCCTTGGTCGCCACGCTTTAGGCGGCTGCGCATCCATCGCTTTCCTCGCAGCGTGTAGCAGTACTGGACTGCAGCCACTCAATGGAGCTGCGGGCACGACGCCGCAAAAGCCGACGGTCGCGATACGCGAACAGCATAAGGGATCATGGATGACCGGGGAAGCGAAAGCGCAGGATCTCCTCTACGTATCCGCCATTTCAACTTCGAGCGTTTACGTCTATTCGTATCCGAAAGGTGAGCTCGTTGGTACGCTGACCGGCTTCGATATGCCGCAGGGCCTCTGTTCCGATACGAAGGGCAACGTATTCGTCGCGAACTATCGCGCGACGAATCTGATAGAGTACGCGCATGGGGGCACGACGCCTATCGCTACAATCGCAGATCCAAATTACTGGCCCGAGGGCTGTGCCGTCGATCGGACCACTGGTAACCTCGCCGTCACCGATAACGGCGCCGATGGAGAAGGTGGCATGGCAGTCTACCTGCATGCGACCGGCAGTCCGCATCGGCACCGCGCCCCACACATGTTTTACTATTTCTTTTGCGGCTACGACGACCAGGGCGACCTTTTCGTGGACGGGGAGAATTATGCCAGTATCCCCACCACGGAGCTAGCCGAAATCTCTGGCGGTGCGCAGCGACTTGTTGACATCACAATGGACCAAAGCATCGGCCTTCCCGGCGGAGTTCAATGGGACGGCAACTACTTAGCTGTGGGTGATGCCGAGAATGGAGTAATATACCAGTTCAAGATCAGCGGGAATACCGGCACACGCGAGGGTACAACGTCTCTCAACGATTCTAGTACGGTAAATCAATTTTGGATTCAAGACTCGGCGGTCATCGGAGCAAATTTTGATAGCCCGAGCATCATGTTTTGGAACTACCCTGCTGGCGGGCAGCCGCGTAAGACCATAGAAACGCATCACAAATGGCGTCAGGTTTTCGGCGCAACGATCAGCGTAGCCAACTAGTTAAGCCCTCGCCGCCACGCAGTCACGCCACCGATCGCGGCGCCATCACACCTGCGAGCGCGTAGCATACCGGAAGCCTAGCCTCGCAGCAGCCTCGCATCTAGCGCGCGATCGCACCGCGGCCCGTAGCCTGCAAGGAAGCACGCACAGGAATAGGCAGCTGTGCTAAGGGACCAGGCTACAGAGGAGGATCATGACCGTGCGAATCCGTGTAGCGATGCTAGCTATTGCGGTTGTCACAAGTAGAAGCGCATTAGCTAATTCCAAGCCTGCAAACCTTTTCGACGCAGCCTTTGGCCCTAGCGCATCGCCACAGATTAACAAAGTGGTTGTAGTAAGAATAAATCCCTGGATTGATCGGGTCCTCGCGCCAACGCCGGATGCGTTTGACAAAGGGCTTTCCGAAGGCGACTCCTAGACAGCGTTCAGCGATCGCGCTGGCATTGATGGCATTACGGGGGCGCCGGAAGTTTTCAGTACGCGTGA
>PLLA01000129.1 GCA_003140835.1 Candidatus Tumulicola scandinaviensis | reverse complement strand
CCACGGAACTGGGTCAGCTCCAGTGTGCCCAAATGAACTCGATGAAGGCGAAGATGGTTGTTCACTGCACTGCAAGGCTGATCGTTACGCCCGACGTAGCCAAAACGATCATCGTTATGTCTCGCGGGTCCATCCCGACGAAACCAACGCTTTGGAAGGTGAACATCGGAACTACCCCGCCCGGCGGCTACGTAGCCTGTCCAAACCATTCAATCTAGACGGAGCCGACAGCGATCTCGTTAACGAGGGCAGTGATGCCCTCGTTCTTCTTATCGCGCTGCTTTCGCAAAACACTCAGTTAAGACAAATGTCCGTCAAGGCGCCCATTAGGACGCAATCTTTTAGATCAATCAACAACGAGCTTTGATAGGCTAAAACGATGAAAGACGATTACGGAGTTACCATGCGGGTCTTCGATCCACGCGACTGACCAGACAAGGTTATTAGTTCTTAACAAAGGGGCCACCTCGGCCTTGCATGAAAGACAGGCGCGCACACGGGATTCGGGTGACTCGCACCGGGCAAGCTGTTACGGAAGTAGGGCCAGAGTGTTCACCCGATTCGTCTCGGGACTCGCAGTGGTCGGAGCTTTCGGTTGCGCTTTAACTGCCTGCTCCGCCCAAGCGCCGCCCACAAACTGGACGCTATGGTATATCCCGAATGTACCTAAGCATGGCGATACGCTCGCCAGGCTGTGTCATACGTTTGTGTTCTCGAATCCACCGGAAGCGAAGACTTTTCGGGTTGTTACAGTCAAGGGTTTGGGTGGAGGCGGCAAAGTTAGAGAAACCGACGCTTACATGGGCACTGGCGACGTATTCAGTGGACCCCTCGAACTTGGACCGGCTACCATCCACGATGATAGCGCAGCTATGACTTGAGAGTAAACGTTGTTTACACTATCGACTCGTACCTAATGGCGAAGGCCAGAGCGGATGCCGACTGCCCGCCCCCGGCACGAACCCCTAGTCAGGGCATTCAGGCAGTTAGTCCCGGGTCAATACCTTAGCCGCAAAGTACGAAAAGTTGAAAATGGACACGCTAGCAGACAACGGCCACGCCAAGTATCGCAAATGGGTCGAAGATGTTTTCGCTGCCGTACACGACCGAATAGGCTCGGCAGCGGGAGAGCACCAGCGTGGCGGCCACTACGAGAACGTCCGATTCGGCCACAGCATGGCACACGGAAAAGCCGGGGACGAAGGCTACGTTCAGTTCGTCGTTGCCCTTACCGGCAGAAGCCCGTGGCGCGGAGCCCACCCTGAAACGACCTATCGGTGGAGAGAAGAGTCCGACGTTGTGAACGTCGGTCGAGAGCTAGTTGACGTATACGCGGACCTGAGCAGGCATAGACATGCGAGGGGCCTTTACTAAGGACAAAGTGCTTCCCTAGAAAAAGCCGCAAGTGGCGGCGAACGGCCTGTTAATTAGCGCGGCAGAATGCTATCGATCCGCTCGGGGCCGTAGAGACAGGCTCAAGCGAACACCGGAGACGCACCCTCGGCAGTTGTGACGTGGATTAGCGCACCAGTCGCGTCTCCCGGTCGCTTAGCACTGAAGGCGTCGCGTTCCATCTGTCAACGCCGCAGGAAGAAGGAGACGATTGGAAGCTAGAACACCCTAAGCTACGCCAGCACTAAGCGAGAACTCCGGCCACCGTGAGACGGACCAAGAGAAAGCCCTCAAAGCCTTGTTTTCGAAAGAAGATCAAGCGGTCTTAAAGCAACGGCTGAGTCAAGATGCGTTCAGGCACTTCGAGGATGCCCTGCATGGTAAACGTGTGGCGACCGACGCCGAAGTATCGGAATGGAAGCGCGTTAGAGGAGCTTAGACGCGTCTTTGCTACGCTTGTGGCAGCGCCGCACCAAAAAAGAACTCGCTGCTTTAACTGAGAACGGTTAGCCTCAAAGGCGTGAGCGTCGACAGTATAGGCCAACTTCAGGGGCTGTTTCTGTCCGTTGAAAGCGACAAAGTCCCGAGATTTTAACTTTTTACCGGAACGAGACAAGACGTGATACCATAGTCTGGGAAGCCCCCACGAAAGCGGGCTTAACGACCCGGCAGAATGGCGGAATCGTCGGGCTCGAATCGACTGCGGTCCGCCAAGTCCCCTAGCAGCCGCCTAAAGGCGATTTAGGTAGTGGTAACACCGAGCATGAAATATGAAGAACAACGCGCTCGCCGCGTTGCGAACATATCCGATTGGCTTCGGGGCAAATACCCCGACAGTAAGGCAGAGCATAAATCGCTGGCCGTGCCCGTTGAACGATTTACTGTTACTCTACCGGGCACTCTAAAGATACTGGACGTTACGGATAACGCGCTTCAGTGTTACCCGAATGAACCGAACATCGATCATCGGTTGAACGCTGACGGTGTTTTCGAGAGGATGGAAATGGCCAACGACCAGGAGCGAGCTGTTTATCATGCAGACGGCCAAGTTTGCATCAAAGACTTGTAGATTAGTCAGGAGCAACGCACGAATACCGCCTTTGTTTAAGAAACTGCGTCGTGAGTAACCAGGATGAAAACCTCCGCGACCCTCGTGCCGCTACGAGCCAAAGGTTACTCTCAGATGGTTTATTAGTAGCCATTGCGTCCGGTCTAGCCTATCTGACGATATATTCATTCCAGGTCGGCATATGCGACTACTTTAATATTCCCCATAGCGTCATCACAATTGCAGTTCCAAACCTGATAGCAGTAACGCTAGGAATGTTGTTTGCTGTTCTCTTTTTGTCGATTGTTCTCGACATGATCCCGTCGGAGTTCGTGCGGTACTTGGGTTATAGTTGGCCGGTTCTTCTGAAGCTGGCCCGGTTTCGCGGACACTTTCT
>PLLA01000002.1 GCA_003140835.1 Candidatus Tumulicola scandinaviensis | reverse complement strand
CCGTAACGGGTGCCCGCTGCGCGGGCGATGCCGGCCCGGCGCTCGTCTTCGTGCACGGCGTCGGTTCGACGGCGGCGATTTGGGACGCTCAGCTGGAGGCGTTCGCCGGCGACCACCGGTGCGTGGCGATCGAACTGCGCGGCAACGGCGCGTTGCAGCCGGACCCGGCTCCTGCACTGATCTCGCGCAGCACGTTTGCCGACGACGTGCTGGCGGTCGCGCGCGCGTGCAACATCGAGCGCTTCACGTTGATCGGCTGCAGTCTCGGCGGCGTGGTAGCGTTCGAACTATGGAAGCGCGCGCCGGCCTGCCTCGACGCGATGGCGATCGCCGACAGTTTTGCGTATTATCCCAACGGACAAGCCTATGCCGACGCAATATTCGAAGCCGTCCGCGATGCGGGCGGAATGCCCGCGTTTGCCGAGCAACGGGCGGCCAAACTCGGGTTACCGCCCGAGCGCTTTCGGGTAACGGTCGAGCAGATGGCGTGCAAATCGGTGCCGTCGTATCTCGCCTCGACGACGGCGACCTGGACCGGCGATTACCGCGACGTTCTGCCGGCGATCGACGTGCCGGTCCAAGTGCTATGCGGCGAACGCGACGCGGTCGCGCCGCTTGCGCTGTCGGAAGAAATCGCGCGCAGAATTCCCGGCGCACGATTCGCGATCGTCGAAAACGCGGGCCACGTCTCCAACGCCGACGCTCCGGAACGCTTCAACGCTCTGTTACGGGAGTTTCTCCAATCGACTAGCTCGCTACGCTCAGGATGACAAAGTGATTCGGTCCGAACCGCTGTAAACGTTGGCGCGATGGTCGCGAACGAACCCGGCGAGCGTGACGTTGAATTCGCGCGCGAGGTCGACGGCGAGGCTGCTGGGAGCCGAGACCGAGCACACCACCGGAATTCGCGCGACCGCGCTCTTCTGCAAGATTTCGTATCCGGCGCGTCCGCTTACCATGAGGATGCAGCGTGAGAACGGCAGGCGCCCGTTGAGTAGTCCCCACCCGACGAGCTTGTCGACCGCGTTGTGCCGGCCGACGTCCTCGCGTGCGATGAGTGGTTCGCCTCCAGAGTCGAAGAGTGCGGCGGCGT
Source organism: Candidatus Tumulicola scandinaviensis (assembly GCA_003140835.1). Classification (GTDB taxonomy): domain Bacteria; phylum Vulcanimicrobiota; class Vulcanimicrobiia; order Vulcanimicrobiales; family Vulcanimicrobiaceae; genus Tumulicola; species Tumulicola scandinaviensis. The sequence continues at coordinate 2,308 of PLLA01000002.1, read as the reverse complement.
GCAGGCCGCCGGTGGAGTCGAAAATCCGCTGAGCTTCGCGCATGCGCGCCGGCAGCGAGTAAAGTAACTCCGGCGCGACGCAAACGTCGTCGTCGATCGGCTCGACGCCGAGATCGTGCAGCGACTCGAGTTGCGCGCGTCCGCAAACCCCGCAGGCGCTGCTGGTCGTAAAGTGGCGTTCGAAGCGTTGCAAATCGAGCAGATCGTTGCGAGTCAGTTCGATGTTGACGACGTTGTAGCGCTGATCGGGGTCGAGATCGGCGTCGAGGCAGTAGGTGATTTGGCCGATCTCGTCGCGCTCGTGTACGATGCCCTCCCCGAAAACGAATCCGGCTGCTAGTTCGAAATCGTTTCCTGGCGTGCGCATCGTAACGGCCAGCGTTTTCGTCGTACCGCCGGCGACGAGGCGCAGTTCGAGCGGTTCCTCCGTAACGAGGCGGTCGTCTTTGGAGGCGCGCCGGGCTCCCTCGAGCGCGACGATGCCGGTTTCGACCGTGCGGCCGGGGCGGGCGCGCGTTTCGTCGGCTCGCATCGTCATTCGCTCTTGTCGCGATTTTGCACGTAGACGGTTCCGAAACGCCCCTTCACGCACAGATTCCCGTGGGTCACGTCGTTCTCCAACGGCGCGGTCACTTTCACGATCTCATCGTCTTGTACGTGCAGCCGAAGCGTACAACCCACACCGCAGTACGGACAGATCGTATCGGCTTGCGTCTGGCGCGATTCGTCCCACTGCCCCCGTTCGCGCAGATCGTGCTCCGAGGAGAACATCAGCGCGCCGGTCGGGCAAACACCGATGCAGTTGCCGCAGTAGACGCACTTATAGCAGAGAATGCATTTCGAGTAGTCGCGCACGTAGAGGTTGTTGTCGATCTTCACCGGTTGCGCTACGGTCGCCGCATCCGGCCCGAAGCGCGTCGCGTCGGCGGCGTATTGCGCGCAGAATCGCTGCGCGTCGGGTGCCGTCGACAAATCGACTGAAGATCCCAAGAGCTCGAGAACCAACTTGCGGCTGTGACGCACGCGCTCGGAATCGGTGCGCACCACCATGCCGGACTCGGCCTTCCGCGCGCACGCCGGAACCAAGGTGCGCGAGCCGTCGAGTTCGACGACGCAAACCCGGCATGCATTCACCGGCGTCAGCGTTTGGAGGAAGCACAGCGTCGGGGTCGCCACCCCGGCCGCCGTGCAAGCGTCAAGGATGGTCACGCCCTCCGGAACGGCGACCGCGCGCTCGTCGACCGTCAGCTCGAGCGTCCGTGGCGCAACGCCGCCGGGCCGGGTGGGAACCGGTCCACGAATCACGTGGCTTGTCCCGTCGGAAAAACGCCGGCGAGGACGCGCGCCGACGCGATCGCGTTGGCGGCGGTTTGACCCAGACCGCAAATCGACGCGTCGCGCATCACCCGCGCGATGTCGTCCAGCAATACCAGATCGCTCGACGCATCGGCACCGGTGTGCAAAGACGCAATCCGTTGCAACGCTTCCTCCTGACGCACCGTTCCCACGCGGCACGGAACGCACTGACCGCACGATTCTTCGCGAAAGAAGCGCGCGATTCGCGCGAGAACGCTCATGAAATCGACGCTCCGATCGAACGCCATGACGACGCCCGAACCGAGCGTCGCGTTTGCGGCGCGCGCGCTTTCGAACGACAGCGGCATCGAAAGCGCAGCGGTCGTGACAAAACTACCGGCCGCTCCGCCGAGAAGAATCGCCTGCACCGATTCCGGCGACGTGAGGCCGCCGGCCATGTCGAGCAGGGCTGCGAGGGTCGTTCCGTGGGCCACTTCGTAGAGACCCGGACGCCGCACCGCTCCCGACAGGCAAAAGAGCCGCGTTCCGGTCGAATCGGCGGTACCGGTCTGGGCGTACGCGGCGCCGCCGTCGAGCACGACGTGCGGGAGGTTGACGAGCGTTTCGACGTTGTTGACGAGCGTCGGCTTGCCGAACAGACCGACGTCGGCCGGAAACGGCGGTTTGTTCCGGGGTTCCCCGCGCTTGCCCTCGATCGAGTTGAAAAGCGCCGTCTCTTCGCCGCAGATATAGGCGCCGGCGCCGTGATGGACATAACAGTCGAAATCCCAGCCATGAATATTGTTTTTGCCGATCAGCTTGGCCGCGTAAGCCTCGTCCACGGCGCGCTGCAGGGCTTCGCGTTCGCGGATGAATTCGCCGCGCACATAGATGTAACAGGCATTGGCGCGCATAGCGAAGCTGGCGACCAGGCAGCCTTCCACCAGGGTGTGCGGATCGTGGCGCAGGATATCGCGATCCTTGCAGGTGCCCGGCTCGCTTTCGTCGGCAT
>PLLA01000100.1 GCA_003140835.1 Candidatus Tumulicola scandinaviensis | reverse complement strand
CATTTTGGGTGCCCGCCGAGGATGATGTATGAAGGACGGCTGTTGCCGGAACCGGACCGCGAACTGCAGTGCGTGAGCTCACCAGGCATTACCGGCCGCGGGCTGCGTTTCATCCCGGTCGAACACGAGAACAATCGCCAGCGCTCGAGTGAGGAGGCACTCGTGATCGCCGAACAGGCGGCGTTGCTGCTGCACGGAACGGTGACCGACTTCAACAACACGACGCGACAGCTGCTTCCAAGCGACGTCATCATCGTCACACCGTACAATGCGCAGGTCCGCTGCATCAGGGAAGTGCTGCATCCGCGGGGCGGCGGCTGCGAGAGTATCGAGGTCGGGACGGTTGATAGGTTTCAAGGACGCGAGGCGCACGTCGTGTTCTTTTCTACTGCGGCCTCGACGATAGAGGATGCTCCGCGCGGCATCGGTTTCCTATTCGATCGCAACCGGTTCAACGTCGCGATCTCGCGGGCCCGCTCCGTCGCGGTCTTCGTCGGCTCGCCGCGGCTGTTAACGGCACCATGCAGCACAGTCGAGAACGCGCGGTCGATGAACGCGATCCTCTCCTTCATCGAACAGTGCGGCTCCGACGGACATAGCTAAAGCCGCAGTTCGTGGCATGATAGTGATTAAGGCTAACAAGGATATCTCCGAACGCCGGCAGGTTCGAGCTGCGTTTCTGAAACTCACCGTCGCTTTCCGAGGGTGGGCAGTCCGCCACTAATTGTCCGGTGCGACCGCCTCTTCTTTGATCTTCGCCGGCCAATCGTCCCAGGAAGTGCTTTGCCGACCGAGACTGGACCGTATAAAAAGCACGCGCCTTCAGCCTGCGCTCCCTTAGCATAACATAACGCGTCAGATCGCTTTCGCCAGGTTGCCGACCTCGTTAATAGCGGAACTATCCGGCCAAAATGAAGTCGCTCCAGGCCGCTCTCTTTCCTACCGAGTCAGAGTTCGCTCCAGAACCCTCCACGAATAGTGCCCGCGAAGCGGACGAGGCGTATGCGTGTTCATAGCTTGTTCACGCCGATACTGTGATCGTGCGTCGTTGTAGATGACATGGTAACTCGGCGCTGCGTCACCTGGACCATGATGCTGTATGCCGGTTACGCGAACGCGGTGCCCTTTCGCCCCACTCCACTTCAACACGTCGCCGATGGCGAACTTTGGCTTGACCTTCGAGCGTGTGCCGAATTCACCAAACATTCGTCGTTTGTAGACCTTCCACCAAAAATCCAGCACCTCATCGTAATCAGGGTCACTCGTATACGGCTGCATAAAATCGGGCAGCACTTGCTCCAGCCAGCCCGTATCTTTCAGTGCCCATTTTGTTTGTGGGCGTTTTGCCGATGTCGATGGCTTGCCTTGCACATCGATGGCGCTACTCGATTCGCCGGATCGTGATTGTGGTTTGAAAGCCATTTTACACTTCGCACCCAGGCTCTGAAGCAGCGAACCAACTCGCCGCGACAAGAATCTCCGACTTGGGGACGACCGATACAGCACGAGACCCTCTCACGGGCGTGGCTCCAAGGCGGCTGCCTCTACCACGCTCGCAGCTAAGCGCTCTGCGAATACGCGGAGCATTCCGCGCTTAGAGACACCCATGACAGAAGCATGCAAACCGACCACGCGAACGTCGTCAACCGAGATAACTTCGAAAGCAGTTGCAAGCCCGAGCTCCGATGTCACTGGCAACGCAGGATAAATCAGCAGTACCCTGTTGAGTCCTGTAGCGCGAGCAAACGCAAGCGATTCGTAAAGATCGGCTTCGGAGACTCTCGGAGGGCCTCTCTCGACGCGCGTCTTATACTTGGCGTCGACTAATAGATCGGGTAAGGTGAGGTCGGGGGTTACGGTGATCGCTGTCGACCCTTGGTTGGGCAACCGCTTGCGGATCCCTAGTTGCGCAGAGCCTTGAGCATGAGCATCTTTGCCGCATGCCAGGCTAATCGCCAGAGTGACGATGTCCTCCCATACGCGCCACGTGTTAACAACAAATCCTGGCATGGAACTAGGAAGTGCTTCGTAACTTATGCCAAAACCACGAAGTACGTCATGCGCAAGATCAAAGAGGGGCTGCCAGCGCCTGGCACGACTAGGCACGCGGCGGTTGCGTAAGTCGACGACGCGGTGTTGCTCACCCAAGGATTGCGAGATCCTCAGGAGTTGGGCTTGAAGCGCCGGATCGCGGACTTCGTTTGCGATCCTCCGAGATGCAGCCGCGATGGCACCGTTGAAAGGGTTTAACTGATCGTAGACGATCTGCTGTTGATGGAAGCCTTCGGGATCAGGAAGGGCGATCGATTCGGGTTCGACATCGCCGTCGATTGCAAAGTCGAGGCTATCACGTCGGCGATATGAGCGCAGGGGGCGGCGCCGATTGATCAGGTATTCAGCGACAATTGTGTGGCCGACTAGGGAGGGGATATCTCGCGCGGAAGTGCGCCCGGCAGCGAGTTTTTCTGAGAGCAACAATCTACCATGCTTCGATAAATTGGCGAGGAAGAAAAAATCTTCACGCCAGGTGCCGGCACTATCTTCGACCGGAAGGAACTTAGGTATGATCTCGAGTTCGATCCCTGGGGCGATACGAACGATGCCTGCAATATCGGTAGCCCTGACACCGGTCGCATCAACTGTAATGGGATTACTAGTGAGATTCAGAAACCCGGCCGCCCGTTCTCCCGCTGCGAAAATAAGCTCGCGAACCTTGGAGTCTGAGAAGCCCGAAGCCACGGCCATGGGATGAACCATCGGCTCGGGCTTACCGTATTCGTGGACAGCCCAGCGGCGGATCGCTTTCATTCGGCTACAGCGCGAAGTATCCCATAGACGTTGGTCGCGTCAACGCGCTCCGGACCGTCAAGTTGAAGGCGCGGCTCGTCGGCGAATAAGACATTGGACAAGCGATACGGCCCGCCAGCCGCTTCATTAGCGTTAAGCGCGGCCGCAATCGCCAAAGTATCTCCGAAAAAGACCTCCATTATGTGAGCGAAGATTGAATCCCAGGCTCCCGCCATGGCGTTCAAAGCCGCATCTAGGTCCTGTGGCGCCTTAGGAGCTACATCCATGAGGACACCGTGTCCAATTTCAAACTCAGCACCCCGACCCAATCGAATTCGACGGTTCACCGATTGCCAAGCCTGAACAGCCGCTTCATACACATCGGCCGCCGTCAGCGGGGTCTGGGGAGGCTCCGTTAAATCCGCAGCTAGTTGAAAGTAGCTGCGCAATACAGAAGTATCTGGCAACAGTCGATATGGCGCCCAGCGGCGTAAAAAGGCGACATCGAGGGGTTCCACGGAGGCGTCGGCTTGGTTCATCGCTGCCACAATATAGAGGTGGTGTGGCAAGGCGTACTCGATCGTGGCACCGGTTGCTGGATCCAGAAGTTCGAAGAACAACGTCTGCGTCCGGCGACTACCGTCGGGTGCCAGCCGTTTGTCCGATTCGATCGCAACGATGCTCCCGCCGAAGACTTGAATCGCGGGACCTCGATTAATCTCGTCGATGATAAGGAGCGATGCACCGCCGGAGGCTTTTGCATGTTCGCTGGCATTGAAAAGTGTGCCGGCCGTTACTTGAAAGCCGGTTTCGCCGACGCCCGTCCGAGGAGTAAGCCCGGACACAAAATCACGGTATTTCGAACCCTGATGAAACGCAGTACGAAATACCTTCCGGTCGGTTCGATCCCGACTCGGAATGGCCGACGTCTCTGGCAAAATCAGCGGGCTCGCTGGGATTGACACGCGCGCTCCCGGCACATGAACCGGCGTCGGAGATTCAGTCGTTAGCGGCGGTGCCTGCGCGAAGGCAAGCGCAATCTCGCTTAGAAGGAACGATTTCCCCGTGGCCGGTGCTCCTGAGATGAGGACGTTATGGCGCGTGCTCAGGAGTCGCAACACATCGTTACAGGCGTCGGAAAAGTTAAGTGGCCCGTTCATTGCAGAAGTGGCTCCCCGTAGTGAAGTCGACGTAGCCAGCGACAGCGACTCCCGCGTTACGTGTCGCATTGATGCAGTCCAAAATCTCTCGTGTCAATTCGGAGTTCCACTCGCCGGCTCGTAGAGAGCTCTCCGTCGCGAAGGCAGGCCATACGGTGTCGTCCATTTGCTGAACGAGAAGAAGAAAGATCCTGCCGTCAGCGGGTACGCTACGAAAACAGCCGTACGTGTTCACTCGGGGGATTCGACCCTCAGTTGGGCGAGGATCGTCAGGTGGCTCGAAGTACGATTCGGTGTGCTTAATCTCGCCGTCCTCCATCCAAAAAAACTCGCCCTTAAGGATGGGCACGGTGGTGTCGATACCGCCCCTCTTGCGCGTTTCATGGGTGGCTTCGGGAAAAATTGCTTTGAATGCTGATTCGAACCTGCTATAAGGACTGAACCGAAGATCGCGGGCTCCCCCGCCTGACGGTGCGTCGTTAGACTGAGCGACAAATTTACGACGATCACCTTCGAGAATCTCTTTGTATATAACGCGCTTTACGGCCACTGGCGAGACGGAGGGCTGTTCAGGCATAGTCGACATCTTCCGGCCGCGAAATATCCAAAGTAACCTCTGAAGGTACGTAGGGAATGGCACCAAGATCCTTGGCGGCTAAGACCCGCTTTGACAGATCTCGCTGGGCTCCGCCTAGTCGACGTACGGCTTGCATGAGGAGAAAATCTCGGGTAATAGTGGATCGTGACTCGCCGGGCAGCGGGGGCTGCCCACGATCCATCAGTGGGAAATCATCCAGCAGAAGAGTGAGATCTGGAAGGCCTAGGCCATATGCGACGGAAACCGCGATATCGATTTGAGCGCGCAGTTCGGCGGCGGTCCACGAGTCCTCGAACACTTGCGGTTTTGCATCAAGATGCCGAAGCTGCTGCGCCGCACCTATAAGATGTCGACCTGGAAGCGTGTCTCTTCCAATCGGAGGAAGTGGTAAACTCATGAGCAGGAAATAGTTTACGGTGGTCGTGACGATTCTTCTCATCAGCCAATCAAATGGCAAGCTGTTAACGATAGCAACGCTCAGCAGAAGACGCTCCTCGGTTGGATCATCTGGAAAGACGATCGTTGGCACCTTGTTACCACACGCTACTCCAGGAGGAACGATGGCTGCCATCATTGAGCGCTCGTTGGTTTGTCCGGTTATGTCACAGAAGCCGATGCGTAGAGAGTTCATCCGGGCATGAGCGGCACTCGACAGATACTTTGGATCGATCCAAAACTGTGGTGAGATACGACTACACCCCAAGGGGTTGTTGCGCCAGATCGCGCGTCGACCCGTGCCCCGAATGTATGTCTTGGCGCCGAAGCGATGCTGTTGAATCATGCGTCCCTCAACCAAAGGTGCAAGGCCTGGTCGTGGAACTAGGCTGAAGTGTCGTCTTTCTCTAGTCATATCAACTTCGCGCATCAAGTGAGGTCGCCACTGTTCATCTGTGGAGTCCCAGGAGACGCCTACGGAAGACATTGACGCAAATAAGTTCCACTCGCGATCGCCCCGTACCTCAGGAATGGTGAGGTCCTTACGGATGCTCCTCAGAGCCGCGCGTGGAATTCGTGCTCGACCGTATTCACTTATCCCAGTCGCAGTGCCGGTCTCATGGAGCAGTTGAATAGGAGTTCGCTTTTCCTCCGATCGGTGGAGCAGCTCACACCCGAGGGCGAGAAACTTAAAGCGGGTATCGATGTTAAAGAAGCGTGCGCGATTCTCAAGTACTGAGATTTTCAGAACTCGGGTCAGCTTTAAAAGACGATGGCGCAGAGGCGTGGTGCGCTGTGAGCGGATAAGGCCGGCTGGGACGAGCGCGCAAATACGCCCACCCGGCTTTACGATCTTGAGAAACAGCTCAAGGAACGCCATGTAGAGGTCCGGTTCCGCGGAGAGGCATTTGTAACGAGAGAGGAGATCATCGACATAGGAGCCGATGGCTTCTAACTTATCGCCAAATTCGTCGAGATTGATTACATCATAAACGGCTCCGTAATGCCGCTCCGAACCAATGTCGCGCAAGAACTCGTGGCGCGTGAGCTTTACCTTCTCCCAAGGCGGATTCGCTATTACAACGTCAAAGCCGTGCGGCGCAAACTCATGCCAGCGGTCGTCGCTAACCATCAGGCTGTCTTGGGCACACCACTTGGCCCGAAGGCGGCGAAGGAGGTCGATGTCCGCAGTGAAGCACGCGAGTGATAAAAGAGTGCTCCGAAGTGCCGCCTCGGACAGGTCGGCAGCGTAAACGCTGTCGGCAAGCCAGGCTGCGGCGCGACCACGGTCTGATTGACAGACAAGAGATGTTAAGGCCGAGAGCAGCATCCCTGAACCGCAAGCAGGATCTATGATTTGCGCGTCTTCGCCGAGATCTGGCGCTGCGAGTTCCGCCAGTCGCCTGGCGAGCCGAAAATCCGTATGATAGGAGCCCCTGTTTCTTCGCGTCATCTCAGCGATTGGTTCGCGAGATAGCGCGCTCAATGCAAGTGGCACTGGAATCGGCGTAGTTTCAATCTCGGCAAGGACTTCGCGTGCCTTGCTAATGAGAGTGTCATAATCGACAAACGCGGTCATGCTAAACGCGTCGTGATAGGCATCGATGGAAAAACCACCAACCAGACTGGCGACGGTCTCAAGAAGTTGAAGGCGCGTTTCATAAACGCGATCGTTGAAGCCGGCGGTAAAGGCGTTCATTCGAAGCTCGGAACGAGCGAGGAGTTGTTGCTCGAGGGTTCGTGGTCGGCTCATGCCTCGATCTCGTCTAGGGAGTTGGCGGCATCGCGACGCAGGGTGAGTAAGTACTCTTTGACAGTCGCAGTTCCGTGGCTGGCTACCGGGTTGGGTCGGTACCGACCGATGGATTGCACAGCGTCGCATGAAACAAGACCGAGTTCAGACAATGCGATCTTCAGGACGCGAATGGGTATTTGAGCTTCGGCGCTGTACGAGAGGAGTATCCGCGAGGAGGCCATGCCGCTTATGAGCGCGCGCAAGGCTTTCAAAGCCTGAACCTTATAGCAATAAGCGGATGCAAGATGACGCCAAGGGCGCAGCCCGGCAACGCCTTCGACCCGTGGTTGATCGCCTAGCGTTATCGTCTCAAGAATATGGTAATAGGATGCGTATTGTCTTTTTGTGTAAGGTGGATCGAGATAAACGAAATCGTCTCTTTGAACTAGAACGTTGGAGGCGTCGGTTGTTGTGGCCACGACTTCTACGGGTTCGACGCGGAGTGAGCGGCAGCGCATTTCCAGGCGGTCCTGAGACTGCGGTGTCCACCTGGAAAGAAAGCAGCCGTACGTGCCGGCGATATTGGCGACTCTGTTCGTTGCGCTCAGAAGATCGGCGATCAGTAGTACGTGTTCGGCGTCGGTGAGCAGGTCGCTCTCGCGCCATTCAGATATGCGCTTTCTGATCGCGTCGATCCGGCACGCGTTTGTCCTTGTAAAGTAGCGTCGCTCAACGCCGACAGCTTGAAAGGACGCGGGGCTATACTGGCGCCACATAAAGCCTCGGCGCGGTGGGAGCGCATTAAGGATGTCAACTGTTTTTCGGTAACCGCGAAGGGCATTAAACGGTACTTGACCTACGGCAATGAGCCGTGCGGCCGCCATGGTCGTCGCACAATGTAAGTGATCATTAATGCGAATCCGCCACCCGAGATCAGCGGCGACCTCGGCCACGGCCCCGGTTCCGCAGAAAAGGTCGACAAAAAGGCTTTTACCCTCGCCCACGGCCCTAAGATGCTTCGCGATCGCATGCCTTAGACGCGCCTTCGATCCAATATACCTAAATGACACTAAAGCTGCTCCCAAAGCGCGCGGGGGCTATGAGGGGCTAGAGTTCGTCCTTCGCCTAGCATTCATGCAACCATGCCAGGCTAATGTGCCATCTGTATGGCATGAAGGTCCTGGAAGCCATCAGGTGACTGGGTGGCATCGCCGAAGTCAGCGATCGTGACGAGGGACGATCGGCTTTGCAATGAGCCGCGGCACCACGTTGGATAAATCCTGCGAACAGGTGTTCGGGCCCGGTACCTCGAATATCCACATAATTTAGGGAGGTTGGCCTTGGCCCATCTCACGGTCGTCGGCGGCTCCGCGAGGCCGCTCTTTACGTTCAACTCCCACGGCATAGCTCAGTTCAAGTTGGCGACCCGATACGCCGCCCGGCGCATCGTTGAGGCCTATGCTTTTCCGGAAGAGAGCAAGCCTAAGCGTATCCAACCGTCGCCCGCTAAGGAACTCGTATATGCCTTCCACAGGAGCGGTCAAAAAGATGACGCGCTCAACCGCGCTATCGAACGATCTGCCGAAGCGCCGCCTGGAGAGACAGCTTTTGAAAAGGGTCGCCGAAGGTCAATGCTCCGCGCCGCCAAGCATTTGAGGGACTTTGGGAACGCGTTTCCTTTTCACGACGTTCGCCAGCGCTCGCTGCACACCGTCATATCGGGATTGCGGGTGCGAGTCTCGCTCGATTTCCTTGCGACTCTCGATACCAGAGACGGCCCGCAGACGCTCGGCGTCATCTACAATGTCGCCGAAGAGATCTCCGATCACCCAGACCAGTTGAAGGTCTACGCGCAAATCGAAGGCGAGGTGGCGTTTCGGGTGCTTCGCGAACACATTTCTGACATTGCTGCAGTTTGGTACATCGACCTACTCGGCGAGAGGGTCGTTAAGCGCCAGGTGAAACCGTCCATCGGCACTTGGAAAGAAGTCGAGACCGTTTGCGACGACATTCTTATCGCCTACCGCGTCATCGCGGCGAGGCGGTCGCGCGAGGAACGGCGCGCGACGTAGCTAAGGAGACGGAGATGACCGCTACAATAGCGGTTAATACTCGTTAACTCGAACCAATAAATTGAGTTTGTTCTTGACACGTTTTAACCGAGGCGGGATAATCTTGGTAGCATGTAACGCATGACTTTCGCCCGCATAATAATGCGTGCAAAAAAAGCCTCGAGTGTACTCCACTTCGGGGCTTTATTCTTTCTCGACGGTTTGAATGATGAAAGCATCACTATCGCTTACCAATGTCGGCGATATCCTTAGTCCATCCGACGTGCAGCGTATCCTCGGCATCGGGCGGAACGCTACGTATGAGTTACTAGCCTCCGGCAAACTACCGTCGATCCGCGTCACGCCGCGCCGCATCATTGTGACCAGGCAAGCACTCGAAGCGTTTCTGGGCCTTGCGGAGAATATGCAGCGTGCCGGGACCCCGTAGGAGACGCATCCATGGGGTACCTTAGGAAGCTCGGAGACAAGAAGTTCCGCATCGTGTACGACGTCATGTCGGTCGACGGCAAACGCCGCCAGAAGACCGAAACTCTTCTCGGGGTAACGAGGAAGCAAGCTGAAGCACTTCTCGCGAAGCGCAAGGCTGCCGTCCTAGGCGGTGAATGCAAGCCGAACGCTGCTGTGAGGATGAATGAGCTGTTCGATCGCTTCGTGCAAGCCAAAGAGAACCGCTTGGCCGCAACAACACTGCAACGTTACGAAGGTCTGCTACGCCTGTACCTTCGGCCGGCTTTCGGAGCAAAGAGAGTCGCCGACGTTAAGGCGGTCGACATCCTCGCAGCCTATGCGCTGTGGTCGAAACGGTCGATCAGTGCACGCACGGTTCGGCATGCGGCGGAACTTCTGCGAAACGTGCTCCGGCGAGCCGTGAAGTGGGAAATCATTCCTCGCAGCCCAGAGGCATCGCTCGATGCCGATGATCTGCCGAAGGTGCTCAAGCCCGAATCGACGGTTCTAACGGAGCTCGACGTCCATCAGTTACTGGAGGAGGCACGAAACCCAACCAACCGATGCACGGCGCGGCACTACCTCACGGCATGCAGCACGTTCTATCCCGCCGTGGCGTTTGCACTGTACACGGGAGCCCGCTTGGGCGAAATCATGGCCATGCGGTGGCAAGACGTCGATTTCCGTCAGCGCATCGTCACGATTAGCCGATCGCTGAGCGACACGAAGCGGGCCGGAACAGTCTACAAGCGCCCAAAAAACGACAAGGTAAGGACGGTCTGCGTCTCAGGGCAACTGCTCGCGATCCTGCAACGCCACAAGGCGGTCCAAGCCGCCGAAAGGATCGCGATGGGCGCCGCCTATCACGATGAGGATCTGATCTTCGCCAAACCGGAAGGCACAGCGATCCCACCGTGGCTCTTTAGCTCGGCCTTCCGAAACTTCATGAAGCGCTCGGGAGTCCGCCGAATTCGCTTCCATGATCTCCGCGACACCCACGCCTCACTGCTTGCCAAAGCGGGCGTTCCGATCGAGGTGATCTCGAAGCGTTTGGGTCACAGCGACATCAGCATCACGTACGACCGGTATATCTCGGTCTATCGTGACCGCGATGCCGAGGCAGCGGAAGCTTTTGCGAAGATCGTGGCCCGGAAGCGTCCGTCGCAATCCGTTAGACGGCCGTTAGATTTGGAGCTTTAACCGCCGCGAAATGCGCGAGAAAGCCTTACAGGACAAGGACTATTTTGGTAGCGCCAACGGGAATCGAACCCGTCTTTCCGCCTTGAAAGGGCGATGTCCTAACCGATAGACGATGGCGCCGCGACCTCAAAACCCTAGCCGCTGACAGCGAGGCTGTCAATGTCGGAGGCCCGGAACGATGAAAATCCCGGCTTCTTGTTGCCCAAGGAGCGGCCTTGCGGTACAGTTAGTCGGTCGAAGTGGGTCCCCTGGGATGCCCCTTCAGAGGAGGGTGTTGTGATCGTTTCCGCACTGCGGCTTCGCCATGTATTGGCGGGGGTCGCTATTAGTTTGGCCGGCGCGTCGCTCATGTCGGGCTGCGCTTCGAGGGGAACGCCTATGAGCGCGGTTCCAGCCATCACGACCGGGGTAACTCCGGCTTCCGCAACCTCAGAGTCGAGCAGCAGAACGCGCCCTGCGATCGCAGTGGCGGTGACGAACGTGAACGACGCCGGTGTAGGTTCGCTGCGGACGGCGATTCAAACGGTCAATACTCGGCAGGCGTCGCGCGCCGTCATCACCTTTGCCGTAACCGGGACCATCGCACTGGCCAGCGATCTACCTGCGATCACGACGCCCGTTACAATTGACGGGTCGACCGCGCCGGGCTACGCGGGGCGGCCGCTGGTGGAGGTTAACGCCAACGGCCATGCCGGCGTCGTTTTTGAAACTGGCTCGGATGGCTCGAAGCTGCTCGCCCTTGCGATATGCCGAGCCAAGAGCAATGGCGTCACGCTAGACGCAAGCTCGATAACGCTCAACCTCAACTACATCGGTTTGAGCTTGAAGGGCACTGCCTCCGGAAATGTGGCCGACGGCGTCTACGTATCCGCTCGGTCGTCGAACAACCGCATCGGTATCAACCGCTTGGGCGCATCTGGCACCGTTGCAAACGTGATTTCCGGGAATGGCGGCAACGGCTTAAGCCTTCACACCTCATCCGGTAACGTCATCGCCGCTAATCGCATCGGTACCGACGCTCAAGGCAACTTCGCGATCGCCAACGGCCAAAACGGCATGTGGATCACGGCGTCGTCGAGCAGCAACGAGATCGGCGGCACGAGATTCGTAGATAGCGCCACCCACCAGGCCAACAATCCTACCGGAAGCAAGGGAACGGTTACGCCGGTATTCGTGGTTCCTCCCGATGGAAATCTGATCTCCGGCAACGCCAAGAACGGTATCCTCATCGATGCCGGCTCGCAGCAAAATGTCCTCAACGGTAACTTCATCGGAACCACCGCCGATGGCGACGCGATCATTGCGAACTCCGGCGACGGCGTTCGCATCGTTAAAGCCGCCAACAACTCGCTGATCGGCTGCAAGTTCCGCAACAATCCGTTCGTCTACTACAACGTTATGAGTGGAAATCTGGGAAACGGTCTCCACATTACCAGCTCGGATAACGTCATCGTCCAAGGTAACTTTTTCGGCACCGGCGCCAATAATTCGACCGTCGTTGCGAACAACGGCGACGGCGTTCTCATCGACGGCTCCTCCCTGAACACGCAAGTCGGCGGGGTCATTCCGCTCGGAAACGTTTCGGCTGGCAACGTGCGCAACGGCATCGAGGTGGCCGATACGGCTGGCGGCTTCATAACGTTCAACACGTTCGGCGGCCTCCTCGCCTTCAAAGGTGCGGCTCCGAACGGCAACGATGGATTGCTCATCACCGCCACCGGCGGTAATCAGCTCGCTCGCACGAATGTATTCTCCGGGAACACGAATAACGGAATAGAAATTGGTGGAGACGCATCCGGCGTCACGATCGGTCCGGACATCGTCGGTCTTAGTACGAAGGGCGATAGTCTTCTGCCTAACGGAAACGACGGTGTGCTCGTCGACGGCACCGCGCACCATAACTCCATCGGCGACTACTACCAGTCGGTCATTCCGCAAAATACGTTCTCCGGAAATCTCGGATACGGTCTCGCGCTCGTGGACGGCGCCCACGACAATCAGGTCTTCAACAACTTTGTCGGCGTCGACGTAATCGGCAGATTGGCACTTTCAAACCAACAGGGCGGAATCTACGTCGGATCCTATGCCGCGCACAACGTAATCGGTGGCGCGAGCACCGATCCGAAGACGCCGAAGAAGAATCTCGTTAGCGGGAACGTCGGCAACGGCGTAACGTTAGGCAACGGCAGTAGCTACTCATCGGTGATCGACAACTGGATCGGCTTGAATAAGGCCGGGAAGTTTAACCTCCCGAACTCTGGCCATCCAATCGTCGTAAAACCCGGCAGCGTGCACAACAAAATTTCCGGCAACATGACGTGTTGTAACTAAACGGTCCGCGCCTGACAATCACGGCAGCTCTCTTTCTGCCTCTCAAATCCCGCAAGCGGGGAAGCGCACGGCTTCTTGACGAAAGATTTGGCGTGCAGCTCAATTTGCGCGCCTTATCCATCGTGTGGCGGGTCATCATCTCGACGATTGCGTTCGCGACGGTGACGTTAGCCCCGTCCTCGCTTGCAGTGGCCAAGGGCGCCGACGACGCGACGCTCGACGCATCGCCGGCTGGTATCAGCCCTACCACTACTCACCTCGCCACCATTCTTGCAGCCCACGACAAAGCAGTCGGGCAGCTACCCGCCGGTATGCGCGACTCGGTTGTAGAGTACTGGGAGTTCACCGACTCGGGTCTGGCCGGTTCGGAACGCCTCGAGCGATCCGGCTCGAACTACCATTCGCGCATTGCAAACGGACCTTTCGTCGAAGAATATGGCCAATTCGGTGCGACCCGTTGGCATCAAGATGCCAACGGTTTCACCGCCGCGACGACCCAGATCGACGAGCGCAGTTTTTACGCAACCCGCGTGGTTGAGGATGCCTCCGATCCCAAGAACGACGTGACCGTTCTTGGTGAAACGAGCGGCCCCCATCCGGCATACGTGCTGAAGGTCAAACGGTCGGGCTTCAAACATCCGGAGTTCATCTTCTATGACACGGAAACCGGAAACGTCGTACGCGTCGAATACGCCGTCAGAAGGCAGCGCGTCATCGAAACCTACGACGACTTTCGGATCACCAACGGCGTCTCGAGAGCCTGGCATATTCACGATACGGATGGGCGGCCGGCACTCGACGACGACTGGAAGCTGCAGTCGATCACTCACGGAGACGCCATCGCGGACGCGGTCTTCCAGATGCCGCCACACCGTCCCGCCGTATCGCAGGTCACGGAAGTAACCCAAATCCCGAGCCGGACCTTCCTCGATGGTTATCTCGTACGCATGACCGTGGCCGGCCGCGGATATGACTTTCTTCTTGACTCAAGCGTCGAAGAATCGACCATCGATCGAAACGTTGCCCGCGAGATGAATCTGCCGACCTACGGACAGACGACTCAACTTCCCGACGGCAAGCCCGTCACGTATCGAACGACGATCGCCGATGGCGACATTGCCGGTATCCGTCTCCGCAACTTTACGCTCAACAGCGAAGAGTTCGCCTACCAGCCCGACGACAGAACGAAGATCGTCGGCATACTCGGTTTCGATTTCTTTGCTGCCAACGTGCTCCATTTCGATTTCATGAACCGTACACTCGAAGCGCTTCCAGTCGCGGGCTTTGCAGCGGCGCAGCCGGTGGAAGGGTCGGTCGACGTCCCGTTGACGCTCGACGATGGCCTCCCCTTGATTGCCGTGGGCATCGGCACGACGGTAACGCACAACGCAGTTCTCAGCACTGGTTTTCCGTTCAGCATCATTTTTGGGTCCTTTGTCGACGAGCATTCCTCCGACGTCAAAGATCCGCCCGGCGAGCATCACCGCCACCAAGAGCTGGTTCCCTTCGCCGACGACGGGACGTTCGGCGTCAGCGCGCAAGTTTGGACCTCACTCGTTGCCGATTTACGCTTTGCGATCGGGGATTACCGGCAAGTCGGATTGTTTACGACGAACTATCCGCTGACGATTCACGATCAACCGATCGATGCCATCGTGGGTATGGACTACCTGCAGTTCTACGACGTTTATTTCGTCTATCCGTACAACCGCCTCATCGTAAAACCGAATGCCCTCTTCTTCAAAACCTTCAAGAAGAGTGGCTAGAAATCGCCCCATAGCCGCCGTCGTCGCGGTCGCGTTGATGGTCGCGTCGAACGGTGCCCGAGCAGACGAGCCCGACACGAGCGCACCGCCGGGCATCATGCCGACTGCAATGACCTTGACGCAGCTGATCGCGCGCACCACGGAAGCCGTTGGACGCGTCCAGACCGGGGTGCCACATACGCGCCGCGAGCAATGGAAGATCACCTTTGGGTCGCTTAACGGTTCGCGCGCGTATCTCGAATCCGGCCCGGATTTTCGCAACGAACAAACGCTCGGGCCCGCGCGCACGGCCGAGGGGAGAAGCGCGGGCAAGACCTGGAGGATGAACGCCAACGAGCAGGTTTCGGTCGGTAGCAACCTTCACCGGGAGGACGACGTCGACGCTGCAGCGCTGCACTCGAATGCACGCGGCGGTGCCGCGATAATCGGGCAGGTATCTACACCGGTCGATTCCTACGTCGTGCGAGTGGATCCGCAAGGAGGCAGATTTGAATACCGTTTCTACGATAGGAAGACGTTCTTACTCGATCGCATCGAAGAAATTCGCGACGGACGGCGCGGAACCATCGTCTTCTCCGACTATCGCACGACCAAAGGTCTCACCGAGCCCTGGCACGTTCATACGAGCGACGGTTTCACCACAAACGATGGTGACGAAGTGCTGCAATCGCTGGCGATCGGAGGTGCCGTGGCGCCCTCGGAACTTTCTGTTCCACCCAACGGCGCCCCCATAATTTCGCTTACGGGCTCGCCCACGAACGTGCCGATCGTCATGTCCTCCGACGTCATCGTGGTCCCGGTGAGGATGGGCGGCCACAAGGTCGACTTCATCCTCGATTCGGGCGCCGACGGCATCGTGATCGACAAAGGCGTGGTCGAAGCCCTGAAAATCCCCGAATACGGGCGAATTACGAGCGAAACGGCCGGCACGTACGTCGAAAGCGATATCGTCATCCCGGCCATGCTGGTGGGCGACCTGTCGCTGCAGAACGTTCACGCGAGAAGCCTCCCTTTTACGCAATGGACCGATACCGGAACGCCCGTCGCCGGGCTATTAGGTTACGATTTCATCCATGACGTCGTCTGGCACATCGATTACATGAAAGGTACGCTCGAGGCGATCGCTCCAAACTCGTTCGTGCCGCCGCCCGGCGCCCATGCGTTCTCAGTAACCTTCGACGATAACGTCCCGACCGTCGTCGCGGCCATCGGCGGAGCACCGGCCCCCGCCTTTATCCTAGATACGGGTGCCGATCGCAGCATCATCTTTTCGCGATTCGCCGACGCGCATCCGCAACAGATCGTCGATTTGGGTTTGGGAACGCAAATGCGCGCTTCATTTCCCTTCGTCAACAAATTCAGCGGCGTCGGTGGAGCGGTCGAATCGCGCCCTATCCAGGCTGGGCCTCTCGCACTCGGACCGTGGACCTTCCCGAAATGGCTCTTCCAAGTAACCCAAGATGCGGCGTCATTTGAGTTCGAAGACTACGACGGACTCCTTGGCCAGGATTTGCTTCGAAACTTCGACGTCTATCTCGACTACCCGCACTCGAAAGTGTACTTGCTCCCGAACGAGCGCTTCCGGCAACGGTGGTAAGTGGGCCTGGTAGACAAATTATGAAACGTACGATTCCAGGGACCTCTGTCGGCGTTTACAATACCCGGCCCGTCATCCCAGTTCCGTCAGTGTTCGTTGTCATTTGCTCAGCCCTAAGAGATGGATGGCCCTTGCTTAAGCGCAATGCCGTCGGCGCGGTCGCACTTGCCATAATCGGTATACTACTAAATGTAGTCACGACGCAGTCGCCGCTTCACAGTGGCGTCAATCACGCAGCCTTTGTTGCACAAATGATTCTCGCTTTTGCGTTCACCTACTTTGGCGCGGCCGCAGCAACCCGCAGCATCAGCCCAGCCTATGGCATGAGCGGACGTGGGTTCGTTGGTTTCGTCGCTCTTCTCGTCGCCGTCGTTCTATTGACGGTTGCGGGGCTGGTGGCGCTAATCGTGCCCGGTTTTTGGCTCCTTGGCAAGTTGTGGCCTGCGCCTTACGCTTTGCTTCTCGGCTCGGCTAGACAGTTCAATGACTGCTGGCGGGCGACAACCGGCGCATACTGGGAAACGCTCGGCATCTTTTTGCTTGTCTTCGTCTTGAGCTTGGCCGTCATGGTTCTTAGTGTCGGACTCACCCTGCTCTGCGGCGACTATCCAATCCTTGTCACCCCAGCGTACGCGGTCTATTGGTTCGTCCTAATGTGGAGTCTTTTTGTAGGAGCGCTTGCCAGCGTGAGATGGACGCATGCCCTTCTTTCGCGCGCAGAGGTTGGATAGAAGCGCACGTCTGCCGCGACATCGCTCCCGAAGGAGCCGTTCGGAACGAAGGGGCTCATGCGCAAGGCGTCATAGTTTACTGCACCTGCTACTTGGGCGGGGCGTCGAGCAACGTCGGGATTCGACGGAGGGACCCACATGGTGAAGCGACTCTTTCTCGCTTCGGCGGTTCTTGGGCTTGCGGCGGCCTGCAGCAGCCGAAATGTCGCACCGACTCCATGCACGCCCCAAGCGGTCCCGCCGCCATTCGTTTCACGCACGGAGGGCTCGCGAGCGCCCCTCGGACCGACGGTAGCGTTGCAGAAATCAAGCGCAGTCATAAGTGCTGCCAGCGGCGGGTCGGTCGAAATACCCAGTGGGAGCATACAGTTCCCGGCGCATACCTTCAGCTCCAACACGAGCGTGACGCTCGAGCTTCTATCTGCTCCTGACGCACAACCAACGAATTCAGCCGCCGATGCGAAAGGTCAGATGATGGCCTTGGCCATCGGTTCGGCTGCAACTCGTCCGCACGGTTCGGAAACGATCTCCAAGCGTTCGACTCCGCAACTCGATACGGCGTCGGTCGTGGTTACCCAGTCGCTGCCAAGCAGCGAGAGCAGTTACAGTTCCCAGCTTGCGCCCGAGGTCGAGTACAACGACCCGACGTACGGCCCGGTATGGCTGGACTTCGGCGGTAGCGTGAAGGGTCAGACTGCGACGCTAAGAGTGCCCGCTACCATCGTTGCCGAAGCCGCTGGCAGCAGGCTGCAGTTTATCCCGGTTGACGATCTTGCGCCGCCCAAGCCCTATTACGGCGGGTTGACGCTGAACAAGGGCGCCTGGCAGCCCTTCGATGCTTCGAGTGCGCCAAAATGCGTACAGAGCGCCCGCCACGCGATCGTCTTCGTCCATGGTATCCTGAGCTCGGTCGACGCCACCGGCACATTCCCCGCTACCACGGCGCAAGCGATTCAGAGCGCGGGGGGATACGATGCGGTGTACGGCTTTAACTATCAGTGGTGGCTGCCGCCGAACGTCGTCCGGCCGCTCTTGGCAAGCTTCCTCAATGACCTCTACAAGAAGGGCTACTTCGATGCCTACGATCTGGAGGCCCACAGTTATGGCGGTGTCGTCTCGCTGTTTGCGCTTTCGAATCTATCGTCTCCACAGCATACGGTCTCGCCGTTGAACTTCATAACGTTAGGCTCGCCCTTCGGCGGAACTCCCGCCGCAAATTTGGACTACTTTAAATCAGTGCTCGAAAACAACCAAGGTATCTTTGGAACTCACGCCGAGATCATGGAATCAGCGACCGACGGCATGACCGCAAGTCTTTCGCCCATTAGCGCGAAGCCGGGCGGTATGCTGTATGGGGCCGAGGCAGAGGTTTATCCGAATTATGCGCCTGCGAGGACGATCAAAGTTGCTGGCTCGGCACCATTCGCCGTGGACGCCGCGTTTGGCATCCTAAAGTACCTACAGTTGATAAAGCTTTTCTTCGCTGGAGAATATGACGGAATCGTCACCACAAACAGCGCTCTCTCGCCTAACGTACCTACGTCGTACCAAGCCACATTTGCTCTTTGGCACTGGGAGCTTACAGGCAGCCCTGGCGTCATCGGTTACGTCGCCTCGCAACTTGAGCCCGTCCCGCAGTGGAAGGTTTCAGCCGTTGGTTCGGCGCCCAGCTCCACCACCGCGCCAGCGTGTCGTTCGACGCAAAACGTCTTCTGTATCGGACTGTACCACGGAGAGACGGAAACCGTAAACGTGAGCGACGCGACCGGCCAATACAACGGCCCGATGGTTGCGGTCGTGCAGTCGCCCTGCCGTTACGTGCGAGCCACCGTCGAAGGTTCCCCAGGCCCCATTAGGCCGGTCACGATCTCCACCAATTCTGCGCCCGCGACGCCAACGACGTGTAAGGTGACATTCGAGAACTGGGATAACGGGAATCCGCTCCCACCATTCAGCCAGTCGCCTGTGATCGACGTCCGGGTCGGCCCAACACCTTAGATCAAGCAGTCATCTCCGTGCGGCGATCCTGGGCGCCGTTGAATTCCCATGTACCTCTTGCCGTCGAACGACTGCGAGTGGTGGGCCTGGTAGGATTCGAATCTGCGTCTGCTCGTTTCGGCCCGCTGCACCTCGCTGCTGCTCGTAGCACATCGTGCGTGATGCGGTGATTCGATAGCTTGTTTCGTTGCGTCTCGTCGCGGCTCGTCGCGTGCGATTCTTGCGGGTTGTTGCGGGTCGGCCGTGCGTTCAAAAAGTGAATGCGGGGGCGCCACGTCGCGTTGCATGTCCAGATGGACCTGAACATCGCCGCATTGATAACGCTGTAGCCCTGTGCCTCGCAGCGGCCTAGGAATGGCATCCGCGCGGCGCGCTTCCGGGAACCACGCTCCCCTAACGCGACACCGCAATAATCGCGGGCGGCTCGCAAAGCGTCGGCCCGAGCGACCGCGAAGAATCACTCACGATGGCGATTGACAAAGCGGAGCACGCATTTCGCGCGCAGATGCGAGCACTCGCGCATAAGGGTGGCGCCGCGACCAAGCGACGGTACGGCTACGATCCGAAATATTACCGCGACATCGGCCGGCTCGGCGGCAGCGCCTCCGTCGCGGCCCGCAAGGCGCGGATCACTGCTGAGCTCGAGGACACGAGTCCCGGCGAAGCGCCGATCATTGAATCTTACGCCACGCCCGCCGAAGTGACACCGCCCCTCGCGCGTGCGGGAATGACGCTTAGAGACATCTTGGCGGACCTAGAGCGGGATGACCCGCGCGTTTCCGATCCCAGCAACCGTCGGCAGCCTTTAGCGGACTTGCAAGCAGAGAGAGACCTCCCAACGTGGGTCGCGCGAGTCCGTGAGGACGCGGACGACGTAGAGCCGTGGGATCCATGGAGTAAGCGTTAGTAGCAGCCGAACCAGCCGCCAAATGACTCATACGGGGCATGCCCCACCCCCTTTTCTCCCGCGCGCGCGTATAAGCGAGCAAGTCCGCGAACCCATGCGCGCAACGCTTAATCGGCAGCAGTCGAGTGCGAGATAACCACCATTACATCGCATTGACTGCCCATTCAATCGCCGGCCCTCCGTGCCGCTATGCGCGAGGGGGAGCCCCCACATGACGAGCGAGTGAGCCCTCCGTGCCCCCGCAGTACCCAATTGCCGCGCAGGGTGCGGTAGCAACGCCGCGCAACCCGCTCGCCCGAACCGGGTGCTGCGCCATCTTGCGCGACTCGTCCGCACGATTTCAGGACCGTAAATTTTCCGCAGCGAAAACCCGTTGGCACTATACGCTCGATTTGACTGAAATTGCTTTTCGGAAAAAAACCGCAAACTTGCTTATCGCCGGGGGAGCCGCGACGAACGCGCAATTGGCCGACGATCCGGAGTATTACCGACGCATAGGAAAACTCGGCGGCGGAGCATCGGGCAAGGGCTCGCAGAGCAGGGGTCGCAGCAAGGATCGAGTCGCTGGCCCAAAGTACGCATCGTCGATGACGAGGCGATTCTCACGCGGGCGGGCGTGCAAGAGGTGATCTGCTCGGGTTCAAACGGGGACGCCGTGACACGGGGACAGGAGTAACCCGATGCGGAACCATGGAATCGTTTCCCTATTGGCACTCCGGGCCGTAGCATTGGATCTGCCAACGTTGCCGAGACGCTGCGGACTCGCCAGATAACACAAAGGAACGTTCTTATGGGCCTGCTGCCATCGTTCCGAGCATCGGTCCTCATCGCCGCTCTGGCGATCTTAGGGGGGTGCCTTGGAGCACCGCAACCACCTCTTAGCCTCGAGCCAGCATCTTCCGCCGCTCTAAAGGGAATTGCGTCCATAGGTCGCTCGAATCCGGCGAAATCGTGGATGTTACCAGACGCCCAGAAAAAGCAAAGCCTGCTCTACGTCTCTAATCAGGGCAGCGGTAGCGTCACGGTTTACACATACCTCAATGGTGGCGGCCTGGTCTTAGTTGGAACGCTCACCGGGTTTTCAAAACCCACCGGTATGTGTACCGATAATGCCGGCAACGTCTGGATCCCCGACTACGGCACCGGGTATCTTTACGAATATCAGCACGGTGGTACAACCCCGATCGACAGCATCAAGCAGCACACCGGCCTTCCGTACGATTGTGCCGTCGATCCAACGACGGGCAATTTGGCGGTTGCGAATCAGCATCCAAACGCCAAATATGGAGCGAAGGGCCTCGTCGATGTATATTCACTCAAAGGAGCGAAAGGCGGAGGGTCCTATTCCACCGCCAGCGGCTTCAAGAACGTATACTTTGTGGCCTACGACAATAAGAGTAATCTCTACGTCGATGCCATTCCATGCCCCCCGTCCGGCTGCGGCTCGTTGAACTCAAAACCGAAGCATTTAGGGGCAGAGCAAGGTCGATCACAGTACTACCTCCCTGGACTCTTTGAACTTTCAAACGGTGGATCGTTATTTACCCAGGTCACCATTAGTGGTGCTACGCTCAACTCGCCGAGCGCAATCAACTGGGTCCAGCCAACGCTATTACTGGGCGATCAGAACTTTCAGGGCCAAGGAACGAATGGCGCGTACAAATTGCTCGTTTCCGGCTCGACGGCGACCGTCGTCGGAACGCTGCCATTCAAAGGGACGCAGCAAGCCTACGGATTTTGGCGACGCGCTGGGCGTGTGGTCGTGCCCGATTACAGTGGGAACATCGTTCGAGTCTACAGTCTTTCGGACGGCTCGCTTGTCTCAACGCTCACGACGGGGATCTCGTTGCCGTTTGGCGCGGTAGTCAGCCAGTAGCAGTCGCGCTAACCTTTGCTTGGAAACGCGCGGCGCGCCAGAATAGTTCTATGGCCTCAGGCTGAGGTCAATGGGGCATTTCATATGCTTAAAAACTTCGCGTTGTTGTCGTCGCTCGCTCTTGCACCCTTGCTGGTTGCTGCGTCCGCTACGATCGCTCTGCTCCGGTCAGTGAGTTCATGTCTTCGGCTTTGGTTCGCCAAACCTGAGGAGTGGGCAGATGATCACGGCGCACGGAACATTCGCTGCCGTGAAGCATGATAAGTGACTATACTTTCTACAACGAGACTGATGCTGATGATCGGTATACGTGACCCGCGGCATCGGGCCGTCCCCTATGTGCGCCGGCGAGCGATCACACCATGAGATACGCTTTGCTCGCCATCGGGTTAGTTGTTGCCGCCATACTTCTCGCGCCAAATGCTGCTAGAGCGGACGGGATCGACGACGAAGTGGCGCCCTACGTGGGCATGAGGCTCTTCGGAGGCGATGGCGCCTATCTCGGTCGCCTCGACTGCAACTCGCTCGGCAATTCGAACTCGGAACACGGCAGCCAATGGTCTTCGACGAGCATTTGGGATCCCCGCGGCCCATACGGACGACCCTACTCGCCTTTGAGCGCGTATAAGGCATCTGGCGATCACCTTTTGCCTCCGTATTTTGTAGATGACTATGGCGAGACCGCGGTTTATCTGACGGTCGCCCAGGGGCTTACTCGAACCGCAAGTGGTGCCCCGCTTGATACGATTTCGCCGGTCGTCCTTGAAGCGTGGCTCAGTTGGCACTGCCACCATCCTGCGGGTTATCGAGGCTTGCAATAACGAACAGCGTTAATTTTGCGGGTCTCGCACAACCCGCTCGTTAAATGGTGCCGCGAGCGATTCGCTCGGCTTCATCGATCGCGCAATGCGAGCCAAGGACCTGGACAGCGTACCGAATGAGCCTCTCGGCATCGGCATCCGTCAGCCTTCGTCGGCCGTGTGTAACGCACCATTCGTCGTAACTCAGGCCGCGCTCAAAGTGTTCGCCTAACGTTGCCGCGGGTGCTTCCACTTCACGAAGGACGGCGACGACATCGGCGCGCCGTTCGGCTACGGGTTGGAGCCAGCGCCGAGCTACAGACTCGCGCCCGCGGATCACGATCGCGCCGTCGTCGCAGACGCTCAGGCGGACGCCCTCAGCCTGGGCTTGGCGAACGATCTCAACGGGGGTCACGGCACCTCCACTTCCGCTGGGACGCGAAGCGCAACTTCGGCGTCTCGTACAACACCGTCGTCGGTGTCGAATGGCAGTCCGGCCTGAACCGGAGGCTCGGACGCGAGTTCTCCTTGTCCTCGATCCGGGCTACGAAGTAACGAAGTAAACGAAACAATCCGACTGTGTAGATCGTCGGCATCCCTTTTTTCGTTTTTTTCGTTTCTTCGTACAGCGTAGGCGCTTTCGCGCGGCCGGCCCGGCTTCCCAGGGACAGATTCCTTTTTGATGCGAGCGAGTCCGCGTTCCACCAACGTGGTCAGAGCCACGTCGATGCGCTCGGCCCTGACGTTCCGGCTGAAGACTGCACTCCGCTGCTCGCCGTCGAGTCCTTGCGGGTGCGCCTTCCGAAGTGCATCCAACAGCCGATCGGCGATTGGATCACCGGAGAGGCCAGCGAAAATATGTTCGGCGCTTGCGACGCTGTAGCGAACCACCGCTTCGGCCGCGAGAACGTGCTCCGGACGGACCGTCGGTGACAAGTCCAGGAGCGCGAACGCGACCGACAGGCGCAAGCGTTGGGGATCGCTGCGAGCGATGAGTTCACCGACAAGCCCCCCGCGCTTGTGTAGGTGGTAGAACTCGACCCAAACCTGCTCGGCTTCTTGGGTCCGTCGCATTACTCGCGGCTGCCGCGCGAACTGCAGAGCCGCGTTTAGGCGTTTTGCGAACGCACCGATGATGGCGGAGTCGAACGGTTTGGGCGACGGTATCGATTGAGCCCGCTTGACGCAGGCAAATAGGAAGCGGTTCCCCGTGCCGTTGCGAATGTCGGCTCCCGTCAAAGTAAGGCGCAGTTCGTCGGGCGTTACGTGACCGATGATGGAAACGTGGCCTTCGGTTGCAAGGAGCGCACTCTTCGCACGAACTAGCTGCAAGCGACCACTATCCCAGGCGCCGCGTATGATCGGGCTCGACGTGCTGCCCTCGCGATGGTTCACGGCAAACACGCGCGCCAGTTCGGGCTCCAGAACGAAGGCCCGTTTTTCGATTGGCGTTGTGTCGTCTGCTGATCGATGTGCGCCCGAAAGGCGAGCAATGATTGCTTCGCCGGACGCGAAGCCGTTGACATGTGCGGCATCATACCACGTTACATCCATGCTACGATAAACGTGGCGCACGGCCGCGTCGATCGTTCCCTTGCCCCCTTCGCTCGTTGGCCCGACAAGCGCAACGAATAGCCGCGCCGGATGTCGATCGTCGTGAACCTCCGCGTACGATTCCGCGCCCGCGGCGTTACCGAATGCGGCTAGTAACGTTAAGAGCATACCCACGGGTGCGGCTTCAACTTGCGGCGCGATCCATTCAACGATCTTCCCGGCAAGGCCGTAGAGTGCGCCGCGGTCGAGGATGGGGTAAGGGTGCGGAGATTCCCACTCGTCATCTTCCGTGACGCAAGAGCTTCTCGACGCTACAGGCTTCTCGGGCTCGTACCTGGCGGCTACGTCGTTAGCAAGCTCCTCAACCTCTCGCGCCTCTAGAGGCGGCTTGCATCGCTCGCGATTGCCCGCGTGGAGCGCGGCGAGAATCTCAACGTCACCGGCTCCCACTCGACGCATCGCGCCGGCGATCGAGAGCAGAATCGTGCGCCGCGTTCCTTCGGGTATGTGATCGCCTTTCGGAGATGCCGCGAGAGACGGAGCCGGCCGCAAGAGCAGGTCGATTAGCCATCGTGGCGCGAGCGCCGCCTCATTAGGAGATGAAGCTTCCCATTCATATCGGCGCCCAGACGCGTGTAGCGATGGCGGCAAGATCACATAGCCTGAGTGGGTTTTTACGTCGACGCCCGGATAACCGTCAATCTTGTTAACATCGGCACTCGCCCCCGGTGGCAAACGTAGATAAAGGTGGCGACCGCCCCCACCGGTTAGAACTTCGCGCGTATGGATGCTTCCATAAACACGAAAAGCCTCCGCAAGCGATTCATCCCCGTCGTTGCGGGGATCGACGTCCAGAACGATTTCATCCTCGGCAGGGCGATAACCGATGTTTGCATTGGGCCATTTTTTCCACCACTGTTTGATCTGTTCGATGTCGGTCGTTGCGTCGAGATGGCCGTGCGCGTTCATCGGATGCTTTGCAGGCTTTAGGCAGTCAGCATCGCCGCAGGTACAGTGACCGCCTCGCATACTATGAACGGGAAACACCGACGAGCCTTGGGCCGCGTATTCGAGAGCCGCGTCCAGTAACACAATGGGTATGCTCATGCATCCCTCTGCTTATCGAAGGCGCCGTCTCCGCGAAGGGCTGCAATCGCCGGCAATCGTAGAATCCTAATCAGACCCCGGCGACCAACGCGACGATACGGGATCCGATCGAGGGCAACTTCCTGGCGAATCGTGTATTCGGAAAGACCGGAAAGCGCCGCAAACTCAGCCACGGTCATGGTGAGCGGCTCAGTCGGACCTTGCATCTCGCACCTTTGAGTCTGCACTAATGAGCCTGGAAACCACTCCGCGCGGCGCCGACTTCAGCAGCTCAGCGATGGGCTCGCCAAACCTTTCCTCAAGTCGTCCGGCCATCGCACGGGTAGGGCGGAGACGACCAACTTCGATGGGTCCGAGCGTTGCCGGCGACATGCCGAGCTCGGCTGCAGCCTGCGTTAGCGAAAGCCCTGCGTCCTCTCGCCAGGCGCGTAGGCGTGTCCGTCGATTTTTGTGAGTGTTCACTTTTAGCACAGAACTCCCCTCGACATAAGCCTAGCAAATCTGCTAAGATTCTGCATGTGCCATATGAACTGGACTTTGTGAGTGTAAATTGGCGCAAATAGCCACGCTACTCGACGACGAGGGCAAGCGGGGGTTCGGCTATTATCTCCTCGGGTCGGCTAACAGGTTGCTTTCGCGCGCTCGAAGCAAAGTCGAACGCCGCGAGATCCGTGGCAAAATCTGCGAGGCGTTGTCGCAGTCAAGCCTCTATCGGCTGCGCGCTTATGCGGACGGCGAGAATTTCCCAACGCCCAGGGTCTTATCGAGACTCGCTTCAGCGCTCGGCATCGATCTGGTCCCGCTCTTGATGCAGGCGGGCTATCAGCGAGAGGTGCTCCGAGCGATACAGCGGCTGTATCTCGCTTCACGCAAAGCCGGCGAACGCGCGGATCCGCTAAAGAAAGCTGCGATAGCTTGCGCCGTTATTGCGTTCCCGCGCCGCGGTGAAGAATACCGCCCTGGGTCCGAGCCATGGGATGGGATACGGCTCAGTCAGCGCGCGATCGCTGCATTCGCCTACACGGCTAGCATCGAAGAAGGGCCACACCGAATTGTTGTTCGACCACTCCGAATCGCGTATGAATGCCTCGGTGAGCGATCCATTGCAATTAGTCCGAACCGTCGCCGGATGATCGCTAGTGAACTAGTTCGATCTTGGGCATATGACGTCGATGCTGAACTTGCGCACGCAGCCGAAACCTCAACGTATCGACCGACTCCTCGTGCGCTCGAATCCCTGCCACCCCTTCCGCAACTGATGCCCCTTTTTGATTCTCGTTCCTTAGTCACAGAGGAGGACGACACATGAAACGACACCGTCTCGGCGCCTGGATAGGGCAAGAGACATACGCTGATAAGAAGCCGGTATTGACGAAAAAACCGGCAAGCCAAAACGCAAGCTCCAGGCCACCTGGACCGTTAAGTACCAAGCCTTCGGCCGCGAGCCTGGCGACTATCGCCAAGCGGTCGAACGTGGCTTCGCAACCGAGGACGACGCACGGCGCTGGTGGCTTTCACAAAAGCAGAACCAACACCGCCCCGTTGCCAAAGCCGAAGTCATCAAGGATGCCCCGATTACCGTCGAGGAGTTCTTGGAACGCTGGTTGCGCGGCGTCAAGAATTCCATCGGTGCCGGCGCGTTCCATCAGTACGACTCGCACGTTCGCGAGCATCTCATCCCATCGCTGGGGCACCTGTTGTTCGTCGATCTGGAGCGCAGCCCGCAAGCGATCGAGGAAGCGATGACGTCGTTTAAGCGCAAGGACGGACGCCAGGGCGAACTCTCTCCGCTCTTTATCAAGAAGGTCTGGAGTACGTTGCGTACGGCCTGTAACAAAGCCAAGAAACTCCGGCTCATTACCGTCAACCCGTGCGACTTCGTTGACCCGCCCAAAGTCGAGCGTAAGGAAATGCGGGCGCTTTCACCGTCGCAAGTCGGAGAATATCTCGAGGTATTCGACGCGACCGATCTCGGGGCGGCAGTTGCCGTCGCCATCGGTAGCGGCTGCCGTCGCGGCGAGCTACTCGCGCTCCGCTGGCGCGACGCGGACCTCGAACGCGGTACGCTGCGCGTGGAGCGGTCGCTGGAGCCCGTTACGATTACGACCCCCAAACGCAAGCGCTACGAACTCCGCTTTAAGGAGCCCAAGAGCAAACGCTCGCGCCGGACCATTCCGCTCCCGCTGTTCGCCGTCGAACGCCTACGACGGTATCGCGTTGAACAGGCGCAACGGTTCATGGCAGCCGGTGTTCGGCCGGACGGCGATACGCTCATATTCGATAAGGACGGCCAGCCGTGGCGCCCCGGTTCGTTCGGGTTGCGGTTCACGGCGTTGCGCGATGCCGCCGGCCTTCCGAAGGTTCGCCTACACGACCTGCGCCATAGCTATGCCTCGCTACTGTTGCAAAGCGGGGCCGATCTCAAAACGGTGTCGACGGCGCTCGGACATAGCTCTGTCGCCATCACGGCCGACACCTACGCGCACGTTAGTCCGGTGATGCTGCAATCGGCTGCGGACCGGCTCGGTGATCTCATCGAAAAGCACGCTTGAGCTCAAGCGTTCTTGCGGGCTGTTGCGGGTCGACAAGCGATTCATGGTGGGCCTGGTAGGATTCGAACCTACGCGCAACCAGTTATGAGCCGGCCGCTCTACCGCTGAGCTACAGGCCCGTCACGATGGCGCGGGCCAGGAGCAGATTCCGGGCTGGCGTTGACTCTCCCTAGGACCACCCGCAAGGCAAATGAAACCGTCGCGCATGCCCACTGCCGACGAGCAACGCTTCGAGACGTTTCTGGCCGAATTCGATCCCGTGATCGCGGCGCTTGGGCGCGACGCCGTGAACTGGCTGCATCGCCGCCTGCCGTCTGCCGACGTAATGGTCTACGACAACTACAACTTTCTGGTCGCCGGCTTTTCGCCCAACAGTCGCCCGTCCGACGCCGTGCTGTCGATTGCCATGAGCGCGCGCGGCGTCGCGCTGTGCTTTCTGCAGGGCGCCGGCCTTCCCGATCCGCACGGAATGCTGCGCGGCTCGGGGCGCGTCGTTCGCAACATCCATTTGGGTTCTACCGACGATTTAGCCTGGCCTGAGGTGCAGATGCTGGTCGACGTGGCGCTCGACCATGCACGCGTACCGTTTGAGACCAACCGCACCGGCCGCTTCTACGTCAAGTCGGTATCGGCGAAAAAGCGTCCGCGCCGGAGCGTCGCGACCGCTCAGCGCCGGCGAAAGGTCGCCGCACCGGCGTAACGCGCGGCCGAACCGAGTTCGTCCTCGATCGCCATCAACCGATTGTATTTGGCCATCCGGTCGCTGCGCGAAAGCGATCCGGTTTTGATTTGACCGCTTCCCGTGGCGACCGCGATGTCGGCGATCGTCGTGTCCTCGGTTTCGCCCGAACGGTGCGAAATGACGGTCGAATATCCGGCTTTGTGCGCCAACTCGATCGCATCCAGCGTTTCGGTTAGCGTGCCGATCTGATTCACTTTCACGAGAATCGAGTTGGCGACGCGTTCGTCGATTCCGCGTTGCAAAAACGCCACGTTAGTGACGAAAATGTCGTCGCCGACGAGTTGCACGCGATCGCCGAGCGCCTCCGTTAGAGCGCGCCAGCCGGCCCAATCGTCTTCGGCCAGGCCGTCCTCGATCGAAACGATCGGATAACGATCGCATAGCTCGCGATACAACGCGATCATCCCGCCGGCGTCGAGCCCGCGGTCTTTTGAAAGCGCGTAATATTTCCCGTCTTGATGGAATTCGCTCGACGCCGGATCGAGCGCGATGCCCACGTCGCTGCCGGCCCGGTAGCCGGCCAGATCGATGGCGGCGACGATCAGGTCGAGCGCCTGTTGCGGCGTCTCGAGCGGCGGCGCGTATCCGCCCTCGTCGCCAACCAGCGTCGGCAAATGGCGGTCGTGCAGCAAGCGTCCGAGAGCGTGAAACACCTCGGCCCCCCAACGCACCGCCTCGGCTTCGCTCCTCGCACCGAGCGGAACGATCATACACTCCTGAAACTGCAGCGCGCCTTCGGCGTGTTTGCCGCCGTTGATCACGTTCATCATTGGGACCGGCAGCGTCGACGCCGACGGACCGCCGAGATAGCGAAACAACGGCAACGACAAACTGGCCGCGGCCGCGCGCGCTACCGCCAGCGAAACTCCGAGAATGGCGTTCGCTCCGAGATTCGCCTTGTTCGGCGTGCCGTNNCTTCGAGCGCCGGCCCGATCACATCGTTGACGGCGCGCACCGCTTTGAGAACGCCTTTGCCGTGGTACCGCTGGGGATCTCCGTCGCGCAGCTCGACCGCCTCGTTGGCGCCGGTCGACGCGCCCGACGGCACCATTGCTTCCTCGACCGATCCAAAGCTGGTCGCTACGGCCACGGCCACCGTCGGATTGCCGCGCGAGTCCAAGACTTCGCGCGCGTGGACGGCCTCGATGAGCGGGCGGCCGCCTCCGCGGAGCGATTCGAGCGGAGCGGTCAACCCTTGATCCAGCGTTCGAGGTCGTGACGGCGCGACACGAATTCGTTGGCGTCGAAAAAGATCTTGAGCTCGCGCTCGGCGCTGCCTTTGCTGTCGCTGCCGTGCACGAGGTTACGTCCGATCGTTTGCGCCAAGTCGCCGCGAATGGATCCGGGGGCTGCGGTCAGCGGATTGGTGGCGCCGATGATTTGACGGCACCCCTCGATCACGTTCTCACCCTCGATGGCCAGGGCGACCAGCGGACCGCTGGTGATGAAGTCGACCAGTTCGCTGAAGAACGGCTTTCCATCGTGTTCCGCGTAGTGCGCCCGCGCCCGGTCGCCGTCGAGCTGTAGCATTTTCATTGCGACGATGATATATCCGCGACGCTCGAAGCGTGCGGTAATGTCGCCGATCAAGCCGCGCGACACGGCGTCGGGTTTGCAGAGAATAAGCGTGCGTTCGATAGTCATAGCAACGCCGAATACGGCTCCCCGCGGGGGTAAGCCTGCGGCTCGCGGCCAAGGCCTCCCGTCGCCGATGGACAGCCGAGCACACCCGTACGGACGGATTGGCGCCGAACTCGCCGGTTCGCCGTTCGCGGCCATTACTTACGTCGCCGAAACCGACAGCACCAACGCCGACGCGGCCAAACTCCTGGGACGGCGCGAGCACCTCGGGAGGAGCATCGTCGCCGAGCACCAGCGGCAAGGCCGTGGCCGCAAGGGCCGCCGGTGGACGTCGCAGCCCGGCAGCTCGCTGCTCGTGACGTCGATTTTGCCGCGCGCACTCGACGCCGCAGACGTTTGGGTCGTGCCCTTCTGGGTCGCGCTCGCCGTCCGCGAAGCGCTGGCGAGGCTGGGGGTCACAACGACCCTGCATTGGCCGAACGATCTATCGATCGAAGAGCGAAAAGTCGCCGGGGTCCTTTGCACGTCTCGTATCACCGCCGATACCGCGTGGGTCGCGTGTGGCGTCGGCATCAACGTCTATCGCCCCCAGGATCCCCAAACGGACGTCGCTCCCCCGGCCGCCTATTGCGACGACGTCGTGAGCATCGATCGCGCTCGTTTACTTGGGGCCATCCTGCGTGAATACGACGCCACCCTCGACCGGCTCGGCGACCCTGAACGCACCGCGGCGCTGTGGGAAGCCGCGGCGGGCCTTCCCGGAGCGCGGTACCGCATTCTCAAAGACGGAGCAACCGAGGCGTTCGAGGCGACCGCGCTGCGTCTGGGGCGCGATGGCGGTTTAGTCGTCGACCTCGGCGACGGCCGATTGGAAACAATTGCGCTCGCCGACGCGAGGGCGCTGCGATAGTTACAATTCTTTGCGCGCGCGGCTCATGCGGCGGTCGCACACCTCGCAAAAATGCGGCATTTTGTTGTCGGTTTCGAAGATCGAGTTCGAATAGTACATCGCGCAGCGCGCGTTGAAGCAGTGCTTCAACCCGTATGCGTGCCCGAGTTCGTGGACGGCTTCTTTGAGCGTCCGCTGAAAGAGCTGATTGGGGTCAGGTTCCTCGCCATAAAACTCGGAACGAAGCCGGTGGAGTGAAACGGTCGCGATGGCCGCCGACTCATCGCCGTCGCCGAAAATGAAACGATGCGACGTCTTATAGAGGTCGAAGTCGGTGACGGCCAAGCGAACCCCGTCGTTTTCAGGAAATGCGCGTAAGACTTTTGACGTCAGAGTCGACAGGAACAACTGCTGTCGCGTCGAGTTGAGTGAGGTGCGGGTCACCGTCAACGTCCGCTCGACGCGGGTGCTCGCAAGGAACCGTTCCTCCAAGCAAAGAGCGAGGCGATCCAGGAATGCGGCGTCTAAGGCGTTGATCGGTACGATGCGAATCCGGCCGTTCATCTCGCCGGTCACGCTTCGCCGTCCAAAACCGAAAAACTTGCGGACATCGCATTCGACGGGATGACAAAGCGCGCCGCGTTAAGAACTCGTTATCATTCATGATCGTCGGAGTTGGGATCGACCTTGCCGAAGTGGAGCGCTATCGTTTCGAACCGCGTAAGCTCGAATGGTTCGCGCGCAAAGTCTACACGGAGGCAGAAATGGCGTACGCGCTCCGGAAGCGCAACTGGCCGGAACGGCTCGCCGGCTTCTTTGCTGCCAAGGAAGCGACCCGCAAAGCCTTCGGCCACGCCATTCCGTGGCGCTGGATCGGCGTCGGCCACGAGCGCAGCGGCAAACCAACCATCGAACTCCTAGGGAAGGCTCAGCCACTGCTCGCGCTGCGCGACGTACGAACGATCCATCTCACCATCACCCATACGGCGGTAACTGCCGCCGCGGTCGTCATTCTCGAACGATGATTTACGTCCTCACTCCGCAACAAATGCGCGCCGCCGATTCGGCCGCGGCCGGGACGGGCGGCGAGGATGCGCTGATGCGTGAGGCCGGGCGCCAGATCGCTCGCTGCCTTCGCGACGTGCATGCCGACGTCAGGCGCATCGTGGCCTTCGCCGGACCGGGGAATAACGGCGGAGACGCGTTTGCAGCGCTGGCCGAACTCGACCCTGCGGTCGAACGCGTCGTGCACGCGGCGCCGGTAGCGAACCCATCGCACGCGCGCGAAGCCGCGATGGTGCGGGCGCGCGAATCCGGCGTTTCGGTCCGGCTCTTGCCTGAAACCGAGAGCGCCGCCCACGCCGCGCTCGATGGCGCCGTCGCCGTCGACGGGCTTTTCGGCACCGGCGCGCGCCTGCCGATGCCGGAACAGTATAGCGTTCTGGCGCGCGCACTCGATGCGCGCCGCCGGTTCGTCCTCGCAATCGATATTCCCAGCGGCATCGACGCGCTGACCGGTGCTGCGAGCGACGATGCCGCGCGCGCGAGCGTTACGGTCACGCTCGGCGCGGCCAAGCCGGGTTTGTTCCTCGACCCGGCGCGCGAGTTCGTCGGCGAACTGTGGTACGCGCCGATCGGCATCACGGATGCCATTTTAGCGGCGCAACCGCGCACGTTCGCTGCGCTCGACGACGCGGCGTTCGTACGGCTGTTGCCAAAGCGCCCGGCGATTGCCGACAAACGTGCCGCCGGCGCGCCGCTCGTGATCGCCGGCTCCGCGCAGTTTCCCGGTGCGGCCGTGCTGTGCGCGCGCGCCGCGGCCCGCGCCGGAGCGGGTTACGTGACGGTAGCGGCTCCGCACGCCGTCGCGAATCTTCTGCGCACGCACTTAATCGAACAGGTCGTCGTCGAGCTTTCCGACGATGCGCCGCCACAATCGATCGTCGAAACGCTGCTGGAGATTTCGCAGCGGAATAGCGCGGTCGCGATCGGGCCGGGCCTTGGGCTCGACGAACGCACCGGCCTGATCGTGACCGAATTCCTTAGGCGCAATACGCTGCCGGCTGTGGTTGACGCCAGCGCGCTTTTCCACCTCGCGAGAAACCTCGACGTGCTGAACGGGAAAGCGGCCGTCGTAACTCCGCATGCGGGTGAATTCGCACGCCTGTCGGGAAAAGGCACCGTTCGCGAAGGCGAGCGGGTGGGCCGCCTCTGCGAATTCGTCGACCGCACCGGGATCGCAACCTTGCTCAAAGGACGCGACACCCTGATCTACGACGGCACGACCATGCACTTGAACGCGACCGGCACCAACGCGCTGGCGACGGCCGGGAGCGGCGACGTTCTTTCCGGCATCATCGCAACGCTGGCTTCGCAGGGTTTGACGGTCGTGGATGCGGCGCGTGCCGGCGCCTATTGGCACGGATTGGCCGGACAATGCGCAGCCGAGTTCCGCCGCACCGGAGTCGTCGCCGGCGACGTCATCGATGCGCTCGCCGAAGTGCTCACCTGCGTCGACGAAGACGACGCCGGCTTGCGTCGCTTGTTTTAGGCCGTCCTTCGACTGCGCTCGCTCCGCTCAGGATGACAACGGGCTCCGCTCAGGATGACAGGTTGAGGAGTTTGCGTAAGCCGGATTCGTCGAGGATCGCGATGCCGAGTTGTTGGGCTTTCGCATATTTGCTGCCCGGTTCATCGCCCGCGACGACGTAGTCGGTGTTCTTACTCACCGAGCCGGTGACTTTTCCACCGGCCGCGACGATCGCGTC
This sequence comes from Candidatus Tumulicola scandinaviensis, assembly GCA_003140835.1. Lineage (GTDB taxonomy): Bacteria > Vulcanimicrobiota > Vulcanimicrobiia > Vulcanimicrobiales > Vulcanimicrobiaceae > Tumulicola > Tumulicola scandinaviensis. The sequence continues at coordinate 65,632 of PLLA01000100.1, read as the reverse complement.
GCCGGCTCGTTCGCGCGTCAAACTCGGCAGCGTTCCAGTGAGCACGAAAGTCTTGCCGGCAAGCTCGCCGGCCGCGGCCGGCTTCCGCTTCGGAGCAGTCGTCTCGACGCCCGCCGCGCGCAAGCGTTCGACGGTCCGTCGATTCTCGGATTGCTTGAAGAATAGATGCACGCTGCCGGCAACTTCCGGCCCGATGCCATCGCTGCGTTGCAACTCGTCGTCGCCGGCCTCGGTGATCGCGTCGAGCGAACCGAAATCGCCGGCGAGAATTTGGGCCGTCTGTTCGCCGACGAAACGAATGCCCAGGCCGCCGAGCAAACGTGCCAGCCCGCGCTTTTTCGACGCCGCGATCGCTTCCAGGAGTTTGGCGACGCTCTTCTCTCCCATGCGCTCGAGGCCGAGCAGCGTCGACGCATCCAGATCGTACACGTCGGGAAGCTCGCGTACGAGCCCGCGTTGCGTCAACTGCTCGGCCAGGACGTCGCCCAGCCCCTCGATGTCCATCGCTCCGCGCGAAGCAAAGTGCCGCAACCGCTCGTACATCTGCGCCGGACACGAAGCGTTGGTACACCGCGACATCGCTTCTCCCGGCGGATGGTCGACGTCGGAGCCGCACACCGGGCAGCGGTCGGGCATCCGAAAGACACGCTCCGTGCCCGAGCGTTCTGCGATCACCGGTCCGACAACCCGGGGGATCACGTCGCCAGCGCGCGTCACGATGACCGTGTCGCCGATGCGAATGTCGTTGTTCTCGATGTAGGCGGCGTTGTGCAGGGTCGCGCTCTTCACGGTGACGCCGCCGATCTGGACGGGTTCGAGCACCGCGTTGGGATTGAGCGTTCCGGTTCGCCCAACGGTTACGACGATATCCGTGAGCTCCGTGCGTGCTTCGCGAGCCTTGAACTTAAACGCAATCGCCCAGCGTGGATCGCGCGCCACCACGCCCAGCTTTTCTTGAATCGCCACGTCGTCGATTTTTACGACGACACCGTCGATTTCGTAATCGAGATCGTCACGCCGCACCTCCCAGTCCCGGCAGAAGGCGATGACGTCGTCGATCGTTTCCGAGCGCCGGATGTTTGGATTCACCGGAAAGCCGAGCGTACGGAGATACTGCAGCGCTTCCCATTGCGTGGGCTTCGCGCCGGCACCGCCCTCCAGCACGGCAATCTGATAGGCAAAAAAAGAAAGTCGGCGCCGGGCGGTCAGCGCCGGATCGAGCTGGCGGACGCCGCCGGAAGCGGCGTTTCTCGGATTGGCAAAAATCGGCTGACCGTGCTCCTCTCGACTCGCGTTAAGCCGTTCGAAATCGCTTTTCTTGAGGTAGACTTCACCGCGAACTTCGACGAACGCAGGAACCTTCGCACCCGGCAATAGCCGAAGAGGAATCGTCCGAATCGTGCGGAGGTTTGGCGTGACGTCCTCGCCGACTCGTCCGTCCCCGCGCGTGCCGCCGCGTGCGAGCGCACCGTCGTTATAGTCGAGCGCAATCGCCAGTCCGTCGATTTTCAGCTCGCATACGTAATCGACCGCGCCGCCCGCGAGCTTTCGGGCGCGCTCGTCGAACGCCCGCAACTCCTGTTCCGACGAGGCGTTCGCCAGACTGAGCATCGGCCGCGCGTGCCGGTAGGGAGCGAAGCGATCCGACGGCGGCGCGCCAACGCGCTGCGTCGGCGAGTCGGAGGTTCGCAGCTCGGGATGCTCGGACTCGAGATCGACGAGCTCGCGAAGCAGTGCGTCGAATTGGGCGTCGGTAATGGCTGGATCATCGAGCACGTAGTAACGATGGCTTGCCGCTTCGATTTGCGCTCTCAGCGCCGTAGCCCGTGCAGCTGCGTCGCCGGCCTTACGTAACCGGCTCATCGCGCGAGCGTGCCGACCTGAATCGGATATCCGTCGGGGTCGCTGATTACGGCTACGCGGCCGGACGGCTCCTCGCACGGATCTTCAAACACCGGAATGCCTTGCGCCGCACAGCCGGCCACGAATCCGTCGACGTTTTCGACTGTGAAGCCGAGCTGCAACGATCCTGGACGCACGGTGAGCAGCTCGCTCTTGGGGTGCAGCCGCAACACGGCGCCGCCGGCAATCCCGAACTCGATCCAGGCCGGCGACCGATCGTCGGTGACTTCCAGGCCCAGAACGTCGCGGTAGAAGTTGCACGATCGCGCCAAGTCCGAACAAACGAGCGACGGAAAACGCCGCGGTCGCCGTTCCGCGCTGGTGTGTGACCTTACGCCTCGACGGCGACACGTTCTCCGTTGCGAAGGTCGCTGAGTACGGCGAGGTTCTCGGATTCGAGGCGCTCCAATTCAAGCTGGTCGGGAACGTGGTGCCCGACCGCGCGCTGGTCTTGCAGAACCGGCGCCAGGTACTGGCCGGTGTACGACTTGGCGTTGGCGGCGACGTCTTCGGGCGTGCCGGTGGCAACGACGGTGCCACCGCGGTCGCCGCCTTCCGGCCCGAGATCGATGACGTAGTCGGCCGTCTTAATCACGTCGAGATTGTGTTCGATTACGAGCACCGAGTTGCCCATCTGCACCAAACGCTGCAGCACTTCGAGGAGCTTGTGGATGTCGGCAAAATGCAATCCCGTCGTCGGTTCGTCCAGAACGTAAAACGTCCGGCCGGTCGAGCGTCGCGAAAGCTCGGTCGCGAGCTTCACGCGCTGCGCCTCTCCGCCGGAAAGGGTCGTCGCGGGCTGCCCCATTTTGATGTATCCCAAGCCGACGTCGCAGATCGTTTTGAGCTTGTTATGAATGCGCGGAATGCTTTCGAAGAACGCATTGGCTTCGTCGACCCGCATTTCGAGCACGTCGGATATCGTCTTTCCCTTGTACTTCACTTCCAGCGTCTGCGCGTTGTACCGCTTGCCTTTGCAAACTTCGCACGGGACGTACACGTCGGGCAAGAAGTGCATCTCGATCTTGATGATACCGTCGCCTTGACAAGACTCGCAGCGGCCCCCCTTGACGTTGAACGAGAAGCGGCCCGGGGCGTAGCCGCGCATGCGCGCTTCGGGTATTTTCGAGAAAATCTCGCGAATGTGATCGAACGTCCCCGTATACGTCGCCGGGTTGCTGCGCGGCGTCCGGCCGATCGGGCTCTGGTCGATGACGACCAGCTTGTCGAGTTGGCCGGCGCCTTTCACGGTCCCGTACGTTCCGCCCGGCGGCTGTCCGTGTAAATGCTGGTTTAAAGCGCGTACCAGGATCTCGTTGACCAGCGTGGACTTTCCGCTCCCGCTGACGCCGGTGACCGAGCAGAACGCTCCGACGGGAAATCGGACGTCGAGACCATTGACGTTGTTGGCGCGGGCGTTGCGAACTTCGAGCCAGCCCCGCGGAACTCGCCGGCGGCGAGGCACCGGAATGAATTTCCGTCCCGAAAGATACGCGCCGGTTTCGGATTCGGGATTGGCGACGATCTCGGCCAGCGTTCCCACGGTCAAGATCTGTCCGCCTTCGGCACCCGCGCCCGGCCCGATGTCGACGACCACGTCGGCGGTACGCATCGTGTCTTCGTCGTGCTCGATAACGATCAGCGTGTTGCCGAGATCGCGCAACGTCTTGAGCGTCGCCAGCAGCCGGCCGTTGTCGCGCTGATGCAACCCGATCGACGGCTCGTCGAGAATGTAGAGAACGCCGACCAGCGCGCTGCCGATCTGCGTCGCTAGCCGGATGCGCTGCGACTCGCCGCCCGACAGCGTCGTGGCCGAACGCGCGAGGGTCAAGTACGTCAACCCGACGTTCGTGAGAAAACCCAGCCTCGCACAGATTTCCTTCACGATCTGGTGCGCGATCTGTTCTTGCCGCGGCGTGAGCTGGAGACCGCTGAAAAAGCCCTCGAGCTTTTCGATTGGCTGCCGCGTCAGCGCGTCGATATTTTCGCCACCGATCGTTACCGCCAGCGCCTCGGGTTTGAGACGAGCTCCCTTACAAGCCTTGCAGGTCGAGGCCGACATGTACTTCTCGATGTCTTCCTTGACGTAGTCGCTCGAGGTTTCCGTATAACGGCGCTGCAGGTTGTTGACCACGCCTTCGAACGACGCCTTATATTCCCACGTTTTTCCGCCGCGCGAGGTGTAGGCAAACGTCTGCTCGCGATCGGTGCCATAGAGGATGACGTCGACGACTTCGTCGGGCATGTCTTCGACCGGCGTCGTCATTTTGACGCGATAGTGCCGTAAAACGCGTTCGAGCTGCTGCAGATAGTACGGGTTCATCGACGGATACTTGCCGGTGCCGAGACTGCGGCTCCACGGCGCTATCGCGCTCGCGGCAATCGAAACGCTGCGATCCGGAATCACTTTCCAGGGGTCGATCTCGATCTTTTCGCCGAGGCCGCTGCAATCCGGGCACGCGCCGTACGGTGAGTTGAACGAAAAAAGACGCGGCGCCAACTCTTCGAACGACAGCCCGCAATACACGCACGCAAAGGCCTCGCTGAAGGTCATCTCGCGGTTGTCGACGAGCGCGGTCACTATGCCGGTCGAAAGCCGCAACGTCGTTTCGACCGAATCGGCGAGCCGCTTCCGGATGTCGGGTTTCATCACCAAGCGGTCCACGACGACCTCGATGGTGTGCTTGCGCTTCTTGTCGAGCACGATCTTGTCGCGCAGCTCTTTCACTTCCCCGTCGACCCGAACGCGAGCGAAGCCCTCCTTTGCAGCCTCTTCGAAAAGCTTCGTATATTCGCCCTTGCGGCCACGCACCAACGGTGCGAGCAGCGACAGGCGCGTGCCTTCGGGCAACTCCATGATCGCGTCGACGATCTGCTCGCTGGACTGCGTGCTGATCTCGCGACCGCAGTTGTAGCAATGCGGCGTACCGATGCGCGCGAACAGCAAGCGAAGATAATCGTAAATCTCCGTAACCGTGCCGACCGTCGAACGCGGATTACGCGAGGTCGACTTCTGGTCGATGGAGATCGCCGGTGACAGCCCCTCGATGTAGTCGACGTCGGGTTTCTCCATCTGCCCTAAGAACTGCCGCGCGTAGGACGAGAGCGACTCGACGTACCGGCGTTGTCCCTCCGCATAGATCGTGTCGAAAGCAAGCGACGACTTTCCCGACCCCGATAACCCGGTTACCACGATCAAACGGTTGCGCGGCAATACCAAATCGACGTTCTTGAGATTGTGCTCGCGAGCGCCTTTAATGACGATGGAATCCAGACCCGAAGCCATACGACCTCAGAAACCTCCTAAGAAGAGAAGGTTACGGGGCGCCGGCCCGTTCACGGCAAAGCGGATAGCACGCGCCCGACGTCGGCGATGCTCGCGCAGGTCGCGTCCGGCGAGCGCGCGCCTGCCGGCAGCGGCTCGTCGCGCACGTTCAGCCAGATGGTATTTAGCCCGGCTTCGCCGGCGCCGCGAACGTCGCGCTCGTAGCGGTCCCCCACCATCGCGCTGCGCGACGGCGACCCGCCGAGGGTCGTGCAAGCGTGCGCGAACAACAACGGATCGGGCTTGAGCATGCCGACTTCGTCGGCGATGAAGATCGCGTCGAAAAATTCGCCGATGCGAAGCAGCGCGATCTTCTCCCGGTGCGTTTCGGAGAACCCGTTGGTGACCAAACCAAGCCGCTTGCCGCGCGCGTGCAGCCGCCGCAGCAGGTCGGCGGCCCCCGGAAACAGCGTGTAGTGCTTCTTGCGATAGTCGTTATAGCGGCCGGCCGAGCGTTCCGCCAGAACGCGGTCGGCGATCCCAACGCTTTGGAGCGCGCTCTCCCATAAGCGCTCGCGCACGCGGCCCAGTTCGACGTGCAGCGTTGCGGCCGTCAAGCGCTTCCAAAAGCCCTCGGCGGCGGCAACGTAGGCGGCTTTGAGCGCCAACGCGTCGATCCCGTGCTCGCCCGCGATCTCGATAGCAACCTCCTCGGCCGCACTCTGGTACGCGAAGGTATCGTCGTGGAGGGTGTCGTCCAAGTCGAACAGCACGATGTCGACGCTCCGCATCCGCGCGTGCTCCTACTCCACCGGCCGTAATGCCAGCGCACTCACTTTTCCTTGCGCGTCGAACCCGACGACGAACTCGACCTTATCCCCGCTGCCGAAGCCGAGCAGATAAGCGTAGAGCATCGAGCCGCTCTGTTGTTGCGACTTCACGAAGTCGAACGTGACCGGATCGCCCAGTGGAGCGAGTTTGGCGGAGACGTCCTTGATGACCTGATCGGTCAACTTGGCATTCGCTTCCGCGTTCAGCTTAGAACGGTCGATGTTCGCCGTTGCGAGCGCGTGATAGAACGACTTCGCCGACGCGGTCACCGCCGGATCCGCCGTGGCCTTGGGCGCCGCCGTCGCCGCTGGCTGCGTCGCGGCCCGCACCGACGGTGCGGCGACGGTCAAGAAAAGCGCGGTCGCGAAGGCCGTCGCAAAGAAACGATGCATGTGGATTGGAAACTCCTTTCCGGGTACGAGGCTGCAATCCTTAGGGTATTTGAGGGAGGTGTTGCTGTAAAACCACCCACCCGTCGTCCGAGATGTGCACCGAACCGTCGAACGGTTCGTCGAACTCAGAAATTACGATGAATAGGATGGCGATCAGGCCCGCCAAAATGGCCGTCATCACGAGCTGCGCGCCGCGGTTCTCTACGCCGAACAAAAACGCAAACGAGAGCATCGACAAGGCGCCCGCGACGAGCGCGAACCACAAGACCACCGGCACCGACGGGGCCGATTGAATCAACCGCAACCGGCGTGAGTCGAACAGGCGTTCCAGCTGCGTCATCGCCATCTGCTGCGCGTCGGCTTCGCCCTGCGTCTTGGGCGCGAAGGTGTTGACTTGGCGGGCCAAATTTTCGAGCAGCACAAGGTCTCTTGGAATGATCACGCGTTCGGCCATGAGCGGCCACTCGGTCCGAATCATCGAGTTGGTGTATTCGAGAAGCTCGCTGCGGATCTGCGAACGAACCGGATTCGGAAAACCGCCGACGGTCCGATAGAGATCCGAAACCGACGCGACTTCCGTTTCTACGTTTGCGACCGTCGTATCGTACTTTTCCCATACGACCACGACGACGAACCCTAGCACCACCGCGTAAATCACGCCGACCGCCGAAAAGAGAAATCCGGCCACGTCGTTGTGCTTGCGAAGCATGTCGCTCTTGAAACGCCGCTGCCACACTGCATGCAGCGCCACGGCCACGGCGATAACGACCGCGACGATTAAAATCTCGCCGAACGCTTCAGACATGTCGAACGTGGTTTGCGTCACCGCCCCGGGTACTCCTTGCCCTTTCGTCCTTCGACTACGGCGCTACGCGCCTCCGCTCAGGATGACACGAGTTCTTGGAGGGCGCGATCGAAAATTTTCGGTGCCTTGCCTCCGAAGAGCACGCCTTCGTTGCCGCCGATCTGTTTACGCAGTTCGATAAGCTCGTCTCGCAAGGCGGCGGCCTTCTCGAACTCGAGGTTGGCGGCGAACTCCCGCATCCTACGCTCGAGTTCGGCGACGGTTCTTAGCGCCACCTCGCGCGGGAGTTTGTCGAGTTTGAATTTCGCCGTATTTTCTTGCGTTGCGCCCACCAGGCTCAGGATATCGTGAATTTCCTTGCGAATGGATCGCGGCTCGATCCCGTGCTCGACGTTGTATGCAACCTGACGTTCTCGCCGCCGCCGCGTTTCGCCGATGGCTCGAGCCATCGACTCGGTAACGACGTCGGCGTACATCAAGACTTTCCCCTCGATATGGCGAGCGGCACGCCCAATCGTCTGAATGAGCGACGTACCGCTGCGCAAGTACCCTTCCTTGTCGGCGTCCAGGATACCGACCATGGACACCTCCGGAAGATCGAGGCCTTCGCGCAGGAGATTGATTCCGACCAGCACGTCGAACACGCCCATGCGAAGATCGCGCAGGATCGCGACCCGTTCGAGCGTGTCGACTTCGCTGTGCAGGTAGCGCGCGCGTAAACCCATCTCGAGCAAGAAGTCGGTCAGGTCTTCGGCCATCTTTTTGGTGAGCGTCGTTACCAGCACGCGCTCCTGGCGCTCGACCCTGAGGCGAATCTCTTCCATCAAGTCGTCGACTTGGTTGCGGGTAGGGCGAACCTCGACTTCCGGATCGACCAACCCGGTCGGCCGGATGATCATCTCGACGACTTGCGTGCTGCGACCCGTTTCGTACGTCCCGGGCGTGGCCGAGACGTAAACCGCCTGGGGAATGTGCTGGTCGAATTCGTCATAGGTGAGCGGCCGGTTGTCCAGGGCGCTCGGCAGCCGAAATCCGTGTTCGACCAGGACCTGTTTGCGCGAACGGTCGCCGGCGTACATGCCGCGTACTTGAGGCAGCGCCACGTGCGACTCGTCGACGAACAGCAGCCACTCTTTTGGAAAGAAGTCGATCAGGCACCAGGGCGTCGATCCCGGTTCGCGTCCGGTCAGGTGCCGCGAATAGTTCTCGATACCGTTACAGTACCCGACCTCGCGGAGCATGTCGAGATCGTACCGCGTGCGCATTTCCAACCGCTGGGCTTCGAGAAGTTTCCCATGTTGCCTAAAATACTGCAGCCGTTCTTCGAGCTCGTCTTGGATCGAATCGACCGCCCGGCGCAGCTTCTCGTCGGGCGTGATGAAATGCTTGGCGGGAAAAATGAGAAGCTCGCGTTTACTCTCAACGTATTCACCGGTGAGCAGGTTGACCACGCTGATCGACTCTATATCGTCGCCAAAGAACTCGATGCGATGCACCAGTTCCTCGTCGACGCCGACGAATTCGAGAACGTCGCCGCGAACGCGAAACGTTCCGCGGACGAGGTTGATGTCGTTGCGGCGATACTGCATGTCGACGAGCTTGCGCAGCAGGGCGTCGCGATCGAGCGTGTCGCCCACCCGGATGCGCGCCGACATCTCCATGTAGTCCGACGGCGATCCCAAACCGAAGATGCACGAGACCGACGCGACGATGAGCGTGTCCGGCCGGGTCAGCAGCGACTGGGTCGCCGAGTGACGCAAACGTTCGATTTCGTCGTTGACGGAGCTGTCTTTCTCGATGTAGGTGTCGGTCGAGGCGACGTACGCTTCAGGCTGATAATAGTCGAAATACGAGACGAAATACTCGACGGCGTTGTGGGGGAAGAACTCCCTGAACTCGGCGCACAGCTGGGCGGCAAGCGTTTTGTTGTGGCATAGCACGAGGGTCGGCTTTTGCACGAGTTCGACCGTCCGCGCCATCGCCATGGTTTTGCCGCTGCCGGTAACGCCCAGCAGCGTTTGGATGCGGTCGCCGCGCAACACCCCCTCGGCCAGCTCCCGGGTTGCCTTCGGCTGATCCCCGGCCAGGGCAAACGGCGAAACCAGCTCGAACTTTTGAGGCATTGCCTTGCTGAAACAACCCCGAGCCCTCCGGAGGTTGCCCGGCACGCGAAGGCGAGCGCCGAGAGGTTGCCGCCTGCAGGCTGGCGGCTCGAAGCGAGGAAGCTCGCAGCGCACGCGTGAACGTGTGCCGTCCGCTGCTACTCGCCCCGGGGAGAACAGCCTTGAGCCAACATCCGCCGCTCATTTTCAGCGGTAACTCCAATCCGCAACTCGCCGAAGAAATCGCCAAGCGCCTGAAGCTGCACGTCGGCAAGGCGCTGGTTACCGAATTTAGAAATGCGGAAACCCGCGTGGAAATCGGCGAGAACGTCCGGGGCTCGGAAGTCTTCGTCATTCAGTCGATTTGCAAGACGCCGACCGGCAAGAGCGTCAACGACGCGCTCATGGAGCTGCTGTTGATGATCGACGCGCTGCGCCGGGCCTCGGCGGCGCGGATCACCGCGGTCATCCCCTATTACGGGTACGCCAAGCAAGACAAGAAAACCAAAGGCCGCGAGCCCATCTCTGCCAAGGTCGTCGCCAACCTGCTGAAAGTCACCGGTGCGAAGCGGATCGTGACCATGGATCTGCACGCCGCCCAGATTCAGGGCTTCTTCGACATCCCGGTCGACAACCTGATGGCGATGCCGGTGCTGTGCAACTACCTCAAAAAAGAGGGCCTTTGTGACGAGAAGATCGTGGTGGTTTCGCCGGACGCAGGCGGCGTGCACCGCGCCGAGATTTTTGCCAAGCGGCTGAATAGCTCGCTCGCCATCGTCTTCAAGCGGCGCCCCGAACCGGACGTCTCCGAGGTGACCGACATCGTGGGCGACGTCGCGGGCCGAATCGCGGTGATCGTCGACGACATGATTTCGACCGGCGGTACGCTGGCCCGGGCCGCCGAAGCGATCAAGGCGCGAGGCGCCACCCAGGTCTACACGGTTGCATCGCACGGAGTCTTCTCGGGCGACGCCGTTGACGTGCTGGAGCGCTCCGGGATCGAGAAGGTGATCGTCACCAACACCGTCCCGCTGGACGACGTCGAGATGCATCCCAAATTCGCCCAGCTCTCGATCGCCCAGACCTTTGCCGACGCGATCAGCCGGATCACGACCAATCGCTCCGTTTCGGAGCTCTTCTCGGGCGAGGAGCCGGCCAAAATGGACCGCCCGGTGCTCCTGCCCGAACCCGCGACGATCGGCTGAGGGGCGGCCGGGGACCCGGCTCGCCCTGATATCGGCGCTCCGGGGCGACGTTTCCCGTGGTAAACGCAGCCCGAAACGGCGAAGATACTCCAGACATCAGAACGTTCCCGGAAAGGTACAACGTGGCCACCAAGGAGCTCAAGCTCACCATCGAATCCCGCGAGAAGCTCGGCACGACCGGCTCCAACGCCCTGCGCCATGCCGGCAAAATCCCGGCCGTTCTTTACGGACACGGGACCGCGCCCGAACATCTGGCCATCGATGCGCACGCGTTCGAGGAGCTGCTTCACCGCGGCGGCCGCAACGCTATCGTCACCCTCGCGGGTGGAGCGAAAACGGGCGAGACCGCGCTCGTCCGGGTCGTCCAATACCATCCGGTTTCGCACCACGTGCTCCACGCCGATCTTCAGCGCGTTTCCGCCAAGGAGAGCATCGCTGCCAAACTCGCCGTGGTGACGGTTGGAGTGGCACGCGGCCTGCGCGAGTCCGGCGGCGTCATGGACGTCGTCACGCACGAGCTGGAGATCGAGGGTCCGGCCGACAGCATTCCGGAGAACATCGAGGTCGACGTTTCGGAACTCGGCCTGCACGAGCACATCGTAGCCGGCGATATTAAACTTCCGAGCGGATTCAAGATGCTCACGCCGGCCGAAACGACCGTCGTGGCGATCGAGGCTTCTCGCACCGAACGCGACTTGGAGGAAGCTTCAGCCGGTCCGGCCGAGGCGGCGGAGCCTGCGGTCATCGGCGAAACCCCGGGCGCGACGGAGCAATAGCGCCTGGCTGACCAAGGGGTGCCGCGGCTCGTCGTCGGTCTCGGCAATCCCGGAAAAGAGTATGCGGCGACCCGGCACAACGCCGGCTTTACGGTCGTCGACGAAGTTGCGCGACGCTATGGCGTGACGAACTGGAAGAAGAAAGATAGCGCCGAGCAGGCATTCGATTCGGTCAACCGCGTCGTCTTCGTCAAGCCTACGTCGTTTATGAATCTCAGCGGAACGCCGGTCCGCTTGATTTCGACCTGGTACCGCACGCCGCCGGACGGTGTTTTGGTCGTCGTCGACGAGATGGACTTACCGTTCGGAAGGTTACGCATGCGCCCGTTCGGCGGGCACGGCGGACATAACGGACTGCGGTCGATCATCGCGACGATCGGCGATGCCTTCCCGCGCCTTCGCATCGGAGTGGGACGCCCGCAGTACGACTCCGTCGATCACGTGCTCAGCCCGTTCGCGAAAGACGAACTGCGCGAACTTCCTGCGATCGTCGCGGCCGCTGCCGATACCGTCGAACTCTGGTTAAAGGAAGGCCTCGACCCCGCTATGCGCTTTGCCAATACGTGGGGAATGCCGTGATGCTCTTTACGGACACGCCGTGGGCACGCCGTTGATGGCGGCAATGCGCAGCGCCGGGCTGGGGTGAACGTCCAGAAAGAGGTTGGGTAACAGCTCGGGGCACGCTTCTTCCATGCGTTGATCGGCGGCGCGCACGATCGCACGCACCGCCGCCGCGCGATCTCCGGTCAGCTGCACCGCATACCGATCGGCATCCAAATCGTACGACCGCAACGCCGCGTTGCGAACCGGAACGGCAGCCAGATATACCACCGCAAGCAACGCACCCACCAGCGCGAGACGAGAAAGCGGATCGTCGTCGCGCCGAAATCCGATCCGGTCCGCCAGCACCACCGCCAGCGCCGAGAAGACTATGATGATGCCGCCTTCGATCAAAGCGAAGAAGAGCGGATCGGCGTGAAGCACGTGTCCGATTTCGTAGGTCACGTCGAACGCGATTTCGGGGACGGTGCTTCCCGAAACCAGCGATCTCGTCAGCACCACGCGACGGAACGGTCCGAGCCCGACAACGACCGCGTCGCGAATCGACGAGACGCGCGCGTTTTCCACCAGCACCGGCACCGCCGGTACGCTGCCGCGGGCGAGCGCTTCGTCGACCCGGGCCTGAATGTCGCCGCGAACCGCCCGTTCGCCGTGCGCGCCCGAGACTTGAAAGAGCGGGCTGGCGTACGACCAAGCGATGCCTATTCCAAGAATGACGACGATCGTATACGCGTACCACTGATGCGTACGATCGACCAGCCACAATACGATGGCGACGATGACGCCGGCGATCGCCATGGCGAGCAGCGTGTGGCCGATCCAAAAAAGCGCCCACACGCGGGTCAATTCGACGGAAAGCTCCATGACGCGATCGACGCGGTACAGATAGAATGCGGGGAGCAGGGCGGCCAGACGGGCGATGAACGCGAGCGCGGCACCAAACGCGAACCGCACGATCCACTCGTCGTGCAAACGCCGGCGCAGCCGGTCGCGCAATGCGGCCGCCGCTCCCGAGCTCCAAAAATAAGCGAGCGCGACGGCTTCGAAGACCGCCATCAATAGCCAACCCGGAAAAGTCAGCTCGGCGCGGCGCAATGCGGCCGTTTGCCGAGCCGAATCGACGAGGGCGACCGCCGGCTGCGATACCAGGTCGTTTTGCGAAATAGCGTCGACGTGCCGATCGAGCTGGTTGGGCCTCTCCGACGCCGCCGTCGCAACGGCGAAACTCGCGGCAAACAGCGCTACGACGAAGAGCGTTCCGCAGAGGATTCGCCGAGGTTGAAACGGCATCGCGAAGGGCTTCGCGATAGTTCGCTTGCGGCCTCCGGACGAAGCGTCGCGAACGCTCCCGATGCGACAAAGAAAGAAACTCGATCGCGCCCGTTACGCTTGCTATGATACATCGCCGCATCTGCCTTTTCCAGCAACGCGCCCGCGCTCGATGCATCGTATGGATACGTCGCGATGCCGACGCTTGCGGTGATCCGAACCGGCAATCCAAAGCCGTGCCGCCGCACCGCATCGCATAACGCGCGCGCGCGCTCGACACCGCGAGCCTTACTGACTCCTCGCAGCAGCACGCAGAACTCGTCGCCGCCGTTGCGCGCGACGCAGTCGCCGGTCGTCACCGACGACTCGAGAAGCGTCGCCATGCCTTTTAAGACCGCGTCGCCGGCAGCGTGTCCGAATCGGTCGTTGACTTCCTTGAAGCGATCGGTATCGACGAACCACAGACAGAGCACCCGGTGACCGCGTACGCCGGCAGCGGCAGCCACCTCGTCGTGAAGGCGATGACGAAACGCTTCCGGCAAGAGCAGCCCAGTCAACCCGTCGTGCATCGCGCCGGCACGCTCGGCTTCCCGTTCGAGTGCGACCGCGTATGCCACGGCTGCGCGCTCGATCGCCGGAGCGAGTGAGTCGCCGAACGACGCCGGAAGGCGCTCGTAAGACGCGACGTACGCCACCGCCAACAATCGCCGCCCGTCGAGCATCGGTGCGGCGACGGCAAATCGGTCGGCCGGTAAGAGCGGCGTATCTTCGGTCCGCAGCAGCACGCGGCCGCCCGCTCGCGCGGCGCGCATTAGCAGATGCGCTTCGCCGGCCGCCAGTACCAGCCGGCGACAGTGCTCGGCGCGCTTGCCGGCGGCGTAGACGCATGCGAGATCTTCGCCCGACGGCGCGAAGAAGAGCACGCCGTCGATTCGCTCGTCGAACGAACGACACGCGCGATCGAGCGTTTCGAGCACCGCTTCGCTCGAGCGACGCGACGCTTCCAGAAGCCCCGCCACGGTATCGAGCAGCCAGCGAACGCGAACAATTCGCACGTCCTCGAAAAGTGCCCTAGCGACGTGCGCTCGCGACGCTTATTTTTTGGGAAGCGGTCGAGCCGGGTTGCCGGCGACGCGTTCGCCCGGCGCCACGTCGTGGGTAACGACCGCGCCCGCTCCGGTCAGCGCGCCGTCTCCGATGGAGACGGGCGCGACCAGCGATGAATTCGAACCGATGAACGCGTCGCGACCGATGACGGTCGGATTCTTGTTCCGGCCATCGTAGTTGCACGTGATCGTGCCCGCGCCGACGTTCGTCTCGCTACCGACGGTCGCATCGCCGAGGTACGCGAGATGTCCGGCCTTCACGCCGGAGGCGAGGTCGGACTTCTTGATCTCGACGAAGTTTCCGACGCGCACGTCCTCACCCAAAACCGACTCGGCGCGCACGTGCGCGTACGGACCGACCAGCGTGCCGTCTCCGACGACCGAATCGATGACGACGCTTTCGCTGACCGTTACCCGAGCTCCAATTTTGGCGTTCGAAAGCCGCGAGTTCGGCCCGAGCGTGCAACCGTCGCCGATCTCCGTCAATCGCGAGATGGCGGTGTTGGGGTAGATGACGGTGTCTCGGCCGATCGTCAGTTCCGGCTCGAGGTAGGTGGTCTCGGGATCGACGATCGTCACGCCGTCGCGCATGTGCCGGTCGCACAAACGCGCGTTCATTTCGCGGCGGGCGCGAGCCAGTTCGACCCGATCGTTGATGCCGAGGGCGCTGACGTAATCGCGCGACGCTACCGGGCGAACGCGTTTGCCGTGCGTGACGAAGTGATCGACGAGGTCCGTTAGGTAGTATTCACCTTGAGCGTTGTCGTTTTGTAGATGTGGAATCGCTTCGCGCAGCTCGCTTTCGTCGAACGCGTAGATACCGGCGTTCATTTCGTCGATTTCGAGCTCTTCCGGCGCGGCATCGCGAGCTTCGACGATGCGGGCGACGTTACGCCCCTCGCGCACGATTCGGCCAAAGTTGGACGGCAGGGGCATCTTCACGGCTACCAGCGCCATCGCCGCCGGAGCGTCGCCGCCGGCAGATTCGGTCAGGGCGGCCCTTACGGCTTCGAAGGCGGCCTCGGAAACCAGCGGCATATCCCCGTAAGCGACGATAATGCAGCCACGCGGGTGCGGCGTCAGCGCTTCGAGCGCGATCTTCACGGCGTCGCCGGTTCCGCGTTGCTCGGGTTGCACGATCCCCTTGACGCCCAAATCTCCGACGCGCTCCTGAAGCTCGGGATTGGTGACGACCAGGATATCGTCGACGCCGGCTGCGCGCAGCGCGCGTAGCGCGAACCACAGCATCGGGCGGCCGCAGAGTTCGTGCAGCACTTTCGGGCGCGCGCTCTTCATGCGAGTCCCTTTTCCGGCTGCCAAAAGAATCGCTCGAATCACGAGGCGGCCTTCCACTCTTCTTGTTCGCGCTTGCTCGGCGCACCCAGCAGATCCAACGCGTTGCGCAACCGCTCGCGTACGAGATCGCGTCCGAGCAGCTCCATCGAATCGTAAAGCGGGATCGACGTCGGGCTGCCGGTAATCGCCACGTAGAAGGGACGCGCGACGTCGCGAACCTTCTTGCCGAGCACGTCGGCGATGCGCTTGATCGTCGCTTCGATGCCGGCGACCGTCCACTCCGCGAGCGCATCGAGTTCCCAAAGCGCCAGCGCGAGCGCCTTGCGTACCGACGTTTCGTCGATCTTTGTCCCTCGCAGATCCTCCGCGCGCAACGGCAGTCGTCCGGCGAACAAGAATGCGAGCAGCAATCCCAAGTCGCTTAGCCGCTCGATGCGGGGTTGTGCGAGTGCGGCAATCCGCGTCCGGCGTTCCGGGGTAAGCGCCGCCCATTGCTGCGCCAGGCCGGCGAACGCGACCGGATCGAGCTTTTCGCGTAGGTACCGGCCGTTCAGCCAATCGAGTTTGGCCACGTCGAACACCGGACCGCCGGTCGGAACGTGTTCCAGCTCGAAGCGGCGCACCAACTCCGAAAGGTCCATGAGCTCGCCGTCGCCCTCATGAGCGGCATTCGCGAGCAAGCCGAGAAAGTTGATCAGCGCCTCGGGCAAATATCCGAGGACTTTGTAGAAAAGAATGCCGGTTGGATTTTTGCGCTTGCTTAGTTTACTCTTGTCGGGGTTGCGCAACAGCGGAAGGTGCACGAGCTTGGGCGGCTGCCAACCGAAATACGAGTACAACAGCAAATGTTTTGGCGCGCTCGAAACCCATTCTTCACCGCGGAAGACGTGAGTAATTTCCATCAGGTGGTCGTCGACGACGTTGGCCAAATGGTAGGTCGGCAAGCCGTCGGACTTCAGCAGCACCTGCATGTCGACGCTCTTCCATTCGAACTCGATCGGCCCGCGGCGCAGATCCTCGACGACGCAAACGCCTTCGTTGGGAACTTTGAGACGCACGACGAAAGGCTCGCCCGCCGCCTCCCGGCGCTCGATTTCTTCGCGCGAGTTCGTCAAACAGAGCCCGTCGTAGCGTGGCGGTTGTCCGGCGGCACGCTGCGCGACGCGCATTTCCTCTAACCGTTGGGAGGTGCAAAAGCACTTGAACGCGTGGCCGGCCGCGAGCAGCTCGTCGACGTAGCGCCGATAGATCGCCGAGCGTTCACTCTGGCGATACGGTCCGTGCGGGCCGCCGACGTCCGGCCCTTCGTCCCACGCCAGTCCGCACCAGTGGAGCGCGTCGAGAATGGCGCCTTCGCTTTCGGCCGTGCTCCGGGCTCGATCGGTATCTTCAATGCGCAACACAAACTGGCCACCGTGCTTCTTCGCGAAGCAGTAGTTCACCAAAGCGACGTAGGCGGTTCCGACGTGCGGATCGCCGGTCGGCGACGGCGCGACGCGAGTGCGGACCGGCGGATCAGCCAACGAGTTCGCGGCGACGGCCGCATTCACGCTCGACGAAATCGACGATCTCCGCCAGCGGTGCGCCCGGCGTGAAAATCGCTCGCACGCCCGCCTTCTTCAGCGCGGCGGCGTCCTCGGGCGGGATGGTTCCTCCGCCGAAAAAGACGATGTCGCCGTCCTGCGCCTTGAGTTGGTCTACGACCAGCGGAAACAACGTCATGTGAGCGCCGGAAAGAATCGAAAGGCCGATCCCGTCGGCATCCTCTTGAATGGCGGTTCGGACGATCTGCTCGGGGCTTTGAAAAAGTCCGGTATAGATCACTTCCATCCCCGCATCGCGCAGCGCCCGCGCGATCACCTTGGCACCGCGGTCGTGCCCGTCGAGGCCGGCCTTAGCGATGACGATTCGCAGCGGTCGCTTGCTCATGATCCCTTTCGTTTCGCAGCCGGCTCAAACGCAACGCCTCCTCGAGTATCAATTTGACTTCCGAGAGCGTACGCCGCAGGCGATGACGTTCCAAGTCCGTTAAAAAGCGCTTCACTTAAAATACCGACCGTTCGGTGTAGCGGCCGTACACCGTCACCATCGCCTCAACGATTTCGCCCTCCGTACAGTACGCATTTACGCAATCGATGAGGTGGGGCATCAGGTTGTCCTTGGGATCGCGGCACGCGACCTGAAGGCGTTCGAGCGTGCGCTGCACCGCGGCTCCGTCGCGATTTTCTCGAACCGCTTGCACCGAGCGCGCTTGCTCGCGTTCCATTTCCTGAGTGATCTTCAGCAGGTCCATCGCGACTTGCTCGCCGTCGCGTACGAACGCGTTGACGCCGACGATGACCCGGTCTTTGCTCTCGATCGAACGCTGATACCGGTAGGACGCCTCGGCAATTTCCTTTTGAAAGAATCCCGCTTCGATCGCTTCGACCACGCCGCCATACTCGGCGATCTGCGTGAAATAGGCCTCGGCCTGCCGTTCCATTTCGTCGGTGAGCGCCTCGACGTAGTAAGAGCCGCCGAGCGGATCGACCACGTTCGTGACGTTGGTTTCGTAGGCCAGCACTTGCTGAGTGCGCAACGCGATCTCGACCGATTTTTCGGTGGGCAGCGCGAGAACCTCGTCCATCGAGTTGGTATGCAGCGATTGGGTGCCGCCCAAGACGGCCGCCATGGCTTCGAAGGCGACGCGTACGATGTTATTCTCGGGTTGCTGCGCCGTCGCGCTGCAGCCGGCGGTCTGCGTGTGAAACCGTAACTGCCACGACTTCGGATTCTTGGCTCCGAATCGATCGCGCATGTGACGGGCGTAGATACGGCGCGCGGCGCGGAATTTTGCGATTTCTTCGAAAAAATCGACGTGCGAGTTGAAGAAGTACGACAGCCGCGGCGCGAACGCGTCAACGTCCATGCCGGCCTCCACGCACGCTTCGACGTAAGCGAAACCGTCGGCGAGCGTAAATGCCAGCTCCTGCGCGGCGGTCGATCCGGCTTCGCGAATATGATAGCCGGAAATCGAGATCGTGTTCCACTTCGGCATTTCGCGGGTGCAAAACTGGATCATGTCGACGATGACGCGCATGTGCGGGCGGGGCGGAAAAATCCATTCCTTTTGCGCAATATACTCTTTGAGGATATCCGCCTGAATCGTGCCGCCAAGCTTGGCCCGCGGGATGCCCTTCTTTTCGGCCGCGGCAATGTACTGAGCGACCGCAATCGCCGCGGGGCCGTTGATCGTCATCGACGTCGTGATATCGCCCATGTCGATGCCGTCGAAGAGGACTTCCATGTCGGCCAGAGAGTCGATCGCGACGCCGCATTTGCCAACTTCGCCGAGCGCCTGCGGCGCGTCGGAGTCGTATCCCATCAACGTCGGCATGTCGAAAGCAACCGAGAGACCGTGCTGCCCCTGTTCGAGCAGAAAGTGGTAGCGTTCGTTGGTTTGCTTAGCGGTTCCAAAGCCGGCGAACTGACGCATCGTCCACAAGCGATCTCGATATCCGTTGGGATGAATGCCGCGCGTGTAGGGAAATTCGCCGGGCCACGCCAGGTCGCGGGCGAGATCGAGGTGCGCCACGTCCTCAGGGCCGTAGACGGTTTTGAGTGGAACGTCGGAGATCGTCCGATCGACCGCGCCGGAACCCGGGCCCTTCCGCGACTTTCCCTTTGCGGACGCCCGATCCCAACGCTGCTTTTGTTCTTCAAACTCCGGGTTAGCCTGAGCGCCCAAACCGCTGGGACGCTCGATCATCTTGGCCAAGGCGATCCTCTTTCGCAAATGGCGAATCGCGCCGCGCGTTCATCGCCCCCTAGGTTTATCGAAGCTTGGCGCTTCGACGAAAGCGTTCGATTCTCCCAACCGCACGGCGGCAGAAGCCGTTTCAGGTGAGCCCTTTCACGACCGCGCGTGGCCGCGAAGGCGGCTCGGCGTCGGCCTCCACCGCATCGGGTGCGCCAAACGTCGCAAGCACGCGATCGGCGCCTGCGTAGGGGTCGATGCCGGCGACGGGCTCGTGCTGCAGTACGCCGTCGAGACGCCGCTCCAGCCGCCCCAGCGCTAACTGGCGTACCTGATGCAAGAACGCTTCGCGCCGCCGCTCGTCGATCTCGCCGGTGGCGTTCAAATAGGCTACGTGCCGTTCGACGGCCGCCCACAAGGCGTCGACGCCTTCACCGGTCAAGGCCTGCGTCATCACCAGCTCGGGCACCCAACCCGGAAAACTCAACATCTCCATCATCGAGCGGATCTCGCGCCGAAGCTGATTGGCCATCGGATGGTCGGCTTTATTGACGACGAAGACGTCGGCAATTTCCATGATGCCGGCCTTGAGCACCTGAATCGAGTCGCCGCTCCCCGGTTGCAGGGCGACCAGCGTCGTGTGCGCCAACGAGGCAACTTCGATTTCGCTCTGACCGACGCCGACGGTTTCGACGAGCACGACGTCCAGGCCGAAGGCATCCATGAGCAGCACGGCATCCGCGGTCGCGCCGGCGACGCCGCCGAGATGTCCGCGGCTCGCCATCGACCGGATGAACACGCCTTCGTCGGTAAAGTGCTCGGTCAGTCGAATCCGGTCGCCGAGCAGCGCGCCGTGCGAAAACGGCGAGGTTGGATCGACCGAAACGACGCCGACGCTCTTTCCGAGCGCGCGTGCCTTGCGTACGAACGCCGACGACAGCGTCGATTTTCCAACGCCCGGCGGCCCGGTGAGTCCGACCGTCATAGCGCGCCCGGTTTGGGGGTACAGCGTGCGAATCAGCTCCGAGGCGCGACCGCCCTCGGCCCACGAAATTGCGCGCGCCAACGCTCGCGGCTTGCGAGCGTAGAATTCGCGCAAGAGTTCGTCGGAGGTTTGTATCTGCAAAGGTTCGTGTCCCGACTCGGTGATTGCGGCCCGGCGCGCAAGCGGCCCTGCCTGGTACGTCGTCGCAAACCGCCCGAGGGGCAAACGCCGCCGTGAGGCGAAAGGTGCGATCTCATGACGAGAGCGGTCTCTCGGCGAATAGCCGTGTTGACACTCGGCGTTTGCTACGCGTTGGCCGCTCTATCTCCGGCGCGTGCGCAAACGCTAAACGTTCCCGTCGCATCTCACATCAGGCCGATTCAGACGGCGACGCTCTTTCAAGAGTTCTTCTACGATTTTTTCCCCGAGAGCGACGGCACGACGTACGTGCAAACCGGCGATATTCCGGCGATGTGGCTGCGGGATTCGGCAGCTCAAACGATTCCGTACATTCGATTCATCGGCGCCTACCCGGCGTTGCGGTACGAGTTCTTCGGAGTCGTCCAACGCGACGCAAAAAACGTTTTGGTCGATCCCCACGCCGAGGCTTTTAGCGCCGATTATCACGTGTGGGAAGGAAAATGGGAGATCGATTCGCTCGCTTGGCCGGTGGCGCTCGCCTTTATTTACTATGCAAACACCCGCGATCGTTCGATCTTTACGCCGGTATTTCATCGAGCGTTGCAAACGATCGTCGTTACGCTGCAGTGCGAGCAGCATCACGCGACCTGCAGCCACTACTCGTGGCCGCAGCCCGTGCCGACGCACGAAAACTACAACCCGAATACCGGCATGATTTGGAGCGCCTTCCGGCCATCGGACGATCCGGTGACCTATCGCTTCAACGTTCCGCAAAATGCCTTCGCGGTCGTCGCGATGCGACTGCTCGCCCGATTCGCGCGCGACGCATTCGGCGATTCGAAGCTCGCGGACGACGCGACGGCGCTGGCCAATCAGGTTCAGGTCGGAATCGAGCGGTACGGACGCACGTGGGACGCCGCGCACGGCTGGATGTACGTTTACGAGACCGACGGCTACGGCAACGACAACCTCATGGACGACGCCAACATCCCCAACCTCACCGCGCTTCCGTACATCGGCTGGTGCTCGACCGATGATCCCGTTTATCTCGACACGCGCAGTTTTACGCTCAGCTCCGCGGATCCGTACTACTTCTCGGGAAAGTACGCGACCGGTTTGGGGAGCCCACACACGCCGAAAGGCTGGGTATGGCCGCTCGGTATCATCGGCGCCGCCATCACGACGCGCAACCGCAGCGACATCGCTCACAGCATCGACATGCTGGACCAAAGCGATACGCTCAACGGGCTCATGCACGAGTCGGTGGATCCCAACGATCCGTCGCGTTTCACACGCCCCGAGTTCGGTTGGGCGAACGCGTTCTGGGCCGACTTGCTCTTTCGAACCGTGGCCGGCTATCGCGTCGTTTCCTTCGCGCCGCTCGGGACGATCGTGCCGCTCGAGCACGTCAGCGACATCCCGACGATTACGTTGCCGCCGACCCAACTCTACGACACCGCCGAACTCAACACGACGCTGGGGTATCTCCTGACGACGCATCCGCCCAGGTAGCGCGTGACGCATCTTGTGTTAGCGGGGGTCTTGGCGCTCTCACCCGGCCTGCGAGCGCGAATCGATGCGATCGTCGTGCAGGTGATGCACGCGCAGCACGTGGCCGGCCTTTCGCTGGGAATCGCCCGCAATGGAAGCCGGCTATACCTGCGCGGCTACGGCTGGCGCGACGCGACGACCGGACAGCCCGCCGACGGTTTCACGATCTACCGCGCTGGTTCGATCGCCAAACAGTTCGCCGCAGCGATGGCGATGCAGCAAGTCGCGGCCGGACGCGTCGCCCTCGATGCTCCAGCGAACTCGTACGTCGCGACGCCGATCGACGGTTCGCACGAGGTGACGATCGCCCAGCTGCTCGGGCAAACCAGCGGCATTACGGCCTTGAGCGGCGCGAGTCCGGTGGGCCTGGCCTTCGATCCCGGCACTGGGTGGGCGTACAGCAATGCGAACTACGATCTGCTCGGCATGGCGTTGCACGCGGTCACCGGCGCCGCATATCCGACCCTCCTGCGCGATGGGATCACCGGTCCATTTTCGCTCTTTTCGACCGGCTGCGCGCCGTCACCGTTCGCGCAAAATATCGCCCGCGGTTACCTCTGGGCCGCCGGCTGGAAGCAAGCGCCGCCGTTTCCCGGCGGCAATACCGACGTCGACTGCGCGTCGACCGGCCTGCTTTCGAACGCCGCCGACCTGATACATTGGCTCGAGGATCTCCGTAGCGGACGCGTCGTGTCGCAGACCTCGTTCGCGATGATGACCGCGACCGGACGGCTAGCCAATGGCGTAGCTACCCATTACGGCTTTGGATTCTTCGTCGCAAACTGGTTCGGCTACACGGTAGCCGAGCATCCGGGATATGCCGACGGATTTTCCGGCGACGACGCGCTGGTGCTGCAGAGCGGGTTAGAGATCGCCGTTCTGAGCAATGCGGAAGCCGTCGATCTGACGCCGCTCGTCCGGAGCATCGTCGCGATCCTGGACGAGCCCCTGGACCCTAATTTGTCGGCATCGGCAAACCAGCCGCCGCAAAATGAAAACCTGCGCATCACGGCCGCGTTGAAAGCCGCTCTGCAGACGTCGCGGTATGCCTCCTACGGCACGTTGGAATCGGCGGAATTCGTCGAGCGCTCGGTCGTAGGCCCGACGACGTACGACAAGTACCGGTTGACGTTTTCTGGCGGCCAATGGTGGGCAACGATCGGATACGGTGCCGGCGAGGCCATCGAATCGCTGTCGTTGATGCCCGTCGAATGAGGTGGCCGGCGCCGTTTCTCTGCGCGCTGGCCGGGTGGCTGGCGTTGTGCCCTCCCGACCGGGCTGCATCTCAGGCCTTGGTCGTACCGCTGACCGGCAAGCGCGTGCACGACGTCGAGCCCCAACGACTTTTTCACACGTTGTTCAACGACTTCTTCCTCGAAGACGATGCCACGACGTACGTGCAGACCGGCGACATCCCGGCCATGTGGCTGCGCGATTCGTCCGCTCAGACCATCCCCTACGTACGCTTTCAGACGGCATTTCCGATTTTGCGAGGCCGCTTCGCCGGCGTGATCGAGCGCAACGCGCGCAATATCGCCACCGACGCCTACGCCAACGCATTTCAGGCCGACTATCACGTCTGGGAACGCAAGTGGGAGGTGGACTCGCTGGCGTGGCCGGTCGTGCTGACGTGGGTCTATTGGCGCGTGACGCACGATCGCACCATCTTTACCCAAGAGCTCCACGTCGCGTTGAGAAAAATCGTTTCGACGTACGCCTGCGAGCAACACCACCGCCATTGCAGCAGTTACGTCTATCCATATCCCGTGCACACCAACGACGCGTACGCCGAGGGCACGGGGATGATTTGGAGCGCGTTCCGGCCATCGGACGATCCGGTTCAGTACCGCTTCAACATTCCGCAAAACGCGCTCGCCGTGGTCGCCCTTCGCGAAATCGAGCCGCTGGCGGCGATCGGCTACGGCGACGCGGAGCTGGCAGCTAACGCGCACGCGCTCGCCACGAGCGTGCAGACTGGAATTCAGGAGAACGGCCGTTTTTATAACGCGCAGCGGGGCGTCTGGATGTACGCTTATGAAACGGACGGGTACGGCCGCAACAATCTCATGGACGATGCGAACTTGCCGAACCTCACGACCCTCCCTTACATCGATTGGTGCTCGGCCTTCGACCCGACGTATCTCAATACGCGTGCGTTTGCGCTGAGCGACGCCAATCCGTTTTACTTTTCGGGGCGATACGCGCAAGGGCTCGGAAGTCCGCACACGCCGCCGAACTACGTCTGGCCCCTCGGAATCATCGGCCGGGCTCTGACGGCGACGAGTTCCAACGAGGTCGCGGAAGCGATCACGACGCTGGCCGAGACCGACGGCGAGTCGGGAATGTTCCACGAAAGCTTCTACGACGACGGATACTGGCGCTACACGCGCGGCGAGTTCGGCTGGGCCAACGCACTCGGCGCGGAGCTGCTCTTTCGCAGTCTGGCCGGTTACTCGTCGACGCAGTTCGGCCCCGGCGGACCGGTCTTGGCGCTCGAGCGGCGGACGTCGACCCCGACCCTCGTTCCATCGTTTACGCAACTGGAGAACGCTCGCAAGGTGGTCGCCGCGCTGGGCCGTTTGCTGCACGTGGCCGGCGCGATGCCGCGCAAACCATAGGCGGGTGCGCTACGAAGAAGCGGGAGGCGCCTACTGCATCGCCAAGGAGCGTCCTCGACATGGACCAGGGATATTATCGCTATCCGACGATAGCCGGCGACCGCATCGTCTTCGTCTGCGAGGACGACTTGTGGAGCGTTGCAGCCGGCGGCGGCACCGCTACCCGCCTGACCGTCAGCTTCGGAATGTGCTCGTTTCCACGCCTCTCACCGGACGGACGGTTCATCGCATTCGTTTCAACCGATGAAGGCAACCCGGAAGTCTACGTGATGCCCGCGACCGGCGGAGTGCCCGAACGGCTCACGTTTCTGGGCGCCGCGCAAGCCGCGGTGAGCGGTTGGAGTCTCGACGGTAACGAAATCTATTTCGTCGCGAATCCGACCTCGTGGGACGAACAAACGCGTCCGTTCGCCGCCACCCGAAGCGGCGTCGTGCGCGACCTGAACCTCGGCCATGCGCGTTCGTTTGCGGCTACTCCCGAAAACGGCATGGCGATCGGCCGGAACGCGGCCGACCCGGCGCGCTGGAAGCGGTATCGCGGCGGCACCGCCGGGGAGATTTGGGTCGATTGGAAGGGAACGGGAACCTTCGACCGGCTGGCGCTGCCCGACGGCAACCCGACCTGGCCGATGCCGATCGGCGACCGCGTCTTCTTCCTTGCCGATCACGAAGGCATCGGCAACATCTATTCGTGCGCCGTCGGCGGCGGCGACGTGCAGCGGCATACCGACGAAGCCGACTATTACGTACGGTTTCCGTCTACCGATGGGAATCGCATCGTGTACTCCGCAGGCGGCGAAATCGGGTGCTGCGACCCGTCTACCGGCAGCGTGCAAAAACCACGCATCGAAACGCATTCCGCCGCTCCGCAGACGGTTCGCCGCTTCGAGCACGTCTCCGAATCGCTCGAGCACTATGCGCCGCACCCCGATGGAACGCGCATCGCATTCGTATCGCGCGGACAAGCATTCACGATGCCGCTCTTCGACGGCGCCGTGCTTCACCACGGTGCGGGCAGCACGGCCCGCGTACGGCTCACCGAATGGCTGAGCGACGGCAAGCGCTTCGCGTGCGTGACCGACGCCGGCGGCTACGAACAAATCGCCGTCTACCGGACCGACGCGCCGCAGGCGCCGAAGCTGGTGACCAGTGGCGACATCGGACGCGTGACCGAACTCGCGTGCTCGCCGGCGGGCGACGTTCTGGCGTTCGCCAATCACCGTCACGAGTTGTGCGTGCTCGACCTGGACGACGCCAAGGTGCGCGTGCTCGACACCTGCCCATCGCATCGGATTGGCGACGTCGCCTTCTCGCCTGACGGCCGGTATCTCGCCTACGTGTGGTGGCCTACGCAAGGCACGTCCATCGTTCGAATCGCAAAAGCCCGATCCGGAAAAATTCACGACGTAACGTCGCCGCTGCGCGTCGACCAGTCGCCGGTCTGGGACCCGGAAGGTAAGTATCTCTACTTCATTTCGACCCGCGACTTCAACCCAGTGTACGACGCGCTGCAGTTTGAGTTGAGTTTTCCCCAGGCCGGGCGGCCGTTCGTCGTAACGCTGCGCGACGACGTTCCGTCGCCGTTCGTACCGCCGCCCAAACCGATTCACCGCGATCACGATCACGATCGCGACGACGGGAAAAAGACTACAAAGGCGGTCGACATCGACATCGATTTCGACGGTATCGCGGGCCGCGTTCTCGGATTTCCGGTCGACGAAGGCGAGTACGATGCCATCGTCGCGCTGCGGGATCGCGTTCTCTTCACGCGCTTTCCCATGAAGGGCATTAAACCGACGCGCCGCGAGGATCGTGAGGAACCGGGCGGCGGTTCGCTCCTCGCCTACGATTTCGACCAGCAGCGGTTGGCGACGATCACTCAAGACTGCGACGACGTTCGCTTGAGCGCCGACGGCCGGACGGTCGTCTACCGCTCGCAGGAACGTTTGCGCGCCATCGACGGGCTCGCCGACATGCCGGAAGACGGCGACGAGCCGAAGCCCTCAACCGAGCCCGGTCGCAAGAGCGGCTGGATCGATCTCGAGCGCGCGAGCGTCGAGATCGTGCNNGCAGCGGCTGGCTTGACTTGGGCCGCATCGGCGTGCTGGTCGAACCGCGCGACGAGTGGGCGCAGATGTATCGCGAGGCCTGGCGCTTGCAAACCGAGCAGTTCTGGGTTGAGGACATGAGCGACATCGACTGGGATCGCGTCTACGACCGTTACCAGGCCGTGCTGCCGCGCGTTCGCACCCGCGGCGAACTTTCGGATCTCATCTGGGAGATGCAAGGTGAGCTCGGGACTTCGCATGCCTACGAATACGGCGGCGACTACCGGGTTCCACCGCAATACCAACGCGGATTTCTCGGCGCCGATCTGGCGTGGGACGATAGCCGCAGCGGATACCGCGTCGAACACATCTATCGCGGCGACTCGTGGAATCGCGAGACGGATTCACCGCTAGCCGAGCCGGGCCTCGCCGTGCGCGAGGGCGATGTCTTAGTCGCCATCGGCGGAAAGCGTCTGACCCGCGAGGTTACGCCGGATCGCCTGTTGGTCAACACGGCCGGGCGCGACGTGTCGATTACCTTGCGCTCGCGCAAGGACGAAGAACGCACCGTTCTGATTAAGGCGTTGGCCAGCGAAGGTGCGCTTCGATACCGTGCGTGGGTCGAGGCCAACCGGCGTCTCGTACACCAACGGACCGGCGAACGGGTCGGCTACCTGCACATTCCCGACATGGGGCCGTGGGGGTTTTCGGAGTTCCACCGCGGTTTTCTCAGCGAGTTCGATCGCGATGGGCTCGTCGTCGACGTTCGCTACAATCGCGGCGGCCACGTGTCGTCGCTGTTATTGGAGAAGCTCGCGCGCAAGCGCGTGGGCTACGACACCCCGCGGTATGGGTCGCCGGTTCCGTATCCACCGGAATCCGTCGGCGGCCCGATCGTCGCGATGACCAACCAGTTCGCCGGCTCGGACGGCGACATTTTCAGCCATTGCTTCAAGCTGTACAATCTCGGCCCGCTGGTCGGGAAGCGCACCTGGGGCGGCGTCATCGGAATCGACCCGTACCACCACTTGGTCGACGGAACGCTCACGACGCAGCCGGAATTTTCGTTTTGGTTTGTCGACGTCGGCTGGCGCGTCGAAAACTACGGAACAGATCCCGACCACGACGTCGACGTTGCGCCGCACGACTACCGCGACGGCAAAGATCCTCAGCTCGATTTGGCGCTGGAGCTCATGGACAACGCGCTTGCGGGGTACGTGCAAGTGCGTCCGGATCTTTCGACGCGTCCGTCGCTGCCGCTGCCCACGCTTGGAGGTCGCTAGGCGATCGTGTGGCAGCGGGTGCACGAGAAAGCTGCGCCGGGTGCGCGGCTTCTCTGCGATCTCGCGGCATTTTTGATCCCGGCGGTCGCCTACGTTGCCAGCGCATCGCACGAGCCTGCTTCCTGGGACACGGCCGAACTTCAAGGCGTGCCTTACATTCTCGGCATCACGCATCCGACCGGATTTCCGTTCTACGTCTTACTCGGATACGTGTGGTCGCATTTGCTGCCGCTCGGCTCCGTCGCTTTTCGGCTGAATGCGTTTTCGGGAGTCGCAATGGCTGCGGCGGCGCTGCTGGCGTACGCGGTCGCCCTCGAACTCGGTGCGTGGCGGCCGGTCGCGCTGTTCGCCACGCTATGGTTTGCATTCACGCAGGACGTTTGGTCGCATGCCGCCCGTGCCGAAGCGCAGGACCTCGCCGTCGCCTGTGAGGCCTTTGCGGTCTTCGCATTCTTGCGCTGGATGAAACAACGCGGCGATGGTTGGTTTGCGGCTGCGTTTGCGGCCTTCGGACTGGGCGTAGCGGCGCATCCCAACGCGGTCTGGCTCGCGCCGGGCTTCGCACTCGGCGCTTTCGTCGCACTACCGCGAATGACGCTGCGCCAAGGTGTCGCCGCGTTCGGGTTAACGCTCGCCGGTTTGTTGCTGTACCTCTACCTGCCCCTGCGGTCGGCATACGTCGTCGCGCGCGGACTCGATCCAAGTCGCGTGCTCGCGGGAACGAACGGCGGAATCTTTTGGAACTACAACAATCCCAGCACGTTTGCGGGCTTCGTGCGGACCTTGACGGGTAAGGAATCCGACGCACCGCATTTCTTTCTCGCGTCCCTCAATCCAGTGCACGTTCAAGATGCGGTCGGGGCATTCGTCAGCGGCATCACCGAACAGTTCGGCGCGTTCGTTTTGCTGCTCGTCGCCATCGGCGCGGTCGCAGCGTGGCGACGCGACTGGCGCACGACGCTGTTCCTGTGTACCGCGTGCACGACGGCACTGCTGTTTTCGGTGACCTATCCAAACGAAGCCGATGTGGGACGTTATCGGCTGATGGCACTGTGGCTGGCGGTCCCGTTGGCTGCTTCCGCCGGCATCGCAGAATCGACTGCCGGCCTCGCCGCGCAACTTGCGCGAACCGGGCTGCTGGTGTTTCTTGCCGCCGGGACCGGCATGGCGTTTGTCGCGCAACGCGGGTTTTTCGTTCACCCTGCCGGTGAAGGCGGGCGTTGGGTCATCGACGCGGTTCGCCCCACCGTCCCCGCGGGCAGCGTGCTCGTCGTCGACGGCTGGCTCGACGCGACGTCGCTGGCCTACGGCGCATACGTCGATCGCTCGCTGCCGAATCGAATCATCGTGTCGGGATGGGATCCCAAAGAAACCAACGCGTATCGCAAGTGGGCGCAGGCTCGGCGCGTCTTCGTCTTGGTGAATCCGCACGCGGTCCCCGACGTGCCCGGCGCGGGGGCGCCGATTCCGCTCGATTCGTACCACGAAATTTTCGAGATTCTGCGATAGGAATCGCGGAAGTCACGTACAACCAAACCATCCAACGATTGGGTTTGGCCCATCCAATAGACCGGTCCAAAGATTGCTCCAGGCCGATCCAATCTTGACGGCTTTTCTCGAAAACACGATGGAGGGTGTCGCACGTGAATAGTAGCCAACGCGCCGAAAGGATTGCCCACACGTGGGCGGACGCGAATCGCTGGGAAGGGGTCCGGCGCCGTTACGCCCCGGCCGACGTCGTCCGCATTCAAGGCAGCATCGTGGCCGAGCATACCCTAGCCCGGATGGGCGCCGAGCGGCTCTGGGAGATGCTTCAGGATGAAACCCCGACCACCGCCCTCGGCGCGCTCACCGGCAATCAAGCGGTGCAAGCCGCCCGCGCCGGTCTGAAAGCGATTTATTGCAGCGGATGGCAAGTCGCCGCCGACGCCAACCTGGCCGGCGAGATGTATCCCGATCAGAGCCTGTACCCGGTCAATAGCGTGCCGGCATTGGTCGGACGCATCAACAACGCCCTCTCCAGGCTCGATCAAATCGAGTCGCTCGAGGGCCGCGGCGGCGCGCATTGGTACCTTCCCATCGTCGCCGACGCGGAAGCGGGTTTTGGCGGTCCGCTCAACGTCTTCGAACTGATGAAGGCGATGATCGCAGCCGGCGCCGCCGGCGTGCACTTTGAAGACCAGCTCAGTTCCGAAAAGAAATGCGGACATCTCGGCGGCAAGGTCTTGATTCCAACCCAGCAAGCCGTGCGTCACCTGGTAGCCGCACGCCTGGCGGCCGACGTGCTCGACGTTCCCACCATCATCGTGGCGCGCACCGACGCGGGGGCCGCGAAGCTTATTACCAGCGATGTCGACCCGGTCGATCGTGCGTTCGTCACCGGCGAACGCACCGCCGAGGGATTCTTCGTGATGCGTCCCGGAATCGACGCGTGCATCGCGCGCGGCCTGGCCTACGCCGCGCACGCCGACTTAATTTGGATGGAAACGTCGGAGCCAAGTCTCGAAGAAGCCGAACGATTCGCCACCGCCATTCGCAGCGCGTTTCCCGGCAAGCTGCTGGCGTACAACTGCTCGCCGTCTTTCAACTGGAAGAAAAAACTCGACGCGCAATCGATTGCGACGTTTCGCGAACGGCTCAACGCGATGGGCTATAAGTTTCAGTTCATCACGCTGGCCGGCTTCCACGCGCTCAACTACAGTTTCTTTCGATTGGCGCACGACTTCAAAGCGCGCGGCATGACCGCGTATGCGGAGTTCCAAGAAGAGGAATTCGCGGCCGCGGCCGACGGCTACACTGCAACCCGGCATCAGCGCGAGGTCGGAACCGGCTATTTCGACGAGGTGGCAACGGTCATCGGCGAAGGGCGAAGTTCGACCACCGCCCTGGGAGGCTCGACCGAGGCCGAACAGTTCTACGAAAACGGCAAAGCCGCCACTCGCGCTACGTGAACGCCGCTCCAGCCGGCGCGCTCGAGCGGGACTTACCCGCGGGGTTCGGGGAATTCTACGCGCCGTTGCACGCGCGATTTTCCCCCGAGCAGCAACGCCTGACACGCGCGCGAGCCGAGCGCCTCGCCCGCGCGCACGCCGGCGACTTGCCCGCCTATTTGCCACCTTCCGAAGCCACCTCGACGGAATGGCATATCGACCTGCCCGCGTGGTGTGCCGACCAGCGCAATCAGATGACCGGACCCGCGGACGATGCCGAATTGGTCGTCAAAATGCTGAATTCCGGCGCGCCCGGCGTGATGCTCGATCTCGAAGACTCGATGGCCAACACTTGGGACCATCTTTTGCTGGGTCATTCGAACATCGTTGCGGCGCTCTACGGCGAGCTGGCGTACGACGATGCAAAGCGCGGTCATACGGTCGGCATCGCGCCCAGTGGAACCGTCGTGTGGAATCGCGTTCGCGGCCTGCATCTTTCGCAAGCCGGTGTCGTGCACGAACCTACCAGCGCCTCGCTTTTCGACTTGGCACTCCTGGCGTATCGCCTCGATCGATCGCGCCTCAAGCATCCGCTCTGCATTTACATTCCGAAATCCGAAGCGGCCGATGAAGCACTCTGGTGGAGGGCGGTATTCGACGCACTGATTTCAGCCAAAGGCTGGCCGGCGGACGCGATCAAAGCGATGGCGTTGGTCGAATCGCATCCGCTTGCGTATCAAATGGAAGAGTTTTTGTTCAACCTGCGCGATTATATGGTGGGACTCAACTTAGGCCGCTGGGACTACATGGCCAGCTTGATCCATTTCAACCTCAACGACCCAGACTGGCTGCTTCCCGACCGCAACACCATTCCAATCGACGTGCCGTTCTTCCAGCGGCTGCGCACGATTATGCCGGACGTCACGCACAAGCACGGAGTGTTGGCGATTGGTGGAATGACCGCGCTCTATCCGAGCCGCGAAGACGCCGCATTGAACGCGCGCGCGTTGGCCGTTCTAGAACGCGACAAGAAAAACGAAGCATCCTGCTTGATGGACGGCGCCTGGACCGGCCACCCAGACCAAAACGGAATCGCCGTCGCCGCGTTTCCATTTCCGAATCAGATCGACCGCCGGCCGGCCCTCGTGGACGTCCACCCGGATTTGCGGCCGGCGCCGGCCGGCATCGGTACGACCACGCTGGAGGGTACCCGGGCAGCCGTGCGCACCGTCATCCGCTACCGCAACGGCGTCCTCGAAGGCAAGGGCGCGAGTTTGCTCGACGGCTACATGGAAGATCTCGCGACCGACCGAATCTATCGCCTGATGATCGCACAACGTCTGCGCTTTCCCGGACCGTATACACCGTCGTCGCTCGGGACGATGTTCGACGAAGAACTCGACCGCATTCTCGACGACCTGCCGCCCGAGGCGACCTACGAATCCCAAGCGCGCTATCGTCAAGCGCGTGAGATTTCCGAGCGTGTGATCCTTTCGGGCGCCGTCGACCCTACGTAGCGGCGTCATCTTGAGCGTCGCGAGCGCATTCCAAGGACGACGCATCCCCCTCGTCGCCGCGCTGGTTACCCTCGTCGTACACCTTGCCGGAAATCCACACTACGGGTTTTTCCGCGACGAGCTCTACTTCATCATCTGCGGTTTTCATCCGGCGTGGGGGTACGTCGATCAACCCCCAGTCACGCCACTTTTAGCCGCGGCATCCCAGTCGTTCGGCCACTCGCTGTTTCTGCTGCGCGCCGTGCCCGCGCTCTTCGCTGCCGCCGGAATGTACGTCACGTGCGGGTTAGCCGTCGAGCTCGGCGGCGGCGCATTCGCGCAGATCGTCGCCGCGTTGGCGTTTTTGTTTGCCGGCGTGTTGATGAGCTTCGGAATGAAGGTCGGCCCCGATATGGTCGGCCTGTGGCTCTGGCCGTTGGCGGGCTTGTACGTTCTGCGCATCGCCAAGGGCGGCGATCCGCGCCTGTGGTTGGCCGCGGGTGCGGCCGTCGGCGTCAGTCTCGAAAGCAAGTACAGCGCCATATTTTTCGCCCTTGCGTTGCTTACCGGACTGCTCTTAACGCCGCAGCGGCGCGTTCTCTGGTCGCGCTGGTTCGCGGCCGGCGCGCTCGTCGCCGCGCTGATCGTGTTGCCGAACTTCCTGTGGCAAGCGCACTACGGGTTCCCGATGCTGGAGTTGCTGCGTAACGGTCAAAACGGAAAGAACGCCGTGGCGAGCCCGCCGCTGTTTCTGTTCCAGCAACTGCTCCTCACGAACCTATTTCTATCGCCGATTTGGATCGTCGGCCTGATTTCGCTGCTCGTCCGCAAAGGCCCGGCGCGCTTCCTCGGCTTCACGTACGTCGTCTTGATCGCTTTCATGATTGCGCTGCACGGGAAGCATTACTATCCAGCCGACGTCTATCCGATCGTCATAGCGGCGGGCGGCGTGGAAGTCGCGTCGTGGACGAGACGATGGATTCCGCTGCAGGCCGCGCTGGCGGTTGCGATGGTCGCCGCCGGCTTGTTCTTCTTACCGTATTCGCTTCCAGTCCTTACCGAAGGCGGCATGCTGGACTACTCCGCTTTCGTCGGGCGCACGCTGCATTTGAGCAAATCGACGATGGCG
This sequence comes from Candidatus Tumulicola scandinaviensis, assembly GCA_003140835.1. Classification (GTDB taxonomy): domain Bacteria; phylum Vulcanimicrobiota; class Vulcanimicrobiia; order Vulcanimicrobiales; family Vulcanimicrobiaceae; genus Tumulicola; species Tumulicola scandinaviensis. Next base: position 32,205 of record PLLA01000100.1, on the reverse strand, counting down.
ACCGAGCGCCACCAAACCGCCGACCTGCCGACCGACTGGGCCGACATGCACGGTTGGCCAGAACTCGCTGCGACGGTGGGGCGCATCTATCGATCGCTTCCACCCGATCAGCGCGCCCAGGCTGCGGTCGTTGCGAACAACTACGGCGAAGCCGCTGCGATCGATTTCTTCGGAAAAGACTACGGGCTTCCGCCGGCGCTTTCCGGACACAACAATTACTGGCTGTGGGGCACGCACGGATATTCGGGAAACGTGATCGTCGACGTGAACGGCGACTGCGGCGCGTCGAGACGGCTCTACAAGACCGCCCGCTTGGCGGCGCGATCCGATCCGCCGTGGGTGCTATCGTACGAACGCGACATTCCCATCATGGTCTGCACCGGACCGTCGAAGAGTTTGTCCGAAATCTGGCCCAGCCTCAAGCACTACATCTAGGGCCGCCTTTGTCATCCTCAGCGGAGCGCCGAAGGCGCGCAGTCGAAGGACGACCACGCTATTGGCTATCGGGCGGCCGCAGGTCGTCGGCGCGATTCAAAAAGAAGGCCGGCCCCTTCGGCGCCTGAATCGGAACGAACGGCCGCGGCGGCCGTGCAAAATCGAAGCAGTCGGCGGCCGGCGAGTTCGCGCGTGTATCGCTGGCGGCTAAGCGCCCGAGCCCGAATACGTCTTCAGCGAACTTCAAGATGCTGCCGTGCTCGTAGTGAAGGTGCGACACGTAGCCGCTCTTCGCATACGGCGAAATCACCAACAACGGCACGCGAAAGCCGAGTCCGTCGTCGTCGAGATGCGCCGGCGGGACGTGATCGTAAAGGCCGCCCCAATCGTCCCACATCACGAAAATCGCGGTGGTATTCCAAAACGGCGAATTGCCGACAGCGTTGACGACCGACGCCACCCACGACGGCCCGAACCCGCCGCCGCAGTTCACGTGATCGGATTCCTCGCACGTCGGCGTGATCCACGTAACGTTCGCGAGCGTGCCGCCGGCGACGTCGTGAAGGAACCGCTTCTGCGGGGTGATGACGTCCTTCTTCCAGTCCGGTCCGTAACGGATGTGGCGAACCGCCTGATAACCCGACCAGACGCCGTCCGCGGGATCCGCGACTTTGCTCGTATAGAAGCGCCACGAAAGATTGGCGTTGTCGAGTTCGTCGCCGAGGGTCGTGTAGTCGAAACAGGCGCGCTGGGGTTTTCCAAACGTTCGATTTTTGTGAATCGTTTCGACGTAACTTTGTTTGTTTCCGCAACCCCATTCGGGAACGAACGGGATATTGACGCTCGACTGCGCCTGGGCGGCGATGATGTATTGATGCGAGACGAAACTTTCGTCTAAGTGCGACTGGAACATGCGATCGGCCAGCACCCACTCGTGGGCCATATCGAAGTACGGTTTGGATTCGTCATGCGGAACGTAGGCGTATTGTCCGCGCTGCGGACCTCCAAGCCGTTGCTCCTGGTCGAAGCCGTCCATTTTGCAGTTCGTTCCGGGCACCTTGCCGGTGCCGTCGCAGGCGGCAAACATCGCATTTGTCGAGTGGTCGATGTCGTATTGCGTCGTCAGCGCAATGGGCTTGAGGGCGATCGTTTTCCCCGACTTCGTTTTGCCGCTCGAAACCGTGTCGGCCCCGGGATAACCCTGGAAGAGATCGTCGAAGCTGCGATTTTCTTGCACGACGATGACGACGTGCTCGATCTTTCCCGCGCCCGACGCGAGCCCGTTGACGCGAAACGAACCGGGTACGACGTCCGCCGGCCCGGAACTCGGCGAAACGGCGTGCCATCCGAACGAACATGCGGTCAGCGCAACGACGGCAAACGAAGCGAGCGCTTGCCAAGAAGCGTTGCGGAAACGAACGGGCACGATGGGTTGGATTTTATTCGGCAACGCCGAGAGCCTTCAACAGCCGCGGATAAACCAGAGCGGTACGAGCAAGCGGGTTTTGCGGATCGACGATATCGTGATTTTGGGGAAGGCGCCGCAGCTCCACGTACTCGACGGCGGCGGGATTCCAGCCGCTCCACTGCAGCGAAACCTGTTGCGTCACCTCGTTGTTCACGGCGGGATCGGTGCGGTTCACGACGGTGACGATGCGTTCGGCGCGCGGCGCACGGCGTCGCGCTTCGGCGTACACGTCGTCGCCAATCAGGAGCGTTTGCGCCAGCGCGCGGGTCGAGAAGCGCGGATACGCCGTGAGCGGATGGTGCCGCTCGCGCTCGCGCGGATCCCACCAAACGAACAAGTTCGGAAGCGCCGACAGCACGCGAGCGGCGAAGCGGCTCACCGGATAGGGAAGCTCGAGCAACGCAAAGTCGGGCGCGACCGGCACCGCAATTGCGACGGCTCGGTGTTGCGCGGCCCAAGCCGCCAGCGTGCCTCCCATAGAGATGCCGAGCACGCCGGCGCGTTCGCCCAAACCCGAGGCAACGTCCAGAGCTTCGGTGGCGCGCTGCACCAAGGCATCGGCCGTGAGGCCGGCGATGCGATCGGTCAAACGATTGCGATCGCCGTGTTCCGGCATGCGCGGAACGAACACGTTGACGCCCCGCTCGAAGAGCATGGGAGCGAAGGCGGAATATTGTGCCGGATTGTTGGTATAGCCGTGCAGCAACACGACGGCCAGTGGCGTGCGCCGGCCGTGGTCGTAGAGCGCGCTTCGCGCCGCCGTAAGAACGTCGGGACCGTCGAGCGCCATGAGCTCGCGCGCTCGACTCGCGCCTTCGTCATAACTTTGCGCCGGCCGGCTGACCGGAACTGCAATCACACGGGTGCGTTAGCGCGGTACTGCGAATCACCTCCTCGATGGCACGCACCACGACGTCACCAAAACGCTGTTCCTGGGCGACGTCGGAAGCGTCGATTCGCTATCACGACGAGGAATGGGGACGTCCGGTTCACGACGATCGCCGCCTGTTCGAGTTTCTCATCCTCGAGGGCGCGCAAGCTGGGCTGAGCTGGGAAACGATCTTGGGCAAGCGCGAGAACTACCGGCTCCTCTTCTTGGATTTCGATCCGGGTCGCGTGGCTCGCATGCGCCCAGCAACGGTCGAGAAGATTTTGCGCGACCCCGGCATCGTACGCAACCGCGGCAAGGTGGAATCGACGGTGTCAAACGCCAAAGCGTTCCTCGCGGTTCAACGCGAATTCGGCTCCTTCGACGCGTTCATCTGGGGTTTCACCGGCGGCAAGACCATCGTATGCGGCCGCGGCGATTCCGAAGAACTACCGTCGTCGACGCCTCAATCCGAAGCGATGAGCAAGGAGCTTCGCAAGCGCGGATTTCGGTTCGTCGGGCCGACCATTTGCTACGCCTTCATGCAAGCCGTCGGCATGGCCGACGATCATTCGACCGCCTGCGCGTGGCGCGCTCGCGTCAAGGGTCGATAGCCGCCAGGAGTTGGGGATAGACTCGAGCGGCTACGTCGCCGCGACGTAACGGCTCGACGATATCGTGCGACGGCGGCAAGCCGGTGAGCGGCACCAGTTCGACGGAGCCCGGGCGGTGTGCGTTCCAGCTCGCATAGAGACGACGGATGGCACGGTTATTCACGCCGGTTTCGTGAGCGTTGACCACGAGCACCACGGTTTCCGCCGACGGCCCGCGGGTCGCAGCGTCGCGAAGGAGCGAGCGCGCGATGCGATACGCGTGCGCGATGGCGTGCGTGGAGTAGCGCGGATACCCGTGTTCGGGCATCTGCCGCTCGCGCAACATCGGATCCCACCAATGAAACTGATTTGGTACGCGAAGCAGCACCTCGGCTATCCCCGTCATCACTCCGGTTGGAATCCAGGCGACTCCGAAGAATGGTGCGATGGCCACACATCGGTCGATCCGATAGTGCTGCGCGCTCCATGCGGCGAGCAAACCGCCGAGCGAAAATCCCGCGACCGTAACGCGCTCTCCCAGTTCGCGTGCGATCGCGATGTATTCGTCCACGCCGGCGTAAAGCTCGTCGGGACGAAGCCGAGCGAGCGCGGTCGACAGCCGATCGGTATGACCGTGACGCGGCAGCCTCGGAACCAGGACGTTATGACCGCGCGCAAACAAATCGCGGGAGAAACGGTCGAACTGCGACGGGCTCGACGTCAAACCGTGCAAGAGCACCACCGCGCGCGGACGCCGGCCGCCGTGCAGACGCGCGACGGTGCGACCCTTGTCGCTCACGCCGGGATGGTCGCGGGCGAGCAGTCGATCGATCCGATCCCAAGAGGTTCCCAAGGGGACCGTCCTTAAGTCAGGGTTGCAAGTGTTCCTCGAACGCGGGCGAATTGCGCCCCCGCGGTCCCGCCCTCGCAGCGGTAAACACACGCGGCGCGCATGGGATACGACGATGCATGCAGTTTCCGAACGCGCGCACGACCTCATCGCTGCCGAGGAGCGCTACGGCGCGCACAACTACCATCCGCTCGACCTTATCGTGGCGCGCGCCGAAGGCGTGTGGCTATGGGACGTGGACGGAAACCGGTTCTTGGACTGTATCAGCGCGTATTCGGCGGTCAACCAGGGACATTGCCATCCCCGCATTCGCGCGGCGCTCGTCGAGCAGTCGGCAAAGGTCACGCTTACGTCGCGAGCCATGCGCAACGACCGTATGCCCGGCTTTCTCGAAAAGCTTACGCGACTGTGCGGCTTCGACATGGCGCTGCCCACGAACACCGGCGTCGAAGCCGTCGAAACCGGAATTAAGTTGGCGCGGCGCTGGGGCTACTCGGTCAAGGGCATTCGCCCGGACGCCGCCGAGATCGTCGTCTTTTCGAACAACTTTCACGGCCGCACGATGTCGGCGGTGAGCGCCAGCACGACGCCCGAATATCGCAAGCACTTCGGGCCGTTCGTTCCCGGCTTTACGGCGATACCATATGGCGATGCCGATGCGCTCGAAGGAGCGATCAAACCCGAAACCTGCGCGATCTTAATCGAGCCGATTCAAGGTGAGGGCGGCGTAAACGTTCCGCCCGAAGGCTACCTCAAGCGCGCCTGGGCGCTGTGTCGCGAGCACCAGGTGCTCTTCATCGCCGACGAAATTCAAACCGGATTCGGCCGCACCGGCGATCTCTTTGCGTGCGATTACGACGCCATCAAGCCCGACGTTCTGCTCGTAGGCAAGGCCCTCGGTGGCGGATTCTATCCCGTTTCCGCGGCGCTCGCGGACCGGCCAGTGATGAGTCTCTTCGGCCCCGGCGATCACGGAAGCACGTTCGGCGGCAATCCGCTCGGATCGGCAGTCGCCGAAGCCGCCATCGACGTTCTGGTTGACGAAAAACTCGCTTCCCGAGCGCGGTATGCTGGCGCCAAAATCATGCAAGGTTTGCGCGCGATCGCCTCACCGCTCGTCAAAGAGATTCGCGGGCGCGGCCTGCTGATAGGAATCGAGCTCTCGATTCCGGCGCGCCGCGTTTCCGAAGCGCTGCTCGCGCGCGGCGTCGCCGCCAAGGACACCCAAGAAATGGTGCTGCGCATCGCGCCGCCGCTCGTGATCGACGACGCCGCGATCGACTATTTCTTGGAGCGCTTTCGCGACGCGATGGCGAGCCTCTAACGCTCCGCAGGACGCGGCTGCGTCAGCTCCGCTGGTGCTGCCCGGGAATCCATTCCGGATAATACAGCACCAGTTTCCCCGGCTTCACGGGAATCTTCTCGCGCGTGAAGACGACGTTTTGTTCCGGCGCGTCGAGCCGTAAGACGATCGGCGCTTCGGCAGCGCGCGCTTGGGGAGAGCCGACGCCGAATAGATACGCACCCGCAAAAGCGGCGAGCGCCCAGCACCACGAAAACGTTCGCATTTTACCCGATCTTCAAAACGAGCTCGGAACCGTCCTCGAAGCCAAGCGCGCGATAGAGCGGCTCGGCCGCTTCGGACGCTTGCAACCGGACTTCGGTACATCCACGTTGGCGGCACCAATCGATTGCCGCGGTGACCAGCCGGCGGGCCACCCCGTTGCGCCGGAAGGCCGGAAGGACGTACACGCCCGCCACGGCTGCGCTGCGCCTGCGCTGGACGTCGCCGATCACGGACGACCGCACGAAGGCCCCCGCGCTTCCGATCCGCTCCTCCCCTTGGATCGCAACCACCCAGCCCTGCGAACGGTCGGCGATGCCGGCAGCAAAGTGCTCCGTTAGCCGCTCGTGCCAATCGGGGACGAAACCGCCGGGGGCGAGGCGGAGTTCGTCGAGCATGGCCCGCCACGATTCGGCCAAGAAGGCAGCGTCGCCGGGTTCCCCGGCCCGGATTTGCGCGAGCATGCGCGCTCCTGCGCGCCGCGGCGTTGACATTCCCCCTGCCGGGCGTGCTATGCTCTCCGAGCCGAAGTAGCGACCCGAGCTGCAAAGCTTAAGGTGCTCACCGGATGCCCGCGGGCGATCCGGTCTTCACTCGAGGGGCCATCGGCTGGTTCCGCGCAGTGGGGCTGCTCCGGCAGCGCCATTTTTTTTGTGTTTTTGGGGAGGATATGCCATAGCACGACCGCTCCGCGTTAACGATCAGATCCGCATTCGCTCGGTCCGCGTGATCGACGAAAACGGCGAACAACTCGGGATTCTGCCGACCGAAGATGCGCTGGCACGAGCGCGAACGGCAGGGCTCGACCTGATCGAAGTCTCGCCGACGGCGCAGCCGCCGGTATGCAAGATCGCCGACTACGGCCGGTTGAAGTACGAGCAATCGAAAAAAGACAAAGACGCTCGCAAGAAGCAGCGTCACTTCGAACTGAAGGAAGTCAAGCTGCGTCCGAAGATCGAGACGCACGATTACGAGACGAAAGCGCGCATGGCCGAGCGGCTCTTACTCGACGGAAGCAAGATCAAAGTGACGATTATGTTCCGCGGACGCGAAATTACGTATACCTCGTTCGGGCGCCGTCTGCTCGATCGTATGGCGGAAGACATGCTGCCGCTCGCGACGATCGAACGCGAGCCGCGACTCGAGGGTCGAAACATGTTCATGATTCTGGCGCCACGTGCGACGCCGACCGGACCGCCGAAATTCAGCCACAAATTGGAGGAAACCACCAGTGCCTAAGATTCGAACTCACCGAGGAACTGCTAAACGGGTCAAAGTGACCGGTACGGGCAAGGTGTTGCATCGCCACCAATTCAGCGGCTGCGGCCACATCTTGAGTAAGAAGACGCGCAAGCGCAAGCGCAATTTCCGTAAGGATCAGCCGGTCTTCAAGGGCGATCTCAAGCGCCTGGCGCCCACGATCCCGTACCTCGTCTAAGGAGAAATCATGGCACGTATCAAACGCGGGGTCCACGGCCTCAAGCATCGCCGCAAGGTGATGAAGCTCGTCAAAGGTTTTCGCGCCGCTCGGCGCCGGAACTATCGCGTTGCGAACGAAGCGCTCCTCAAGTCTCTCGCCTATGCTTTCCGCGACCGTCGCGTGCGCAAGCGCGATTTCCGTTCGCTTTGGATCAGCCGCATCAACGCCGCCGTCCGCCGCGAAGGCCTGTCGTATTCGGTTTTCATGAACGGACTGAAGAAATCGGGCGTCAGCCTCAACCGCAAGGCGCTCGCAGAGCTCGCGATTTCGGACCGTGCGGCGTTTGGAACGCTGATGAATCTGGCCAAGCGCGCCGTCGGAAAATAGCGAGCCCGCCTCGAGTTAATTCATCCGCGAAGCGGCGCGCGTCGTTCTCTTCTTAGATGACTGCACTAGCGTGGGATGGCGCGTACCCGTTTCCAGGCAACGGCGCCCCGGCGCGTCGAAGGCTCGCAGCGATGCTCGATCCGGGCGACGACGATACGTTGGCCGCGGCGTTTGCCGCTCGCGAACGCTGGGCGTTCGATGAAGCGTACCGCCGCTACGCGCCGTCGCTCTATTCGGCGGCCTACAACGTGCTCGGCAACGCTGAGGACGCCGCCGACTGCGTGCAAGACGCGCTAACGCGCGTCTGGCGTTCGCCTCACGCGTATCGCCGGGAACGCGGACTGGTCCGCAGTTTTTTGGTCGTCTGCGTGCGCAACGAGGCGATTTCTCGCCGGCGATCGCAGTTGCGACGACAGCATTTGGAGGCACGGCTTGCCGCGGAGCCCCAAGAACACGAAGTGTTGCGCGCAGGCGATCCGATCGAGCGCGACCGCTTGCGCGCCGCCCTCGCCAAGCTCCCTCCGCAGCAGCGTGTACCGCTCGAGCTCGCGTATTACGAAGGCAAGACGCACGCGGAGATTTCCGATGAGTTACGCGAACCGCTCGGAACCGTCAAGAGCCGTATCGCCGCCGGGCTTCGAAAACTCGCCGCCGCGTTGGACACGGCCACGCCGTGAACGAACGCGACCACGTGGGCGAAAATGCCGCTCTCTACGCGCTGGGCGCACTCGACGAGTTCACGCAGAGCGCCGTCGATGCGCATGCCGCCGGATGTGCCGCGTGCAGCCGGCTTCTCGGCGCCGCTGAAGACGACGTGGCCCGCATGGCGGCTGCCGAACCCCGGCACCAGCCGCCGGGCGCGATGGTCCGCCGCTTACGTCCAAACCTGCCGGCGGCCCACGCCGGCCTGCTATCCTGGGGAGCTTTCGCGGCGGCCCTTCTGCTCGCGATACTGCCGTCGGCGTACTTCTGGCAGGAAAACCAAGCGATGCGGGCTGCAATGACGGCTCGCACGGATGCGATGAGCCGGCTTGCCGGCACGTCGGTTCGCAGCGCGACCTTTACGGCTATGAACGGCGGTGCGAGCGCGCGCGTCATGTATGCGCCGGACGGGTCCTGGTACGTGGTCCTCGTGCGTGGGGCGGAAGGCGCCCTCGACGTCGCGTGGATGCACGACGGCCGGCGTACGATGCTCGGCACGGTCCAACCCTACGGCGACGTTGCGATGCTTTATCTGCCGAAGAGCCATCGCATGGATCAGCTCGCGCTGGTCGAGGGGCCGCGCGTCGTCGCCGAGGCCCAACTGGCCTATGAGTCTAAGTGAGCCGCGTGATGAAACGCTGGCTGTTTGTATTTTTGGTGCTCGCCACGAGCAGCCTAGCGCAGCCGGCGCGAAGCCCGGGGGCCGAATCCAACTTTACCCCTCGCATGTCCGCGGCCGTCGACCGGCTCGCTCGCGACGAGGTCCACGGAGGTAGGACGCCTGGCATCGCCGTCGGCATCGTCGCCGACGGGCGCATCGTATATGCGCGCGGCTTCGGAAGCGCGAACCTCAAGAAGAGCGTTGCCGTGCAGCCCGACACCGAGTTCTACGCCGGAGATCTGACCAGGCAGTTCACCGCCGCCGCCGTCTTGATGCTGGTGCAAGATGGAAAGCTCAAACTCGACGATAAGGTCACGAAGTCCGTTCCCGAGTTATCTGCCGTCGCCGCCAACGTGACCATAGCGCAGTTACTGCAGCAGACCTCGGGACTTCCAAAGCCCGGCCCGTCGGCCGATTTCACGCGCTCGGTAAAGCCGGCCGACCTTCTCACCGCGATCGACGCACAGAAGCCGGTCTCTCCGCCGGGCGCCGCGTATGCCGACAATCCGGTCAACTACCTGATCGCCGGCATCGTCGTCGAACGCGCCGCCGCCGAACCGCTCTCCGACTTCCTCCAACAACGCATTTTTTTTCCGCTCGTCATGAATCGCACGTTTCTCGCCGGCGACACCGGACTGTCGCCGTCGCGCGCCGTCGGCTACACGCACGGACCCGGCCCACGGGGATTCGTCGTCGCGCGCAGCTGGGATCCGGCGTGGCTGCGGGGCGACCGCGGCTTGGTCACCACGATTTACGATTTGGCGAAGTGGGACATCGAGATGCCGATTCTGCTGCACGTCGATGCCGTCCGCACGATGTTCGAGCCGGGTGGCTCGAGCGGACCTACCAAATATGGCATGGGCTGGGTCATCGACCAACGCGGGGGCAAAAGCTTCGTGTGGTACGCCGGACAAGTCCCAGGGTACCGGGCCGTCAACGCCTTGCTCCCCGACAATCACGTCGCGGTCATCGTGTTCGTGAACGCCGATGCGATGCACGGCGGACGGATCGCTTCGCCGGCGTCGCTGGCGGCGCGAATCCTCGACGTCATCGCACCTCCTGCGACGGCGCATCTCGACAACGCGATCGTTTCCCGAGCTCAAGAATGGCTGCAACGTTTAGCCGACAAGCACATCGATCGCACGCAACTGACGCCGCAATTCAGCATCTATCTCACCGACGATCTGGTTTCGCGCTCGGACTTTGCCGCGCTCGGAAGACTTCAATCGATCGTACCGATCTCCAGCACGACCGAAACGAACGGCGATACCCTTTACGAATTTCTCGTAAGCTACCCGCACGCGCGCTACCACTATAAGTTCGCGCTCGCAGGCGACGGAAAAATCGACGAACTCGTCCTCGCCGACTAAAAAGGCATCGGGACCTATTAGGTACCGGTGATTTAGCTCAGATCGAGGAGCCTTGGGGCGAAGTTTGCAAGGGCAAATGAGCCCCTAGGCGACGACGAGATGAGCAAATCAACGGTACCTAATCGTCGCCTTCGGTGAGGCGGCGGCCTGCAGCTTCCACCACTTTGCCGAGCATGGTTACGGCTTCGGCGCGCGTCGCGTTGCTAAACATGTAACGCAAGCGTTCGTCGGCGTCCTCGACGATGAGCACGGCGCGCCGTCCTGCGCGAACGGAGTCGATCAGCGAATTCAAATACGCTTCGTCTTCGGGGGCCAACTGCGAATTTGCCCCGTCCTCATGAGGATCGAGCAATCGTTTGAGCACGGCATCGATGTCGCTCGGTATTTCCACGACTCCCTCCATGGCCGAAGCCCCGCCGTCCGTAGCACCCGGACGCGGCCGATGAGCATCGTTAGCTACTCTGCCGGCTGAATCCGCCTCCAAATTCGTCGTTATGCGCCTGCGCCCAGAGGAGCCCAACCACCGTCTTACAGTCCGCGATTACGCCGTCTGCAACCAGGCGCCATGCTGCGTCGAGTCGGAAGATACCGACCTCGATGTCTTCGTCGTCGTCGAGTGCCTGTTCGCCCGCCTCGAGTTCGTCGGCATGAAAGAAATGCAGGATCTCGTCGCAAAAGCCCGGGGTCGAGTACAGCGACACAAGCGGGCGCATTCTTCCGGCGCGGTAACCGGTCTCCTCACGCAGTTCACGGGCCGCCCCGGCGACCGGCTCTTCGCCGGCCTCGGATCGTCCCGCGGGAAGCTCCCAGAGGGTCGAACCGATCGCGTGACGGTACTGTCGCACGAGCACGATCGTGCCCGGATTCGGCGTTGCCAAAATGGCAAAAGATCCGCCGTGCTCGACGATGTCGAGACGGTGCTCCGAGCCGTCGGCGTCGCGCACCCGGTCGACCCGCACGTTGAAGACGAGGCCGCTAAAAGCGCGCATCGTGGAGAGCACCTTTGGCACATCGGTCATCGAAGCATCGTGTCCTTTTGCGAGAGTAGCGGCGACACCACGTTGGCGGAACCGCCGCGTCGCGCCTCGTATGTGCCTTCGATGAACCAACGACGGTCGTCGATCGGCGCCGAAATCGGCTGGCTCGCGTACTTCATTGCGGTGTTCGTCGTCGCGGTTTATCTGCTGGTGGGGCTGCTCGTTCCGCATCACTTCAACGACAAAATCGCGATCGCGTTGGCCGCCATCTTGGCGGGGCTCGTCATGATCGCTACGCGCGCCTGGGTGACGGCACGCATGCGAGCGCGATAACGTTTGGCCACCACCCTCGGCCGTCATTCCGAACGACTGCGCCACGTTCGCACTCTGAAGACCGTCAAGGGACGGCGCGAGCAGCAACGCTTCGCCTTCGAGGGCCCGACCTTGCTCGACGAGGCGCTCCGAAGTGCTACCGAGCTTGCGGAGTTGTACGTAACGCAGTCGGCCTACGATACCAGCAGGCACGTCCGCGACCTCGACGCCGCCGGAACCCCGACGTTCGTGGTCGACGAACGCACGGCGGCAAATCTCTCCGACGTCGACACGCCCAGCGGCCTTCTCGCGGTCGCGCCGATGCGATTTCGCGCCCTCGGCGACCTGTTCGATCGCGACGGCGTGCTATTGGTGCTCGCTGATCTGAACGATCCCGGGAACGCTGGAACGTTGCTGCGCTCGGCCGACGCCTTCGGCGTGCCCGGCGTGGTGTTCGGCCGTACGGGCGTCGATCCGTATCATCCTAAGGTCGTGCGCGCCGCTATGGGAGCGCTGTTCCGCCTGGACCTCGCGCTCGGCGATCCCGCGGACGTCAAGGCGGCCGCCCTGGCGGGCGGATTCGAGGTCATCGGCCTGGCGACGGGGGCGGATCCACTGGACGCGGTAACCTGGCCCCCGCGAACCGCCTTGGTCATCGGCCAAGAGCGCCGCGGATTGGGCCCCTGGGCAGGTCCGTGCGACCGGTTTCTATCAATCCGAATGCCCGGCCAGAGCGAGAGCCTCAACGCCGCCGTCGCCGGTTCGATCGGTCTTTACGAGGCGATCCGGAACCGCCCCTGAGTGCTTCCCGAGGTGCCTTGTCAAGAGAGTGTCTGGGAGCGAAAAAGTCAAGACTACCCCCCGTAAAAGTCGCATGCTATACTCACGGCATTCTTTAAGACCCGGCCGCCCCCGGAGCCGACGGCTAGAAGGAGACCGAGCGCAACATGACCGCCACTTTCTTCTGGAAGCTTTTCGCCCAAACTGGTTCGATCGACGCCTATCTGGCATACCGGCATCTGCATCCGGCGCCCAGCGCCAGCTGACGCGCCGCTCGGAAAGGGGTCGCCGGACGCGCTCGACGCGCGCGGCGCCCGGAGAAGTCCGAGCCAATTTTCGAAACGCCCGGTATAGTACGAACACCGGGCGTTTTTTCAATTCGTTTCGTAGAGATGGGACCCACTTTGACGGCACGTTGGGCGGACGAAAGATCGTGAGCGAGCTCGGTGCGACGCTCGTCGATCTTCAGCATCGTTTTCGTGCGGCCCTCGACGCCGCTCCGGACGACCGCGCCCTCGACGCGGTCCGCGTCGGCTACCTGGGAAGGAATGGTGAGGTTACGCAGCTGCGGCGCGCAATCGGCACGCTGCCGGCGGCCGAACGCCCAGCCGCCGGAAAACTGATCAACGAAGCCGTCGAAGCTATGGAGGCGGTGCTTTCCGAGGCCAGTACGCGCTTCGAAGCGCGGGACGTCGAGCGCGAGCTCGCGCGCACGGTCGACGTGACGTTTCCTGCGATCGCGCCGTTGACCGGATCGATCAATCCGGTGAGAAGGATTGTCGAAGACGCATGCGCTTATTTTCGCCGGCACGGATTCGCCGTCGTCATCGGACCCGAGATCGAGCCGGATTATTACAACTTCGATGCGCTCAATATCCCGGCCGATCATCCGGCCCGCGAAGGTTTCGACTCGTTCTGGCTAACCGGGACGCTGCTGCTTCGGCCGCATACCTCGCCGATGCAGATTCGCACGATGCAACAGTACCGACCGCCGATTGCAATCGTCGCCCCGGGGAAGTGCTACCGCCGCGATGCCGTCGATGCGCGGCATCTCTTCCAGTTTCACCAAATCGAAGGATTGTTGATCGGCGAAGGCATTCACTTCGGTCATCTCAAGGGCATGCTTGCCGGCATGTGCCGCGAGCTGTTCGGAACATCGCAAAGCGTGCGCTTCCGGCCGTCGTTTTTTCCTTTCACCGAACCGAGTGCCGAAGTCGACACGACCTGTCCGAAGTGCAAGGGAGGCGGGAGCCACTGCGGGATGTGCGGCGGGTCGGGTTGGATCGAACTCGGGGGCGCCGGGATGGTCCATCCCAACGTCCTACGTGAAATGAACTACGATCCGGAGATCTATTCCGGATGGGCGTTCGGCTTCGGCGCGGAGCGGCTCGGGCTTTCGCGATACGACGTCGACGACGTCCGCCGCTTCATCAATAGCGCCCTCGATTTTCTCGAGCAACTTCAATAATGAAGGTTCCTCTATCGTGGCTGCGTGAGTTCGTCGACTTGCCCGAAGACGCACGCACGGTCGCCGACCGGCTGGCCATGCTGGGATTTCCGGTCGAGGACGTCGAGGAGCGGCCGCCGATTTCAGGCGTCGTCGTCGGAACGATCGTCAAACTCGAAAAACATCCCAACGCCGATCGCCTGTCGGTCGCGCAGGTTGACGTCGGTGCCGATCGGCCGTTGACGATCGCGACCGCGGCGACCAACGTCGCGACCGGCCAAACGATCGCGGTCGCGACGATCGGGGCACGGTTGCCGCTCCTGACCATCGAGCCGCGCAAGATGCGCGGAATCGCCTCGGAAGGCATGATGATCTCGGCCGAAGAGTTGGCATTACCGGCGGAGTGGTTCGAAGACGGCATTCTGCAGATGCACGCCGACGATGCACTGCCGGGTACGAACGTCGTCGAACTCCTCGGGCTCGATACCGAGGTACTCGACGTCGAAATTACCTCGAACCGCGTCGACGCCATGTCGATCCTGGGTCTTGCCCGCGAACTCGCCGCTTCGTATGGGCGCCCGCTACGGTTGCCGTCGTTCGAAAATCCCGGCACTNNACGGCGATCGAGCCGTCCGGCGAAGCGCCGCGGGTATCGATTGACTCGCCCGATTGCCGCCGCTTTGTGGTACAGCGTTTCGACAACCTCGTCGTTGGACCGGCGCCGGTATGGATGCGCGTTCGCCTCGCCCTGGCCGGTCAGCGCCCGATCAATAACGTCGTAGACGCATCGAACTACGTCATGATCGAAACCGGGCAACCGCTGCACTTTTACGACGCCGCCGCCGTCAGCGAGTCCACATTGATCGTGCGCGACGGCCGCGAGGGAGAGACGCTCGTCACGCTCGACGGTGTCGAGCGGACGGTCTCGCCGCAAGCGTTGGTGATTGCCGACCCGCACGAAGCCCTCGGACTAGCCGGCGTGATGGGCGGCGAGAAGAGCGAAGTGCGCAATGCAACGACCGCGATCGTCCTCGAGGCTGCAAACTTTAACGGCGCGCGCATTCGGCGAACGAGTCAATCGCTGGGTCTGCGCAGCGAGGCGGCGTCACGGCACGAAAAGACGCTGGCGCCGGCGCTCGCCGATGCCGGCGCCGCGCGAGCCGCACAACTGCTCTCCGACCTTGGGGCGACGGTGTATCGGCCGCACGCCTTTGGCGAAGACCTCGTCGCGGCCGCGCCCATCGCGCTGCGCATCGCGGAGGTCGAACGATTACTGGGTCTTGCCCTATCGGCGCAACGCATCGCCGAGCATCTGCGAGCGCTCGGGTTCGACGTGGCGCCCGGTGGCGAGGCGGCATTTTCGGTCGTACCGCCGACATGGCGGCGCGACGTTACGAACGCCGCCGATCTCGTTGAAGAGATCGCACGCATGGAAGGCTACGACAACATCGAGGCCGTCGTTCCGGCCGTTCCCGCGCATGAGATTTCGAGCGCGCCGTTCGATCGAGAGTCCGCGATCGCGCACGAGTTGGCGCGGCTCGGATATCGGGAGCTGATCACGCACTCGCTCCACGGTCGCGATCAACTCGATCGCGAACGCCGAGCAGGCGTTGAACCCGCGGGCGCTCCCGCCGAGGTGCTCAACCCCCTCTCGGAGGAGCAGCGATTCCTTCGATCGTCGCTCGTCCCGGGGATCGCCGGCTATTTCGCGGCGGCCGGCGCGCCGGTGCGGGTCTTTGAGATAGGACACGTCTTCTCGCAACGCGACGGCCGTATCGACGAACGCCCGATGCTGACGTTCGGCTTTACCGCCACGCCCGACGACGACGCGCCCTGGCGCGATACGAATTTTTTGCGCTTGAAAGGCGATTGCGAAGCGCTGCTCGCGAGCGTGACGGGACGGCGCGCCGGCGCGCGCCCGAGCGCGGGTCGCGGTCTTCATCCCCGAAAGAGCGCCGCCGTAACGCTCGACGGCGAAGCCGTCGGGGAACTCGGCCATCTCGACCCGCGCTTCGGGAAGTCGTTCGACGTCGACGGACCGGCATATCTGTGCAGCATCGAGCTGGACTCGCTACCGGAGTACGCATCGCCCCGCTACATCCCGCCTTCGCGCTATCCCGGTACGTCACGCGACTTGGCGCTGTCGGTCGCCCTCGACGTCGGCGCAGGCGACGTGGAACGAACGATCGCACGCGCTCTGGGCGCGACCTGCACCGGCGTTCGCGTTTTCGACGAATACCGCGGCGAGCAACTCGGCGAAGGCCGCAAGAGTCTCGCCGTGCGCATCGCCCTGCAGCGTTTCGATGCCACGATCACCGATGGAGAGGCCGACGAGGCGATCGCCCGCGCGCTCGGCGCGTTGCAGGGCGAGCTGGGCGCGACCATCCGAACGTGATCTTCGGCTTCGCGTGGCCGGACGTCGTCGTCGTGGTGGTGATTGCCGCCGCGACTTTTAAAGGCTTTTCGCGCGGTTTCGTTTCGGAGCTCGGCGGCGTCGTCGCGATCGCCGCCGCGCTCATAATGCCGTGGTTTTATAACGGCAGCGCCGACGCACAGATCGAAGCATATACCAAGCTGAGCGCCGGTCCCGCGCACGTCGTCGGAATGGTGCTGACCGGAATCGTCGCGTATGCCGTCATCTTAACCGCGGCGTCGATCCTCAAGCGCCTCGCCAAGCTGCCGATCCTCGGCACGGGAAATGCCATTGCCGGCGCACTCGTCGGATTCGCTAAAGGCGCGATCCTGGTGTGGTTCGTACTCTTCGTCGCGCTCTTCTTTCCGCTAACCCCGCCGATTCGCGCAAGCCTGAAGGCTTCGCGTACCGTGCCGTCGTTCACGATCTTCGACGGCGCCATCGATACCGCAGTCGAAAACACGATCCCGGAATTCGCCCGCCCCTTCGTTGCGCCGCTCTTCGCGCGACACTCTCTTTAACCGATGTCAATAAAAGCGGCGGACGTTTTCGTTCCACCATCGCCAATCGTGGCCGAACACGCCGGGCCAGATTTCGCAGTGGTTGGGGATGCCGCGGCCCGATAGCAGCGCAGAGAACTGCCGGTTATCGTCGACCAGCGAGTCGTATTCTCCGGTCGCGATCGTCCACTGGATTTGGGAAAGACGGTCGGTCCATTCGACGTCCATGTTGGGAATGTACGCAGTCGGGCAGTTAAAGTAGCACGTGTCGTCCCAGTAACCGTCGAGAAACTGATGGATGTCGTAGATTCCGGAGAAGCAGACCGCTTTGGTGACGACGCCGGGATAGCTGGCGGCAAAGTTCGCCGCATGGTAACCGCCGAAACTGCAGCCGAACACTCCGAGATCGTCGCGCCCCGTCGCGGCCTGCACATACGGAACCATTTCTTCGCGTAAGTAGCGGTCGTACTGGGCGTGGCGTTGGGCGCGAAGGGCGGGCGCAACCTGCTTGTTATACCAGCTTTCGGCGTCGACCGAATCCACGCAGAACAGCTGGATGAAGCCCGCTTCGACCTTGTCGGCGAGCCACCCGACGGTGTTCATGTCTTCGTATTGGTGAAAGCTCCCCATCGACGTAGGAAACATGATGACCCCGAATCCCCGGTCGCCGAATCGAAGAAATTCCATCGGTCGCTGCAAAGCGGCGCTCACCCACGATTGCTGCTGGCGGATCATGAGGAGCGCGGTACGCCGCTCCTCTGCAAGGGACCTACGCGCGGCCCTCTTGAATCACAGACGCCCGGCCAGCCGGAAAGATGGAGGGAACCGCAATGGCGAGCGCGTCCAAGAACATCGGCGTTCTGTTTGGGATGGAGGATACGTTTCCGTGGGCGTTGATGAACGCGGTGACGGCTCTTTCCGGCGGAGAGTTCGTGGGCTGTCCGGTCGACGTCTCGTATTTGCGAGACGGACAGACGTTCGACTACGCCGCCATTCTCGACCGCATCAGCCACGACGTCCAGTTCTACCGCGTGTACCTGAAGTGTGCCGCCGCGCGCGGCACCGTCGTCATCAACAATCCGTTCTGGTGTGCCGCCGACGACAAGTTTTTTAACAACCTCGTCGCCGACTCGGTGGGGGTCGCCGTCCCCAAAACCGTTTTGCTTCCGCCAAAAGAGCATCCGAAGGGAACCCAGGCAAAGTCGTTTCGAAACATGCGATTCGTCGACTGGGATGAAGTGTTTGCCTATCTCGGCTTTCCGATCTTCATGAAGCCCGCCGACGGGGGCGGTTGGCGCGACGTTCACAAATGCGATTCTCCGGATGCTTTCTTCGCCGCCTACGACGGTTCGCGCGATCTCTGCATGATGGCCCAAGAAGCGATCGTTTTTACCGAGTATTATCGGCTTTACGTCTTAGGACGCTCGGAGGTGTTGGTGATGCCCTACGATCCAGGAGCACCCATGCACGAACGGTACGTGCGAAACGCTCCACCGATCGAAGCGCAGCTCGACGAACGGTTGCGCCGCGACGGGATCGCGCTGTGCGACGCGCTCGGCTACGATATGAACACCGTCGAGTTTGCAGTTCGCGACGGCGTGCCGTATGCAATCGATTTCATGAACCCGGCGCCGGACGCCGATCGCCAATCGGTAGGCGAAGAAAACTTCGACTGGGTCGTCAACACGATGGCCACGGTCCTGATCGACCGGGTACGCAACCCGCGTCTGTTCGAAACCACCGGGCGTTGGCCGGCCACCACACTCGAAGACCCAGCGGTCGCAGGTCGTTGATGCACGCCGCCGGGATTCCCTCGTTCACGCTGGGCATCGAAGAAGAATTTCAGGTCGTCGATCCGGAGACGCGCGAACTTCGCTCGCATCTGCAAGAAGAGATGTTCGCCCAAGGCGAGCAACGGCTGCACGATCAAATGAAACGCGAGATGCATCAGCCCGTGATCGAAGTCGGCACGAACATTTGCAAGAACGTCCAAGAGGCTCGCGCCGAAGTGACCAAACTGCGTGCCGAAATCATCGGGCTCGTGCGCAAAAACGGTCTGCGGGTCGCCGCCGCCGGAACGCATCCGTTTACGCACTGGTCGAGCGTTCCCATCACCGACAACGAGCGTTACGCGCGCCTGATCTACGACCTTCAAATGGTAGCGCGTGCCAACCTCATTTTTGGTTTACACGTGCACGTTGCCGTCGAGCAGCCCGATACTCGCATTCACGTCATGAACGCAGCGCGGTACTTCTTGCCGCACATTTTTGCCCTCTCGGTGAACTCGCCGTTTTGGTGCGGGACGAACACGGGATGGAAGAGTTACCGCGCCAAGGTCTTCGAGCGTTTCCCGCGGACCGGAATTCCGGACTACTTCGGATCCGCTGCCGAATTCGACGACTTCGTCGGAACCCTGGTCGCGAGCGGCTGCATAGACGACGGCAAGAAGATTTGGTGGGACGTCCGGCCGCACCCGTATTTTCCGACGCTCGAATACCGCATCTGCGACGTCCCGATGCGCATCGACGAGACCATCTGCTTAGCGGCGCTCTTTCAAGCGGTCACCTACAAGCTGTGGAGGCTTTTCAGTCGAAACCAAGGCTGGCGACTCTACCGGCGTTCGCTGATTGCCGAAAACAAGCAGCGCGCAGCGCGCTGGGGAATCGACGGAAAACTGATCGATCTCGGCAAGCGAATCGAGCTGCCGACGGAGTCGTTGCTCGCCGAACTGCTGGAGTTCATCGACGACGTGCTCGACGAGCTGGGATCGCGTGAAGAGGTGAATTACGTGCACGAAATCGTGCGGCGAAGAACCGGCGCCGACCGGCAGCTCAAGGTGTTCGAAGAAACCGGCAGCCTGACGGCGGTCGTCGACTATATCATCGCCGAAACCGAGCACGGCATCGCATCGTGAAGCGCGAGCCGTTCGCTTTCGTCCGGCCGTCCACGGCGGCCGAGATTCCGCAGCCCGACGATGCCTTCGCCGACGTACACGTGTTGGATATGAATCATGCTTGGCACAATGCCGGGCACGATTCGATCGTGGGACTCGTGCGACGCTTGGCGGCCGATGCGGAGGCGGATTTAGCCGAAACCGGCCTGACCGTTCGCGTCATTTCGTACGACGTTCGCCGGCGATTCTTGCTGCCGCCACCTCCAGACGGGCTTGCAATGTACGTCGGCACTGGCGGACCGGGGCACCTCGATCCGCGCATGAACCATCGCGACGACGTGGACGCCGGCGAAATCGCCGAGTCGCCCGATTGGGAGGCTCCGCTGTTCGAATTTTACGACGCCGTCGAGCGCGACGACCGCGCGATGTTGTACGGAGTTTGCCATACGTTCGGTTTGCTCTGCCGCTGGTCGGGTATTGCCGAACCGGCCCTGCGTTCGGCCGAAAAAGGTGGGCCCAGCATCGGTATCGTCGAGAACGTCTTGTCGCCGCAAGCGCAGACGCATCCGTGGTTTTCGCAGCTGGCCGCGAATCTTCCGGACGGCCGGCATCTGCCGATCGTCGATTCGCGGCACTACGACCTAATTCCGCAGGGTCCGTCGTTTCCCGACGGCATCACTCCCATCGCGTACGAGTCGCCCAGTCGCGATGAACCTGCCGGCCCGGCACTGACCATGTGTGAATTCGCACGCAAGCCCAACGGCGTGCCGCGCATCTTCGCTTCGAACCACCACCCGGAAATCCCGGACGCGGCCGAACTGGCAACGCTCCTCGAACGTAAGCTCGCGGCCGCCGAGGTAACGCGCGACTGGTACGAAAGCCGCGCCTCGTTAGTCGAGCGGCTGCGTCTGCAAAACCACATCGAAGCCGGGCGCCTTCTGGCGGCCGGATACTCGTTCGGATTTCTTCTGCGCGAGGGACTACGCGACGTAATCGATGCCGCTCGCACCGAAAAAGCACGCCGTGGACCCACTATTTCGACGACTCTATAACGCCGGCTACTCGGAGGCGCTCTACCGCGGCTATCTGGTCGATTTTTCCCGCCGCTGCGGCGCCCCGATCGACATGCAGATCGCGCAAACCCCGGTATTTCTTCCGGCGCGTCTGCGCGCTCGTGCCGAAACCGCCGGGCGGGAAATCTTGGAGCAGCTCAGCGACCCGGCTCGCATCGAACGCATGAAGGCGGCGGTTCCGGCGCGATGGGACACGCCGGGCGTTACCGCTCTGCCGTCCTTTTGCGCGATCGACTTTGCGATTGCCGTCGACGAGCATGGAGAACTCGTCCCAAAACTCATCGAGCTGCAAGGCTTTCCGACGCTGATTGCCTATCAGACGATGCAGCACGACGCATGGGGCGCCGCCCTGCGAACGATCGACGGACTCGATTTGGACTGGCGGTCGTGGTTCTCGGGTTTGACGCGGTCGGACTTTATCGACCTCGCACGAACGGTGATTCTGGGAAACCACGATCCCGAGCACGTCATCCTGATGGACCTCGAACCGCTCGCGCAAAAGACGTATCCGGATTTCTCGGCGTCGCGCCGGCTCTTCGGCATCGAAGCAGTCTGCCCGACCGCCCTGATCAGGCGCGGCCGGCGTCTCTACCGCAAGCGCGAAGACGGCGCCGAGGTGCGTGTAGAACGCATCTACAATCGCGTCATCGCCTACGAACTCGAGCGCAAAAGCATATCGCTGCCGTTTGATTTTCGCGACGACCTCGACGTCGAATGGACGCCGCATCCCAACTGGTTTTGGATCTGGTCGAAGTACTCGCTGCCTTTTCTCGATCACGCCGCCATACCCAAAGCGACGCTCCTTTCCGACCTCGCGGACCTTCCGCCGGGCCTCACCGGAAACTACGTACTCAAACCGCTCTTTTCGTTTGCAGGTGCGGGCGTCAACGTCGCGCCGACGGCCAACGACGTAGCTTCGATTCCGGCCGAACGGCGCGACGCGTGGTGCGTGCAAGAAAAAATCGAATACGGTCCCGTGCTCGAAGCCGTCGACGGCGGACGAGTCAAAGTCGAGTTGCGGCTCATCTACCTACGTCCGGACGAGCGTCCGGCGTTCACGTTAGCGCAGAATCTTTGCCGCCTTTCGCGCGGCGCGATGATGGGCGTCGATCACAACAAGGAGCACACGTGGGTCGGCTCGTCGATCGGCATGTGGGCCGCCGACGACCGGTCACGCTGAGCGGGCTTGCCTTGTTATGTCATCCTGAGCGGAGCGAGCGTTAGCGAGCATAGTCGAAGGAGCGAGCCGTTGAAAGGCGGTCGATAGCGGCCGCGGTACCGGCCCCCGGCGTAGCGGCAACTTCCAGATCGGCCAGCGCCAACTCCACCGCGCCGATGGCGCCGAGCAGATCGCCTTCTCGAACGTCGCCCATCGTGCCGAAGCGCACGATCTTTCCGTGCAACTTGCCTTGACCGTCGGCCAGCACGACACCATAGCGTTCGCGCAAATGCTTTAAGAACGAGGCAGCCGGCACTCCCTCGGGAGGGAAGGCCGCGACAACCGTCACCGAGTGTGCGCTGGGCTGCGAGAGAATCGTAAAACCCAACGCTTCCAACCCCGCTCGTACGGCGCGCGCATACCGTTCGTGACGTTCCCACACGGCCGTCATGCCTTCGGCGTGATATCGTGCCAGCGCGACGTCGAGCGCGCACAAGATCGAAATCGGCGGCGTCCACGGCGTTTGTCCCGCACGCTTCGATTCGCGCGCGCGACCGAGGTCGAAGTAGAATCGCGGGATGCGGGCGGCGGCCATCGCTTTCCAAGCGCGTTCGCCGACCGCAATCATTGCGATGCCCGGAGGAGCCGCAAACGCCTTTTGCGAGGCCGAAACGACGACGTCGTATCCCCAATCGTCCATGCGGAACTCCGACGCGCCCAAGCCGCTGATCGAATCGACCAGCGTGAGCGCGCCATGACGGCTAACGACTGGGGCGAGCGCGCGCATGTCGTTTTGCACGCCGGTCGAGGTTTCGTTGTGCGTCAACAGGATGCCCGTAATGCGGCGGTCGCCGTCGGCGTCCAAGCACGCGGCCAGCACGGCCGGGTCGAGCGCCACACCCGGCGCCGTTTCGAGCGACTCCACCGCACAGCCGTAAGTGCGCGCGATCGACGCGAACCGCTCGCCGAACGCGCCCACCGAGCACGAGAGCAGCACGTCGCCGGGAGAAAAACAGTTAACGAGCGCTGCCTCGAGACCACCGGTCCCCGACGACCCGCACACCAGAATGTCGCTTTGCGTACCGAAAACCGGCGCTAATGCCGACTTGACGCGATCGAGCAACTCGCCGAACTCGGCATCCCGGTGGTTGATCAGGGGACGCGCCATCGCTTCGAGCACGGGCTGCGCAACGGTTACCGGGCCGGGGAGGAGCAGCAGCGACTTCTTCATGGAAATACCTTTTCTATGGACAGCGCGCGCATCCGCCTCACCGACCTTAGCTCCTGCGCCGGTTGCGCCGCCAAGCTCGGCGCCGCCGAACTGCGCGCCGTTTTGAGCCGGGTGCGAGTCGGCGCCCCCGACTCGCGCGTGCTGGTCGGGTACGGCACCGGCGACGATGCGGGCGTCTATCAGGTCACCGACCGGATCGCGCTCGTGCAAACCGTCGACTTTTTCACGCCGATCGTCGACGACCCATTCGACTTCGGACGCATCGCGGCAACCAACGCCTTTTCAGACGTGTACGCGATGGGCGGACGCCCGCTGACGGCGCTCAACATCGCGGCTTTTCCGGAAGACCTCGACCTTGCGATTCTCGCACAGATTCTCGACGGCGGTGCGGCAGTCGCGCGGGATGCGGGGGTGGCCGTGCTCGGTGGTCATACCATCAAGGACGCGGAGCCGAAGTACGGCATGGCCGTGACCGGCCTGATCGATCCGGCGAACGTGGTGACGAATGCTCGTGCGCTGCCGGGCGACGTCTTGGTGCTCACCAAGCCGCTCGGGACCGGCATTCTCGCAACGGCCCGCAAACGCGGTGTCATCGCGGAATCAGAATTGACTGAGGCGGTGCGCTGGATGACGACGCTCAACGCCGGTGCATCGCAAGCGATGCTTGCATGCGAAGCGCACGCCGCCACCGACGTTACCGGGTTCGGGCTGCTCGGACACGCGGGCGCCATGGCAAGCGCTTCGGGCGTGGCGTTCTCCATCGAAGCACGCGCCGTGCCGTTCATGGCACAGGTGCTCGACCTCATCCGCGACGGTGCAGTTCCCAGCGGCACGCGTCACAACGTGCAAACGCACGCGGAGTTTACCAGCTTCGCGCCGAGCATCGACGACGCCGTTCGCGTCGGGCTGTCCGACGCACAGACATCCGGCGGTCTGCTGGTGGCGATCGCTCCCGAACGAGCCGATGCGCTGTTGAGCGAACTCCGCGCGCACGCTCTGCCGGCCTGCGTCGTCGGTGAGGTTCGGCCAGGAACCGGAATAAGCGTCACCTAGCGCCAGCACCCAATCGTCATCCTGAGCGCAGTCGAAGGAGCAAAACGCTGTTCCGCTCAGGATGACAATTCGGGAGGAAAGCGAGCGGCGCCCGGGTAGGCCCATACATGGCGTTCCTCCGCAGGCTGCCTTGTGCGCTGGTGGCCGCCGCTTTTGCATTCGCCGCTTGCTCGAACGGTACGGGAACCGTGTGGCCACCGGCGCGTTCGAACGCGGCCTCGACGGCCGCCGACAACGGCCACCGGAAGGCCGCGAGGATCAAACACGTCGTCCTGATCGTTCAAGAGAACCGAAGTTTCGACAATCTGTTCGCCACCTTTCCCGGCGCCGACGGCGCGACGCACGGAACCCTTCACACCGGGCAAATCGTTCCGCTCCAGAAGCGCCCGCTGGTGGCTCGCGACATCGATCATAACTACAGCGCGTACCTGACCGACTACGACGCTGGGAAGATGGACGGCTTCGATCTGTCCCATATCGACGGGAACAACCCAGCCGGAAAATATCCGTACCAGTACGTCGACCCCACGCAGATTCAGCCGTATTGGATTCTCGCCCAGCAATACGTCCTCGCCGACCATACGTTCCAAACGCAAGGCAGCGGAAGTTTCACCGCGCATCAAGACCTCATCGCGGGCGGCACAGCCATCAACGCGACCGAAAGTCTCATCGACGATCCGTCGTCACCGAGTTGGGGATGTAACGCGCCGCCCAGCACCACCACGTCGCTGATCACCACCGCGGGCCAATACCTTTTCGGACAGGGACCGTTTCCGTGTTTAACCTACCCGAGCGGAACGATGCGCGACCTCATGGACGCTCGCGGCGTTTCTTGGAAATACTACGCACCGGCGTATACGAAGAGAACGGTCGGCGTGCTTTGGAATGCGTTCGCGGCAATCGATGCGGTAAGAAACGGTCCCGAGTGGGCAACGAATATCTCGACGCCTCAAACCAACATTCTTAGCGACGTTTCGTCCGGGAATCTGCCGATGGTGTCGTGGGTGATTCCCGATTCGCACGACTCGGATCATCCCTGGTCGTCGCACGGCGTCGACGACGGGCCGGCGTGGGTGGCTACGGTTGTGAACGCAATCGGCTCGAGTAAGTACTGGGATTCGACGGCGATCGTCATTCTCTGGGACGACTGGGGCGGCTTCTACGATCACGAGCCTCCGGCGTTTTTGGATGACGCCGGAGGGTTGGGATTTCGCGTTCCCATGCTCGTCGTGTCTCCGTACGTATCCGCCGGTACGGTCGCGCACACGCAGTACGAGTTCGGCAGCATGCTGAAGTTCGTCGAGCAATCGTTCAATCTCGGCTCGTTAGGGACCACCGACGCTCGCGCCACGTCGATCGGGAATCTCTTCAATCTCACGCAAACGCCCATTCCATTTGTGCCGATTCCCTCCGAACGCTCGCGGGCGTACTTCCTGCACCAACCCGCCGACGACGAGCCGATCGACAGCGAATAAAGAGGGGCTCGAGCCGAGCCTCAACAACGTAACGCTCGCTAGTTTTGCTGCTTTTTGAGGAGGCGGGTATGTTTGTCCGTTGGGCGGTGTTCTTTCTCGCGATCGCGCTTGGCGTAGGAACGGCCGCAATGGCATGTACCGGCATTCGTCTGACGGCCAAGGACGGCAGCGTCGTCGTGGCACGAACGCTCGAATTCGGACTCGACCTCCAGTCGCAGATCGCCGTGATTCCGCAGGGAACGACGCTGACCGGCACACTGCCGAACGACGCAAAAGGCATCACGTACACAGCTAAACACGGATTCCTCGGCGCAAACGCCTTCGGTCTGCCGGTCATCGTTGACGGTCTCAACGATGCCGGGCTGTACGTGGGTGAGTTTTTCTTTCCCGGCTACGCGGGCTACGCCGACGTGACGCCAGCCAATGCGTCGCAGGCCATGGCGGGATACGAGTACAGCGACTGGATTCTCGCCAACTTTACGACCGTCGCCGAAGTGAAAGCCGCGTTCGATCGAGTCACGCTCGCACCGACGATTCTTCCGCAGATGGGCATCGCGGTTCCGGTGCACTTCCGCATCGTCGACCGCACCGGCGCGGCCGTCGTGATCGAGCCGATCGGCGGCAAACTACGAATCTACGACGACCCGCTGGGCGTCCTCACGAATTCGCCGACGTTCGACTGGCACCTCACCAACCTCGGAAACTACGTCGGCCTGACGCCGATGATGAGGCCGTCGGTTAAGCTCGACGGCTACACCGTCGCGAGCTTCGGTCAAGGCTCGGGATTCTACGGGTTGCCGGGCGATTTCACGCCGCCGTCTCGCTTCGTGCGCGCCGTCGCCTACCAGCAGACCGCAGTGCAACCCAACACGGGCGCCGACGCCGTTGCGCAAGTCTTTCATATTCTGAATAATTTCGATATCCCCGTCGGTGCAGTACGCGACACGGTACAAGGGAAGACGGTCGACGAGTACACGCTGTGGACGTCGGCAGCAGACCTTACCAGCTTACAGTTTTACTATCGCACCTTCAGCGATCAAACGCTTCGAAGCGTCGACGTGCGCAAAATGCTGGCCGCAGCCGGAAACAAGGTTCAAGAATTACCGATGGAGAGCAGTCAGCCTACGCCGATCGTCCCGGTCGCCGCACGATAGGCGCGAGGTAGGCCGCAAATGGCTCGGGGAAGCAAACCTGAGGACTACGCCGATTATGCGAGCCTCTTTACGGCAGACGTTCAACACATTCTGAATCAGGTACGCCGGACGATTCAAAAAGCTGCTTCCGAAGCCCACGAGACGATCAGCTACGGGATGCCGGCTTTCCGGCTGGATGGCGCCATCATCGTGTGGTTCGCCGCGTTCGCAAATCATATCGGATTTTATCCCGGTGCGTCGGGAATCGCGGCATTCAAGAAAGAGTTGGGCGATACAGGTACGCGAAAGGTTCGGTGCAGTTTCCAATCGACGAGCCGCTCCCACTCGCGCTCATCGCGCGGATCGTGCAGTTTCGAGCGAAGGAACGGCTAGCGAAGCGAAAGGAGTCGTGAGCGATGCGCTGCGGCTTTAGCGTTTGCGGACGGCGACGCGGCGCTTGCGATCTCCCGTACCGCGGCGTTGCTGCTTCACGACGCCATTGCGCCGCCGCATCGGTACGACGTTGTTGGTTTCGGCCGTCTCGCGGCCCATCGGCACCGGTGAGATGACGCGCTTGCCGAGCGCCTGATACAGCACGTCGGAAAGCTCTTCCACCGGAACGAAGGTCATCGTATCGCGCACTTCCTTGGGAATGTCGTCGAGGTCCATCTCGTTGCGCTTGGGCAGCAGAATCTTGCTGATGCCGGCGCGCTTCGCGCCGAGGACTTTCTCCTTGAGACCGCCGATCGGCAAGACTTGTCCCGTGAGCGTAATCTCCCCGGTCATCGCCAGATTCGGATCGACCTTGAGGCCGGTAAGAATCGAGGCGATCGACGTCGCGAGCGCGATGCCGGCGGATGGGCCGTCCTTGGGCGTGGCACCGGCCGGCACGTGGATGTGCAGGTCGTGCTTGGCGAAGTAGTCCTCCGATAAGCCGAGCTCGCTCGATCGCGAGCGCAAGAAGGACACGGCGGCTTGGCCGCTTTCTTTCATCACGTCCCCGAGCTGACCCGTCAGCACCAGCTTGCCCGACCCGGGCATTGCTTGCGTTTCGATGAAGAGTATGTCGCCGCCGACCGGCGTGTACGCGAGGCCGGTGGCCACGCCGACCGACGCAACCCGCTTACGCACCTCGTTGAAAAAGCGCGGTTTGCTCAGGTACTCGGCCAGATTTTCCGGTTTGATCCTGGCTTTGTATCTCGGGCTCTCGGCGATTTTGCGCGCGATTTTGCGGAACACGGTACCGATTTCACGCTCGAGGTTACGAACGCCGGCCTCGCGCGTGTAGTCGTTGATGATCGCACGGATCGCCGCATCGTTGATCTGGACCTGCGTTTCCTTCAGCCCGTTGGCCTTGCGTTGCTTCTTCAACAAATAGCGCTTGGCGATCTGAAGCTTTTCCAACTCGGTATAGCCGGGAAGCGCGATGATTTCCATACGGTCGCGCAGCGGCGGCGAGATCGTGTCGAGGCTGTTGGCGGTGCAGATGAAGAGCACTTGCGACAAATCGAATGGCAAATCGAGGTAGTGATCGCGGAAGTTGTTGTTCTGCTCGGGATCGAGCACTTCGAGCAGCGCCGACTGCGGATCGCCGCGAAAATCGGCGCCGACCTTGTCGATTTCGTCGATCATCAGCACCGGGTTCTTCTTGCCGGCATCGCGGATAGCACGCACGATCGTGCCGGGCATGGCGCCGATGTACGTGCGGCGGTGGCCGCGGATTTCGGCTTCGTCGCGAACGCCGCCGACCGAAAGACGCGCGAACTTGCGGCCCATCGCGCGCGCGATCGATTGGCCCAGCGACGTCTTTCCGACGCCGGGCGGACCGACGAAGCACAGGATCGGTCCGGTGAGCTTCTTCTTGAGTTTTCCAACCGCTAAGTACTCGACGATGCGGTCTTTGATCTTCTCCAGGTCGTAGTGGTCTTCGTCGAGGATCACGCGCGCGGCTTTGATATCGATGTGATCGGCCGTTTCGCTATTCCACGGCAGCGTCACGAGCCAGTCGAGATACGTGCGAATCACGCTGTATTCCGGACTCGCCTGCGGCACTTTCGAAAGACGGTCCAGCTCGCGGTCGGCGGCCTTCTTCACGTCTTCGGGCATCCCCGCGGCGTCGATCTTCTCGCGCAGCTCGTTGACCTCGGCCAGCTGCGGGTCGACTTCTCCGAGTTCTTCCTGAATCGCGCGCAACTGCTGGCGCAGGTAAAACTCGCGCTGATTCTTTTCCATCTCGCGCTGAATATCGCTCTGAATCTTGTGGCCGAGCTCGACGACTTCGAGTTCTTTGGTCAGCAGCAGCGTGAGCTTGCGCATGCGCTTGCCCGTATCGCGCTCTTCGAGCAGCGCTTGGCGGTCGGCGGTTTCGAGACGCATCGTCGAGGCAACGAAATACGTCAGAACCGCGGGATCCGTGATGTTTTGGACCTCCATCTCCATCTCGCGGGGCGCCTGTGGCAAATACGACAGCAGCTTCTGGAAGAGTCCTCCGAGATTGCGCTGCATGGCCACCAACTGCTCGTCCTCAACGGTCACGTCGGGCAGCTCCGTATAGGCGGCAACCATGTATGGGGCCGTTTGCGTGAACTGCTCGATCTTGAAGACCTGCTGGCCGGCGACGATGCAGCGCAACGTACCGTCGGGCACCTTGAGCATCTTTTGAATGACGCCGATGGTACCGACGCGCTGGACGTCGTCGGGCTCGGGATTTTCGATTTCGCGGTCTTTCAAAACCGTCAGGCCGATCGGCTTCCCCTCGCGCAGCGCCTCTTCGACGAGCTGGATACCGGGTTTCTTCACCACGGCCAGCGGGATGACGGTGTGCGGGAACAGCACCGCTTCCTGGAGCGGCAGAATGCCGATGAGGTTCGCAGGGGCGATCGTCGTTTTCTTTTGCGGGGACATAGCTGTTAGGAGTGGGTCCTCTTCACGAGAATGCGGAGTTCGGTGCGCGAGGTGGGCCGGTAGGCGGTCGCCGCAATCGGCAAAGCGATAATCAGGAGTCCGTCGGCGTAGCTTGCCGCCACTTCGCCGTACTCTACCGCGACCGGCAGGTGGATGCGCTTGGCGAACTCGCCATACGTAATTTCTTTTTGCACGAACGAACCGTTGCGTAAACGCACCGCCTCGAGCCGGCGCCCGCCGATATAGAGGTGCAGCTCGTCGACGCCCACCCTGAGGGTGTCGGGATCGGCGCCGGCCACCTCGACGATGGCCACCACCCTGCCGGCGTCCTCGTCGACGAAGACGTCGGCGTTCGGCTCGAACGTGCCGAGCTTCGTCCGAAGTACGAAGTCCATTCTCTGCTAAGACTCCCAAACTTAGCACTCGGATGCGCCGGGTGCTAAGATCCTCAGTACCCCTACATGTTTGGGTCGGGCAGCGGGCGGTTGGCCGGCCAGGCGACGCACGGCACGACCTGGATTCTCAGCGTCGAGAGGGCGCCCGCCGAGATCTGCACTCGGAAAAACTGCTCGTATTTGGTCGCGACTCCGTGATTCATCTGCGGCGGGAACACCGAAATATTCTGCCCCGGCATGTGGGTCATCGAGAGAACCTGGTTGACCGAGGCGGCGGCCGCCCCCGACTGGTACTGGGGCATGCGCTGGCCCAGCCACGTCGTGCCGTCAGCCAGCGTGTAGAGAAAGCCGATCGTTTCACCGGGCATCAGGCTGGCCGTCGACTCGACGCGGTCGATGCGGACGATCTGCATGTTTCGCTCGACGGGCGGCTGGAGTACGCGCGGAACCGGGCGCGGGGAGTCCAGGCACGGCCCCGTATCCAGGGGTTGTTGCATCGCCGGAACAACCGGGGCCATAGGCGGCGGCGCCTGGGCGAGTGTGAGCGCTGAAAGGACGATAGCTGCAAACATGGCGGGAACCATTCGCACCAAGCTCCCGCAACTCCGGGTTGCTCGTGGATTTTTGGCGGCGGCATTGCTCGTAACGTGCGAACCCGCCGGAGCCGCGAACGCCATCCTGCCTAACGGCACCTACCAGTACGCCATCATCGATAGCGGACAAGCTGCATCGACGAGCCGAATCGTCGTCACCCGCAGCGCCAGCAAAATTGTGATCTCCGAGCATTCGGAGCCGATGGAGCCAGCGGAAGTCACGCGACGAACGCTCGATGCGGCGACGTTCGCCGCCCTTTCGTTCGCCGACGAAGTCGACGGCCGAACGTTCACGACCGTCACGGTCAACGGCGCCAAAGCGGTCGTCAAACTCGACGGCCGGCAAACGACGCTCTCGGCCGCACCCGGCGCCCCATTTGCGGTCGTGGATGCGAACGCCGCAAGCTTTTTTCAACTGCCTGCCGTGCTCCACGGCGCCTCGACGTCGCGTTTGACGCTCGCCAATCTCTTTCTCGGCTATTCCGCGATGCCGCTGAGCGCGTCGTCATCCACCACGCCGAGACCCGCCGGCGTTCCCGCCCGCGACGTTGCACGGGACGTGACCGTCGACGGGAAACGCGGGACGCTATGGTTCGATCCGCAGTCGTACGTGCTCGACCGCTTCGACCTCCCATCGCAGCGCCTCGCGTTCGTTCTTAAATCGTACGTCGACGTCGTCGAGTCGCTGCCGTAGGAGAGCCGGGCAATCGACGTTCGCGCCGCATCTTCGGAGGTCGGCGATCCGCGGAATCCTGGGCTGCTTTTTTTGCACGGGATGCGCCTCGGTCGCGAGATCTGGGTACCGCACGCGCGCGTGCTGGCAGCCCGCTATCACGTCGTGACGCTTGATCTACCCGGCCACGGGTCGCTCGCCGGCGTACCGTTCACCGAGGAGCGGCTGGACGAGCTTTTGAGCGACGTCATCGATAACGTCGTCGGCAGCCCGCCGCTGATAATCGGCTACTCCCTGGGAGGCTTTGTGGCGATGCGTTACGCGTCGCTCTTTCCCGAGCGCACGCGCGCGCTGCTGTTGGCCGGATGCACGCTCGATTTCGAATCCTGGAAGTGGTGGCCCTACGGCGCCGGCGTGCGCTTGACGCAGATCCTACCGAACGCTTGGGCCGAATCGCTGATGCATCTCTCGCTGGCCGTCACGTTACCGCGCGCATGGCTCGGCCCGATCGAAGCGATTCCGTTCGACCGCGATGTGTTCGCGAAGACCAGCGCGATCGTCCGGTCCAAGCGGCGGGCGATCGACGAAATCGCTTCTTACTCGAAGCCGGTGCTGGTCGTCAACGGCCAATACGACGTCTTCTTTCGCTTGGACGAACGGCGTTTTTTACACCGGCTTCCGCAGGCTCGCTTGAGAATCGTGCCGGGTACCACGCACACGGCTCCGCTGCAACGCGTCGAGGACTTTACCGCAGTCGTCGACGAGTTCGCGCAGAGGGTGTTCTCGCCGGGGCGCCCAAGGGCGTAGCACCTTGCCCCAGCTGGTACGACGACTCGGAACGCGCGACGCAGCACTGATCGTGATGGGCGGCATCGT
>PLLA01000097.1 GCA_003140835.1 Candidatus Tumulicola scandinaviensis | reverse complement strand
AGGAGACAACCTGCGCGAGGCGATGGTCGTCTCGCAACTCGATCTCGCTGAAGCCGCCGGCGACGACAGCGACGTCGTCACGTTCGATCTGCTCCCCGCCGACGGCGAAAAATGCGAGCGTTGCTGGAAATTTCGCGGACTCGGTACGGATGCCGTGCATCCGACGATCTGCGCGGAGTGTGCCGCCGTCGTTAACGCAGAGCCGAAATGAGCGCTTGGGCGACGCTTGCGCTCGATTGCGGATTTTGACCGGTAATCCAGGTCCCATCGATTTCGACGTGATCCGCCCAAGGCGCACGTTCGATCACGTTGGCGCCCTGTTCGCGCAACTTGGACGCAAGAAGAAACGGCATCAGGGGTGCCAGGCCGCTTGCGCGCTCCTCTTCGTCGGTAAAGCAGGTTATCGTTCTTCCCGAGACCAGCGTCTTGGGCGCGCCGGCGCGAATCGCGTCGACGAAGGCTGCCGGACCGTGACAGACCGATACGATGAACTTGCCTTGCGCGTCGAACTCGCTGAGCAGCGTCTTAACCGGCAAGCTCGTCGCTAAGTCGAACATCGTCCCGTGACCGCCCGGGATGAAGATCGCGTCGTATTGCAGCGCGTCGCCTACCTCGTGCAAGGGATGCGTCTGTGCCAGCACCGCCGCCGCATCGCCGGCATCGACGCCCTCGACGCTGCGCGGATCGATCGGCGTTTGGCCGCCGCGCGGGCTGGAGGTAACGACCTCGAAACCGGCGTTGCGAAGGGTCGCGTACGGCGTTGCAAACTCGTCGAGCCACAGACCGGTTTTGTGCTCGGGATCGATTTCCCCATGACTGGTGACGACGAACAGAATCTTCGGCATGAACGATACTCCCCTTCGCTTATCCCCCGGTAACGGCCGTCAAAACACGATTTCGAAAATCGGTCCACCTGGCCGCCGCAATGGCGTCCCGCGCTTCGCGCAAGAGGTCGTTGAGCAGGTACACGTTGTGATACGACAAGAGCCGCGGCCCGAGCATCTCTTTGCTGCGGAAGAGATGCGCCAGATATGCGCGGCTGAACGTGCGGCAAACCGTGCAGTCGCACTGCGGATCGACCGGAGCGAAATCGGCGACGTACGCTGCATTGAACAGGTTGAAGTGTCCGGTGCGCGCCATCGCCCGGCCATTGCGGCCGCAGCGCGTCGGATACACGCAATCGAACATGTCGATCCCCGCGTCGACCGCTTCGACGAGGTCGTGGATCGTGCCGACGCCCATGAGGTAGCGCGGCTTGTCGCGCGGCAACAGATCCGCGCACGCCCGCGCGGTTGCATACATCTCGGCGCGCGTTTCGCCGACCGATAATCCGCCGATCGCGTAGCCCGGAAAGTCGAGTTCGACCAGTTCCTGCGCGCTGCGCTCGCGCAAGGCGAGGTCGAGTCCGCCTTGCACGATTCCGAAAAGCGCGGTGGAGGCCGATCGATGCGCGCCCACCGAACGGCGCGCCCAATCGGTCGTCAGCCGCACCGACGCCTCGAGATCGTCCCTCGTCGCCGGGAGCTTCACGCACACGTCGAGCACCATCGCGACGTCTACCCCAATCGCCTCTTCGAAGGCGACCACGTTCTCCGGCGTAAACCGGTGTTCGCTGCCGTCGAGGTGCGAGCGAAAGGTTACGCCGTCGCGATCGAGCGTGCGTCGCCCCTCCAGACTGAAGACTTGAAAGCCGCCCGAGTCGGTGAGAATCGGACCATTCCACGCCATGAAGCGATGAAGCCCGCCGGCGCGTTCGATAACGTCGCGACCCGGGCGCAACCACAGGTGGTACGTATTGGCGAGCACCATCTGGGCATGCGCTTCGCGCAGTTCGTGCGGCGTCAAACCTTTCACCGTTGCGGCCGTTCCAACGGGCATGAAGCAAGGCGTCTCCACGTTACCATGTGCGAGCCGCAACGTTCCTTGCCGCGCCCCGCCGTCGGCGGCGTTTAAGACGAACAGGGACGTCCGGCTTGAAGCGGCGTCAGCCATGTTCCCGGAGCAGGTCGCGCGCACGAAGGTAGCCTTCGGGCGGATCCGCTTCGAACTCGAGATTCCTGCCGGTGCGCGGATGGACGAAAGCAAGCCGCCACGCGTGCAGCGCTTGACCGGGAAGATCGAAACGAGCCTCTTGCCGTCCGTACGCGCGATCGTTGACGAGGGGATGACCCATTGCAGCCATGTGCACCCGGATCTGGTGCGTTCGTCCCGTGTCGAGGCGGAAGACGAGCTCCGCGTGCTTTGGATACGCCTCGCGAACTTCGTAGTGAGTTCTCGCCGGCTTGCCGTCGCCGGTGATGGCGAACTTCAAGCGGTTCTTCGGGTCGCGTCCGATGGGGCCGTCGATCGTCCCGCGGCGATTTTCGGGGATGCCGTGCACTAATCCGAGATACTCGCGCGTAATTGCGCGCCGTTTCATCGCGATGCCGAGAGCGGACAGGGCCGCATCGTTCTTGGCAACGACCAGCAGTCCCGAGGTGTCGCGGTCGAGGCGGTGCACCAAACCCGGTCGCAATGCGTCGCCGGGAAGATCGCTGCCGAGATAGCCGAGAAGTGCGTTGACCAGCGTGCCGCTGCGCGAGCCGTGGGCGGGATGGGTTACCATTCCGCCCGGCTTGTCGATCACCACGAGGTCTTCGTCTTCGTAGACGATCGGAACGTCGATCGCTTCGGGTACGGCAAGCGGCTCCGGACGCCGGCGAATCTCGAACTCGAGCAAGTCGCCTTCCTCGAGCGGATGGCTCGCTTTGCCCGAAGTGCCGTTGATCCGAACGTCGCCGCGCTTGAGCGCGTCGGCCACCAGGGCGCGTGAGGCGTTGGAGAGGCGAGCGACGACGACGTCGGTGCGCTTGCCCGCCTCGTCAGCGGTGACGACGTGTAACAAGGCTCGAAAGGAGCAGCAAACCGACGCCGACGGTAATGCACGAATCGGCGATGTTGAAAATGTTGGGCCAAATGCGATAAAAATCGATGAAGTCGATGACGTAGCCGTAGTGCACGCGATCGAGAATGTTGCCGATGGCACCGCCGACGATCATTCCGAACGCGATGCGAACGGTGCGCGAGCGTGCTGCGGCATCGCGAAAGCTGAACCAAAAGAGTACTAAGACCACGATGGCCATGCCGACAAGCAATACGGAACTGCTGCCGAACAGGCCGAACGCGCCGTGAACGTTGCGTTCGTACGTCCACTTCAAGAAGTGCGGAATGACGAACCGGCTTTCGCCGGGCAAAAACGATGTCACGACCAGATGCTTGGTGAACTGGTCGAGCCAAAGTACGGCAATGGCTACGCCCGCTATGACGAGCGTGTTTACGAGAGTGGAATGCTTATAGCTTCGGTTGAGGGACAAATTGATAGAACCATCCTGCGACGTTAAGGAATGCATTGTTGACGAGCACGAAGCCGACGACGATGAGAAACGCGCCGGCGGCAAACTCGATCGCCGGGAGAAAATGCTTCACTCGGTTGAGAACGGGAAGCACCGCGCCGATGGCGGCGGCCGTGACCAGAAACGGCACCGCCAACCCGAATGAGTACGCGCCGAGCAACATGGCCGCTTGGCCGTTGTGCTGCTGAGAAGCGATCGCGAGAATGCCCGCCAGGATCGGTCCGATGCACGGCGACCATCCGGCGGCAAACGCCATCCCGACGACCAGCGAGGTCCAGAACGAGCGGCGTTCGTGCTGCACGTGCGCGCGTTTGTCCATCATGAGAAACGGAATCCGGATCATGCCCATCATCTGCAAGCCGAGAAACACGACGATGACGCCGCCGATCTGCGAAATGAGCGTGCGGTGCTGATTCAGCAAGCCGCCAATTGCGCTGGCGGTGAGTCCGAGGATGACGAACACGACGCTGAAGCCGAGCACGAAGGCAATGGCATGCGCCATCGTCTGAGCTCGCGCGGCCGCCGCCGTCTCGGCCTTCAGGTCTTCGATACTCTCACCGGTCAGCAACGAAAGGTAGGCCGGAACCAGCGGAAGGACGCACGGCGAGACGAAGGAAACGAGCCCGGCCAGGAAGGCGATGCCGACCGTAATGTGCGTCGTCGAGGTCATGCGCCCGAAATGGTTATCCCGTCGTCTGAATAAGGCCTGTACGAATGCAGCACTGGTTCACCTATCCGACAAATATCGACCCGGTAGCAATCCATCTCGGGCCGCTCAAGGTCCATTGGTACGGCATCGCCTACCTTGCCGCGTTCGTTTGCGTCTATCTTTGGATGGCGCGGACGGCCGGCCGGCGCCGGCTCGGCCTCACGAAAGAACAAATTCAGGACTTTCTGTTTTACGGTCTGGTCGGCGTGCTCGTCGGCGGCCGAACGTTCTTCGTGATCAACGACATCATCAGCAAGCACGACCTGTCGACCTACCTTTCCAATCCGATCAACTTCATCGCCGTCTGGAACGGGGGGATGGCGTTTCACGGCGGGTTGGTGGGCGTCATCGTCGCAATCGCATTGTTCTTGCGAAAGCATCCCGGGCTGCGATTCCGCGTGCTCGGCGACGAGGTCGTGATGATGCTTCCGCTCGGCATCACGCTCGTGCGTTTGGTCAACTTCGTCAACGACGAGTTGTGGGGTTACGTGTGCAGCCCCGATCGTCCGTGGTGCATGGTTCCCAAAGACGTCGTCGCCTGGGGAACGTCCTACCGGCATCCCGCGCAGCTCTACGAAGCCGGTCTGGACGTTCTGACTCTGCCCGTCCTGTTGATTCTCTACCGGCTCAAACCCAAAGACGGTGTGGTTGCGTGGACGTGGTTTACGCTGTACGGTATCACGCGCAGCATCGCCGAAATCTGGCGGCAGGCCGACTTTACCTGGATGGGGATCTCCGGCGGACAGCTGTACGCGTTGCCGATGATCCTTATCGGTGCGATCGGGATCGCGTATTGCGCCACTCGCCCCGGCTCTCGCACCGAAGTAGCCCCGGCATCGTTGGAGGTGCCGGTGGCGCGTTGAGCGTCGACGCCGGCGCGCGTTACCGCGGCCTGCTGCACGACATCGATGCCGAGTTGCTCGCCTGCGGACGGCCCTCTGGAAGCGTAACCATCCTCGGCGTGAGCAAGAAGCAGACGCGCGAAGCCGTCGCCGCAGCCATTGCAGCCGGTTTGACCGACGTCGGTGAAAACTACGTGCAGGAGGCGCAGATGAAGTTTGCGCTGCTGCCGCCGGTGCGCAAGCACTTCATCGGACGCCTCCAGACTAACAAGGCGAAGGCGATTGCGACGCTATTCGACGTCGTTCAGAGTGTCGATCGCCCCGAGGCGGCCCACGCGTTGGACAAAGCGGCTCGAGCCGCGGGGAAAGCCCTGCCCGTCCTCCTGCAACTCAACGTCTCGCCGGTCGACCGTTTTGGATGCCCGCCGGCCCAAGCCGATGCGCTGGCCGAGGCGATCCGGGCGCTGCCCGGCTTGCGCCTCGAAGGCATCATGGCGATCGGTCCGGTCACGCCGGATCGAGACGAGATCTCACGCGCTTTCCATCTGGCTGCCAAGACGTTGGGCCGCATTGGTGGAACTACGCTTTCCATCGGGATGTCGGACGACTGGCGCGAGGCGGTGCGCGCCGGATCGACGATGGTGCGGATGGGCACGGCGCTCTTTGGCGGGAGGAAGAACCCATGAGCATGTTCAGCAAGATCGGATCGTTCTTCTCGATTCGAGACGACGAAGAAGATTCGTACGACGACGAGTTCGCCGGAAATCCGCGCGTCGTCCCGCTGTCGCAAGCGGGTCGCCGAGCCGGCGCTGAAGTAAGCGTATACTCGCCTCGCAGCTACCAGGACGTGGTAGAAATCGCCGACTCGCTGCGCAATCGCCAGGTCGTCATCGTCAACCTTCAGAACGCCGACCGCATGCTGTTGCAGCGCGTCGTCGATTTCACGTCGGGTGTCGCGTACACGATCGATGGAAGGATTCAGAAGCTTGCCGAGGCCATCTATTTGGTGGTGCCCGCAGGCGTCGTGGTCAACGCCGCCGGATTGCGCGAGTCGATGATGTCCGACGGCACGCTCGATTTTATGTCGAACAGGCCCTAACGTTCCCGGCTCTTAGTGTATGAAGGTATAGACGATGGAAAAAATCACAGCGGTCGACATTCAGCACAAAAGCTTCAAAAAAGCCTTGCAGGGCTACGACCGCGCCGAGGTCGACGGCTTTCTCGACGAAGTCATCGAAACGCTCGAAGACGAGGCGCAGCACCGCGCGGCGCTGGAAGCCGAGATCGCGGACTTAAAAGAGCGCGTCGGCCATTTCAAAGCGATGGAGGAGTCGCTGCAGAACACTCTCGTTCTCGCACAGCGCACCGCCGACGAAACCAAAGCATCAGCGCATAAAGAGGCCGACTTGATTCGCGAGAAAGCGCGCCTCGAAGCCGAGCGAGAAATTGCCAGCTACAACGATGCAATCGTCGAGGTCCGCCGCGAGCATCAACGCACCGTGGAGGCGAGCGAACGGGCACGCAGCGAGTTCCGCAGCTTGCTCATGACGCATTTATCGCTCGTCGAAAGAGTCGCGCCGCCCGCGCTGGCGCACGACGCGGTTCCCTCCGAACCCGCACCGCCGGCTAAGCCGGCGCCCGCGGCCTCCGCCGGCAAACCCAACGGCGAACGGATCGACGTCACGTCCAGGCCGGTTCCCAAGAAACCCGAACCGCCGAGCGACGACACGACGAGAATCACGGTCTATTGACGGAATCTCGGATTGGCTGAAACCATCGCTGTCCTGCCGGGAGACGGAATCGGTCCCGAGGTTACGCACGCCGCCGCCGCGATTTTACGGTTCGTTCGTCCCGACGTGCGATGCGTGGAAGGCCTCGCCGGCGCGGTGGCCCTGGAGCGTGGTCTCGGCGCGCTCCCCGACGAAACGCGCAGCCTCTGCGACCGCAGCGCGGCGATCCTATTCGGCAGCGTCGGACATCCGGACTACG
The DNA here is from genome assembly GCA_003140835.1 of Candidatus Tumulicola scandinaviensis. GTDB lineage: Bacteria > Vulcanimicrobiota > Vulcanimicrobiia > Vulcanimicrobiales > Vulcanimicrobiaceae > Tumulicola > Tumulicola scandinaviensis. The sequence continues at coordinate 66,362 of PLLA01000097.1, read as the reverse complement.
ACGGCAAGCCGCTGTCCGAACGCCCGGAGTTCGCGCTTTTTTTGCTCCGACGGGACTACGAACTCTTCGCCAACCTGCGTCCGGTTCGAGTCTTTCCCGGACTGGAAGATGAATCGACCCTCAAGCCCGACCTGGTGCGCGGGCTCGATCTCGTGGTGGTGCGCGAATTGACCGGGGGCATCTACTACGGCACGCCCAAGGAGCAACGCTGCATCGACGGCGTCGACGAGGCGGTCGACACCATGATCTACCGCGCTCCGGAAGTCGAGCGCATCGCGCGCGTCGCGTTCGAACTGGCGCGGACGCGGAAAAAACGCCTCACGTCGGTCGACAAACAAAACATTCTCGAAACGTCGCGCCTGTGGAGGCGCGTCGTCGAGCGCGTGGGCCTCGACTATCGCGACGTGTCCTGCGAGCATCTGCTGGTGGATAACGCTGCGATGCAACTGGTGCGGCGCCCCGGTCACTTCGACGTCATCGTCACCGAGAACATGTTCGGAGACATCCTTTCGGACGAGGCCGCAATCCTCACCGGTTCGATCGGAACGCTTCCGAGTGCGAGTCTGGGCACGCGCGGTACGCCCGGCAAGCAGTTCGGCCTGTACGAACCGGTCGGTGGGACCGCGCCCGACATTGCGGGGCGCAACGTCGCCAACCCGACCGCCGCAATTTTGTCGGCCGCGATGCTGCTTCGCCACAGTTTGGCCGACGACGCAAACGCGACCCGCATCGAACGCGCGGTCGAAGAGACCTACGCTGCCGGCGCGCGAACGGCGGAATTCGTGCACGACGCTTCGACGGCGCTTTCGACGACCGCATTCGCCGATGCGGTCGCGGCCCGATTGTAGCCGTGCGATCGCCGATCGTCTGGGCGCCGGCGCGTATCGCGGCGGTGGGCGCGCACGCTCCCGAAGGCGTTCTTACCAACGCCGATTTCGAGCGCCGGCTGGATACCAGCGACGAATGGATCGTCAAGCGGACCGGTATACGCCGCCGCCACGTCGCCGCGGACGGTCAGTACACGAGCCATTTGGCGATTGCAGCGGTCGACGATCTGCTCGCACACAATCCGGGCGTGCATCTCGAGCACGTCGACTATTTGATCGTCGGGTCGTCGACGCCGGATTACGCGTATCCGAGCGTCTCGGCGATCCTGCAGGCGCACTACCGGTTGCCGAAAACGGTTGGCGCGCTCGACATCAGCACGGCGTGCGCCGGTTTCGCCTACGGGATCAACTTGGCGGCCGGGCTGATCGGCACGCGGCAAGTCAAACGCGTGCTGGTCGTCGTCGCCGACACCCTAACGCGTTCTGTTGACTATACGGATCGCTCGACCGCGGTCTTGTTCGGCGACGGCGGCGGTGCGGCGCTGATCGAATACAGTGCCGAGCCGGCCATTTTCGGCATGGATGCCGGAGCCGACGGCAATGGCGGAAAGTTCTTGTACCGCACCGGACTGCGCACGGAAATCAACGGCGTCGAGGATGCGTCGCGGCTCCTGCGACAGGAGGGTTCCGCAGTCTATCGCTGGGTGATGGAAAACATTCCCGCGGCGATCGAACGGATTCTCGAGCGCGCCGGAATGGAACTCGGCGACATCGATTGGTTCGTGCCGCACAGCGCTAATCTGCGCATGATCGAAGCGCTCGACAAACGCTTGCCGTTTCCGGTGGAGCGCACGCTGTTCAGCATCGAGGAATACGGAAACACCTCGGCGGTGTCGATTCCACTCGCACTGGTGCCGGCCGTTCGCGACGGCCGAGTCAAGCCGGGGCAGCGGCTGCTGCTGATGGGATTTGGCGGCGGTTTGGTGATGGCCGGCAACGTCGTTCTATGGACGTGAGTGGATGAATTCCCACGCCGACTGCATGGCACGGTATAGATCCGGATTGTCTTTCAAACCGTACTGAGGATCTTCCCCGGGCTGCGCGAGATATTCATAGACGGTAATCGCCGGCGTAACCGGCGCCAGATTCACGATGGTCTGGTAGAGATCGCGCGGCTTGGATTGACCGATTTCGGTCACGTACACGGTTGGGAGCGTTCCATTCGGAAGCGGGCCGGCCGCCGTGCGAATGGCCAGCGTTGCGTCGGCCATGCGGCTCGGTGCTACGCCGTAGGGATGGAAACCGTAGCCGCTCAGCGGCGCCGGCGGCCGGGCACCGTTGAGAATGGCCGCCAGTGCGGCCGTCCACGGCCGGTCTTCTCCCGAGACGCCGCTGGTGATGACGTCGATTCCAAACGACGCGACGACCGGCGCCACCCGCTGGTAGTACGGCGCGTAGTCGGTAACGGCGGCGAACCCGTTGATTGGCAGGTCGGCCTCGTTCGCAAGCTCGGCGTAGCGGATGCAACCCGGTTCGCGCTTTGTGTAACGCGCGAAAAACTCGCGGACGTTGTCGACGAGGTCTTGACCTAGTTTGACGTCCTCCTTGGGGCCGGGGACGATCACCATCAGCCGAAGGCCGGAGCCGCAGATGATGTCCATGCCGCTATCCTCGCGGTACCACCGGATCTTCTCGAAGCGGAGGCGGTCGGGAATCCACCCGGTTCGCACGTAGGTCGCGTGCAGATTTTCGCGGATGTCCTGCATGGTTTGAGGATTGACGTACCTCCGTTGCACGGCGCCCCACTTGGCGCCCCCGAGCGTCGGGATCTCGACGCCCAGTTCGGCGATAGCGGGAGATGCCGCGGGGGTTACGGCCGGCTGCTGTGAACTCGCCGCACGCGGCAGCAGCGCGACGAACGCAAGGACTGCTGCCGCTGAGTAGCCGCGCCGGCGGATACTTCGCGGAAGATTCACTAAACGCTCGTCGACTGTTCGGCGATCTTACGCCCGATGAAGTCGATGAAACGCACCTGCAAGGTGGCGTGGGTGCCGGGATGCGCGGACGTCCACGCACCGCGCCAGCGCGCGACCACGTGCCGCTTCATGGCGACGACGGCATCGTCGTCCATGCCGATAAAGCTTTGCAGATCCAAACTCACGAGCAGCGTCGTCCCGTTTCGCACGTCGAATCCCATGACGATGCCCGGATAGTCGCGTTTCGACGCCGACATCTGCGCGAGCTCGGACGCCACGGCGCGCTCGCTCGGGGACTGCGGTGAGGCGCAGCCTACCGACGCAAGCACGAGTGCGCCGAACACGAGGTGCCGCACCGGGGTCATCATCGGGCAACGTTTCGGTTACGGCCCGCGCCTACCATGCGGTCATGGATGGAATTGCATGGGCAGGCAGCTCAATGGTCGCCGCGCGCGCCCGTCTTGAAATCGCGACCCACAATCTTGCGAACGGCTCGACCGACGGCTTCACGCGGATCGTCGCACGGGGCTCGCTTACTCCCGCGGGGGTTGCGATCGCGCGCGGGACGGACGCGAACGCCCGTGGCGCGCTGCGAAAAACCGGCCGCGACTTCGACCTGGCCATCGTCGGCAACGGCGCTTTCGTCGTCGCGGACTCGGCCGGACATCGCAGTGCCACCCGGGCCGGCGATTTCACCCGCGAGAGCGACGGTAGCTTGCGCGACGTTTCCGGCCGCCGGCTGATGGCCGGCGACGATGTGCTGCGCGTTCCCGCCGGCGGCCACATCGACGCCCGCGGGTACGCCGTCTCGAGCGATGGGCGTACGGTCGATCGCATTCCGCTGCCGCGGCAGCTCGATTCAAACCGGCTTTTTGGAAGGTGCGAGCGTCGACGCCATTCACGAGATGATCGACGTTCTGTCCGCCGAGCGCTCGTTCGAGAGCGCGCAAAAAGTGGTGACCTCGATCGATCGCTCGCGCGAAAAATCGGCCAGCGACGTCGCACGCGTGAAATAGGGGCACGAATGGATCGTGCGATGTACGCGGCCGCCACCGGCATGGCGGCACAACAGCAAAACCTCGATACGATCGCCGACGATCTGGCCAACGCCGACGTTGCCCGATTCAAGGGGTCCGCCGAGCTGGCCGCGCCGGGAGAAGGCGGCGCCGGAACGGTGGCGCTCGGGGCGCGCGTGTTGTTCACGCAGGGGAAACTCGCCAAAAGCGGCGGCCTGTTCGACGTGGCGATCGAGGGCCCCGGATTCTTCACCGTGGTCGATGCGCGCGGCCGCCGGGCGTACACGCGCGATGGTGAGTTCGAGCGTGCCGCCGACGGCACGCTGCGCACCTCCCGCGGAATGCATTTGGAGAACCTGCGCGTGCCCGCCGACGCGCTTTCGCTGTCCGTCGCTGACGACGGCAGCGTGCGCGCCGCCTTTGCAAACGAAACGCGAACGATCGGTCGTCTCCGAATTGCGGTGTTCCCCGCGCCGGATCGTTTGAACGGCATCGGCGGCTCCTTGTTTACGGCTACCGCCGCGTCTGGAGCACCGCGCGACGTCGTGCCGGGCTCCGGCGATGGTCCGAAAGTCCGCTTCGGTATGCTGGAGCGCTCGAACGTATCGATCGTCGAGGCAATGATGCAGATTCTCTCCGCGCAGCGCGCGTATGAAGCCAACGCGAAAGGCGTTCAGGCTGCCGACGAAATGCTGCGCATCGCCAACAACCTGCAACGTGGATAGCGCGGGCGTTCGAGCCGGTAGGGCCCCCGAGGCGATGTTGCTTGCGCCGATGCTACGACCGATGCTTCCCGAAACCGACGCATTCGGCGAATATGGGCTAGATCTGCTGGCGTACGAAATCGCCGCGCACGACCCGCACGGCTTTGCGGCCGTCGTCGCCGCCGAGGTGGATACGGCGGAGTGAGCGTTCCGGAGACGGTGCGCGAGGAATCGATTCGCACGCTGCTGCCGTTCGTTCGCCGCATCGCACGGCGTATCAAACGCCTGGTTCCCGGATTCGATCTCGACGACTTAGTCGGCGACGGCAGTCTCGGTTTGATTCGCGCCGTCGATTCCTACGATCCCTCGCGCGGTCCGACGCTGCTGCAGTACGCACGCCGTCTCGTCGTCGGAGCGATGCTCAACGGGATTCGCCGAATGGATCCGGTTTCGGAGCGCGCACGCCGAATCGTGCGGGATGGGGAGAACGAGCGCTTCGCCATGGCCGTGGTGCGCGGTGAGATTCCGTCGGCGGCCGAAGTGGAGCGGCGGTGCCCGGGATATCTTCGTGCGATGTCGGCGACCAATCGCGGACAACCGCTATCGCTCGACGCGCCGCTTCCACAAGGCGAATCGTTATCGGGCGACTGGAGCGGCGATCCGGGACGAATTTTGGAGGAGCGCAGCCGGCATACCGAACTCGCGGCACTCATCGCGCGCCTTCCGTCGCGGCAGCGCGACGTCGTCTTGGCGCACTACTACGGCGGCCGCTCATTGCGCTCGATCGGAAAGCGGATGGCCATCTCGCCGCAACGCGCGTCGCAGCTGCACCTGGCTGCGATCGCCAAGCTTCAGGCAAGCGCGCATGCTTCGCCGGATTGAACCGGAAGAAGGCGCGGCCGCCCTCGGTATTCCGTCAAGCTCGGCGCGGCCGTCAGAGGCCGTCGTGCCGGCGGTTGCGGAGACCGATCTCGAAACCACCGGCCTTCCCCACGACCTCGCTGGGTACGCGATGCCATCGCCGTATCGCACCGCGCCCGCGTTCTCCTCGAAAAGCTCAAGCCGGTGGTGGTTGCGGTGGCGTCACTCTGGGACCATCGCCCGCGTTGTATCGTTGTTGGGGATCGCCGGGTCCGGATCGATCCGAGCGGCAGTTACCGGGCAGACGTGTGAATCAGTTTTTCTCAGTACGCATTACGCTCCATCTCGCGCTCGCGGCGGCCGGGCTGCTGCTCGCGTGCCCGGTGCTCGAACCGCTTGCCGCGCGCGCCGACGTTACCTCGATCAACATTCGCGACGCCGCCCGTTCGGAAGTGACCGATCCCGACGCGGCGCTCGCTCTCGCTCGCCGGCGCCTGCTTGCGCGCGACGTTCTCGGTGCTGAAGGCGGACTCGAGCGCTACCTGAGCGTCTATCCGCAGGAAGTGGTCGTACGCCGCTTCCTCGGCGATCTGTATTTTCGCACTGGCGATTTGCAGCGCGCCGAAACGACTTATCGAGAAATCGTCGAGAGTTATCCGTACGATTCGCAAGCGCACCACCGGTTGGGCATGCTCGATGTCCTCCAGCAGCACATCGACGCCGCGATTCACGAGTTTGGCGCGAGTCTGCCGGAATCGATCGACGACTTGGTGATGGCACACCAGCGCAAGGGCGATTTCGATGGGTTCGAGCGCGACATGCAGCGGCAAGCGGCCGCCCGTCCGGGCGATGCCGAGGCGCAATACGAACTGGGTGAGACCTACGACGACCTGCGCTTGCCGTACGATGCACTGACCTACTTCCGGCGAGCGCTGGCGATTTATCCGGCCTCGATCGACTTTCTCAACGGAATGGCGGTCGCCCAAATGCAGACACACGACGACGCCGCGGCCGAGCGAACGTTCGCCACCTGTCTGCGATTCGACGCCGGCAGCTATGCGTGCACGAACGACTTGGGTTCGCTGTATCTCGACGAGAAGCACTACGATGCGGCCGCACGCGAACTCAGCCGGGCCCATGAATTGGCGCCCGAGGGTCCGGAGGCGTTAGTGAATCTCGGATACTTGGCCGATGCTCGCGGAGACCGTCGCGATGCGGTTGGATATTACCGGCAGGCGATCGACGTGTGGCCCTACTCGCCCGACTCCTACGTCGACTTGGGCTTTGACGAGGTACAGGAAGGAACGATCGACGAGGCGGAACCGGTGTTGCTCAAAGGTCTCGCCGTCGCACCCGACGACCCGCGCATTCACTACTTGCTCGGCGTGGTCGACGAGGTCCACGGCAAGCGAGCCGAAGCTGTCGTGGAGTTCCGCTCCGCTGAACGGTCGCTCGATCCCTCGATCGCCATTTCGGCGCGGGAAAGCATCAGCGAGATCGAGAGTTCCACTAATGCAGGTGGGCCGCCAGCGCGACCGCCACGGTCGCCGCACCAAGGAAGACGAAATACACCATAGCTTGGGCGACGAGCAGTTCTTGGTTCTTTTCGGTAAAGCGTTTGTGCATCGGAGCGACCTCCTTTCGGCCACTGCGATTATGGAATCATATCAACCTGATAACCGACTGGACTTATCCAGGGCGCGTGCTGAGAACGTCGGCGGCTGCGCCCTTCGGCGTGAAGAGATTGACGCCGCTCATTCGTTCCGGAACCGGGAGGTTCATGATGCGCAACAGCGTTGGTGCGACGTCGCCGAGCTTCCCGCCGCCGGCGAACGTCCCACCTAGTCCGTCGGCGACGAACAGCAGCGGCACCGGGTTGGTCGTATGCGCCGTCAGCGGGTTCCCGTCCCGGTCGAGCTTTTCTTCGGCGTTGCCGTGGTCGGCGGTAATGACCAAGAGTCCGCCGGCCTTCAACGTGGCGGCGGCCAGACGTTCGAGGCATCCGTCGAGCACCTCGAGACCTTGGATGGTCGGTTCCCATTTGCCGGTGTGCCCGATCATGTCGGCGTTCGCATAGTTCATGACGATGGCGTCGTAGGTTCCCGCCGCGATCGCGGCGACGGCCGCATCGGTAATCTCGCGGGCGCGCATCGCCGGTGCGAGATCGTAGGTGGGCACCGAACGGTCGGACGGAATCAACACGCGGTCTTCGCCCTCAAACTCGTCCTCGCGGCCGCCGTTAAAAAAATACGTGACGTGCGCGTATTTTTCCGTCTCGGCCAGTCGCAGCTGGCGCAGACCGGCGCGCGCGAGAATTTCACCAAACGTGTCGTACTGCGGGTGCGGTCCGAAGAGCACCGGATTCGGGAAATCTTCCTCGTATTTCGTCATCGTCGCAAAAAGCACGTCGCCGTATCGCCGCGGTGCGAAGGCGACGAACGCGTCGCGGCCATAGGCGGCGATGCCGGCGTCGAACGCGGTCGTCAACTGACGCGCGCGATCGGGCCGAAAGTTGAAAAAGATGCATGCGTCGCCGTCCTCGATTGGACGCGGTTTGCCGACGATCGTTGGCAGTACGAACTCGTCGTCTTCGCCGCGCTCGTACGCCGATCGCACCGCGTCGAGCGCGGTCGGCGCGCGATGCTCGGCACGGCCGGTGGCCAGCATTGCATAGGCTCGCTCGGTGCGCTCCCAGCGCTTGTCGCGATCCATGGCATAGTACCGTCCGCCGGCACTTGCAATCGAGCCTTGACGTCCGATGGCCGCGAGCTTTTCTTCGAGCCGCGTGACGTACGTTTCGGCCGAGCGCGGCGGCGTGTCGCGACCGTCGAGAAAGCAGTGAACCGCAATCGGAACGCCGCCGGCAAGGGCCGCATCGATCAGGGCGTAGAGGTGCTCGAGCGAACTGTGCACGCGTCCGTCGGACAGCAAACCCATGAGATGTAACGTTCCGCCGCTGCGCTTGACGTGCGCGATGGCGGCCTGCACGACGTCGTTGCGGTCGAATGCTCCCGAAGCGATTGCTTCGTCGATGAGTACCTGGCCCTGCGCGACGACGCGGCCGCTGCCGAGATTCGTGTGGCCGACCTCGCTGTTGCCCATGATGCCTTTGGGCAGGCCGACCGCTTCGCCCGAGGCCGCCAGCGTCGTCCAGGGATAACGGTCGAAAAATGCGCGCCAGTGCGGAAGCGCGGCGGCCGCAACGGCGTTTCCGTAGGGCGAATCGCTGCATCCCCAGCCGTCGAGAACGGCGATCACAACCGGACGGAACGTCATCGCGCGGCGTTCGCAATCAACATGGCGAAGCCGGTCGGATCGAGCGACGCACCGCCCACCAAACCACCGTTGACGTTAGGCTTCGCCATATATGCGGCCACGTTCTCCGGCTTCATGCTGCCGCCGTAGAGAATCGGCGTTTCGTCGAGCCCGTCGAGGCTTCCGCGAATGGTCGCCATCACGCGGTCGGCTTCTTCCGGATCGCAGTTCCGCCCGGTGCCGATTGCCCAAATCGGTTCGTACGCAATCGTTACCCGCGCGAGTTCGGCGGCCGGAACGCCCGCAAAGGCGGCGCGCGTTTGGGCGACGACGCGATCGTCGGTTCGTCCGGCCGACCGCTCGTTTCCGCTTTCGCCAACCGCGACGATCGGGGTCAAGCCTTGCGCCAGTGCGGTCCGCACCTTCAAGTTGACGGTGCGATCGGTTTCGTCGCAGGCGGCGCGGCGTTCGGAGTGTCCGAGGATGACGTGCGACACGCGGAATTCGAGCAACATCGGCGCGCTCACTTCGCCGGTGAACGGCCCTTCGAGATCCCAATGCATCGTCTGCGCGCCCAAAAGGATGCGCGTTCCACGGAGGCGTTTCGACGCTTCGGCGATCGCAGTAAACGGCGGAGCGACGACGATTTCGATCTCGGGCGGCAGCGAAGCGCTCAGCGGCAGGAAGGCGTCGAAGAACGCGGCGGTATCGGCGGCCGTCTTATGCATTTTCCAGTTAGCGGCGACGATCGAACGAATCACTGGCACCGTACGCGTCTACCGCTCGAGTGCGGCGACACCCGGCAGCGTTCCCCCTTCCAAAAACTCCAGCGTCGCGCCGCCGCCCGTCGAAACGTGCGTCATCGCGCCGGCAAAGCCTAGGAGATGCGCCGCCGCCGCCGCATCGCCGCCACCCACGACGCTGATTGCGCCGTGCTCGGTCGCCCGGGCGATGGCTTCGCCCACGACCTGCGTACCGCGACGGTAGGCGGGTTTTTCGTAGACGCCCATCGGTCCATTGAATACGATCGTTTTGGCCTGTTCGATCGCACCGGCGTAGGCCTGCGCGGTCGCGGGCCCGATGTCGAGGATCATGTCGTGCCCGACGCCGGCGATTTCGACGACCCGCGGGTCGGACGCATCCAAGGCCAACGCGACGACCGCGTCGCTGGGTAGATGGATGTCGACGCCGCACTGTTTGGCATGGTCGAGGATGTACTGCGCCGGCTCCAAGTCGTCGTCGCGTAACGACGTGCCGACGTTAATGCCGAGCGCGGCCAAGAACGTATTCGCCATCCCGCCACCGACGCAGAATGCGTCCACGTTTTCCATGAGATGGTTGAAGACGCCGATCTTGTCTTTGATCTTCGCGCCGCCGATGGCACAGACGAACGGCTTGACGGGATTCTCCGTCAGGCGCGTGAGGGCCGTAAGCTCGGCTTGCATCAGCAACCCCGCCGCGCTCGGCAAGAGGTGAGCGACACCCTCGGTCGAGGCGTGCGCGCGATGAGCCGTCCCGAAAGCGTCGTTGACGTAGAGATCCCCCAGCTCTGCTAAGCATTTAGCGAACGCCGGATCGTTGCGTTCCTCTTCCGGGTGAAACCGAACGTTCTCGAGCAAGGCGAGGTCGCCGTCTTTCAGTGCAGCGACCGCTCGGCGGGCGGACTCGCCGATGCAGTCCTCGGCAAAGGCCACCGGGGTTCCGAGCCGCTCGGACAGGGCGGCGACCAGCGGCCGCAACGACAGCCCGGGATCGGGCGTGCCGCCAGGGCGCCCGAGGTGCGAGATCACGACGGTTCGAGCTCCCCGTTCGCGCAGCCATTTCAGCGTCGGAATCGCCGCATCGATGCGAGTGTAATCGGCGATTGCGGTGCCGTCCATCGGCACGTTGAGGTCTTCCCGAACCAAGACGCGCTTGCCACGCACGTCGAGGTCCTCGATGGAACGAACGTTCACAAAAAAGTTAGGACCCGGTCTGCGACGCCGCGGCCGGAAGTTTTTCGAGGACCATCGCGGTCAAGTCCGCAAGCCGGCACGAGTAGCCCCACTCGTTGTCGTACCAAGCGCCGATCTGCACCAAATCGCCGATGGCGTTGGTCAGTTTCGCGTCGATGACCGAACTGTTCGGATTTCTTTTGAAATCGCTGGAGACGAGTTCTTCCTCGGTATACGCTACGTACTTCGAAAGCTCGCCTTCGGCGGCGGCGCGCAAAATGGCGTTGAGGCCCTCGCGCGTGGTCGGTTTTTTGGTTTGCACGACGAGATAGATCATCGAGACCGTCGGCGTCGGTACGCGCAGCGAAAATCCGTCGAACGTTCCTTCGACCTCCGGGATCGTCAGATACAGCGCCTTGGCGGCCCCCGTCGAGGTCGGAATGATGTTGGTGGCGGCATTACGCGCGCGGCGCAAGTCTTTGTGCGGCGCGTCCAAGATGTTCTGATCGTTCGTGTAAGAGTGGATAGTCGTCATGAAGCCCTTGACCCAGCCTAAACGATCGACGATCGGCTTCACGGCCGTCGCTAAGCAGTTGGTGGTGCACGACGCATTGGAAATCACGTGGTGCGCGAGCGGATCGTACGACGCGTCGTTGACGCCCAGAACGATCGTGATGTCTTCGCCTTTGGCCGGTGCGGAGATCAAGACTTTCTGAGCTCCGCCGCCATCGATGTGCGACCGCGCCTTGGCGGCATCGGTGAACAAACCGGTCGACTCGATGACGACGTCGACGCCGAGACTCTTCCAGGGCAGTTTGCCGGGGTCGCGTTCGGCCATGACGCGGATGTTCCGGCCGTCGACGAGCAGCGTGTCGCCGCTTGCCGAAACCTCCCCGTCAAACGTTCCGTAGTTACTGTCGTATTTGAAGAGATGCGCGCACTCGGCCGCACTGGTCAGATCGTTGATCGCTGCGATCTCGACCTGTGGATGGCGTTCCATCAGCGCCTTAGTGAAATTTCTTCCGATACGGCCGAAGCCGTTGATCCCGATGCGCATGCAATACTCCGTGTGATAAACGAGCAGGTTGCGTTCTACCGGGCGTGCTTGGATTGCCCCTGCCCGCGGCGTACGTGATCGGCGAGCCGAGCCAGCGCCCCAAGACGGCTGCTCACGGTCGGCTTCGCAATTTGCGGGTTGCAGCGGCGGCCCAGCTCGGTAAGAGATTCGTCGGGATGCGCTAAGCGGAGTTCCGCAATTTCTCGGAGTGCCGGAGAAAGCTGCGGCAAGCCGTAGGCGTTCTCGAGGTACTCAATCACACGTCGCTGCGCCGCCGCAGCGGCCGCAGTGCGCTCCAGGTTGGCGGCTTCGGTGTTGACGAGACGGTGGATGCGATTTTTGGTTTCGCGCAGCGCCCGCACGTCTTCGAGCCGCAACACCGCTCCAAACGCACCGATCAACGTGAGCAGCTCGACGATCGCATCGAAGTCCTTATAGTAAACGACGATGCGGCCCTTGCGCTGGGTGCGCTTCGGCGGTACGCCGGCACTACGCAACGTCCATTCCAGGCGCGTCGCGAGCACACGATCGGCCGGCACGAATTCCAAATGATAACCGTGCGCGCCGGCCGCCAGCGACCCGCAGGCCAGGAACGCGGCTCGAATCTCCATCAGCCGATCGCATCGGTGCGCGGGTTTTCCCGGGCGAGCGCTGAGGCGCGGCGGAACGGCGATCGCAAACGTTTGCAGCCGTTGCAGCCGCGTCGTCCCGCGATTTTCGATCGGATACGATTTCCGATCGTCGTCGAGGAGCGACCAAAAGAGGCGCGCGACGGCGTTTCGATGGGTAACGAACTCCCGGTTTTCGGCGCCCGTACCGTACAGCGCCAAGCCCGACAGCAGCGAATCGCGGCAGTGGCGGTGCTCGGGCAGGTCGCGCGCGAGCGCGTCTTTCGTATCCGCCGAGATCATATCCAGTCCGCGGGCTCGTCTTTGCGCGTCGACAGAATCTCGTACAAGTCGCCGGGCTTCACGCGCGGGGTGACGCGCAGCGGTACTTCTCGAACCGCGACCGTCACGAATCGCGTCGCGTAGTGAATCTCGAGGACGTCGCCCGCCTTGACCTGGTATCCGGGTTTGAGTGCCTTGCCGTCTTTGGTAATGCGTCCGTGCTCGATCGCCTCGTGCGCCTCACTGCGCCGCTTGGAAAGGCGAGAAACTTTCAGAAAGCGATCGAGCCGCACTCGGCGTTGTTCGGCGCTCTCGCGACGCACACTTTGGCTCGCGAAGACGCTCGTCGCCTCATCCAGGTCGAGATAGCTCGCCCCTTATTGACAGATAGCGATATATCGAATAGTATCTCAACCATGCATACAGGGTTTTGGCATGGCTCCGGATGGGGCGAGGGTTTCGGAGGCCGGCGGCTTCGCCACGCCCGGCGATTCAAACGCGGAATTCTCAAGTTTGTGTTGCTCAAGCTGGTGGCCGACGAGCCTCGCCATGGGTACGACTTGATTCGTGAGTTCCGGCATAAGGGTTGGGCCGGCGGGGCAGGGTCGATTTATCCGCTGCTGGCGGCACTCGAGGAGGAGGGCCTGATCGCCGGACGTGACGAGGGCGAACGGCGTACCTACGAAGCGACCGACGAGGGTCGCCGGCATCTCAAAGAGCACGGAAACCACTTCGGCGCCTTCTTTGAGGATGACGGCGGGGCGGATACCGTAGCGGAGAACGACGCAGGCAGCGACCTGCGCGACGCTGCCGGCAGGTTGATGCAGGCGGTGACGCAATTGGGACCCAGCTCGAAAGCCGAGACGATCGAGCGGGTCCGCGACCTGCTCGACCGAACGCGAAGAGAGATCTACACACTGCTCGCACAGGAGTAACCCGATGGCGCAGGCGTCTGCCGCTCGGCGTCCAGGAGTAAATATTTTCGACGAGAGCCGCCCAATGTGGCGGCTCCTGCTCGTCTTTCTCGTACCGCTTATGCTTAGCAACGTTCTGCAATCGGCATCGCAGACGATGGCGAGCATCTGGATCGGCCGGTTGATCTCGACGCAGGCGCTCGGTGCGGTTTCGGCGGTTTTTCCGATTATTTTTCTGCTGTTTTCATTCGTTTTCGGCGTGTCGAGCGGAAGTAGCGTCTTAATCGGCCAGGCGTTCGGGGCTCGCGACTACCACAAGGTCAAGAAGGTCGCGGGAACGGTCCTGGGCGCGGCCCTCTATCTCGGAATCGTCGTCGCAATTTTGGGATCGCTGGGGTCGCCGGCTATCCTATCGTTGCTGGCGACGCCGCCGGATATCATCGCCCAGGCGGACGCCTACGCGAAGGTGATCTTCCTCACGATGCCGGTCTTTTTCGTGTACTTCGTATACGCGACGATTTTGCGCGGCACGGGCGACTCGACCACGCCGTTCTACGCCCTGATCGTGTCGGCGTTGCTGGCGATCGTCATCACGCCGCTGTTCATTCTCGGATGGTTCGGTCTGCCGAAGCTCGGCGTCGTGAGTGCGGCCGTCGCCGGACTTATCGCCAATGCGTCCGCCCTCGCGTGGCTGCTGGTGTATCTCGCCCGGCGCGATCATCCGCTGAAATTCGACCGCGAAACCTTGAGCGACATGCGGCTCGACTGGAAGATTTTGGGAGCGGTCGTCCGCATCGGCGTTCCGACCGGCGTGCAAGTGATGATGGTTTCGCTGGCCGAGATTGCGGTGATTTCCTTCGTCAACCGTTTCGGATCGAGTGCGACCGCCGCTTACGGCGCGGTAAATCAAGTCGTGAGCTACGTGCAGTTCCCGGCCATCTCGATCGGCATCGCGGCCTCGATCTTCGGCGCGCAATGTATCGGCGCGCGGAGGGAGGACAAACTCGGCAGCGTCATTCGCTCGGCGGTGGGACTGAACTACATCGTGGGAGCGACGCTCATCGGCGCTTGCTACCTCTTCGCTTGGAACATCCTCGGATGGTTCATCACCGACGCGCGCACCCTCGGGATCGCTCATCAGCTGCTGATGATTACGCTGTGGAGTTACGCGGTCTTCGGCAACTCGGCGGTTCTCAGCGGCATCATGCGCGGCAGCGGGACGGTCCTCTGGCCGACGGCCATCGGCATTTTCGCGATTTGGGGCGTCGAAGTTCCGGCCGCATACTTGCTGATGCACCGCTTCGGCCTCGACGGCGTTTGGATGGGCTATCCGATCGCGTTCTGCACCGGCCTGGTGCTACAGTTCTGCTACTACGAGTTCGTCTGGAAGCGCAAAACTCACGAACGCCTCGTGTGACGATCGGTCGCGAGCCAGCGATGAGCGTCGGAAGCACGGGACGCGCACACCTGAGGGGCTCTGGACGCGGAGCGGAGGCCGGATGCCGAGAGCGACGCGCCAGGCAGTAGCGTTTTCGGACGGACCCCAAAACGCGAACGTCCCGAAGGTGTGCGCGTCCCGCGCTTCCGACGATTTGCGCGGGCCGTCCTTCGACTGCGGCGCTTCGCGCCTCCGCTCAGGATGACAAGCGCCTTCGCTCAGGATGACAGAGAATTTTTTCTAGTGGCGCTTCTTGGTTTTAGGAGTGACGCAGGTGCCGCTCGCACGGCAAACGACGACCGGTGGATCGAGCGCATCGGCGGCGCTGTCGGAAATCTCCGGGCGGGCCGCGACGACCTTGCGTGCCTCGAACTCCATCCGTCGCGACGTGTTGCCGACTTTTACGATACGGCCCTCGGCTTCGATGTAATCGCCGGCATACACGGGCGCCAGAAACTCGACCGCGTCGTACGCCACGAAGAGGCCTTCATCGCCGTCCAGCCTGATGAGGAGTTCGGTCGCGACGTCGCCGAAGAGCGCGAGCATTCGCGCGCCGTCGACCAAGTTGCCGCCGTAGTGGGCGTCGTGCGCGCTCATGCGCAGCCTCACGCGGGCTACGCCGCTTGGGTTTTCGCCAGTTGCCACAGTTCCTCGAGTTCGTCGAGCGAGAGGTCGGAGAGGGTCTTGCCGCCGGCGGCGGCGCGTTCTTCCATAAAGCCGAACCGTTTGTAGAACTTTTCGTTGGCTTGGCGCATGGCGGTTTCCGCATCGATGCCGAGCGCCCGCGAAAGATTCACCAGCGTGAAGAAGACGTCGCCCAGCTCTTCGCGCACGTGCGGATCGTCTTGCTTGGTGCGGCGCGCTTCGGCCAGTTCTTGCAACTCCTCGGTCAACTTGTCGAGAATGCCGCCGACGCCGGGCCAATCGAAGCCGACGCGCGAGGCTTTTTCTTGCATCCGCTGGCCGCGCTGCAGAGCGCCGAGCTGTTTGGGTATGCCGTCGAGCCGGCTTTTGCGATTGCGGCCGGTTTTTTCGAGCGCTTTGAGTTTCTCCCAATTGCGCCACTGTGCGTCGACGTCCTCGATGACGGCGTCGCCGAAGACGTGCGGATGCCGGCGCACCATTTTGTTCGACAGCGCGTTCACCACGTCGGCGATGCTGAACTTCCCCGTCTCGGTGGCGACTTGCGAGTGAAAGACGATTTGGAGCAGCAAGTCGCCGAGCTCTTCGCACAGGGCATCTAAGTCGCCGCTCTCGACGGCTTCGACGACTTCGTACGTCTCTTCGATGAGATAGGGCAGGAGCGTGCGGTGCGTCTGTTCGCGATCCCACGGGCATCCCAAACGCAGACGCGCCATGATTTCGATCAAATCGTCCCACGAGTAGAGCGACGAGTGCGGCGGGAGTGGAACCAGGGGCAGCGCGATCGAGGCGGCGAGGGTCGAGCGGGGGACGCCAGGGACGATTTCCGCGGCGATTTTTGCGCGTTCGAGCAACCGCAGCAGCTGGGGCAGACCCGGGAAGTCGGAAAGCGGATTCCCCAGCACGCCGAGCCCCAAATCCGACGACTCGTTTGCCTGAATCCGCTCGACGAAGCGTTCGATTTCGTCGCGGCCTCCGCGTACGAAGAGAGCGGGATCGTCGACCAGCCCGCGCTCGATTCGCACGCCGTTGCCGCTCAAATAGCCGCTCAAATCCGGCGGAGCCAGCAGCGCGACCGCGCGCCCGATGGCCCGAAGCGCATCGAGTGCGCCGATGGTCAAAAGGCTTGGGTCGCCCGGGCCTAATCCCGTGATCCGGACTAGCATGGCTGCGCGACTTCGCGGCGTCAGGAAAAAGGCCCCGGCAAAACCGCCGGAGCCTTGAGAATGACGCGAAGACGTCGGTGCGCTATTTTGTCGGCGCGGTCGACGGCTCAGCTGCGGATGGCATGGCAGCGCTGGGCGGCGGGGACGGGAACAGATCGGCGAAGCGCGGATCTTGAACCTCGATCTTAGCCGACTGCTGCAGGCCTTGCAGGAACGGCTGAATCAGCGGCGCTTCTTGCTGTTGACGAAGCATTTCAGTGATGCGCGGCGTGGAGTTCTCCAACGTCGCTTTCACGCCGGGCTGGACGGCCTCGACTTGAATGATGTGATAGCCGAACGGTGATTTCACCGGCGCGCTAATCTGCCCGGGCTTCATCGAGAACGCGACCTTGTCGAACGCCGGTACCATCTGTCCGCGACGGAAAAATCCGAGCTCGCCGCCTTTGTCTTTGCTTCCCGGATCGGTCGAATATTGCTTGGCGACGGCGTCGAACGGCTGTCCCGCCTTCAACGCGGCTTCGACCTTATCGGCCGTCGGGAGATCCTTAACGAGGATGTGGCGGGCCTTGATCTGTTCCGGTTTGTCGAAGGCGGCATGATTCTTATCGTAGTAGGCCTTCACTTGCGCGGGCGAAATGGTCACGCGCTTCTCGAGCGCCTTGTCGAGGATGATCTGTTCGCGCAGCGCTTGTTTGACGTCGTCTTCGCTCAAACCGCGCGCTTTCAGCATCTCGTCCCACGATCCGCTCGGAAAGTTGGCTTTCAGGTCGTCTTCGCGCTTGCTGATTTCATCGTCGGTGACGGTGATGTTGTTGCTCTTGGCGTACTGCAGAATCAGCGTTTCTTGCACGAGCTGCTGCAGGGTGTTGCGCGCCCCGGGGCTCGCTTCGAGTTTGTCTTCGAACGCGGTTTTGCTGATCGCCTCGCCGTTCACCGTCGCGACCGAACCGCCGCTCGCGCACGCGGCCAGGCCGGTACCGAGAAGCAGGGCAGCGAGGCCCGTAATGAGACGTTGGGCTTTCGACATTGTCGGCTCCACAGAAAAAAGGTCAGTGTGTAATAAGCGGGGCGAGGGCCCCGCGTCATCCCGCTGGTTCGTGCGGAAGCCCGGGGCTCCTTTGAGAAGCTTCTCGGCAAATTCCCAGGTCAGGGCCGGGCGGCTCACATCGCTTCGAGGAGCCGGCGAAGGAGGGGCATCCAGATGCCTTCGGCCCGCTGCGTGCCGCGCGCCGGGGGCAGGTCGACCAAAATCCGGCCTTCGGCAAACCGAAACCTGTTCTTAGTGAGGGATTGAAAGGTCGGAATCGCCGCTGGATTGAGGTCGAAACCCGAGCCGACCCCGAGGGTGAGACGGGCATCGGCGACGATGACGCGAGTTACGTGCTTGGCCAGCGCGATCGTCCGCAGCTTGGTGAGTTCGATCAAGTGTTCGAGCGGCAGCGGGAAGGGGCCGAAACGGTCGCGGACGCCGGCCGCGATCTCCTCGACTTCGGCTTCCGTCCGGGCCTTGGCGAGCTGCTGATAGACCGCAATTTTTTGAGAGACCTGCGGAATGTAGTCGTTCGGAATGAACGCGCTGATCTTCACGTCGATCACGGCTTCGCGCCGGTCCTCGAGCGCCGCCGTCATCCCACGGCGCTGAGCGATCGCTTCGGCCAGCATTTCGCAATAGGTATCGAACCCGACCGACGCGATGAACCCCGACTGGGCCGCCCCCAGCAGGTTGCCCGCGCCGCGAATTTCCAAATCGCGCATCGCGATCTGAAGTCCCGAACCGAGGTGGGTGAACTCACGAATCGCCTCGAGACGAGCTTTGGCTTCCTCGGTCAGCACTTTGTGGCCCTGGTAGAGCAGATAACAGTACGCCTGATGGTTCGACCTTCCGACGCGGCCACGCAGTTGATAGAGCTGCGCGAGGCCGAAGCGATCGGCGTCGTTGACGACCATCGTGTTGACGTTGGGAATATCGATCCCGTTTTCGATGATGGTAGTGGCCACCAGGACGTCGAGTTCGCCTTCGATGAATGCCTGCATGACCGGTTCGATCTCAGTTTCGGTCATTCGCCCGTGTCCGACGCCGATGCGTGCACGCGGGACCAATTTCGCGAGCGCGTTCTTCACCGCATAGATCGATTCGATGCGATTATGCAGGTAGTAAACTTGTCCGCCGCGATCGAGTTCGGCCGCAATCGCGTGCTGTACCACCGCATCGCTCGCCGGCACGACGAGCGTTTTGATCGACATGCGGTTTCTGGGCGCGGTTTGGATGAGCGAGAGATCGCGCACCCCGAGCAGCGACATGTGCAAGGTGCGCGGGATCGGCGTTGCCGACAGCGTCAGCGCATCGACGCTCGCGCGGTATTCCTTGAGCCGCTCCTTGTGCATGACCCCGAAGCGTTGTTCCTCATCGATGACGATGAGGCCGAGATCGGAGAATGCGACGTCTTTTTGCAGCAGACGATGCGTGCCGATGACGATGTCGACCTTGCCTTCGGCGAGCGCGCGCAAGATCTGTTTCTGCTCGGCTTTGCTCGTAAAACGCGACAGCTCTTCGATGCGCATCGGAAAGCCCGCAAAGCGCGCGCTGAAAGTGCGGTAGTGCTGATCCGCCAGCAGCGTGGTGGGAACGAGCACGGCGACTTGCTTTTTGTCGGCAACGGCCTTGAAAGCGGCGCGCATGGCGACTTCGGTCTTTCCGTAGCCGACGTCGCCGCAGACGAGACGGTCCATCGGTCGCGGCATTTCCATGTTCTGCTTGGTTTCGTCGATCGCTTTTTGCTGGTCGGGAGTCGTCTCGTACGGAAACGCTTCTTCCATTTCCATTTGCCACGGCGTGTCGGCACCGAAGGCAAAACCGCGGGCGAGTTCGCGCTCGGCGTAGAGCTGCACGAGGCCGTCCGCGATCTTCGCCAGCGATTCGGAGACGCGCGCCTTGGTGCGCGCCCAGTCGGCGCCGCCCATTTTTGAAAGGCGCGGCGCCTGTCCCTCGGCCGCCGAGTATTTCGCGATCTGGTGCATCTGGGTGACCGGCACGAGCATCCGATCGCTGCCGGCATATTTGAGATCGAGATAGTCTTGCGTCGCGCCGAGAATCGTTTCCGCGCGCAAGCCGAGGTATTGGCCGATCCCGTGGACTGCGTGCACGACGTGATCGCCGACCCGCAGGTCGGCAAGCGTCACCGGCACGCCTTCCTTGACCGCACGCATTCTGACGCGCTTTGGCGGTGCACCGTAGATCTCGCGATCGCCCAGCACGCGCAAGTGCAGGCTCGGAATCGCGAAGCCGGCCTCGATGCTCCCGTGATCGACGAACGCCGAGCCGGCCGCGAGCTTCTCTCCCAGCCGAACCCCTGCTGCACGCAACAGGTCGGTCGTTCGTCCAACCGCGGTGCTCACGACGACGGTCGTTTCGCCGGCGGCGGCCGCCTCGCGCACGCTCCGCGAGAAGAGGTCGATTTGACGGTTGAAGTGTTCGGCCGGCCGGCACTCAAGAACGAACGAGTCGATCGAAGGCGGTACCCACCCGGAGAGGTCCGGGTGTTCGATCGCGCCTGGAACGACCAGCGTCGCGTGACGCTTCATAGCAACGCCCAGCTCGTCGAGCGACGGATGCGGTGCGGCGACGTCACCGAGCAGCGCTTCTTCCACGCGCGTCTCGTCGACGGAAAGCTCGCCGGCTTCGACTGCGGCCAGCAGCACGTTCTGTTCGCGCGTCCGCTCTTGGTCGAGCGCGCGCGCGACCGTCGAAATCATTGCGGGTTCGTCGAGCACCAACAGCGCATCCGCAGGTACGTAATCGAAGATGGTCGCCCGTTCGTCGAAGGCGAGCGGCAGCCACGTCTCCGGAACGTCGCCCTGCGCGCCCAAAAAAGCCGTCAGTTCGCGGCGGGCACTCTCGGGGCCGTCGAAGCGTTCGAGAATGCGCCGGCGGAAACGGTCGTCGCGCGGTATCTCTCCCCACGGCACGACGTCGACCGCAGCCGCGGTCGCGTCGCTGCGTTGCGTATCCAACTTGAAGCGGCGAATGCCGTCGATCGTGTCCCCGAAGAACTCCACGCGCACCGGCGCTTCCGCGCTGGCTGGGAAGACGTCGAGAATGCCGCCGCGTACCGCGTATTCGCCGACCGCGCTGACGACGTCCGAGCGGGTATAGCCCAAATAGTAGAGACGTTCTTGCGTCAGCTCCCAGCCGGCTTCGTCTCCCACTCGCAGACGGAAACGCAGTTCGTCGAAGAGCGAGCGGGGCATGAGATATTGCCGCACGGCGGCAACCGGGGCCAGCACGATACGCGGCGCGCCGTCTGCAAGGTCGGCGAGCAGCGTCATGCGCGCGCTGCGTTCCGACGGGCTTTCAATCGCCCCCACGGCCTCGTCGCGCGAACGCAGCAGCGCAGGCGTTTGCGGTTCGTCTTCGCCAAGGTAGTAGAGAAGATCGGCGAAGGCGCGCTCGGCAGCATCCGGCGTCGGCACGACGACCAGCAACGTTCCACCCATTGCCCGATGCACGGCGGCAATAATCGCCGGTCGAGCCGCAGCAATCGTCTCGTGCAGCGCGTACGCACCCGGTTTCGCGCCCGCTATTGCGCGAATGGTTTGCAGGCGTTCGACGGCGGTGGCCAGCGGACGGCTCGTGCTTGCCAGATGCCAGATCAGCGCATCCTGAAGTCCCGCGCGCGGCGGTCGCGGCGACGGCAGGCCTTCGGGGGAGAGTTGAGCGGTGGTCATGGTGGGCCGTTGATTATAGCAGACGGCTTTCGGCGAGCGAGGAGAAGCAGCAACGGCAGCGCCGCGGCGGCGCCGAGCAGCGCGGAGGCGGCCGGCCCCGGCGTACCGACGGCATCGGGAACGTATCGAAGCATCGACGCAAACCCGAGCGCGAGCAGCACCGTTGCCCCGCGAGTTCCCGGCGCAACCGCCGCGATGGCCACCAGCCAGACGGCGTACCACGGGTAAGGATTCGGTACCAGCAGCCAACCGGCCGAGGCGAGATAGGTCCATCCCTCGAGTTCGCGCCGTCGCAGGAATGCGATCGCGACCAGGGCGCATCCAATCGCCGCAGCCGCCGCGATGCTCCACGTCAGGGCGGACGCTGCGGCGTCGGAAAGCCCGAATCGCCCGATCGAATAGACGACGGCTTGAAAGGAAGCCTCTGGAGCGTATCGCGCGTGTGGAGCGAGGTGCTTGGTGACGCCGGCGAAGATCGGGAACGAGACCGCGAGCGTCGCGACGATACCGGCGCCCGCGCCCGGCCACGCGCGCCGGTTCGAGAATGAGAGGGGAACGGCGGCGACGATCCCCGGCAGCTTCACGGCTCCCGAACAGGCCGCGACGAAAGCGCCGATACCAGCGTAGCCGCGACGAGCACATGCAAAACCCGTCAACGCCACGGCGAGCGCGATGGTATCGTTGTGTCCTTCGGCCGCGCACCATACGATCACCGGGTTTAAGCCGATGGTCGCCGCTGCCCGAAGCCGGTCGCAACGATCTCCGCGGTAGGCCGCATAAGCGAGCAACGTGCTCAGAATCAGTCCGGCCGACGAGAGGGCGCGCAAACCGCCGAGCGCCGCCGCCGCTCCAAAGGAATGGGTGGCCTCAACGATCGCTGCGGCCGCCCAGACGAAGACTGGACCGTAGACGCAGGTCGGCGGCGGATTGCCCCACTGCACGATGGCAGCGTCGAAGATGGGATCCCCGGCGGGCAACAATGCGTGGGCGTAGGGATCGGTGCCCAAGCGCACGAGTTCGCCGTAGGCGGCGTAGGCATACACGTCGCTCGAGAATAGGACCGGCAGCGCCCACGCGCAGGCCAGCGACAGCGCGACGATGGCGGCAATAATCAACACCCACCGCGCGTCCGGGGTGGATGTGACGAGCCTCGGGATGCGCAGATACGCTGCCGTCGCCGGGATCGTGGCGGCAAAGAGAACGCCGAGCATGACGGCCCCGAACGCATGCCAACCCGTCACGACGGCAATTGGCTGCGCCACGTCGATGGCGATGCGGGGCGGAGCGTACGGCAACAATAGCCGCATCGCCACCGCGGCGCCGAGGAACGCCGCCGGAATCGCGAACGCGAAACGCAGGGCTTTCATGCGGCGCCGTACGTCGTTAGGCGTTCGCTGGATTGCGCGCAATCGCCGCCGCGGCGATTCCGATTAATAGCCACCACGGTCCGCCGACTTTCGGGTAGAAGACGAGATAGTCGGCGATCTGATGCACGGCCAGCGCGATGCCGGCGGCAAACGCCGCGAGCGTCCACGGCGAACCGGCGCCGAGCCGCCGCGCGAAAGCGGCGATGCTGGCCGCGACTAGAGCCAACGTGGCGGCGAACAAGGCGACGCCGCCCTCGGCCAAAGATTGAAGGAACCAACTGTTTGCATGGGTTCGCAACCCGGGCGCGCCGTACAGCGGGAGTTCCAGTTCGTAGTTTCCCGCGCCCACGCCGAGCCACGGTCGCGCGCGCCACATGCGCCACGCAGCGCGCCACAGTTCGCCTCGGTCGCCGACTCCGCCGGCGTACGCGCTTTCTTCCAACGACACGCGCAGCACGTTGACGGTATGGGCGTAAAACGACCACCAGCCAACCACCGCGAGACCGGCAGCTAAGCCGTAGTAGGCGGCTTTAAGCGACTTTAGAGCGGGGCGCCCGCCGGCGATGACGAGGACGGCGCCGACGACGGCGAGACCGAAAAGTCCGGCGCGCGAGAAGGTGAGCACATCGGCACACGTGGCCAGGCCAAGACCGGCATCAATCAATGCGGAGCGGCGCGCGACCGCCCACGCACCGAGCGTTGCGATCGCAACTTGGAAATATCCGGCCAACTGATTGGGGCCTTCGAGAACGCCCGCAATGCGCGGTACGATCGCCTTGCCGACGTACAATCCGGAAGGCGCGCCGGTCACTTCCTGCGCGAGCGCGGTTATGGCGACGGCGATCGCCGCCACCGCGACGGCGCCGGCGACCGCCCGATCGTCGGGGTCGACGCGATAGCACGAATATGCGGCGATCAGGAGCGCGGCATACTCGACGAACTTGAGCGTTTCGCGGACCGTCGCGCCCGGATGGAGTGCGTCGACTCCCGATAATGCGGTGACCGCAATGTAGACGCCGAGGGCTCCGAGCAACAGCGGCATGGGGCGCTCGCGCAGCCGCTGAATCCATCCCGGATAGACCGCCAAACCGATCAGCACGCCGATCAGTACGGCTTTCGGCAGCGTGACGGTGGTACCGGCGACTTCGCGATACAGCGCGAACGGCATCGCCACGATCAATCCGCCCAATCCGTACGCAGGCCGGCGCCACGTGACGACCGCCGCTGCGACGAAGGCCGCGACGAAGATGGTGGCCGACCACGGGTCGAGTGGAATTGGGATTGCGAACCGATCGACGACCGGATGGTAGATCAAGAGCGTTCGATATCGCTGATCAAATAGAGCGGTCTGCCCTTGACCTCGTCGTAAATTCGGCCCAAGTATTCGCCGATGATCCCGAGACTGATCAGTTGCACGCCGCCCAAGAACACGACCGCCACGATGGTCGAAGCCCAGCCCGGCGTATACGCCGGCGGATTAACGCCGAACAGCTTGTCAACGACGACGACCAACGCGTACACGAACGCGAGCGCGCTGACGACGAACCCGAAATACGATGCGAATCGCAACGGAATGTCGGAGAACGACGTAATCCCGTCGATCGCAAAGCGCAGCATCTTCGGCAACGGATATTTCGTCTCGCCGCTCAAACGCACGTCGCGGTCGTACTCGACCCCGACCTGATTGAATCCGACCCAGCTGACCATCCCGCGCAGAAAGCGATGACGTTCGGGCAACCGTCGGAGCGCATCGACCACGCGCCTGCTCATCAGGCGAAAGTCTCCCGTGTCGACCGGAATCGACACCTTCGTGAGTTGCGTGATGATGCGATAAAAGAAGCCGGCGGTGAAAAGTTTGAAAGCGCTCTCGCCCTTGCGCGTTCGCCGGACCGCGTAGACGACGTCGAAGCCCGCACGCCATTTTTCGACGAACGCGGCGATGAGTTCCGGCGGATCTTGCAGATCGCCGTCCATCAATACAACCGCGGCGCCGGTCGCGAGCTCGATGCCGGCGGTAGCCGCCAGCTGGTGGCCGAAGTTGCGCGAAAGATTCACGAACACCAAGTGCGGGCGGAGCTGGAGTTGCTCGCGGATCGCGTCCGCCGTGGCATCCGAGCTGCCGTCGTTGACCAGCACGATTTCGTAGGTGGGCTTGCCGGGCAGGCCTTCGACGACGGCCGCGATGCGCTCGACGAGGGGCGCCACGTTGGGTCGTTCGTTAAACATCGGCACGACGATGCTCAGCATCGGTTGCTCGCCGCGCGCGGTTGTCATGTCGGCCATGCGTTTCGACGTAAACCCGTGTCATCCTGAGCTGGGCTACGGCGCGTCTCGCGAGCCCGGCAAACCGGCCGGTGGAAAAGCGAGACAAGCTGGCGGAACCGCGGCACCGGTCGAGAATCCTGGCGGGCTGTGCTCCGCCGTCGAACGTTATCCCTCGCCACCGGCCTGCTCTTCGCCGCCGCCTGCAGCCAGGCGCCCTCGTCGCGAAGCATGCAGTCCGCCTCGGCTCCGCGCCCCGAGCTCACGCCGAAATCGACGCCGTCCGTTCGCCCGTCCAATGCGGCAAAGCCTTTCGTGCGCCCGCGCGCGACCGCGCCCGCGGTTGGAGCGAACCATCCCGCCGGCTCGGCAACCGCCGCCGCCACGACCCCGCCGGCGCAGGCCGCAGCAACCCCGACGCCGGCGATCCCGCGGTTGCCGTCGGACGCTGCTCCGCGCATCGTCTCAATCGCGGTGGACAAGACGACGGTGGGATCGGGCGACCGGGTGTCGGGTACGGTGCTGACGAGTTCGAACGTTGCCAGCGTCGAGGTTCGGGTCGCCGGCTACGGCGTGTCCCTCGACAAAGTCGGCGTCGGGCGCTTCACGCTCAACTACACGCTGGGGAATCTTCCGTTCTTCGTGCGCGGAACGTACGAGATGCGTGTTATCGCGCGCAACGCGCGCGGCGACGCCGCGCAACAGACATTGCCCATCACCGTCCACTAGGCGCCGGATCAGCGCGCCTGCGGCGGAACCCGCGGTGTCGGGAATCCGGACGGAAGATTCGGGAACGGCGCCGGATTGTACGGCGTCGGCAGCCCGTTGGGCTGCTGCCCGTTCGAACCGCTCTGTGAATCCAGCCATGCGTAGACCGTGTCGCGGATGGTTCGCACGTCGGCGTCGGTGACGACGATTTGGCGGGGCGCCCGCTGCAGGCCGTTCTGCGCGATTTCTTGGGACTGGAACGAGCCGCGATCGTACAGATAGCGGAAGATCGTTCCCGAGTTCAGCCGCCGCGTGATTTGGTAATGCAGCGTATCGGTGCGGTCGAGTGGAATGGCTTGCGCGTTCCAACCGCTGGCATCGGTCGTGATGTAGACGCTGGAAGAAAACGGCGTATTGGGCGGGACTTGCACCGTGAACGTGACCAGCACCGGGCGTCCCGAAAAATGCTGCACCGGCAGCGCGCTTTGACCGGGCAACGGCGATGGGGGCATAAGGTCGGGATTTGGGACCGGCGACGAAAGTGCGACCGCAAATCGTGCGACGTCGGCAAAACTGCCTTCCTGGGGAAGCGGTTTGCGCGAAAGATCGAGCTCGGTTACGGTGCCGTTCGGATCGAAGTGCGCGCGCGCCCACACGCGCGGAGCCGGTGCGATGGTCGTGGGTGCTCCGCCGGCCGCATCGCGAATCAAGACGCCCGGTGCTACGCGAAAACCGTCACCGGTCGTAAAGAAGACGAAGCCGTCTTGATAGGCCAGCATTTGGCCGGTGACGACGATCGACGGAGTTGCCGCCACCAATAGGATCGCGAGCAAAGCGGCGGCCAACGACAGCGTCCGGCGCAGCGCCGTCATTGCGGCAGCACCTGAACGATGAAGTTCGGGCTCCAGCGGATGTTCCCGAAGTCGAAATAGTAGGTTCGTTGAACGTCTAGCACCATGTGCGGCAGGATTCGGAAGCGCACGTCACCGGTGAGGTCGTAGGGCGGTTGGCCGAGATAGTTATTGTAGAGCGGTTGGCCGATCACGTTGGTGAGCGGCAGCGGGAAAAGGCCCGGCACCGGGATCGGAAAGTCGGCGTGGTGGCGCGCGACCAGCGACGCATTGAAATCGGGATTGGGATCGTACACCGTTCCCAAGCTCAACGTACGCAGGGTCGAGACCCCGCGGAACGCGGTGAGGCTCGGCGGACAATAGCCGGATTTCGTCGGATCGAGCTGCACCGTACAGGCCGGGTAGCCGCCCTGCAAATAGTAGTCGCCAGTGTTTTGGATCTGGTAGTTCAGATACGCGTTCACCGGACGCGAGAACTGCCGGCTCAAACTCACCGTCGTCGTCGTGTTGTCGATGTGATGCGGCAGCGAGTTCCATTGCCGCTGCTTGTTGAAGGTGGCGTTGAGATAGTAGGCTTGGTATGGCTTGTCCCGGTTGCCGATTTTTACCGACGGCGTGAAGAACGTGAAGCCGAACACGGTGTTCCAGATGGTTTGGTAGGTGGTGGGGCAGGGCACTGCCTGCGTTCCCTCTGCATCCCCGCGCACCGAGTAAGTAGGAAGCGCAGTGCGGCAGGAACCGCCGTACGACTGCAGACCTTCGACTGCATTGGGCGTCGTAGCTCCGTATTGACCCGAACCAACCGAATCGTGGTTGAAACCGTATCCTCCGTAAATCTGCTCGAAGAGCGGCAGCTTGCCGACTTTGTTTTGGAAGCTGGTGGCGGTGAGCTGGATCTGGGATGGGTGCGAAAGATTGCCAGCGCCGACGGGGTTTCTCGGGTTAATGGAGCCGACGCCGAGCAAATTATAGTTCGTAAAGTTCGAGTTGAGTTGAACGTATGAATGCGGAAACGCCTGCGTCAAATTCACATACGTCGTCTGGGTCGCCGAAAATGGCGGAGTCGTAAAGAAGATATCTTGATTGACGTTGTATTGCGTGAAGGTCTGAATCTGAAAGCGTTGCCCGAGCTTCTCGTATGCGGTCAGGTTGAAGAAGCGGTCGGACTTAGTTAGCGGATTGGCCGAGAAGATCGCGTACTCGTGATCGCCCACGAAGTGCTGCTCGAACGCCAAGTAGGTATGGTTGAACGTGTCGTACCGCAGGTGCAGCGCGGACAGCGAGTTGTTGTTCCCTGCAAAGTTCCAGGTCGCGTCGAAATTCGCACCGGTCAGCGAGTTCTGCGCGAAGTACTGATTCGGCGAAAAGTTGATGACGTAGGAACCCAAGGGGAGGCCGACGCCGCCTAGGTAGGCCCAGGCGCCGGCAAAGCGGGCGTAGCTTTTGGTGCCGATAACGGCCTCGGACGCGGTAATGCTGGGGTCTTTCGGAACCTGCGGAAACGCGAACGTGTCGCCGGGCATCACCCGACCCATGACCGGATGGGCGAGGTCGCCGTTGAGGAAGGTCCAGCGATCCGGCTCGGTCGTCACCGGGACGAAATAGATGCGATTGAAATCGAGGAAGTCCGATAGCGCGGCACCGCTGCGCTGGTCCTTGCCCGACCGCAGCGTCACGTGCCCTGCCAGCAGAAAACGGTTGAGCTTGAGATCCATCGAAAAAGCGTCGCCGCTGGCGGAGAACCCGTCGCTGGTGCGGATCCGCACGTTGCCGTCGGCTTCGACCTGGAAGGTATCGTAGTAGAAGGCGATGTGATCCGCGGTCAACGCAATAGTCGTGTTCGCCCGCGCCGAGGCGCAAGCGATCGCGAACGTGAGGGGCGCCAGAATCGCGCAGAGCAGGATACGTCGCACGATGTTCCTTGGAAAAGTCGAGAGATCTGAGAGCCTGCGAACGGTTTTGGCCGACGCTTACCGTATCCTATCGGCAGTTCCCCAGCCTGCTTCGAAGCCTGCAAGTCCGCCGAGACGGGGATTAACGGCCAACCGGACGCTCGCGGCGCATGAGAATTAGCAAAGATTGCATGAAGTAAGATGACCGAGGTCACCGCTCCGGCGGGCCGGCCACCGGGGGGTTTACGTCGAACGACGAAACGACGAAGCGATGCGATCGGGCCGCCTGCCGGCTTGCTCGATGAATCGACGGGTGTCGAGGTGCATGCAGTGGGATCCGCGACTGTTTACTTTGCCGGGTACGGGCTTACGTGGGGCGTTCCGTGAAGCCACGACGGCGATACGATGGGAAAAAAGGACGTTCGACCTTTTGCGTAGCGTAGACTCTCATGCGTTCGTGCGGCGGCCCGGATTGGCCGGGCGTGCTGCCGGGGCTGCCGCCTAAGCATGCAAATTGCGATTGCTCCGGTGGCCGAGCGCAACGTTCCGGAGACGTGGCGCATTCTCAAACGCGCCGTCGATCTCGTTCTCGGGCTGACGATCCTGATCGCGGCCTCCCCTATCGTTCTGCTGGCGGCCATCGGCATCGTCTGCACGACCGGCGGCGCGCCGTTCTACGCGCAGGACCGGATCGGAATGCACGGCCGCCGCTTCAAAATGGTTAAGCTGCGAACGATGGTCAACGGGGCGCACAAAATGCGCGACGACCTTATGCACCTCAACGAAGTCGACGGCCCGGTCTTCAAGATTCGAAACGATCCTCGCATGCATCCGCTGGGACGCTTCTTGCGGCGCACGAGTATCGACGAGCTGCCCAACCTCGTCAACGTCGTTCTCGGCGACATGTCGTTGGTCGGCCCGCGCCCGGCGCTGCCGTCTGAGGTCGAGCACTACGACGCCTTCGCCATGCGTCGTCTGACCGTGCCTCAAGGCCTGACGTGTCTGTGGCAGATCAACGGGCGGAGCGGCGTCTCATTCGAAGAGTGGATGAATCTCGACAACCATTATGTCGAGACGTGGACTCCGCTCGGCGACCTCGCGCTCATCGTCCTGACAATCCCGGCGGTGTTGCGGAAGGATGGCGCGCATTAAGCAGCATCTCCGCGTCGTTCCCGAGCCGAAACGCCCGCAGCCGCATCGCTTTTCGATCGGCGCTTCGACGCTGTTCATCATGGGGGCGACGTTCGCGTCGACCGTGCTGGGCTTCATGCGCGAAGTCGTCAGCGCGAAATTCTACGGCACCCGCTGGGAGATGGACACGTTCTTGGCGGCCGCCACCATTCCGACGATTCTTTTCGGCGTCTTCAACGGGGCGCTCGTCAGCGCGCTCGTGCCGACGTTCTCCGAGTACCTCGCGCACCGTAAGGAAGACGAAGCCTGGCGCCTTGCAAGCACGGTTCTGAACTTGCTCGCGATCGTGTTGACGGCGTGCGCCGTCGTCGGGTTTTTTACGGCGCGCTGGTACGTCCCGGTGATCGCCCACGGCTTTCCGGCGCCTCAGATGGGAGTCGCCATTCGCATGACGCGCTGGCTGATGCCGAGTATCGTCGCCGTCAGTTTGAGCGGCGTCCTCTCGGCGATGCTCAACGCATATCACCGTTTTCGTGCGACTGCGCTGGTCGGCGTCGCCGTCAACGTGGTGACCATCGCGACGGTGCTGGCATTCAACCGCAGCCTGGGGATTTACGCGCTGGTCATCGGAACTGCGCTGGGGTTGTCGGCCCAGCTGCTCGTTCAGCTGCCGTCGTTCCTCTCCATTCGAAAGTACCGGTTTACGATCGATCTCCACCATCCGGGCCTGCAGAAAATCTGGATGTTGTTGGGGCCGATCATGGTGGGGTCGGCAGCCGGCCAGCTGGCGCTCTTTTTCGACCGCTTTTTTGCATCGACGCTGTCGCCCGGATACATTGCGGGGATGAACTACGCCGTCAAGCTGGTGAACTTTCCGCAGCAGATATTTGCGGCCGCCATCGCAACGGTCATCTTCCCGTTGCTGGCGGCGCAGTTCGCGCGCGACAATCGCCGCGGCGTCGCGCGCAGTCTGGTCACCGGTCTTCGCTTGGTAAACTTCATTACGATTCCGGCCGTGTGCGCGCTGATCGTGCTGGCGCGTCCGATGGTTCAAACCTTGTTCGAACGCGGCACCTTCCAAGGCGGCGCCACCGATTTGACCGCCGGTCTGCTCCCGTACGCAGCCGTCGGTTTGCTGGCGCTGGCCGCGAACGTCGTTTTGACGCGCTGTTGCTTTGCGTGCAAAGAAACCGCTTGGCCGGTGACGATTTCGGTCGGCACGGTCGTCGTCAACGTGCTGCTCTCGCTCGTCTGGCTGCCGACGCTCGGCGCGCGAGGATTGCTGCTGGCAAACTCGGTGAGCCAAACGATGCAAGCCATCCTGTTGCTCATGCTCACGGCACGCTTGGTTTCCGGCATCGACTGGGGCGCGCTCCTGGTTTCGTCGATGAAGATCGCCCTGAGTTCGCTGGCGATGGTCTTGGCATTGAGCTGGATCGGCGCCCTCGGCGTCATGCCGGATGCGACCCTCGCTTCGCGAGCGTGGTTCCTGTTCGGCCAGATCGCGATCGGCGGCGCCGTTTTCTTGGCGGTCGCGCGCATGCTCAACATCGAGGAGCTGGAGTTAGCCCGGCGCACGATCGTCGCGAAGTTCGAGCGCAACCTGGTTAGCCCGCCGGATAATCGCGAGGCACCCATCGCATGACGATGACCGCTACCCGCGAGCGTCCGCCGCGCTTCTCGGTGATCGTTCCCGCGCATAACGAGCAGGAACGCATCGCAAAAACTCTCGAGGATTACGTTCAGGTATTCGCCGACTCGGAGATTATCGTCGTCTTGAACGGCTGTACCGACGGAACGCGCGCCGTCGTCGACGCTTTGCGCGAGTCGAATCAGAACTTGCTGGCGATCGAGATCCCCGATGCCGTGGGCAAGGGAGGAGCGGTTCGCGCCGGGATTCTCATGGCGCGGGCCGACGTCGTAGGGTACGTCGACGCCGACGGCTCGACGCCCGCGTGCGAAATGCGGCGGCTATGCGAGGCGATCGGCGACCGCGACGGCGTTATCGGCTCGCGCTGGCTTCCGGGTTCGCTGGTAGCCATCCGGCAATCGTGGGCCCGGCGCGTTGCCAGCCGGAACTTCAATCTCATCGTGCGCGCGCTATTCGGTCTGGGATACTGCGATACGCAGTGCGGAGCCAAGGTGTTCCGCCGCGCCGCACTCGAGCGCGTGATGCGTGAGGTCGAAACGGCGAACCTCGCGTTCGACGTCGATCTCCTCTTCATGATGAAGCGCTTGCGGATGCGGATTCGCGAGGAGCCGACGTACTGGATCGACATGCAGGGTTCGCGGGTCCGGTTGGCGTCCGCTTCGCTGCACATGTTTGCAGCGGTGGTGCGGCTGCGGCTGCGCCATTCTTTTCTCGATTTCGTCGTGCCGCTCTACGACCGGCTGTTCCCGACCAACCCCGTTCGCCTGCACCACCACTTGCGGATTCTGATTCTGAACTGGCGCGATCCCAAACACCCGCAGGCCGGTGGCGCCGAGACCTACCTTTTCGAGCAGGCGAAGCGCTGGGTGCGATGGGGCCATCACGTCGAGTGGCTCAGCGGGGGGTTCCCGGGCGGGGCGCCGCTCGAGGACGTTGAGTCAATCCCGGTCCGGCGGGTCGGCAACGCGGTGACCGTATACGCCGCCGTACCGTACGCGTATCTGCGGGAGTTTCGCGATCGCTTCGACGTGATCGTGGATTCTTCGAACGGCATTCCGTTCTTCTCGCCGCTGTTCTCGATGAAGCCGAAGGTATGCATCGTCTACCACGTGCACCGGGAAGTTTTCAAGAAACATCTTCCCGGATGGCTCGCGCACGCGCTCGCCTGGTGCGAAGAAAAACTCGTGCCGCTGGTTTACCGGAACGTCCATTTCGTTACCATCTCCGACGATACGCGCGCGGAAATGCGCCGCGTCGGGATCGGCAACCCCGGTGCCGGACTCGTGCGGTGCGGCGTGGACGATTCGCTGGTGCCGGGCGAGAAGGCCGCCGTTCCGACCGTTCTCTACTTGGGCCGGCTCAAAGCGTATAAGCGCGTCGATCGGTTGATCGAAGCGTTTGCCGGCGTGCGCGACCGGTTACCGTCGGCGGTATTGCGCATCGCCGGAACCGGCGACGCTCTCCCGAGCTTGAAAGAGCTCGTTTCCCGTTTGGGTCTGGACGGCTCGGTGACGTTCGAAGGGTTCGTCGACGACGATCGCAAGCGCGAACTGCTGCAGCGCGCGTGGGTCACGGTGAGCCTTTCCGAAATGGAAGGCTGGGGACTTACCGCCATCGAGGGAAACGCCTGCGGTACGCCGGCGATCGCCTACGACGTCCCGGGCTTGCGCGAAGCCATCGTCGACGACGTCAGCGGGCTTATCGTACGCGATGGAGGCGAGGTTGCGGACGCAATCTTTGCGGTGCTGAAGGACGACGTGTTGCGCAGACGTTTGGAACGCGGTGCGCTCGCACGCGCCGCGAAGTTTTCGTGGGACGAGACCGCCCGCGAGATGCTCAAAGAAGTCATGCGCGCGATCGTCGGTCTCGACTTTCGGGCCGTCGATCTGGACGGCCGGTGGACGTTTTTTGGAGCACCGGCGGCGAACGACGCATCCAGTTTGCTCGACACGCGTTCCATTCGCAACTGACAAGGGGTTCCTATTTTGGTCCCTGAAAGCTCATCGCTTGCACTACCGACCGCTTCTAGCATCGGCGATTGCCATCGTAACGTTCGTCCAGCTGACCGGATGTGCCCCACTGCGCCAGTCCGACGATCAACCGCAGCTGAATGCGCGAACGTTGATTTCGGACATCGACGCGTTTGAAAAGCAGCCCACCGCGGCAACCTGGGAACCGATTCGCGTCGCATTACTCAATACCCCGAGCAACGCCGCCGTCGAGTCGACGGTCGTCGAATCGCTCGCCCAGCGGCCGGTGCCGCAACGTATTCTCAACGCGGCGGCCGTCGATCTCGCTACCGTGGACTGGACGGGCGCGATGAAGTGGATTCGACAGTACAACGTCGCCGCCGGCACCGATCCGTCGGCTCGCGGGCGGCAAATGGCCGGCGCTACCGCGCGGCTCGCGTGGCTGATGCTGGCGCTGCGGGCGAACTATGCGAAAGACTCCGTCGATCTTTCCTACACCGATTTGCGCTGCGACGCACCGTTCGTTGGACAAGAGATGAATCTTGCGAACGTCGACTTCTCCGGCAGCCGTTTGCTTGGCGGAACGTGGCGCCGGACGAACGTCGGCGGCGCTGCGTTTGCGGGAGTCACGCTGGCGGGCGATTTACATTGCGTTGCTTGCTCGTTCAGCGGCCTCCGGCACTCCGGGAGTTTCGCGCTCGTCAACGGTCGGTGGGTCGTACACTAGAAGACTCTGTGAAGACCCGCTGGTGGATCGTAGCGGTACTCTTCATTGAGGGCGCGTTGCTTCCGTGGACGGCCCACGCTTACGACGTAACGGCGTTTTTGTCGCACGCCGAGCGCGTCTACTTTGGGCGAGTGTCGCCGGTCGCGCTTTGGCCGTTTGGGTCGATCTCACTCGGCATCCTCCTGCTCTCGCAGCTTCCGATCGTGCTGTTTCCGCAATCGTGGAGCGCGCTGCCGTTGCGCATTCTCCTTTTGAAGTTTCCGGCGTGGTGCGCGGACGTAGGAAGCGCTGCCGTCATCCGGGCAAGCAGCCTAAACTCCGGCGACGCCAACTCATGGGCGCTGCGATACCTACTCGATCCCGCGGTCGTTTTCGTTACGGTCTTCCACGGTCAAGCCGATGCGATTCCGGCGTTCCTTGCGCTGGCCGGCATCGCGCTGACCTTGACGCAACGTTTCGAACTGGCGGGTGTCGCGTTGGGACTGGGTGCCGGCGCGAAGTTTTTCCCGGCGGCGTTCGTGCCGCTGCTGGTGGTGTGCGCTCTTCGGCAAAGTTCGTCCAGGCGCGCGGCGCTCGCTTTTGGAGCGTTCGCGGCGACGGCGGCGCTGGCGTTGCTTCCCGTCCTCTGGGGGAGAGCGCATTGGGTGTTGGCGGCGTACGCGAACAATAGCTTCGGCCCGGAAAGCGCCGGAGTTTCGATCGCGTCGTTCTGGTCGCTGCTCCCCCGCGGTTTTGCGTCTCGGCCGTTACCGCAAATCGAACAATTGCTTGCCGTCGCGGTTCCGGTGGTGCTGGCCGCGGCCGAGCTTCGCCACCGTCCGCAGCGGCGCGACGTCGCGCGCGCGGCGTTGCTTTCGGCGATGTCGATCGTCTTGCTGAATCCAGGCGCCCATCCGCCGTTCTATCTGTGGATCGCGGGGCCGTTGGTGCTCTACGCCGCAGTCGCGAACGATTACGTTGTAAGTCTCGGCGGCCTCGTGCTCTCCTGCGTGGCCCCGTTGACGCAGTTCTGCCAGGAAGGCAGCGACGAATACTTTCAGCTCAGCTTCGGTCCTGGGCACGGCCTCGAGCTGCTTCGCTGCGTTTCGCCACCGGTCGCGCTTACCGGCGCCGGGCTGGCGGCGGCGGCCTTCATCGTGGTTGCGTGCTACCGGCGCGAACTGTTCTCGCAGCGTTGGATCGACGGACTGACTCGAGCGGGACGCCTCGCACCACCGATCGTTTTTGCCGCGTTCGTGGCGGCGATCGCCGCCGAGACGGCGTTCGCTGCGATCCACGCGCGGCCGAGCGGATATCCAGCGCAGGAGCGTTTGCTCAATACGATTGCCGTCGATCCGCTCGTTCGCGAATCGGCCGGTGGCTGCGCTCTAACGTTTGCCGCAAACGACGTCATCGTATACGCCGGCAACGAGTACGCGTCGCGTTTCGCAACCGCCTCGCTGGGCTACACGCTCTTCTCGCCCGAGGAGATAACCGTTCGCGGACGGGCGATGCCGGTCGAAAAGCTTCCCTCGGTCTTCGAGAACGTCGATGTGCGCACGCTCGGGCAAGAGCCGGTTCGAATCACGCGCGAGTTCGACGTGACCTCGCTATTGCGGCCATTTCGTGACGTGGAGCACTTTATCGAACGACCGTGCAGCCTCATTCGCGAGAACCCGCTGCTGATCTACCGGTTCGATTTCGCCGCGGCGCAGCAAGCGGCCGCGAAGTTACCGCTCCTCCAGCGGCTCGATGTCTTTTCGCGAGGAGGCACCTAACGTTAAGCGCCAAGGAAAATTGCTCCGCCGCGTCGATAAACGCCCGTACCATGCCTGACGCTTTCCCGAAAACGGCCGGCGTCGCGGTGATTCCATGCTATAACGAGGGTCGTAACCCAGCCGACATCTGCGCCGCGCTTTTGGCGGTACCGGATCTGTCTGTGGTTTTCGTCGACGACGGGAGCGAAGGAGAGAGCCGCGACGCGCTGGATTCGCTGTCTAGTATCGGATCGCGCGTTTGCGTCGTACGAAACGCGCAGCGTATCGGAAAAGTCGCGTCGCTGTTGAGCGCGATGCGTTCTCTGGACCCGGCGGTCGAACGGATTCTGCTGCTCGACTGCGACGTGGTGCTGCCGGCGAAAACGCTGGAAATCGTCCTGAGCGAACTCGAACGCGTCGATCTGGTGCTCGCGAACCCCGTCGTAATGCCCGACCCGCGCACGATTTGGGAGCGCGGCGCGATCTTCAGCGCCAAACGTCACGAACGTTTGCGTGCGCAGGCCGTTCGCCGGTATCCCGCGCTCTGCAGCAATGGCAGGTTGCTGGGAATGACGAGACGGTTGGTCGACGCAATCCTGCACTCGAACGTACCGCCGCACACCGAAGACGCGCACTTCATGCTCGTCTGTTTGGCTCAAGGATACGACTATTCGTACCGGAGCGATGCGGGACTGTCGTACCGCGCCCCCGATTCACTCGAAGATTATCTACGGCAATCGAATCGCTTCAGCGAAGGGCGCGCGCTCTTGCGGGCGCGCTGGTCCTCCAGCGAGCTCGAACGCTATTACGATCCCCGGCCGGGCGATTTGCTGAAAACCGCCTTGGCGCAAGCCGTCCGCGACCCGATCGGCGCGTTGACGTTTGCGGCAATGCTTGCCGTGAAGGCGACCCGCCATAAGCCGCAATCGCAAGAAGGCCCGTGGGCGGTGGCCGCCAGCACCAAAGTGTTGCGATGAAGATCGGCATCGTCACGTCGTTCCCGGAGGCCGGCGTAGTCAAGAGCGCGATCGCATACTATTCGCAAACGATCCTCGAGCCGCTTCGCGGCGGGGAAGACGAGTTCGTCGTGCTGGCCGACGGTACGCGCGCGTTGGGAACCGTCGAGCACTACGCTCCAAACGTCACTGTTCGGCGTTGCTGGAGGTTCGGCTATCTGGCTCCGTTTCAAATTCTCCGTGCGGCGCTGAAGAGCAAGGTGGACGTGCTGCATTTGGAATACGACGTGTACCTATACGGCGGCGTCGTCTCGGCGTTGCTCCTGCCGTTCGTCTTGCGTCTAATCCGCCGGATACACGGCACGCAGATCGTCGCCACGCTTCACGGCATCGTATCGCAGCGCGTCGTCACCCGCGAGATGCTGCGCGAAAACGGCTTCGTGCTTCCGTATTCGAGAATCGGTCGAGCCGGATTCGCCGCGATCTATCGCCTCTTCAATTGGGCGACCGACCGGATCGTCGTGCTGGAGGTCAAGCTGGCCGAGATTCTCGAGTCGGAGTACGGAGTAGCGCGAGAGAAGCTGTACGTGTGCCCGATTCCGCTCATGCACGAAGGACGGCGCCCGAGAATGGAGGATGCGCGCGTCCGGTGCGGCATCGACGAAGCCAAGGTGGTGCTGTTTTTTGGCTACGCTTCCTATTATAAGGGGCTCGACGTCCTGCTCGATGCGCTTCCCGCGGTCCGCTCGTCGATCGCGGACGTGGCCGTCCACGTGGTAGCCGGGCGTCATCCGCGGCTGCGCGGCAACGAGCGCTACGAAACGTTTTACGACGGGCTATGCGCGAAGGCCGCCGCCGCCGGCGCGAACATGCACGAGTTCGTCCCCGAGGCGCAGCTGGCCGATCTCTTGGCGGCGGCCGACGTCGTCGTTTTGCCGTATACGGCGACGTACGGCGCGAGCGCGGCGCTCAACACGGTTTTCGCGGCGCGCAAACCGGTCCTGGTGTCCACGTTCGTGCGCTTCGACGGCGCGCTGGACTGCCAGACGTTCGTGCCCGAGCGCGATGCGTGCGCGCGTTCGATCGTCGACTTTTTCGAGAAGAACGAACGCGTGCTGGTCGACCGGGTCGAGGACATCGCGCGCATGCGCGACGTCGGCGTCATCGCGAATTTGATCCAGGACGTGCGCTGCGGGCGCCGTTCGCCCGACACCCGCTATCCGCTCGACGGCAAACCGCGCGTACGGCAAGCGCAGGATGCGGGCTCGCGATGAATCGCTCCGCGCCCAAACGCGTGTATCAGGTGTTAGGCGCCGCCGTTCGAACGCTGAACCGCTACCCGGCGCTCTTGTTGCTCCTGCCGCTCGCGGTATTCTTTCCGTTACTGGATTCCCGCGGGCTGTACGAATACGGCGACGCCAATTTTCCGTTGAACCCGTTCTGGCTCGACTACATTCTGCCGTGGAGCGGTGCAGCCTCGGCCGGCGCCGACAACACGTTCATCGGCGTGCCTCGCTTGGTGTATCACCTCGGGATCAACGGTCTGATCGCGTTCTTCCACAACTTGCAGATGGCGCAGTGGGTGTGGTACTCGTCGATGTCCGCCCTGGGTTTGATGGGCGCCTGGGCCTTGGCCCGGCGGCTCGGTGCCGGCAACTATTCGGCGCCGCTGGCGATTTTTTACACGTTTAACTTGTGGTCGTACGACCGCATCGCGCAGGGGCCGATCTATCTGTCCTACCAGGCTTTGCCGCTGATCGTTTTTCTCTTCTTGCGATACGTTGCGCGGCCGAGCGTCGCCGCCGCATTATATTTTGCGTGTTCGCTGTTGCTGGTCATCCCGGCGCTCCAAATCAGCTACCTTGCGGCGGTCATATGTCTGGGAATTTCTGTGCGCGAGGTCCTTCTGCGGGGATGGCGCGTCGTCGGCGCTCTGGCGTGGCTCGGGCTTGCCGTGGTCGCGGCGAACGCGTTTTACATCTTCTCGATGATCGCCGATATGGTGCTCAATGCCGGCGGGAATATCGCGCTGGTCAACCAGCGTTTCGACGCCAATATTTTCCAGCACTACTCGGTCAACGTCGGCGTTCTCAACACGTTGATGCTGCAGAGCTTCTATTTTACGTCGGTGTCGCGGCAGCTGCCGGTCGTGGCGCTCGGCTTGTGGCTGATTCCCGTGCTATCGCTCGGACTGCTCTTGCTCGCACGGCGGCCCTCGCTGCGCTCGAACTTCTATGGCGGCGTTGCACTCGCGTTGCTCGGGTTATGGCTGGTCGACGGTATCGCGCTCTTGCCCAACGCCTACCTGTGGTTTCGCAATTCGGTTCCCGGTTTGCGGTCGTTCGTCGAGCCAGACTATTTCTCGCCGCTCTACATCCTGGGCACCTTCGTCGTCCTAGCGACGGCATTGCGGGTGGGATTCCGCGCCTACGGAGCGCTCCTGAATCTCGCCGTATGGGGGATGGCCTTGACCGGCATTCTACCGTTCCTTCCGATCGACGGCGCGGCTTCGGGCCTGCCGCGGTCCAATCAACCGCGCCAATACCGCGAGTTTTCGCAGTCGCGCGTTCAGGGAAGCACGCTCTGGATGCCGCCCGATCGCGGCGTACAATATCGCTGGTCGCCCTACGTCATCAACGGTTTCACGTCGCTGAACTCTCCGTCGGACGCGATCGGTCCAACCATGGCCGAATGGGTCGCTCCCGGAACGGCGCGCGTGCAGGCCCGCTTGGCCGACGCGTTCCTAAATATGCAGCCGCGAACGGCAGAAGCATTGGCCCCGCGCCTAGGGGTGGGGACCATCGCGCTGGCGGCCGATTCGTTGAGTCCGGATTTCCAATGGCCCGATCCCGAAATCACTGCGTCGCTGGAGACGGTGGCGGCGCTTCGGCACGCAGGTTTCGTGATGCCTCGCAAAGAGTATCGCGACCTCGACGTTCACTTGATAACGGCGACGACGCGACCGCCCTTGGCAGAGGTCGGCATCTACGATCAGCCGGTCGACGTCGGTGGTTTTGACAACTTCATGTGGTGGATGGTCCTGACGCAGGGTCGCGGCCGATACGAACCGATCGCTGCTGACGTAGCGCAAGGAACGACGTTCGGCGCAAAAACGTTGCCGGCCGTTGCGGCCCCGCCGCTCACGCAACGGACGGTCCCGATCGGCGCGTTCGGATCGTGCGACGGACGGCACCCACGTCCCGTTGCAGCGGTGCGTACGACCGTCGCGTTCGTGCAAACGAAGCTCGAACCGCGCTGCTTTTCCCTCGACGTACCCGGCGTGGCAAACATCGCAGCCCTGCAAGCGCTGGTCGATGTGCAGCCCGCAACCGTCCCGCAAACGCAGCTGGGCTTTTATCGCCGGCGGCACGACGTGGAGTGGGTCGATCCCACGCTGCCGGCGCAAGAAGTACCGCCCGGTACGCGGTCGGCTCGTCTCTTCATTCGCATTCCGCCCTACAACATCGCGACGCTTCGCGGCGCGACTATCCGATGGGCGACTCGCGGAGGCGTGAATCGGATCGCCTTGCCGCCCAGCTGCTCGGCGTCGGGCGTCACCTGGTCGGAAGAAAATCCACTGGCGTATTCCCTGCGAGGGAACATCCAGGGGCGCTGCACGGTCGTGTTTCGCCAATCCTTTGCACCGATCTGGGTGCTCTTGCGGCGCAGTGGGTCGGCCAACGTTCTCGGCCATCTGCAAATCGACGGGTTTGCCAACGGTTGGATCGTCGAAGGGTCGGGTCCGGTCGCGTTCCAAATCGTCAACCTCGCGCTGTTCGCTTATGTCGGAGGTATGGTCTTGACCGTCGCGTGTTTGCTGTTCGCGTTAGGTTTGGCCGTGCGTTCGGCCTCGAGCCGATCGCCGCGACGGGCGAGCAGCGTCCGTTCGCCAGCCTGAGGGAGGGTACGTTATGCGAGACCGGCAGGTCGCCGTCGCCGGTCTGTGCGCGCTGGCGCTGGCCTGCATCGTTTCGGTTTGGCCGCTGATCGCGTCGCAGACCGTTCCGGCATTTCAGCAAGATTGGGCGTGGCCGCTGTCGCGGCCGCTGGCGTGGCAATGGCTGCAGGCGTTTGTCGGTCTGTGGGATGCGCGCTCGATGGGACAGGGCAACGCGCTTCCGTGGCAGACGTATGCCGTCGCCGTCGAAGTCGCGCTCATCGGAGTCTTTGGCGCGGCAACGGGGCTGGCCGTCTGGATTGCCCTGTTGGAGTTTCTGGCCGCCGCCGGTTGCGTCGCAATGCTCGCTGCCTTCGGCGTCCGATCGTGGCCGGCGCGCGTCGTGGCGGCGTTCTTCTACGCGTTGAGCCCCGTCGTATTCACGCGAATTGCGGCGGGGCACTTGGCGTACGTGCTCGCATACGCACTGCTTCCGTTCGCCATCGTGTTCGCGCGACGCACGATCGAACGCCCCTGCGCGACGGCAGCGGTCGCACTCGGTGTGACTGTCGGTATTGCCGCAAGCCAAATTCAGTTTTTGGCAATCGCGTGGCTGGCGGTGATTCCGGTGGCATTTGCGGTGCCGCGCGCCAACGGCTGGTGGCAACGTTTGTCGGCTGCACTTTTCATCGCCATAGCGGTGCAACTCCAAGCCATCCTGCCCATAGCGTTCGGCTCGACGCCGGCACTGTATGCTGCTCAGCCGGCGCTGTTGAGCTATGAGTACAACAACAGTTCGCCGTTCGCATCGGCGCCCGTCATGCTCGGGTATTTTACGCACTACTACGAGTCGCACGCGATGGCGGGGTCGTTCGCCGCGCTCTACGCGTTGCTCGCCGCTTCGATCCTCGTCGCGGCGTTCGCGCAACGACGCGC
This sequence comes from Candidatus Tumulicola scandinaviensis, assembly GCA_003140835.1. Taxonomy (GTDB): domain Bacteria; phylum Vulcanimicrobiota; class Vulcanimicrobiia; order Vulcanimicrobiales; family Vulcanimicrobiaceae; genus Tumulicola; species Tumulicola scandinaviensis. Next base: position 24,893 of record PLLA01000097.1, on the reverse strand, counting down.
GGGCATCTACGCGCTAACCCTCGTCGTCGTGGGCACGGTGCTCGTCGCCGGGTTGTACGGACCGCTCGGCCCGTTGCTCGGTTGGAGTTTCGAACATGCGCCGTATTTTGCGGTATTTCGAGATCTCCACTATTTCGCGGTGCTGACGGCGGCAGGCATCGCCCTGGCGTTGGGAGTGAGCTTGCAACGATTGCCGGCCGCATTTTCCCTGGCGGCGCTGTTAGTGGTGAGCTGGGTCGTCGCGCCGGCGCTGACCGGCAGCGAGCTGCGCGAACTGCTGGTTCCGCCGGCGTACGTCTCCGACGCGCTTGCCGACATGAACGTTGCGGCGTCGAGCGGCCCCGGCCGGGTGTTGTGGCTGCCCGCAGAGGAGCCGATCGGCCCTCGCGGTGGGCACAATCAGGGCCGCGACTTCACCGCCTACGGGCCGCCCGGGAATCCGTCGGTAAGCGACGACTATCAAAATCCGCAACTCGCGTATGCGTTGGCGACGTTGCGATCCGGAGCTCCCGACTGGAATGCGTTTGCGGCGATGAACGTTCGGTATCTCGTCTTTCGCAACTACATCCGGTCCGAGCGCCGGCTCAACTTCGGCACCGGTTTCCCGATGGCGTTCGAAGGACTCGGCGACGAACGGCTGGGCCGCTGGCTGGAGCATGCGCGGCCGCTGGTGCTGCTCCGCAAAACGCCGCTATCGAGCATGTACGAGTTTGCCGCTAGTGCGGGTGCGACGTACGCCGCTCGAACCGATGCGGACGCGATGCTCTATTCCGAACTCGGGTCGCATCGAGTCGCGATCGCTCCGGAAGATCCGACGCTCTCGCTGCCCACCTCGCTCGAAAGCGCCGACCCGCGGCTTGGATGGGTCGCGGGCACGCTTGGGTGGCGGTACGCGCCATGGCTGCCCGACAGCCTATATCCGTTCGTCTGGACGCTGTCGGCAAGGCCGCTCACGTTCGACGTACCGGCGGGCGCGACGTGCGTGCTCGCCGGCGCGTCGCCGCACGGCGCGAAACTCACGTTGCAGGGAGCCGCGCTGGTCGCACGCGGTGCGTGGAAGCGGTATGCGATCGCGGCTGCGGCGGCGTCACCGGTGTCCGCATTTCTGCCGGCGAACGGCGATGTCTCCGCCGTTGCCGGCCGTCCCTGCGGGCGGTTCGCGGCCACGCCGCGTTCAGTGTTCGTATTTGCCAGCGGCTACGACTCCGGATGGCGTGCGATCGACCGCGGCAGATGGACTCCGCCGGCGCTTGCCAACGGTTGGATGATGGCCTGGGATGCCTCGGCAGCCGCGCAACGGCTCGTCTACATTCCGGGAATGTTGCAACTTGCCGGAATCATTGCCGCGTGCGCCGTGCTGGGCGTTGCGATACCACTCGCGCGCCGCGCGGACGCGCGACTGGCCCCGGCGGAGCCCGTCTAAGCTTCGACGCCGACCCAGATACCGTTGTTTGCGACCGACGTGCAGGCGGCTTCGATGCAACGGACCACGTCGTATCCCACGCGTCCGCCAACCCGGGCCGGCGTTCCGCCGCGGATGTCGCGATAGACGTCATCCACCAGTTTCGCCAGCGGCTCGCGGCTGTCAACGATTGGAATCCGGACGTCGCCGAGACGATAGCTCACCATTTGCTGCGACAGCGTCTCGCTGGTAGGATTTCGGACGACACCCTTGTCGTAAATACGGAGCTTCTCGGAGGGATCGACGTCGTCCCAGACCGCCATGCGGTTGCTGGCCGAGAGCATCATGCGGCGCACTTTTACCGGCGAAAGCCAGCTCAAGTGAATGTGCGCCATGCGCCCGTTGCGATATCGCATCAGCACGAACGCAACGTCGGCAACCGGCGGATGAATGTAGGCCATCGCATGGCACGCGATCGCTTCGGGAAGCTCGTCGAAAATGTGGTTGAGGATCGAGACGTCGTGGGGAGCTAAATCCCAGATGACGTTGGTTTGTTGGAAGAGCCCGAGGTTGACGCGTGACGATTCGGCGTAGTACACGTCGCCGAGATCGCCCTTGACGAAACCTTCGCGCATCGCCTCGACGGCGCCGGCATAGAGAAACGTGTGATCGGTAAAGAGCTTGACGCGGCCCCGCTCCGCCGACTCGACGAGTGCGCGCGCCTGGGCGGTTTCTTCGGCGAGCGGCTTTTCTACCACGACGTGTTTGCCCGCGGCGATGGCGCGCTGGGTCATGTCGAAGTGCAGCTTCGGAGGCGTCGCGATGGCGACCAGGTCCACCGAAGGATCGTCCAAGGCTTCTTGCAGATCGGCGCTCGCGCGACAGGTCGGATAGAGGTGCTGCATGCGGCTACGGCGCCGCTCGTCGACGTCGACGATCCAGGCGACGTTCCAACTGGTCGACGCCGCGAAATTCCGTAGTAAGTTCGGGCCCCAGTACCCGAGCCCGACGACGGCGACGTTGAGTTGACTCACGCGTGTTGCAGGGGGCGGGCCACCGCGCCGAGCGCATCGACGACGTACTCGATCTGCTCTGAGGTCAACTCGGGAAACATCGGAAGCGAGAGAATGCGTTCGGCAGCCGCTTCGGTCTTCGGATAGCGGCCTTTCGAAAGGCCGAGTTCGGCGTAGGCGGGCTGCAGATGGATCGGAATCGGATAGTGTATTCCGGTGTGCACGCCGCGCTGCGCCAGGCGGTCCGCAATCGCGGTCCGGTCGGCGACCTCAACGACGTAGAGATGATAGACGTGACCTTCGTCGGTCCACCGTTTGGGCACCCGGAAGCCGGCCGCCGTCAACAGCGCATCGTAACGCCGGGCATTTTCGCGCCGGCGCTCGTTCCATCCGTCGATATGGCGTAGCTTGACGCTGAGAACGGCGGCTTGAATCGAGTCGAGCCGGCAGTTGTCGCCCTTGATGAGGTGCTCGTACTTTTTCTTCTGTCCGAAATCGCGTAACAGACGGACGCTTTCGCAAAGCGCGTCGTCGTTCGTGACGATCGCGCCGCCATCGCCGTACGCACCCAAATTCTTACCGGGATAGAAGCTAAAGCAGCCCACGTCGCCGACGGCGCCGGCGCGCTGCCCCCGCCACATCGCTCCGTGCGCTTGACTTGCGTCCTCGATGACGCGCAATCCGTGCCGTCGCGCGATGTCGAGGACTGGCTGCATCGGCACGACCTGGCCGTAGAGGTGTACCGGCATCAGGGCTTTCGTGCGCGGCGTCAGCGCGCTCTCGATTGCGGTCTCGTCGATCAGGTAGTCGTCGCCCATATCGACGAACACGGGTGTCGCACCCGCCGCCGAAACGCTCAGCGCCGATGCAATGTAGGTGTTTGCCGGCATCACGACTTCGTCGCCGGCACCGATTCCGAGCGCTTCGAGTGCCACTTTCAGGGCGGCCGTGCCCGACTCGACGCCGACGCAGTGACGGGTGCCGATAAACCGCGCGTACTCTTCCTCGAAGCGGCCGACTTGTGGACCCATGATGAAGCTCGTCCGCTCCAGCACGTCGTCGATTGCCGTGGCAACCTCGGGCTTGATTGCGGCGTACTGCGCTTTGAGATCGACGAATGGAACGTTCACGGGTGGGAAACTCCTGAAGGGCTCGCGTTGATAAAGGATGTGAGGGTAAGCGCCCCTTTTCGGGAGCCGCCGGGTCCATCCATGCGCCGTATCGCCATTGCTACATTTGCGGCAGATCGCGCGATTCCGAGTCGGGCTTTTTACAGGCCCCGCGGAGTCTGGCGCGAACGCTCCCGGCGCGCCGAGAGCCGATCGCTCGGCGGCGTTTTTAAAACGGAGGAGAACGTGGCGTCCCCCCAATCGGTGTTGATCACGGGTGGAGCGGGTTTTATCGGCTCGCACCTCGTCGACGACCTACTCGCCGCCGGCCACGCCGTGACGGTATTCGACAACTTCTCGAGCGGCTCGCGCGAGAATCTCGCATCCGTCATCGACGACGTGGAGATCGTCAGCGGCGACATTCTCGACCGCGATGCGATCGTTGCGGCGGCGCGCGGCAAAGACGTCATTTCGCACCAAGCCGCCCAACTCGAAATCACCAAGTGCATGGAGGATCCCATCGGCGACCTTCGCACGAACTTGATCGGAACGCTCAACGTGCTCGAAGCCGCGCGCCAAGCCGGGGTCGAGCGCATGATCAACGCCTCGTCGGCGTGCATCTACGGCCAAGCGGTGGCGCGCCCCAGCGAGGAAGACGTTCACGCTCACGATCCGAACTGGTCCTACGGCGTCAGCAAACTGGCGGCCGAAAAATACGCGCAAGTGTTCTCGAGCGACTATGGGTTTCCGGCGTTTTCGCTCCGGTACGGCATCGTCTACGGACCTCGCGAATGGTACGGCCGGGTGCTGACGATCTTTCTCAAGCGCGCGCTCGAGGGCCGTCCTCCGGTGGTTTTCGGGGAAGGCGATCAGGAGCGGGATTTCGTCTTCGTAGACGACGTCGTCGCCGTGCACCGCGCGTGTTTGGAAACCGGATTGACCGGCGCGCACTCGTTCAATGCCGGCACGGGAGTAGCGACGTCGATCGCACACCTCGCGCAACTCGTCTGTGAAGTTACCGGGATCGGGGAGGCGCCGGTCCGCGAGAACGTCCTCCCCGGGGAACGCTCCGCATTGGTCGACGGCCGGATGCGCCTGCCCGCTGAGCTCGCGGTCATGCATCTTTCGCCCGCGAAAACCGAACGGCTGCTCGGAGTCACGCCGTCGACGACCCTTCGCGACGGAATCGCGCGCGAGTGGAGCTGGCTGCGCGAGCACTCCGGCCGCTGGACTGAAATGCACTACTAGTGAGCGGCCGTTGAGAGTTCTCATCACGGCCGGTGGGACGGTCACCGCGCAGTCGGTCGTCAAGGCGTTGCGCGAAGACGGCCGCGATTCGTTTATCGCCGTCGTCGACATCGACGAGCGTAACGCCACGAAGTTTTTCGTCGACGAATTCGTGCGCGTGCCGCCGGCCGGCGATCCGGCATTCGTTACCGCATGTTTGGACGCGGTCGAACGTCTGCACATCGAGTTACTGGTTCCGATCATCGTCGAGCGGGAGTTCTTACCGCTCGGAGCCGCTCGCCCGCAATTCGAAGCGCTCGGCTGCGGCGTCGCCGTCCCGCCGCGCGAGATCGTGCTCAATACCGGCGACAAACTTGCGTTCGCGCAGTTCCTCGACCGTCTCGGCATCGCAACGCCGAAGACGGTGGCGTACGATGCCGGCCTCGAGAACCTGCGATTTCCGGCCTATCTGAAACCGCGGCGCGGCTCGGGATCCGTGGGCACGCAGCGCTTCGAAAGCGCCGAAACGCTGCACGAGGCGGCGCTTGGCCGTTCCGAACTGATCGTCCAAGAAGCGGTCGACGGTACGGAGTTCACCGTCGATTGCTTCGCCGCCGAACCCGGGCGCGTCGTGGCGGCGGTTCCACGCGAGCGGATCGCTATCAAAGCCGGCGTTTCGGTGAAAGGCCGCACCTACCATCATCCGGGCATCGAGACGATCGCCAGCGAGGTCGTCGCGAAGACCGGCATCTCGGGTCCGGCAAACGTGCAAGGTATGCTGCGCGAGGACGGCAGCTTCTCGATCATCGAGATGAATCCGCGATTCTCGGGGACACTCGCACTGACGACCGCCGCCGGAATCAACTTTGCGAGCTTACTGCTGGATCAGTTCGAAGGTAAACCGCTTCCAGATTTGCGTGGACGGCATCGCGCCGGCGTTACCATGATGCGCTACTGGAGCGAAGCGTTCGAATCGCCCGAAGGCGAGCGCTATCTCGGAACCGCCATGTCGCACCTTTAGATTTCCACTAAACGAAACTCGCCGGGCTCGAGCGGTTCGACGTCGCGCGATTCGAGCGGCAGACCGCGCAAAAGGCGTTCGAGGACGCCGAGCGATCCGCGATGTCCCACGATGAGTATGCTTTTGCCGGTGAGCTCCCGCACGCGATCGGCGAACGGACGCAAGCGATGCGATGCGTCGTAGAAACTTTCGCCGCCGGCCGGCCGGAACGTCACCGGATCGCGCCGTCGCCGCGCGACGCCGGCCGCGTCGTTCGCTTCGAGCCACTCGATCGTGCGGCCCTCCCACGCTCCGAAGTCGACTTCGCGCAGAGCTTCGTCAAAACGATGCGGCGTTTGCGGCGCAACGATCGCGAGCGTCTCGACGCATCGGCGCATCGGACTTGAAAATCCCGCGTCGAATGCGAGCCCACGCAACGCGGCGTGCGCGCGCTCGCTTTGCTCGCGTCCGATGGCGTTGAGCGGCGGGTCGGCGCATGAAAGAAATCCGCCTGCGACGTTTCCGTCGGTCGCTCCGTGTCGACACAAAACGATCGTCATGGAATGTGCTGTATTGTAGGAGAGGGAGGGAAGGCCTTCGGAAGTGGCCAACGAGCGGGCGGATGTTCGCGGCGATCACCTCTCGACTTTCGCGTTGGAACGTCGCCGTGGCCATCTATGCCGTCGTTGCGATCGCCGCGCTGGCCGGCCTTTTGTTTACGCCGGGTACCATCGGCCATCATTGGGACTGGTTGATACCTTCCGATCCCGCAGAGCTGCGCCGCTTTGCCGCGATCGAAGGCTCGTCGTGGCAGGACTACGACTTCGGATCGTACGTCACGTATCGGTACGCGACGGTCTTGACCAGTCTGCTCTTCGGATTACCGGGCTACGCCGGATTGGGCGGCGGCTTCGTCACCAAGGCATTGGTCTTGCTCAGCGTTTTCGGTTCGGGACTCGCGATGCGGTACTTGCTCCTCTCGCTCGTGCGCGACGATCCCGACGATCGCGACGGCGTCGTCGCAACCTTCGGTGGATTGCTGTACGCGCTCGCGCCGTACGCATACAATCAAATCGTGGCCGGCGATCAGAGCGCGCTGATCGCCGACGCATTGAGCCCGCTGGCGATCGGCTTTGCGGTGCGAGCGGTTTCGGCGCGCGAACGCGTGTGGCTGGCGTACGCGTTGGGGTCCTCGCTGCTGTTGGGAATCATCGTCGCATCGGTCCAAGTTTTTTTGTTTACGGGCGTCGTGATGTGGGCCGTCTGTTTGGCAATCCAATGGTCGCGCGTGACGCTGACGCGGCTGGCGGTGCTTACGTCGGTCGCGTTTGCTCTGTGCGCGTTTTGGGTGCTGCCCGCGCTGCTCGCCGGCGGTGCGGTGCGCACCGTCGTGCAGACGTCGCCGATCGACACTGCGATCGCAACGTTCGGACAGTTTTCGAATCCGCTGCTGACGCTGACCATGCTGGCATTCCCCGGCGACTTTTACCTGCACGCGCTCGGCAACGGCGCGCCGTGGTTTTTTGCCGCGTACGGAGCGCTCTTAGTATTGTGCGGCGTAGCGCTGGTCAAGAACCGGTCCCGGCTGCTGGTCGTCCTCGCCGCGATCTTTGCGTTTACCGCCATCGTACCCCTGGGCGGAAATGCGTTCGTCGGCCCCTTCATCATCGCGATTTTCCGGCTCTTACTGCCGTACAGTTTGTTTTTGCGCACGCCGCAGCATTTGATGTTCATCATGGCGTTGGTGATTCCAATGATGGTGTACGTTTCGGCGCGCGCGATCCCGCGTCGCTACCATGCGGTTGCGTTGGCTGCGGCGGCGGTCGTCGTGCTCGCATACGGGCAAGGATTCTTCGTGCACAGCGGGTTTTTTGGGTTGATCGGACCGTTTCGCGAAACCACCGGCGAGCGGGCGACGGTCGCCCTCGCGGAGGGAACCGGGAACGACGGCTTCCGAACGATGTTCGTCCCTAACGGCGCCAGCTTCTATTTCCATCCCGCAATCTTCGACTACTACTTTGAAGGCTCGGACGAACCGCAGATTCGGTTTCTTCCCGGCATGACGATGGGTGCCGGTCAGAAGTGGACGCCCTACGATAAAACGCAGCAGCTAGTGAAAGCCCTCGACGAGTTCGTCCCCGACGGCGCCGACGTCCAGACTCAAGCGATGCTCTTGCGAATGGCCGGCGTCAGGCATCTCGTGGTGCATCGGATCGGCGTCCCGAGCGCCGGAATTCGGCTCGCCGGGCAGAACGACCGCGCGTACCTCGACGATGCTCTCCGGCGTACCGGGCTTGCGACGCTCGAGCGTTCGTTCGACGATCGATCGATTTGGAGCTTCAACGGACCGGTTTCGCGCGCGTACGCGCCCAACTGCATTTTCGGCGTTCCACCACACGCCGATCCCTACGACGTGCTGGCGCTCGCACCCGCTGCCGCGTCGTGCCCGAGTCCCGCCGCGATTGCCACCGACGTGCCGAGCGCGCGCTCCGAGTTCATCATCACTCCCGAGACGTTCCGAACCGCGCCGGCGCCCGGAATCGCCATCGGCTTGCCCGAAACCAACGTTGAGGTCGAGCCGGCGGATGGTGGAAGAGGATTCTACGCGGTCGTTCCGCCGCGCACGCAAGACGTCGAGATCTTCAAGACGCCGCCGATCCCGGCGAACGCGACCGGCATCTCCCTGCGCATGCACTCCAGCGCTCCGCGTCGCGTGTACGTGCAACTGTACAGCCCGGACGCCCGCAATTTTTTGCAAGCGACCGTCGATTTTAGCGGCCCCGTACAGGACGTGGTCCTAAACTTTCAGGATTTCGGTTCGGTTGGTAATCCGGCCGTGCGGAGCCTTCGGTTTTTGCGTTTGGCCTCGACCAATACAGGTACGAGCGACGTGCGTATGTACGTCGGGTCGTTTCGCTGGCTCGATAAGCGCGGATACACGTCCGTCCCGCCCTACCTGACGGTAGCCGGAAATCGCTGGGACAAGTTTTACTTCGGGGGCGATCGCCCGCACGTGCTATTCAGACCGGTCGCGGGCCGCACGCCGGTGTATGCCACCGCCTTCGTAGGACGCGACGGCGTGTATGGCGTCGTGGCTCACGTCCAGGACGTGAACCGTAATCTGTCGCTGCGCGCTTCGATCGACGGCCGGGCAGGTCGGTGTTCTGCAACCGGCTCGCGCGCCGACCAAACCGAGCGGCTCGTTCGCTTACTTTCGCTGCCGTTGCATCGCGGACCGCACACCCTCGCGCTGCAGTACTGCAACAGTGCTGCGACGGACAACGGCGACGTCGGCGTGCAGTCGATCGTTCTCGCCAGCGCGCGTTTCCAACCGCCGGCGTTCCGCACCAGCGGGTCGGTCCGTCTTCTGGACGAACGCCCGGGAACGATGCGGTTGCGCGCCGGGGGAAACTACCTCGTTCTGACCGATTCCTTCGACGATCGCTGGATCGCGAGCCAGGCTGGCGTGACGTTGCAGCATGTCGTTGCAAACGGATACGCCAATGCCTGGCGAATCCCCAACCCAGATGCGGGCGACGTGATCTTGCAGTTCTGGCCCCAGCGATCGTTCGAGTTCGGGATCGCCGTTTCGCTGGGGCTGGCGGCGATCTGCCTGGTCACGATTGCGTTGACCGTAATGGAGAAGCATGAAGCCACCGATAAACGCGGGACTAACATGGAGCGCGTGAAACAAGCATGAGCGAACCGGCCGTCAGCGTTGTCGTGGTCTCGTACAATCGGCGAGAACAAGTGCGCGCCTTGCTCGAGTCCATCAATCGCGGGGATCTCGTTCCCGACGAAATCATCGTCGTCGATAACGCCTCGCGGGACGGCACGGTTGAGATGCTCGAACGCGATTTTCCGGGCGTCCGCATCATTGCCAATCGCGAGAACTTCATGGGGTCGCATGCCGTCAACCAAGGCATTGCGGCCGCCAGCGGAGAGTTCGTGTACGCCACCGCCGACGACAACGTCGTCGATCCGAAGTGCCTGTCCGCGTTGCGCGATGCGATGGCGGCGTTGCCCGATGCCGGCTTAGTGGCGCCGGTCATGTATTTCTTCGACGAGCCCGAGCGCGTGTGGTTCGCCGGATGTGACGTCAGCATGCTTACCGGGCTGACGCGTTTTTTTACCGACCCGCCGCGCGAAGGCTCCGTCGAAACCGCATGCGCGCCGAACTGCTATATGATTCGCCGCAGCGTACTTACATCGATCGGCGGCCAGGACGTTGCGACGTTCCCGTTTCACCACGAAGAGGCCGATTGGTCCTTCCGGGCGGCAAAGATCGGCTTCAGGAGTTACGTCGCCGCCGGGGCGCGCGAGTGGCATAAAACGCCGGCTCCCAAGCGGCGTCCGCTCATCGGTTCGGGCGATTTCTCGATCGACGACCCGGATCGCGCGTACTTTCACGCGCGTTCGCGAGCGCTCTTAGCCCGGCGTCACGCAAATGCCGGACAGCGCGTGGCGTTTTTTACGGTGTTTTTTCCAGCGACCGTCGCCGCGTACGCGGCGATCTGTGCGTTCTCGAGCCGCGCGCGTCTACGCACGTCCTGGGCGTTCGTGCGCGGAGCAGTTGCCGGCCTGACGATGCCGCTTCCCGATCCGCCCCCACCCCTGCTGCCAAGCTAAAGGCTTCTTAATACGTTCTGACGTTGAGTAGGCCGGCAGCTCGAAACGCCGCGGCAACTTTATCGGCATCGGAACCGGCGTCGGGATAGGCGACGACGGCGCGGCCAGCGTCAATCGCTTCGTTGAAGTTCTCGGCTTCGTCTTCGGGAACCGCAAGGTCCGAGAGGTAGTTCTGGGTCGCTTCGCGCGAACTGAACGAGGTCAGCGGCGCACTCCGCCCCATCGGCACGCCCGTACCGCTCGCGTCGTCCAGAACCCCCATGCCTTTCATCATGTCGTCGGAGAGGCTGTTCGATTCCATATCGACGATGACGTCGGTGAAGTCGAGCTCCGACCCGTTGCCCGCCGCGGCGGCCGCCGAGGCGCTGCGAAGGACCTTGACTTTGCTCACGTCGATCGCCTGGGCGGCCAGCGCGCCCTGGATCGCCGCCGCATCTGCGCCGGCGAAGATTCCTACAACCAAACCTTGTGACACGTGGGACTCCTTGACGAGACGTTAACGCTTGAACGTACTGATAGCGTGACCGAGACGTTCGATGCCGACGCGGATCATCTCTTCCGAGGCGTTCGAAAAGTTCAGTCGCATGCCGTCGTGTACGTCGCGGGCCGGGTAGAAACTGACCCCGGGGACGAAGACGACTTTCTGTTCGGCGGATACCCTCAGTAACTCAGTCGTGTCGATTCCGGACACCGTCACCCAAAGAAACATGCCGCCCGACGGCGGTACGAAGTGTAAACCATCCGAGGCGATGTGATTCAGCGCCGCGGCCATCACGTCTCGCCGGCGGCGGTAGGTTCGCGCAATCGTCGCTACGTGTGCGTCGAAGGCGGCACCGTCGCTGACGTATTCGTGAAAGACGTACTGGGCAAACGTGCCGCTGTGTAAGTCCGCGCCTTGTTTGGAGAGCACGATTTTTTCGCGAATCTCCTCATCTCGAATCACGAGCCACGCGACGCGCATGCCGGGCGACATGATCTTGCTGCCGGTACCGGAATACAGGATCGGCGCGGAGCTCTCGTAGGAAACCAGCGACGGCAGGTCGGCGCCTTCGAAACGCAACTCGCCGTAGGGATCGTCCTCGACGATCGGCAGGTCGTAGCGTTCGCAAATACGCACGATTCGCTCGCGGCGCTCGCGCGCGAGCGTTCGTCCGGTCGGATTCTGAAAGTTCGGGACGAGGTACACGAACTTCGGGAAGGGGTCGGCGCGGTCGAGAACGCGTTCCAGCGACTCGGGAATCGCACCGTCTTCGTCGGTATCGATTGTGAGATAACGCGCCTGATACGCGTCGAACGCTTGAATCGCGCCCAGGTAGGATGGATTTTCCATTACCACATGATCGCCGGGATCGAGAAAGATCTTTCCGACGAGATCGAGACCTTGCTGCGAGCCGTTGACGATGGTGACGTCCTCGGCTTCGAAGATTCGGCCAGTGCGCCGGGTCATGCGTTCGGCGACCCAGCGGCGCATTTCGGAAAGGCCTTCCGTCACGCTGTACTGCAGGGCGGCGGCGCCGCGCAGTTCCATCACCCGGCGAGCGGCCTCGGCGATACCGGCCGTGGGAAAGAGTTCCGGCGCAGGAAGGCCGCCGCCGAACGAAATGACGTCGGGTTGTTGGGTGACTTTGAGCATCTCGCGGATGGTCGAAGCGCGCAGCCGCGCGGTGCGCTCTGCGAACTTGGCCGCCCGGGAGACCGTTGTCATCCCGGTTTCTTAGCCAGCCGGCATCGGTGGTCCGCTCAGCGGCGGACGGGACTGGGCAATGGGCGTGCTCGATCCGACGAACGGCTCGCCGGTGAAGGCCAGAATCGCCGCGCCCATTCCAATCAGAAAGACGAAAACGGTGACCAGGACGCCGACCACCGGAACGAGTTCGGCGGCGGTCACCAACACCAGACCGGCAATCAACGCGACCAACGGCGCCGGAGTGGTTGCCGGCTTGATCAGCTCGCACAGCCGGCGGCCGACCAACAGCGCGAGCGCCGCCTTGCCGAGAAACACGGCGCCGACGATGGCGACCGCTTCTAAGGCGATAAACGGAATCAACACGATCGTGCAAAGCAGCAAGAGCCCCAGCGGCAGGACCGCGACCCATCCTAAGAGTCCGACGGCAGAGCACAGGCCCGGATGGCGCTCGAGCCGGTCGAGCGCGATGCGCGTCCGCAGCGGAAAGATAAGGAAGAACAACACGACGACGAGTCCCGAAGCGATGTGCCACAGCGTCCGGTAGTCTGCCAGCAACGGCGCTCGGTCGGGCGGTGACGACCACGGCACGACGGCGCTGACGACGTCGCCACCGACGGTGTTAACTTGTCCGCTGATGACCGCGCCGGGCCGCTCGTATAAGTCACCGCCGATCACGTCGACGTTTCCATCGACCTCCCCGGCAATCGTCGCATCGCCGGCGATGACGGTGAGATCGCCTTTGACGGTTTGTCCGGGTTCGACGATGACCGAACCGATGTAGGTGCCGCCGTGGTAAATGCTCGAGGCATTGGCGAGCGCCGGCGCGGCGAACGCCCCAAAGAACGCGACGACGAGTGCGGCGATCGCCGCCGGCCGAACCTTCATAGAGCCTCCGCAGCGAGATAGGCGGTCAGGCGCGGCCGCACGCGGCGATAAAATACGACCACCGCCGCAAACAGCAGCGCATCGATCGCGAGAATGCCGACGACCACCGAAAGGGCGACCGGCGCAACCGGCCAGAGCGCGTGGGCCCCTTGCCCGAGCGCGTGAAGCAGGCCGCCGGCCAAGCGCGCGAACGCGTTCGCCCCCGCCGGGTTGGTGGGCCGAGCGAGCGCGATCGCGGCAGCGGCCGCGATCCACGCGGCGACGAGATAGAACGCAGCTAGCGGCCAGAACGGCTTGCGCGGCAGTTGGGGCGCGGGCAACTCGCGCACCGCTAGCATCACGCGTCGAGTGAAGTCTTCGTGAAGGTCCGGCGAGCCTGCGGTCATCAAGAGCGCGTCCACGACGCGCACACGGCGATGCAGCGCTTCACATGCATTGCAGTCGCGTAAATGGGTCGCCACCGCCGCGGCCCGCGCCGGATCCAGCGTCGCCTCAATGTAGGCGGCGAGCATAGATTCACACGAGGAGCAGCGCACGCGGCCCCCCTCGAGTCGCCGCGGCGGCCACCGCCGACTCGCGGCCTTCGATCTCGCGCAACTTTTTGGCAAGGGCGATCTTTCCGCGATGGATCAGCGTTTTTACGTTTCCGAGCGAAAGGCCGAGCGTTCTGGCGATCGTGTGATATTCCATGTTGTCGAAATAGCGTAATGCCAAAACTGTGCGCGTGCGCTCGGGAAGTTCGGCGAGTGCGGTACGCAGTTGGCGTTCCGCCTCCTCGCGCAGCACGCCGCCAGCCGGGTCGGCTTCGAGCGAGAGATCCGGCAGCGAATTCTCGAGCGTCTGGTCCTCCGCGAGCGGTTGCGGCGGCGGCTTGCGAAGCGATCGGCTCAGATGCGTGCGAATGACGTTTCGGGCGATTTGGTAGATCCAGGTCGAAAACTTTCCGAGCTGCGGATTGAACGTGCCCAAGTGCGCGTAGGCGCGCAAAAACGTCTCCTGCGAAAGGTCGGCTACATCCGAACTATCGCGCAGGCTCGCACCGATGAAGTTGGCAATTCCGCGCTTGTAGCGCTCGACCAGCACCCCGAAAAGCTCCCTTTCTCCCTCGCGCACGCGTGAGATGACCTCTTCATCCGTCAAAGGCAGGCGTCTCTTAGTGGAGGTCTACTCGGGGCCATCGGTGTTTGTTACGGGCGAGCGTCAGCCGAGCAAGCCCCGCGCCCGGGCGGTCGGGTTCGCGGCGTCTTTGGCGGACAAGATCGCGCCGGAAGCGGCAACCGGCCAGGCGATCGCCAGATCGGGGTCGTCCCAACGGACGCCGAACTCGGTTGCGGGGTCGTACAGAGCACTCTGCTTGTAAAGGAAGATCACCTCGTCGGAGAGGGCGAGAAAGCCGTGCAAGCAACCGGCCGGTACGTAGATCTGCCGATGCTCGCCGGCACGCAGCATCACGCCGTGCCAGCGCCCCCGCGTCGGGCTTCCCGGCCGCACGTCGGCGATCACGTCGTAGGCCTCTCCGGAGAGCACGCCGACGAGTTTGCTCATTCGATCGTCGCCGTGCAATCCACGCACCACGTTGCGGCGTGAAAACGAGACGTTATCCTGAACGAAGTCGTCGGGAATGCCTGCAGCCCGGTAGCGCGCGGACGAATACGCTTCTTTGAAATATCCGCGAGCATCGGCAAACGCCGGCACCGAGAGCAGCATCGCGCCCGCCAGCGGGAGTTCTTCGACGTGCATGCCGAGGCCGTTCAAGAGGCGCCACGGCGAGCCTTCCGCCGGTCGCAACCGCTGCTGCTTTCACGAAAAGGGATTCGAGTCACCCTTCCTCGTAGGGCTGGATGACATGCTTCGGTCGTGCCGTCGTACCGCGGGAGCGGCCTATTTCCCACGCACTGCCGGGAATCCGTAGCGGATGGCATCCGTCTCGGCCCTGATCGACCGCGGCATCGCGCGGCTCCAAGGCAGCATCATGGTGCGCCAAGGGGTGTTGGTCTTCGCCGCGACCATGGTCTTGAATTTGGGCGGCTTTGCTTTCCATGCCGTCGCCAGCCGGCGGATCGGCGTCGACGCCTACGGCATTCTGTACGCGCTGATTTCGACCAGCACGATCTTGGCGGTTCCGGCCAACCTGGCGGCGCCGGTCATCGCACGTTTTGCCGCCGAGTTCGTGGTGTTGCACGACGACCGGCACATCCGGCGCTTAGTGCTCGACATCGTTCGGTTCTTCGGATTCCTCGGACTGCTTTATCTCGTCGCTTCCGTTTTCGTCATGCGTCCGGCCGGGTCGTTTTTGCACGCGCCCGTTTGGGCGGCGCCGTTAGTCGCGCTGATCGGCGCGACGATGCTGCTCAGCCTCGTGTTGCGCGCGATCGCTCAGGGCACGCAAGACTTTGCCGGATTCGCGCGATCGTGCGTGGCCGACGGCGTGGCCAAAGTCGTAGGCGTCGTCTTGTTCACGATGGTCGGACTCGCGCTCTTCGGGGGCGTGCTCGGATTTTTCTGCGGCGCGGTCGGCGGAGCGGTCGCCATGGGGATGACGCTTTTCGCGCATTACCGCAACGTGGAGGATTGCACGATCCGCTACGACTGGCGGCGGATCGCGGTAAGCGGCATCGGATCGGCGGCCATCACGTTGGCCGGGGCGCTGATCGGATCGGCCGACGTCATCCTGGTCAAACATTTCTTCGACGCCGATCAGGCCGGCGTCTATTCGGCAGCGTCGTTGGCCGGCAAAGTGTTGCTCTACTTCGTGGGATTCGTTCCGACGGTTCTGCTGCCGCAGGCTACCGAGCGGCACGTGCGCGGCGAACGCACGCGCTACGCGCTGGCGATGTGCGTCGGAATTCTGTTCGCGATCTCGGTGGTCGGATTGATCGCCGTCAAGTTCTTCGGCATCGTCTTGTTGCACGCGCTCGTCGGGCACGCGTTCGACGGTGCGGAGCCGTTGCTGCTGCCGTATAGCATCGCGATGATGTTTTTGGCGCTGAGCAGCGTGCTGGGTTCGTACGGCATCGCCACCCATCGTATTGCGTTCGCGGCGCCGCTGCTGATCGGCGTCGTCGGGACGCTCTCGGCCGTCGTGTACGCGCATTCGTCGCTCGAGCAAGTGGTTCACGTCGTGGCCGCCGGCAACGCCATAACTGCGGTCGCTGTGGCCGTCGGCCTCATCTGGCAGTCGCTGAGCGGCCGGCGTTCCGTCCGGGCGCCGGCGCCATGAACCGGGTGCTGGTGATCGGCGGTTCCGGACAACTCGGCACCGAAATTCGGCGCCGGTGGACGGACTACGACGTTACGGCACCGGCGCACGCCGACCTCGATCTCGAAAATACGGATGCGCTGGCGGCCGCCATCGACCGCGTCGTCCCGGCGGCGGTCGTGAATTGCGCGGCATTTCATAACGTGGACCGGTGTGAGGCGGAGCCGGATCGCGCGCTTGCCGTCAATGCCGTAGCCGTCGCACGCGCCGCCCGTGCGTGCCGCGATCGCGACGTCCTCTTCGTCACGGTCAGCAGCGACTACGTTTTCGACGGTACGTCGACACGGCCGTACGTCGAAGACGATCCGGTTCACCCAATCTCCGCCTACGGCGTTTCAAAGCTGGCCGGCGAACTGTTGGTCGAGGCCGCCGGATCGCGCGCCCTGGTGGTGCGCACTTGCGGAGTGTACGGCCTGCGACCCTCTGCCACGAAGGGTTACACGTTCGTCGATCGCGTCATCGCGCAGGCTCGCGCCAACGAGCCTTTACGAATCGTCAACGACGTGTGGGCGTCCCCGACCTTCGCCGGCCATTTGGCTGAGGCGCTGCTCGCGTTGGTCGAGAGCGGGGAAACGGGACTGTATCACGCCGCCAACGCCGGCCCGGTGACCTGGTACGACTTCGCGTGCGAGGCGCTGGCCCAGGCGGGGATCGACTATGCCGTCGAGCCGATTTCCGCGCGGGAATGGAAAATGGCCGCCCGGCGTCCGGCTTTCTCTGCCTTGGAGAGCGGGAAACTGCGGGCCCTCGGCTTCGACATGCCCTCGTGGCGCCAAGGAATCGCGGCCTATCTTGGGAGCCTTTGAATAGGACTCACACGGTCGAGCCAGGCCCTCCAAAAGCCGTAAGATAAACATCCCACCGTGGAACTACGGATCGATCGCACCGCCGTCGACCGCTGCCGGGCGTTAGCGTCCGCCATCGCCGCGCCGGTCCAAGAGTTCATCGCCGCCCATTCGACCGTCTCGGTCGAGCGCGCGGTGCTGCGCCTTTTCGGCGTCGACGGCGTGGGGCCCGACGACGTTCCGGTGGCAAACCTTATTGTCGACGCGCTCCCCGAGGCGGAGCGCCGGCGCGGTGCCGCACTGGCGTTTGGGCGCGGCGTCGCCGAGACGGGGCTCGACCCGGGCGTACTCGGTGAAGCCATCGCCGTTGGCCGCTACGCGCTGGCCGATTTCGCTGGTGTGCCCGACGCGGCGGCGCTGGGCGCCTTGCGCCCCCACGTCGAGTCGGCTCTGGCGCACCTGCGCGTCAGGCGCGAAGAACGCCAGGCGTTGCTCGCGCGCTGGCCGCAACTCCCGCCGCCGCTGCTCTACGTGATCGTCGCCAGCGGCAACATCTACGAGGATCGCTCGGCCGCGGTAGCGGCGGCCGAGGCCGGCGCTCAAATCATCGCCGTGATTCGCTCTACCGGGCAGTCGCTGCTCGACTTCGTTCCATTTGGCCCGACCACCGAAGGTTTCGGCGGGACGTATGCCACCCAGGCCAACTTCCGCATCATGCGCGCGGCGCTCGACCAGGTTTCCGAAAAACTCGGCCGCTACGTCATGCTCACCAACTACGCGAGCGGGCTGTGCATGCCGGAAATCGCGGCGACCGCCGCGCTGGAGCGGCTCGACATGCTGCTCAATGATTCGATGTACGGCATTCTCTTTCGCGACATCAATATGAAGCGCACGTTCGTGGACCAGCATTTCAGCCGCATGCTCAACGCCTACTCCGGCATCGTCATCAACACCGGAGAGGACAACTATCTCACGACGGCCGATGCCGTCGATCAGGCGCCGGCGGTGCTCGCCTCGCAATTCATCAACGAAGAGTTCGCCCATCGGGCCGGCATGCCGGACGCGCAGATCGGTCTCGGCGACGCGTACGAGATCGACCCCGGCCTCGAAGACGGCTTTCTGTTTCAGGTCGCGCAAGCACAGTTGGCGCGCCAGATATTCCCGAACGCGCCGCTGAAGTACATGCCGCCCACCAAGCACATGACCGGCGACATCTTCAAGGGGCATCTCGTCGACGCGCTGTTCAATCTTACGTCGGTGATGACCGGGCAGACGATCCACTTGTGCGGAATGCTCACCGAAGCGATCCACACGCCGTATCTCGCCGACCGCGCGCTTTCGATCGAAAACGCGCGCTACATCATGAATACCGCGCGTCACTTCGGCGACGAAATCGCGCTTCGGCCGGGCGGCCGAATCGAGCGGCGGGCCGAGGACGTGCTCGCCGGTTGCGAAGCGCTGTTGGATCGGGTGGCCGGCATGGGCTTGATGGCCGCCATCGATGCTGCGCTCTTTGCCGACGTCAAGCGGTCGCCCGACGGCGGCCGCGGATTCGACGGAGTATTTCCCCGTGCGGCCGGCTACGTCAATCCGTTCGAGAACGCGTTGCGCGGCGAACCATTTACGGCATGACCGGAAGATTGATCAAGCCGTATGGCGATACGATGAATGACGGCAAAGTGCAGATGTCGTTCACGCTTCCGGTGGAGTGGAGCGAAACCGCCGACGAAGCGGCCCGCCAGCTAGCCGGCAAAATGGGCTTTGCCGACGTGCAGGTGGTCGAAGGGCGGCCGATCGCCGGCGGCTTTTCCTTTTTCGTCCTGTATGCCAGCACGCCGCAAGGCGTCGACCTCGAGACCATCCACGCGCCGTCGGTCCGCACGCACGCGATGACGATGGAGGAGGTCGATGCCTACGTCCTCGACCGTATCGGGCGCAAGCTTCGGGTGGCCGGAGCGTGCATCGGCACCGACGCGCACACCGTCGGCATCGATGCCATTCTCAATATGAAGGGCTACAAAGGCGATTATGGTTTAGAACGCTACCATTCGTTCGAGACCTTCAATTTGGGCAGTCAAGTCGCGCCCGAAGATCTCGTCGCTTTTACCAAGCTGCATGCCGTCGATGCGATCTTGGCGTCCCAAGTGGTCACCCAAAAGGGCAGCGATCTAAAGAATTTTACCGAACTGGCAGAACTGTTGGAAGCCGAAGGCCTTCGCGACCGGGTGGTGCTCGTGTGCGGTGGACCGCGCGTCACCAATCTGATGGCCAGCGAGCTGGGCTACGATGCCGGCTTCGGCCGCGGAACGTTGCCGAGCGAAGTCGCGGCCTTCATTGCCGTAACGCTGGCGCATCGCTTACGCGAAGAAACTCGAGTCTGAACGATTTTCCCGTCAACCCTTGGAGAGCTATGAACCAACCTTCCAGAGCAGGGCGTTAGCTTGCAGAAAACCGCACTCATTACGGGCATCACCGGTCAGGACGGCTCGTACCTGGCCGAATTTCTGCTCGACAAAGGTTATCGCGTCGTCGGGATGACGCGCCGCACGAGTACCGAGGTGCACGAGCGCATCGAACACATCGTCGAAAACATCGAGATCGTTTCGGGTGACTTGCTCGATCAGACGTCGATGACGTCGATCGTCAACGACGTTCGGCCCGACGAATTCTACAATCTCGCGGCGCAGTCGTTCGTACCGGCTTCGTGGACCCAGCCGGTGCTTACCGGGGAGTTCACCGCGCTCGGCGTTACCCGCGCGTTGGAAGCAGTTCGTCACGTCGATCAGTCGATTCGCTTCTATCAGGCCTCGAGTTCCGAAATGTTCGGTAAGGTCGTGGAGGTCCCGCAAACCGAGACGACGCCGTTCTATCCGCGCAGCCCGTATGGGGTTGCTAAGGTGTACGGCCATTGGATAACCGTCAACTACCGCGAGTCGTACGATATGTTCGCATGCAGCGGAATGCTCTTCAACCACGAATCGCCGCGTCGCGGCAAAGAGTTCGTTACGCGGAAGATCTCCGACGGAGTCGCGCGCATCAAGCTGGGCTTGGCGAGTAATCTCCGCCTTGGAAATTTGGACGCGCAGCGCGATTGGGGCTTTGCGGGCGACTACGTGCGCGCCATGTGGCTGATGTTGCAGGACGACGCGCCCGACGACTACGTCATCGCCACCGGACGCACGCACAGCGTGCGGGATTTCGTTCGAATCGCGTTCGACGCGGCCGGTCTCGGCTCGTACGAACCGTACGTCGTCACCGATCCGCGCTTCGTGCGGCCGGCCGAAGTCGATATGCTCATCGGGGACGCGGGTAAAGCCCGCCGTCAACTCGGCTGGGTTCCGGAGGTGACGTTCGAACAGCTCGTGGAGATGATGGTCAAGGCCGACCTCGATCGCCTTGCCGATCGCGCGCCGGCATAACGCAGGACGGCTGCGTGCGGGCATTAGTGACCGGGGCCAGTGGCTTCGTCGGGCATTACCTGGTCGATGCCTTGCGGCGCGCAGGCGAGGACGTCGTGGCGTGCGGAGGTCCGCACGATGGCGGCTCGTTGCCGATCGACGTGGCCGAGGTCGCTTCGATTCGAGCCGCGCTCGACATCGCGCGGCCCGACGTGGTGTTCCATCTCGCCGCTCAAACATTCGTTCCGGACTCGTTTGCAGCGCCGGCGGCGACCTACGAAACCAACGCAATCGGAACCGCTCGTGTGGCGCAAGCGGTGCGCGATTACGCGCGCTCGGGCGAGAAGATGCCGCGCATCGTGTTCACCAGTTCGGCCGAAGTCTACGGTCCGCGCGAGGCGGCCGATTTCCCGCTGCACGAGACGCTCGAACTGCGTCCGGCGACGCCGTATGCCGCCAGCAAAGCCGCCGCCGAAGCGATCCTGCTCGCGGAAGCGCGGGCGTTCGCGCTCGACGTCGTGGTGGCGCGCGCATTCAACCACATCGGCTCGGGTCAAAGCGACCGTTTCGTGGTGCCGTCTTTAGCGCATCAGCTGGCCGCGATCGCGGCCGGCGGATCGCCGGTTTTGCTGGTCGGGAACCTCAACGCCGCACGCGATTTTCTCGACGTCCGCGACGTGGTCGCGGCTTATCTCGCGCTGGCGCGTGACGGCGAATCCGGTCAGGTCTATAACGTTTGTCGCGGGGCCGCCGTCAAAGTGCGCGACGTGTTGCGCGACCTGATCGCGATCGCGGGCGTCCCGGTGGAGGTCCGCGAAGATCCGCAACGCATGCGTCCGCTCGACGTGCCGCTGTTCGTCGGAAGTGCCGAGAAACTTCGCGCTCGCACCGGGTGGACGCCGGCGATACCCCTCGCCCGTTCGCTGCGCGAGATTTACGCGGCGGCGCTCGAAAAGGAGAAGCTCTAGTGTCCGAGCCGGTCGACGACGTGCGAGCGTTCGTTTTTAAAAACCGCGGCGCGTTGCTGGCCCTCCCGGCAGTCGGGTTGGCGGCGTTCGGAAAACCCAGCGCGCTGAGCGTCACCCTTGGGCTACCGATCGCTATCGCCGGCGAACTCGTCCGATGCTGGGCGGTCGGTTACTCCGGCGTCAGCACGCGCGGCGACGTCGTCAGCGCACCGGAGCTGGTTACCGCCGGTCCGTACGGGTACGTTCGCAACCCGCTTTATGCGGGCAATTTTCTGACCGCGCTCGGCTTCGCCGTTGCGTTCACCGGAAAGAACTCGTCCGGCGTGCGCGCGGCCCTGGTCGCCGGTTCGCTGGCCGCCATGGCCGGCGTCTATTGTGCGATCGTCCCGCACGAAGAGCGTTTCTTGCACTCGCAATTCGGTGAGGAGTTCGAACGCTACTGCGAACGCGTGCCGCCGGTCGTTCCGCAGCTCGAACCGATGCCGAACGGTGCCGGAACGTGGCGGCCGGCCGTCATCAAAGATGCGGAAACCAAAACGTTCCTTACGTTCGGCGCAATGCTGGCCGCGCTCGCGCTCAAGGCCATCAAAGCCTAATCGCGCTCGTGACGACGCAGCGCGGGTTGGTGTTTGCGCTCGTCGCGACGGCATTCGTCGCGGCGCTCGAGTTTTGGGGTGGCGCCCGCTCGCACAGCTTGGCGCTCACCAGCGATGCGGTTCACGTGTGTATGGACCTGTTCGCGTTGGGCCTAGCGTTGGTCGCAGCCGCGGGTGCGGCGCGTCCGGCCGATCCGCGACGGACCTTCGGATACGGACGTATCGAAGTGCTCGGTGCGCTCGTCAACGGAACGTTGTTATTGGTCGCTACCATCGTCATCGCGTATGCTGCGGTGCGCCGCTTCGGCGCTCCGGTGGAACCGCACGCGGCGACCATGGCGGGGGTGGCGGCGATCGGACTCGCACTCAACGTCTGCGTCGGCGTGGTGCTGCACCGCCAGAGCCAGCGCGACTTGAACGTACGAGCGGCGCTATTTCACGTGCTGGGAGACGCCCTCGGCGCGGCGGCGGTGATCGCCGGCGGCGTCGTCATCGCGCTCACCCACTTGGCGTGGATCGATCCGGCGCTGTCGCTGTTCGTTGCCGCGATCATCGTCGCCGGCGTGTTTCGTGTGATGCGCGATGCGACCAACGTTTTGCTCGAAAGCATGCCCGGCGACGTCGACGCATCCAAGCTGATCGACCACCTCGAGCGCATCGCCGGAATCTCGGGAGTTCACGACCTCCACGTGTGGTCGATCGGCAGCGGATCGCACGCGTTGTCGGCCCACGTGCGGCTCGAAGATCGCCGCCTCAGCGAAGCAACCGAAGTGTTGCGCGAAATTGACCGGTGTCTTCAAGTGCAGTTCGGCATCACGCACGTGACCATTCAATTCGAATGCGACAATTGCCCTATCGTCGTTAGACACTGAAGATTCCCTGAATGCATGCCGGACGCCAAGCGTGAGGCCGCTGGACTCGGAGCGTAGGAAAGCCGCGATTGAGCCGAGGGGTGTGCGCGACGGCGCGCGAAGGCCATCGGGCTATGACTTCAACGAATTCCAAAGCCGTCGTTCTTTCGATGGCCCGCACGCCGTTCGGCAAGCTCGGCGGAGGCCTGGCCCCGCTCAACGCCACCACGTTAGGAGCGGTCGCCCTGGCCGGCGCCATCGAGCGCGCGAAGATCGATCCGAGCGAAATCGAACACGCCGTCTTCGGCGAGGTGCTGCAGGCGGGCGTCGGCCAGAATCCTGCCCGCCAGGTGATCTTCAAAGCCGGTCTGGCAAAAACCGTGACGGCCGATACCGTCAACAAAGTGTGCGCGTCGGGCCTGCTCGCCGTGGTAAACGCGATGCGGTCGATCAACGCGGGCGCCAACGCCGTCGTCGCCGCCGGCGGCATGGAGTCGATGTCGAACGCGCCCTACCTATTGCGAGACGCGCGCTGGGGTTATCGCTTCGGTGACGGAGCGCTCGTCGATGCGATGATTTACGACGGTTTGTGGGATCAATACTTTCCCATGACCATGGCGACGCAAGGAAGTAAGGTTGCTTCAGAGCTCGGCTTCACTCGCGAAGAGCAAGATCGCTTCGCGCTCGCGAGCCATCATCGCAGCGCCGCGACGCACGCGTCGGGCGCGTTTGCCGACGAAATCGTTCCCGTGAACGTCGCAACGAAAGCCAAAGGAAAGGTCGTCGTCAAGCAGCTGCCGCGGCGAGGCCAAGTCCGCGTTCCGGCCGCAGTTGGTGGCGCTGGCAGCCGCATGTGGGATCACGAACCGTCCGCGCAGTTCACCCTCGACTACGAGAAGTACGGCCCGTTCGTGGCCGGCGACGAAGCGGCGATCTTGGTCGATCGCGACGAAGCGGTGCGCGCCGATGCCAGCATCGAAACGATGGGCAAACTGCGTCCGCTGGAGAAAGACGGAACCATTACCGCCGGCAACGCACCGGGCGTGAACGATGGGGCGGCCGCCTTGATTCTCGCCGATGCGGAGTACGCGGCGCAGCACGGCTACGAGGCGCTCGCGACGATCGTCGACCATGCGACCGTGGCGTGGGACTCGCCGTACATTTGTTTGACGCCCGCGATGGCGGCTCAAAAACTGCTCGACCGCGTTGGTTTGACACGCAGCGATATTGCGGTGTGGGAGATCAACGAAGCGTTTTCGGCAGTGGCCCTCGCATCGGCGCGAAATCTCGGGCTCGACGAAAGCGCGATCAACCTCTACGGCGGCGCCGTCGCGATGGGACATCCGATCGGAGCCTCGGGAGCGCGCTTGGTTGGGACCGTCATCAACCAGCTCCGCAAGCGCGGCGGCGGCTACGGAATCGCCTCGATTTGTTCGGGCGGTGGCCAGGGCGACGCGCTGCTGGTTCGGGTCGGCTGACGTTGAAATGACGTTGTCTTGAAGATCGCCGTCGTGGGTGCCGGCCAAATGGGCTCGGGCATCGCGCAGGTGGCGGCCGCGAGCGGCCACGCCGTTCTCTTGAACGACCGAACGCCGGAGCTCATCGCTCGCGGCGTTGCGGGTATTGCCAAAAATCTCGACCGCAGCGTCGAAAAGGGCCGTATCGACGCAGCGACGCGCGCCGCTATCCTCGAACGAATCGTCGCCGCTCCGGCGATCGAGTCGCTCGACGTCGATCTGGCGATCGAGGCGGCGAGCGAACACCTCGAAACGAAGCTCGCCATTTTCCGCGCGCTCGACGCGCAGTGCGCGCCGCCAGCGATTCTGGCCAGCAACACCTCCTCGATCTCGATCACCATCCTCGGCGCAGTGACGCGCCGCCCCGAACGCGTCATCGGCATGCATTTCATGAACCCGGTGCCCGTGATGGCGCTCGTCGAGATCATCCGCGGCATCGCCACCTCGCAAACGACCTACGATTTCACGCGCGATTTGGCCGAGCAGATGGGGAAAACCCCGGTGGAGGTGCGCGATTTCCCCGGATTCGTCTCGAATCGCGTCCTGATGCCGATGATCAACGAGGCG
>PLLA01000066.1 GCA_003140835.1 Candidatus Tumulicola scandinaviensis | reverse complement strand
CCCGGTTTCGCGGACACTTTCTGCTTAGCAGAGAAGGGTCCACCAATGGCTAGAAAACATCCCCGGGCATACCCCGCTGACTTTCGGCTGAAGATCGTTGAGCTCGCAAGATCGGGTCGGGGTGCAGACGAGCTTGCCGATGAATTCAACCTCGCGCGCCAGACCGTTCGGAACTGGATCAAGCAGGCCGATCTTGATGCCGGCCGTCGCAAGGACGGCCTCACGAGCGCTGAGCAAGAAGAAATTGTGCGATTGCGCAAACGCGTACGGCAACTCGAGACCGAGCGCGATATTTTGTCAAAAGCCGCGGCGTGGTTCGCTCGAGAGACCGATTCGATACCGTCAAGATCTTCGAATTCGTGAAAGCGCACCACGCCGTTTAGCCCGTAACTACGCAATGCCGCGTTTTGGAAGTCTCATCCAGCGGTTTCTATGCGTGGATAAAACGTACGCCTTCGAAGCGCCACGAGGCCAACGTTATACTTGGCGATCGCATCGAAGCTCTTTCATCAGGCGTCGCTCGAAAACTACGGGCGCCCACGCATTCAAGCAGATCTTCGCGACGACAATATTTTCGCAAGCGACAAACGCGTAGCGAGATTGATGCGCGAGCGCAATATTCAGGGAGCCACCCGCCGCAAGGGGTTCAAGACGACGATCCGCGACAAAGATGCGCGCCTCGCCCCCGATTTAGCTAATCGCAAGTTTACGGCGTCCGCGCCAGATCAATTGTGGGTCGCCGGCATAACCTACGTGCCGACTCTGGCCGGCTTCCTGTTCCTTGCCATCGTTCTCGACGTATTCAGCCGGCGTGTCGTTGGCTGGGCAATGGCGACGCACATGCGTGCGGAGCTTGTCGTCGATGCGTTGGATATGGCCGTTCACAATCGGAAGCCCAAAGACGTGATCCATCACTCCGATCAGGGATCGCAGTACACATCGATCGCATTCAGCAAGCGTTGCGGAGATGCGAGTGTGCGGCCTTCGATGGGTTCGGTTGGCGATTGCTACGATAACGCGATGTGCGAAAGCTTCAATGCGATTCTCGAATGCGAACTACTCATCAAGCATCGCTTCAGAACGCAACGCGACGCTGCGCTCGCGGTCTTTGAATTTATCGAGGGGTTCTACAATCCGCGCCGCCGACACACCTCGATTGGCAACATCTCCCCCATGGAGTTCGAGCGGCGCATGAGTCAAGCCGCCTGATGACTAACCAAAAACTCTCCGCCGAACCGGGCCAGCTTCACTTTGACTGCCGCCTTGCCATTCTTGCGATATGGACCACCAAGGCACTCGATGAGGCCACCATGCTTCGAGCTGAGTATGGCTATTGAGGCGGTGTCTTCCATCGCGTTCTCTCTGCTAGGGATTCGGGCGCGAAAGTGACAACGCTTCGGGTTTCCAGCGGTCCTCATCGTGGAGGCTAACGATACCAAGCACTTTCGCGGTCCTTCACAAGCTTGGTCTGGTTCGTTACGGTCCAAATGCCAACGCAGCCGGCGTTGAAATACCTTGGGAAATCGTCAGAAGTACGGACGTGCTCCCCGGGGCGTATACCGTCACAGTGCCGTACCGCGAACTGCCACCGCACGCACCATTCCAGTTTGCAACGTAGAGGTTGCCTGAGCCGTCAAACGCCAACGCGTCTGGATTGTGTACGCCCTCGGAGATCGTCTCAAGAACTGACGTACTGCCCGGAGCGTACGCCGTTACGGTGCAGCCCTTCCCATTGTGGCTCTTCGGCGAGTAATGGTTTGCAACGTAGAGATTCCCGGAACTGTCGAACGCGAGGACACCCGGCTGGTGCACTCCCTCGGAGATTGTGCGCAATACGTGCTTGCCGCCTGGACCGTAGAGTGTCACGGTACCACCGTAGGGACAGTTGACACAGTTTGCGACGTAGAGGTAGCCAGAGCTGTCAAACGCTAGCGGGAAGTCTTTCTTCACGCCCTGGGAGATCGTCCGCAACACCTTCTTGCGCTCCGGTCCGTAGACTGCCACCGTGCTCTGGCCATTGTAGGGCCCATAGTTTGCGACGTAGAGATTCCCCGCTCGGTCAAACGCAAGCGCACCGGGGCCGCTTAGGCCTTGGGAGATCGTGCGCAGTACCGCGGTGCTACCCGGTGCGTAAACGGTGACGGTCTGGCCCCCTTGGGAAGCCTGAGCATCATTTGCGACATAGAGATTCCCAGCGCTGTCGAAAGCGAGCTCACCTGGACCGCTCACACCTTGGGAGATCGTCTCAATGAGCGACGTGGTCCCCGCTGCGTAGACCTTCACATTGTTATAGCCATCATCTGAGACGTAGAGGTTACCAGAGCTGTCAAATGCTAGAGCCACAGGGGCGTAAATGTCCTGAGAGATTGTTCGCAGCACGGACGAGGTACCCGAAGCGTAAACAGTTACGGTGTGGCCCTCAGCGTTTGCCACATAGAGGTTAGGCCCCGTTGTCGTGCGCGATGACAAACCTACCGTGCCCGATCTATTCAGTCCCAGCGAAATTGGCGTTAACGAAGGGGGGCTATTTCCGCCGCACGCGGCCAAGAGCGTCGCGCTAAGCGACGCTGCGACGAGGGTGCATAGACTCTTCATTCTCAGATCCTCTAGGAAGATAACGTGCCAAGTGGTTCGACAGTCGCTGCCAAGCCCCCGGGCCCGATCGGGCTGGGCTGATCGGCGGCCGCGCCTTTGTGGCGATGCCGCTTGCTCTCACGATGGAACCAAGTCCCGCTCGTGGAATGAGCCTAGGCCGCGCCTCATTGCGCGAACTAAGATTTTGCGAAGGTCTGCGAGTTCAACGCCGGCTGGTTCAAATCCAGAAGCAGAGCCTCCAGATCAAGCCCCTGCAGTGCGATCCATCACATAGGCAAGGAAGTCATCGCCGATCCAACAGACACGCACAGAGACTCACGGCCGAACTGCTGAACGCCACCGACCCTAGATTTACCTCGAGAAATGCCATGAACTCGAAGCATTACGTGCGCATATCAGAGTGATCGGCGTCAAGGCGGTCGCGCGGGAGGCTGCCGTCAGCCGGTCTCGCGTGTAAGCCTTTGTCAATCTAGGGACAAGGCTGCAGGCGACGACTCTCGTGAAGACCGAGGCAGCTCCCAAGAAAATAGGCCGTTAGCGAAAGGGAAACGACGACGGCAGGATCGCGAGAACGGGTTTCGCAATTCGTGGAAATCGGCTGCCTTTAGTAGGATAATTGAGGCGAATGATTTGACAGTCGAAGCCGTGCTGCTTACAATGCTCTTCCACGTCGACTCTTACGACGCCGCCACATTTGAGAATGTTTCGGTGCAACTAACGAATCGCGATACCCGTAACGTCCGAAAGTTGCGTTCGTGAGCCGTTGATCGAACGCAGCGGGGCGACGTTCCCATCTGCCCCCGCAGCGTAGACCGTGACACTCGAATCGCCGCTGTTTGCGACATAGATCTTGCGATTGCCGTCCACAGAAAGGCCGCTTGGGAAATCAAGGAACGTGTTCGAACCCTGAATGGTCTAAATGGGTGCGACGTCGCCGGTAGAGCTGGCTGCGTAGACCGTTAAGAATCCAAAGCCATCGCCGTTCCCATGATTGGAGACGTAAATGTTATCGCTGCGGTCGACTGCGACGCTATTGGGTAAAATCAGGAAGGTGTGATTCCCTGTGATGTTCTGAAGGGGTTTTTCCACATAATTGGCGAGGTGGTCGTACACGAGAATGCGGCTTTCCCCGGAACATTCGCAACTCAAAGGACTAGCGATGTAGATCCGGTTGGCCATGTCCAAGGCGACGCCCAAAAACTGATTGTCCTTCTCGCCGCGCCGCTTCCGGATCGTGCGAATCGGTGCAACGTTGCCGGTTGCGCCGGCGGGGAACACCGCAAGCTTAGCCTCGATGAGATGATTTTCGGATACGAAAATGTTCCCCGACGTGTCGACGCCGATGCCAAAGTTTTGCTCCAGGCCCGTGTTCGAACCGGATATGTTTGCGATGGGAGCACTGTCGCCGGAGGCGCCGGCGGCGTAGACGGTAATGCTCGCTTGGGGGGTTGGAAGGGCGCTTCTGTAGTTCGAGACGTAGATGTTGTGATTCTTGTCTACGGAAACGGCCTGCGGTAAATCGAGTCCGGTATCGGGCCCCGCTATCGTGGCGATCGGCTCGGTGTTTCCGCTCGCATCGAGCGGGTAAATGGTGACGCTTCCCTGGCCGGTTCCATCAGTTGAGTTCGTTACATAGATACAGGGCTTCGCCAGGCATGACCAGGCGGACTTTACAGTTCGCGCACCCTTTTCGCTGTGCACGACGGGCAGGGCTGAGGGTCTCAAGCTCGGCGGCGCGTTCGCCGCGCACGCCGCCGTCGCGAGGCACAGCATTGGGATGGGAAGTTTGCAGATGAGGTTCCGCGGTCGATCGAATAGTGGGATGCTCATATTAATTCCTCTGATAGCTACTCGGCGTGGGTCTTCTCGATTGGATTAAGGTCGCCTTGCCGGTCGCATTTGCTAGTCATTGCGATGAAGCATGCCGCGATGGAACCGAGCCCCGCTCGTCGAACGAGCCTAGGCCGCGCTTCGTTGCGCGAAGAGAAGGAACATAGTCCGCATGAAGATTCTCGCTCTTGGCCGCTACGCCTTAGGCGTCTGGTTTGGCTTCGCGCTGCTTACAGGCTGTAGCAGCGACGGGTCGCAACGTGCACCGTCCATCAGTACTGTTCATACGAACAAGACCATAGAAGCGGATATATCGACAGCGAACCTTTATGTAGCCAATGCAGTAGCGAATACGGTTACAGTTTATGCCCCCGGTGAAACTTCGCCATTGCGCACAATCGCAGAGGGCGTGGCCAATCCAACGGCGTTGGCGCTTGACGATAAGAATAAACTCTACGTTGCCAACCGGGCCAGTCCCGGTGGAACCGTTACGGTCTATCCACCGGGTAGCACTAACCCCGCGAGAACCATTGCTCAAGGAGTGGCTAGTCCCGAGGATATTAAGGATGTCCTGATTTATTCC
>PLLA01000026.1 GCA_003140835.1 Candidatus Tumulicola scandinaviensis | reverse complement strand
ACTTTGAAAACACGCCCTAGTAGGCCCAGTGCTGCGTCGTCGACCTTGCGATTCCGAGGAAAAATCCGACGGGCCGTGTCCCTCGCAGGTTCAAGTCCCTTCGCGTCGGATGCGGGCTTGGCTGATATCGGCCCTTACCCTTGTAAAAGGCCCTCGCGTGTTTGGCGCTATACGAACGGCAGTTGGGCGAACAGTTGTGTTCATAAATAGTTGTTCTTCTGGCGTCCGGCCTGCGTAAGGGAGCGTCGGTCAAACTGCTTCGGCAAACTATCTTCGCGATTAAAGACTTCAAATGAAATGGCGTACAAGCGTGGGACTCCTGAGAATTCGCCTACGACCAGTTGGTATGGCGGTTGTCCTAATCGTTTTGCGTCGCGTTTCCCCGCTTGCGAACCTATGGGGAGCTCGTACAACGAACGCTGCAAACGGTCGACCGTAAGCGGCTCAACGCCGATGGAAGCGAGCCCAGCATCGTGATGCGAGGTGTGACGATTCCGCGACCGGTCCACGTTAAGTCCAGAACGCGCATTGGAAAAGAGATCATCGTCGACCCAACCGACACCGACGAGGACTATACGGCGGAGATGCTCAGCGCGACAGACGTTCTAGAGTACCGCGACCCCGAAAAAAGGCTCGATGCCTTGCGGACGGCAGTAAGAGCGGCTGGGATAAAACGGATCGCTCGCATGAGTGGCGTAGCGCGCTCCAAGCTCCAGGCATTCGTGAACCAAGGGGTGACGCCGCATATCTCGACGATCGCCAAGATCGAGGCGATTTTGCGGAGTGCGGGGTAAGTCGAATCCGTTGTCATATCCTGAACGGTTGGCTGGGTTTAACATTGCTGGAAGCTAGCGACCGGCGCCCGAAATGTGACAGCGACTGGCGAATCCTGGACTCTGATTGTGTTAGGACTAACCTGGGTGTATACTGCGGGCATGGAACACACGACTCACGGCGGCCACACACACGAACACGGTGACGACTGCTCGCACACGAGAGTCAAACACGCGGATCACGTTGACTACCTGCACGACGGGCATCTTCACTTCGTACACGAAGGCCATGTCGACGAGCACATCGTCGAACTGTCGACAACTAATCCTGACAATTGCACTGAAGCACACGCCTGCGCCGGCCACGAGGTAGGCCACAAGCATAACGCAGGGTGCGGCCACGAAGCCGTACCACATTCCACTCACACCGATTACCTAGTCGCGGGACACCTACATCACGCCCATGAATCGCACTGCGACGACCACGGCGCGATCTCGACCGCCTAACAAGTAAGTCAACTTCGACGACGGCCGCGCGGGTAGGCGAGCGTTGTCTCGCTCACCTTTGCGAAAAGCGCTTTCAATGAGCGCTTGAGACGATGGAGCCGGCAGACTCAAAAAGCGCGGCCAGATCGTCGATACCACGACGATGATTGACAAGCCCCTCCTGAAGCGCGACTGCGGCTGCGTCTTTGGTGGAGAACACGCCCAAGGATTTTCGGCCCTGGTTTCCTATTTCTTGAGCGACGCGCCGGCTTCAACTCGACGCGATGGGATAACCGGACGAACGCCGGCTGCGGCGACGAACGCGAGCGTTGCCAGGCCACAGGTGAGCAGTGCCGCGGCCAGTACGCCGGGTGTCGTTCCGATCCAGCCGGTCAGGAGCCCGACGACGGCTCCCCGACATACTGGCCTGCGCCCATGAACGCCGACGCAACGCCGGCCTGCGCACCGGCGCGGGCCATCGTGCACGCGATGAGGTTGCCCAAGACCAAGCCGAAGGCGCCGACGCAGCACGCCAGCGCGGCCACGTAAGCCCATCCGTTTCCTTTCGAGAGCGAGAGCGCGCACAGCGCAAGACCGGCCAGGCAGTATATGCCAAGACCGCACACCAAGAGCGTTCGCGGCCCGAACGCAGGCAGCAGCCGAATGTTCAGCCAGCCCGCCGCCGCCGCGCGGCGCACTCCATGCTTTGGTTGCATCGGGCGCGGCTGCGAGGTTTTTGCTGAGGCGTAGACGCCATCTAAGAAAGACCAGAGCGCCTCGCACGCTTGGCTCGTCGTTGCTATTACCTCCGCCCGCTCTCCGGGAGCATCAGCGGCTCCCTCGATCCCGTCGGCGTTCACTCCACTGGTCGACCCTTCTCCGACCACCCTTGGCGCATGATGGCCTCGAACGCTTCGCCGCTCGCGGGTGGGCGAAGCGTCACCTCGTTGACCTGCATCGTCGCCTCGTCGAGAAGCAAGCGATCCGCTCGCTCCGGTTCTGGCGATGCCAGCAGTGCATCGAGTGCCGCGATGCGATCCAACAAGGCGCCGCGATGCTCTTCGAGGCAGCGCCGGACCGAATCGATCCGGCCGTAATCGTGCCAGCAGCGCTCGTGCAAACAGAATTCAGCCGGAGCGCTCTCGCTCCGGCTGACCTTGAAATCGAGCGAGCCTTTCATCGGCGAATCGAGACCTCGCGCGGGCGGGCCTCGTTGACCACGAGTTCGCGCCCTTGGTGACGGTAGCTAGTGAAACACTCGATCGCGCGATCGTGATCCGCGTCGTCCTGCATCACGACGAAGCCGAAGCCTCGATGCCGCTGCGTCCCTCGGTCGTAGGCGATGCGCGCGCTTTCTACGCTGCCGACGGTTTCGAACAACGAGCGGAGCTCCAGTTCGTCGGTCGTGTACGGCAAGTTCGCTACGAAGATGGTCCTGGCCATTGATGTTTCCTTTGTTTTGGTTTTCAAGACAATAAATCGCGTGTGTCTTAAGGCGTTATTCTCACGCCCATATTGAACGTTCGGGGCGGTGCGTAGTGGTTGCCCTGAGCGTTAATGAGCGTGACGAAATAGCGGTCGTTAAGCAGGTTCTGGATGCCGAACGTAAGCGCGGTCTTCGGTACGATGGCGATGCCTTCTTCAACGTTGAAGGTCATGTGCGGGGTGCGCTTGCAGTTGCCGGGCGTGCCGTCCGGGCAGATGCCCGAGGACAAGCCGCTGCCGTACTCCCCGTCGGCTGAAAACCACCCGCCGTGCCGGTTATCGAGCAACACGCCACTCGCGACGCTCCAGTTTTGCTCGTGATCTGCGGGCGTATATCCCGTAGGGACACCGAAGCAGGGTGCGAGCAATTGCGTTTCGCAGCCAGAGTTGACCGAGACCACGTGCGCGACTGAGAAGTATGCCCGACCGCTCCGCGGTAGCGGCAGGACATAGTTGAGTGCCTCCTGCGAGAGTCGCCCGAGCACGTAGTTGATGTCCTGGTGGAGAAGCGTGACGCCAACCTGCGTGTCGTCGATGAGGTCGTTCGCGTTCTTCTGCCAAAGGCGGAAGCCGAGATCGCCGGAGCCTACCGGAATGTGCCCGCCGAACTCAAGCTGCGTGTCGCGCTCCGGCTTTAAGTCGAACTGCGCGATCGTGGGCTGCAGCGGGAGGTTCAGCAGGTACGCGGCTTGGGGGCTCACGTTCTCGAGCGAGAATGGCTCGAAAAACCTCCCGATGTAGGCATAGATGCTCGCACGCTTGCCGAAGAAGCGCGTCAGCTTCAGCCGCGGGCTAAACGCGCCGAAGCCTTGCGAGAATCCGGTCGACTTGATCGAAAAGTAATCGTAGCGCAGCCCGTAGTCGGCCTCCCAGAGGTTGCTCATGCGCCAGCTATCCTGAACGTACGACTGGTACGTGTTACCCAAGTTCGGCGCGTTATCGACCACCGTCGTCGGCGCGTCCGGCGTGCCGGGAGTCACGATAGGTGCCAGAAAATTATTCGGCTGAAGCGTGATCGCGTAGTACTTCAAGACGCGCGTGAGGTCATACGAAACCCCGGCCGCGATGGTGTGCCGGCCGAAGCTCTGGTTGTAGTCCGCTTGCAGGATGTAGTCGAGCGCGGTCCGCTCGTCGGCGAGCGAGTACGCGCATGTGGTTGGCCCAAAGACACTCGGATCGGTGAGTGCGTTCGCGCAATCCGTCGGAGTGCCGCCGTTCCCATACGGGGGCGCCTCGACGTTGAGTGCCTCACCGTAGATGAAATCGTTCGTCGGATCGCCGAAGTCTTGGATCTTCGACGCTTTGTACGCGGGACCGAACGTGAGCATCCCCGTATCGCCGATAGCATGATGGAACTGAACAGCTAGGAACGTGTCGGCTTGATTTTCATTGTCGTCCGTGGTGGCTGGCTCCCCGTTGGCAACGTCATTGGGAATCTGAAAGGTACTATTGCTATTGATAACGGTGATTTTTGTAAAGCTGTTTCCGCCTGCGGGTAGCGTAATGTTGGCGAACTGGCCAATCGAGCTCGCGTTGTTATGTGGCGAGTTGAAATTTGGCGGATCGAGACCGCGAGTGGACTGCAATCCGCTGAAAGCGATGTTGTAGCCGCCGCCGCCCGCGATGGGAGCGTGGTATCCGAACGTCGATTGGACGTCCGTGTAGGAGCCGAACGACGCATAACCGTCGATACCGGGAGGCCCGGTTCCAGCTCGGGTGGCCATGTTGAACACCGAGCCGAAGCGCAGGCCGTACTGCGCGGGATACGCACCCTCGATGAGGTCGACGAAGGAGAGGTCGCTCACATTTATTTCGCCGCCGATGTCCCGATTGAGCTCTTGCGGGAGCGCTACGCCGTCGATGATGTAGTTGATCACGCCGTGATCGCCGTTCATGTGCACGACGCCATTGGCGCCTCGAACGGCTCCCGGCTGCTGGATTTCCATCTCCGAAAAGCTGTTGTCGAAAGGCATCTGCGTCAAGGCCGTCTTGTTCAGCACCACGTCGCTGCCGCTTCCATGAATCACCTGCGTCTGCGCTTGACTCACGACGACGTGTTGGATCTCCGTAAGGGGCTGCAAGAGGATGGCGACATCAACGCCGTCACTTCCGAGATCGGCGCGAACAATGCCTCGAAGGTTGCCGTACTTCGCTTCGACGTCATAAGTTCCGAGCGGAAGTGGCGGAAAAGAAAAGTGCCCGCGAACATCGGTTGTTGTATTTACGGTGAGATTGTTCCCTGACGCGGTTACCGTAACGCGGGCGATCGCCATACCTTTGCTTGTTACCGTACCGGTCAGGAATGAACTTGCATTGACCGCGTACGACGGTGCGGCACAGAAGAGGGCCAGGGCGCTGGAAATCAACGCGGCGCCAACATAGCGCCTGCACGGGCAGTTCACGGTATCCTCACGTTTCAAAGCAGCAATCGCGCGCGTCTTGCGCCATTTGAGCGCACGCCGCTATACCTTGCGTTACTAATGATATTAGCGTATCATTCTCATATAGTCAAGGGCAGGCACGCGACCGCTGAGCATGAAACGCTCCCTATCGTAGTCGCCCCAATTGGAGTGGAGAACGTGAAAGCTGGCCCTAGTCGAAACACGAAACAGCGAGAAGCTGTGCGATCCGCTTTGGCGAACGCCGAACGGCCCCTGAGCATTGACGAATTATTGAAGGCCGCATCAAGGCGCGTCGATGGCTTGGGCGTGGCAACCGTCTATCGAGCGGTCGGAGCTCTTTTAGATGATGGGTGGATCGAACTCGTGGAAATCCCCGGGGAACCCGCGCGATACGAGCGCTCGAACAAGGGACACCATCACCATTTTCAGTGCGAGAAGTGCGATCGAGCCTTTGACATCGCAGGGTGCCTCGACAATCTCCGCAGCCTCGTGCCACCGAGATTTCGAGTCAAACAACATTCCGTGACGTTATACGGCGTATGCGCGACTTGCGCGTCCTAGTGTGGCCGCGCTCCTAGCCCACCCCGCAAAGTCCGCACTGCGCTTTTCGGTCGGGTTTGACGTTGCTCCAAGGCTGTTGGCGCGCCTTCGGCGTAAGAACATCCTCGTGAGCCCTCGGGAGTTACCCGGCGCCTTGGTTCTTGGCTTGCTCGCTTCGCTGGTCGCCCACGCAGCGATCTTCGGCGGCGAACATGCAATGGGCGGAGTCTACAATGGCCTGCTTGTGCAATTAGCGGTCATAGGTTCCCTCGGCATGGGCGTAGGATTTGCCGCGTTAGCTTGGGGTGCAGCTAGGCGGTTAGCTGACGGTAGCGTCTTAGCAGCACGCATCGGCGAACGGCTTCCGGCGCTTCCGGCCCTCCTTGGAGCGACGTGCATTTGGTTCGCATTGGCCGAGCGGATTGAACCCGAACATGCCGCGGCCTCTCTTCTGCTTACACTGCTGTGCCTGGTTGTCTCTGCTGTATTACTCGGGGTTGCGGCGCGGTTTACTCTCCGTCTCCTAGTCGGCGTGACGTTCACCGTGTCCCGGCCGCGCTTTTCAGGGCGCTCTCCAGCTTGGGTTCGGCGCACGCAGCAACGCCCCATAATGCTCCGGTCGCCGCTGCTGCGGCGCCGTTTCGCTCGTCCTCCTCCGATCGCGAACGCCCGCGCGTAACGCGCGCGCCGCTTCGTTCGCACTTTCAGCCTCATTAGATCGGAGAGACACATGTCCCGATTGTCCTCGGCGCGAGTCGCCGTTTTCTTCGCATTTGTTCTAGCTCTCATCGCCCTCGCCAACGCCATTCCGGCGGTCGCCGCGACGACGGGCCTGGTTCGCGGCACAATCACGGTCGACGGAAAGCCCGCTCCGCACGCAACCGTTACCCTCGAAGGCCAAGGTTCACGGTTCGTGACCACAGCCGATGCCTCAGGCAACTATGTCTTCCCGCTGGTTCCATTCGGCCAATATCGCCTCATCGCACATTCGGGCGTCGCGCACGATCTCACGGTGTTCGTTACTGTCACCAGCAACACCGTCGCCACCATCGATGTGCCCCTCTCGACGAAGCTTACGCAAATCGCGAGCACCTCGGTGACAGCCGTCAGTCACGGAGCACAGTCCAATGCTCCCTCTGTGCACTTGCTCGACCAGGCTACGATACAGGCATCGCCGGTCAACAACAGCCTGAATAAGATGATCGAAACGCTTCCGGGCGTTATCCCGTTCTCATACAACGAGCCGGTAATCAACGGCTTCCATGGGGTGACGTACAACATCGACGGTGCTCCCCTTCCGCTTGCCACGACTTCGAACTTTGCCGAGATCATCGATCCGAAATCGATCGACTCGATCGAGGTGCTTACAGGCGCCATCCCGGCAGAGTTCGGGGGCGACCGCATGGGTGGCGTCGTCAATATCATCAGCAACCGGCCGACAGATATTCCGCCGGGATTTTACGGGACTATGACGGGTGGCGCCGGCAACCAGAATCAGGGAGTCGGAACTCTCGACATAGCATCGCGATTCGGGTCGAGCGAACTATTTTTCAACGCGAACTCCGAGACCACCGACCGGGGCCTCGACGCGCCGACCTTTAACCCGATCAACGACGCGAGTTCCAGCAGCGATCAGTTCCTGCGGTTCCTCACCCAACTGAGCGCCCGCAGTACGCTGGCATTCGACTACTCGAATCAATTTTCGCAGTTTCAGGTGCCGATCAACACCGACCCGAGCAATCCCTATGACCCGATCCTCAACGTACCCGGTACGCTCGATACGCAACGCGAGTACGACCGGTTCTCGAATCTGAACTGGACGACGATCTCGCGCGATGGCAACGGGATTTTCCAGGTCATTCCCTGGTGGCGCTCGACGCAAATCGCCTACGACGGTGACCTGCCGCTCGATGTGCTGTCGACCTCGCCGGACTTTAGCGTCTGCCCGCCAACCTGCTCCAATACCGTTCACGGGATCGGATTACAGCAGAATACGTTCGCCGAGTACGTC
Organism: Candidatus Tumulicola scandinaviensis; assembly: GCA_003140835.1. Classification (GTDB taxonomy): domain Bacteria; phylum Vulcanimicrobiota; class Vulcanimicrobiia; order Vulcanimicrobiales; family Vulcanimicrobiaceae; genus Tumulicola; species Tumulicola scandinaviensis. The sequence continues at coordinate 1,538 of PLLA01000026.1, read as the reverse complement.
GGCTTACGCGCTTCGGACTTTCGGGCGACGAAGAACCATGCTTGGAAGGTCGGGTTCGACGTTAACCGAGAGACAGCGACCGCTACTCAAGTCTTTGCCTGCTACTACGTCGATTGCAAGAGTAGCGGAAAAATCGCCGTGCCGTACTTCCCTGCGTACGTTGCACCCCAGGGACAAGCCGGTTCGCAGATCGGCATCTACGCCGAAGATAAATGGGAGATGTCGCCCAACGTCGTTTGGAATTACGGCCTCCGGTACGATCATTCCACGGGATACGTCGGCGGGTGGCAGATCAGCCCACGCATCGGCGTAAGCATCTGGGACGGTGGCAAGAACGTCGCGCACGTCTTCTATGGGAAGTTCTATGCGGCACCGCTGCTCGAGGACGTTCGCCAAGATTGTGTAGTGTTATCTCAGCAGCAGGCCTGTTCAACGACTAACCCCGTCTACGATCTCAAACCCGAAAGTGATTCCTATTACGAAATAGGGGTCACGCACTCGTTTAACTCGCAATTCTCAGGGTCACTCAACATCTTTAGGAAAAGCGTAGTCAATATTCTGGATACGCAACAACTTCTCAACACGCCCGTCTTTGCAGTCTTCAACAATTCGATCGGTCTGGATAATGGCGTCGAGTTTCGCCTTCAAAATCGGATGCTCACCGGCGACGAGTGGTTTTTTACAGGCACGGTTTCCGGCTCGTACGCAGCGTGCGTGTCGGGGTCGACGTTCCTGTTCCCGCCGAATCCGCCAGGCGTCTCATGCGTCTCGCAGCTCTCACTGGAGGATCACAGCGAAACCGTCGCATCCACGGCTGGCTATACGCATCGCTTCGGCGGATCGCAGAAATTGTGGTTCGCGACGCTGCAGGCAAACTACGGCAGCGGCTTCCCGGTGCAATTCGAAGATGCTAACACGAATCTGAGTGGAACCCTGCCAGCCCACACTACCTTCGACCTGGCCCTTGGTCGCACGGTCACGCCAGGTGGCCCGCAAAACCAAGGCCTCGGCGTTTCCCTTCAACTGCTCAATATCCTGAACCATCAGTACCCGATCAAAGTCGCCAACGGTTTCAACACTACGCAGATTGCCAACGGCCGGAACTTCCTTCTGCGTTTAACAGCTCCATTCTAGGCGCTGCTCGCAATCAACGGAGGCCGCGGACGAAGCGTTATTCGCGAACCGCGGCCTCAAGTTTCTCAGTCGAGTGGTGAGGTTGCGTTGCCATAGCTTACCTTTACGAAGAGCGTCGCGCTCTAGTTCCGCGCGTCGCCGGCACTCATTCGAGCAGTAGCCGGCCGATTTCCAATGGCGCTTCGTTTCCTCTACCACATTGCTGGCAGGTCACACAAACACTTCGGCGTGGCACGAAGCGCAGGCCGCGGTTCGGTGCCTTGAAGCAGTCCGGAAGCTTCTTCCATTCATCTCCGGGCAAGAAGCGCCACAAGTGGTCGCGCCCTTCAAACTCGCGCACAGTTCGCCCTACTTCAGAATACCGCCGCCGCGATGCCGACCTGCGTCACGTGGTCATGCGGCCA
>PLLA01000077.1 GCA_003140835.1 Candidatus Tumulicola scandinaviensis | reverse complement strand
CATGCGCCCGCGCTGCTGCTTGCGGTACTTAACTTTCTTCGGCATCAACATAAATCAGCCCTTAGCCTTTAGCACTTAGCTTTCGGTACTCAAATACCGAAGCGGGTACTGGTTACTGATTTTCAAAACGCTCCGGTCGTAGCCACTTCCCGAGCCGGTGTTGCTTCCCGCTTTTTCGTCGGGAGAATTTCGCCCTTATAAACCCACACCTTCACGCCAATCACGCCATAGGTCGTGCGCGCTTCGGTGAAGCCGTAATCGATATCGGCGCGCAGCGTGTGCAGCGGCACCCGACCTTCACGGTACCACTCGGAACGGGCGATTTCGGCGCCGCCGAGACGGCCGGAGCAGTTGATGCGGATGCCTTCGGCGCCCAACCGCATCGCCGACTGCACCGCGCGCTTCATGGCGCGGCGAAACGCGACGCGGCGCTCGAGCTGCTGCGAAATCGATTCGGCGACCAGTTGCGCGTCGAGCTCGGGCTTGCGGATTTCGACGATATTGATGACGACGTCGCTGTCGGTGAGCTTGGCCACCGACTTGCGCAGCTTCTCGATGTCGGCGCCCTTCTTGCCGATCACCACGCCCGGCCGCGCCGAATGGATCGTGACGCGGCACTTCTTGTGCGGCCGCTCGATGATGATCTTCGACACCGCCGCCTGCTTGAGCTGCTTCATCAGCTCTTCGCGGATCTTGATGTCCTCGTGCAGCAGCGTGCCGTACTCGGCCTTGCCGGCGTACCAGCGCGAGTCCCAGGTGCGGTTGATCCCGAGACGCAGCCCAATTGGATTGACTTTTTGACCCATCGACGACCCCTCAGGCTTTCGCTGCGGCTTGTGCCTCGACCTGACGCACAATGATCGTCAGGTGGGAGAACGGTTTCAAAATGCGTCCCATGCGGCCGCGGCCACGCGGGCTGAAGCGCTTGATCACCAGCGCCTTTCCGACATGGGCCTCAGCGACGACCAACTCGTCGACGTCGAGGTCGTGATTGTTCTCGGCATTGGCGATAGCCGATTGCAGGATCTTTTTCACATCCTTGGCGATGCGCTTGGGCGAAAAGCTGAGTTCGTTGAGGGCGCGGTCCACCCGCTTGCCGCGAATGGTCTGGGCCACCAGATTGAGCTTGCGCGGCGAGACGCGGATGTTGCGGCCAATCGCCATCGCCTGATGGTCCTTGAGCACGCGCGCGCGGGATTCCTTGCCCATTACGCCCTCTTCGCTTTCTTGTCGCCGCCGGCCGCGCCGCCGCCCGACGCCGCGGAATGGCTGTGGAAGGTGCGGGTGGGCGAGAATTCGCCCAGCTTGTGGCCGACCATGTCCTCGGTGACCAGCACCGGGATATGCTTGTGGCCGTTATAGACGCCGAAGGTCACCCCGACGAATTGCGGCAGGATGGTCGAGCGGCGGCTCCAGATCTTGATCACGTCATGACGGCCGGACGCGCGTGCGACATCTGCCTTCTTGAGCAGGGAGCCTTCGACGAACGGGCCTTTCCAGACTGAACGAACCATGTCCGGCGTTCCTTACTTCTTCCGCTTGTGGCGGCTGATGAGAATGAATCGATTGGTGGACTTGTTGGAGCGGGTCTTCTTGCCCTTGGTGGGCTTGCCCCACGGCGTCACCGGATGACGGCCGCCCGAGGTGCGGCCTTCGCCGCCGCCGTGCGGATGGTCCACCGGGTTCATGGCGATGCCGCGCACGGAAGGCCGCTTGCCCAAATGACGCGAGCGGCCCGCCTTTCCGATTATTTGGTTTTCGTGTTCCACGTTGCCGATCTGACCGATGGTGGCGCGGCAGCTGATGTGGACCTTGCGCACTTCTCCCGAAGGCATGCGGATTTGGGAGTACTCGTCTTCCTTGGCCATGAGTTGGGCCGATACGCCCGCCGAGCGCACCAGCTTGCCGCCTTGACCCGGACGCAGTTCGATATTGTGGATGACCGTTCCGACCGGGATGTTCTTGATAGGAAGAGCGTTTCCGATCTTGATGTCGGCCGACGGCCCGGATTCGATCGTGTCGCCGACCTTCATACCGAGCGGTGCCAGAATGTAGCGCTTTTCACCGTCCTTGTAGTGCACGAGAGCGATCCGGCACGAGCGGTTGGGATCGTACTCGATCGTCGCAACCTTCGCTGGAACGCCGTCCTTCGCGCGCTTGAAGTCGATGATGCGGTACAGCGTGCGCGTTCCACCGCCCTTGTGGCGCACGGTGATATGGCCGTTGTTGTTGCGGCCGGAATGCTTCTTGCTAACCTCGACGAGCGAACGTTCCGGAGCGACTTTCGACAGCTCCGAGAAATCCATGGTCGTGATGAAGCGCCGTCCGGGCGAAGTCGGTCGATATTTCTTTACTGGCATGTTATTGCTCGAAGTAGTTGACGCCGCCCAGTTCGATTTTTTGTCCGGGCTTGAGGGTAACGATGGCCTTCTTTATGTCGCTTTGCTTGCCGGCAGTTCTGACGCCGCGTCGTGCCGAGTGGCGCATCTTGCCGCGTACGTTGACCGTGTTGACCTTCAGAACGTTGACCTTGAAGAGCTCTTCGATCGCGTGCCGAATTTGCGTCTTGGTCGCGTGCGGATGAACGACGAACGTGTACTGTTGGACGAGCGCGTCCGCCATCGACTTTTCGGTGATGCGCGGCGCGAGGATCACATCGCGTGCGTCCATTACGGAGCGCCTCCTTCGTTGGCGAGCGGACCGACGAGCGCATCGTACGCGCCGGTCGTGAAGACGATACGCTCGAAGCGCAGAACGTCTTTCACGTCGAGTGCACCGTCGTCGGTCACCGAAACGCGGCGCAGATTGCGCGCCACTCGCGCGATCGCATCGCCGTTGGCCTCGCCGCGAGCACATACGATCAGCGTCGACGGCCCTTTTTTTGCCTGGTTGGGACCGCCGAACAGCAGGGTGGCAAACTCTGAGGTCTTCGCGATTTGAAACTCGCCCGCGTCGAGAACGGTCACCGCCCCAGCTCGAAAGCGTTCGCCCAGCGCCGCCATGAAGGCTAGGCGCCGTTCCTTCTTGTTGAGGCTCTCGACGAAGCTGCGCGGCTGCGGTCCGAAGGCGACGCCGCCGTGGCGCCACTGCGGCGATCGGATCGAACCTTGACGCGCGCGACCGGTGCCCTTCTGTTTCCAGGGCTTGCGGCCGCCGCCCGAAACCTCGTCGCGCTTTTTCGTCGACGCCGTACCGGCGCGAGCGTTTGCCATTTCGCGATGGACGGCCCGATAGATCACGTGCACCGGTGGGTTTGAATCGCCTTCGAAGATCGCCGGCATGGGCACTTCACGCACGATCTTCCCATTTGCATCGATAACGTTGGGCATCGCGTCTAGGCTCCCGCCGCCTTGGCGGACTTGACGCTCTTGCGCACGATCACCAAGGAATTCTTCGCGCCCGGAACCGGTCCGCGCAGCAGCAACAGGTTGCGCTCGGCGTCCGCCCGGACGACCTCGAGATTCTGCAGCGTGGTGCGATCGACGCCGTAATGGCCTGGCCGGCGGCTACCTTTAACCACTCNNTCATCGAGCCGTGGCTCGCGCCACCCCCGCTGAAATTGTGCCGCTTGATGCCGCCCGCAAAACCGTGGCCTTTTGAAATCCCGACGACGTCGACCCGATCGCCCGGCTCGAACTGGGCGACCGTAACGCTCGTTCCAACCTCGACGTCATCGATATCTTTGCGAAACTCGCGTACGTAGCGCGCCGGTTCGACGCTCTGTTTTTTGAAGTGTCCGGCAAGGGCTCGAGTGAGGCGCCGCTTCTTGACAGAATCGAAGCCCAAAGCAACGGCCTCGTAGCCATGCTTTTCCTTCGTACGACGCTCCACGACCGTGCAGGGACCGGCTTCGATCACCGTGACCGGCACGTAACGCCCGTCGTCGGTGAAAACGCTCGTCATCCCAACCTTGCGGCCAAGGATGTTCTTCATAACGTCCTCGTCCTAGTGACTTGAGTTGATTGACAGCACACGGGCCCAGGCGTACTGCTATTGACTTCCGCCGGCACGCAAACGAAGCCGCGGCCGGCCTGGACCACAACCTGGGCAGTTTACCAGGCGCCGCTCTCTGCGTCAAGCGACGGATACGGGTGAAAGAGCCCTACGTGAACGCGTCGAGCCCGGTGATCTCCTTGCCGACGACCAGCGTATGCATCTCGCTCGTGCCCTCATAGGTGAGCACCGACTCGAGATTGTTCATATGCCGAATAACCGGGTACTCGAGGGTGACCCCGTTGGCCCCCAAAACGGTACGGGCTTCCCGGGCGATGGCCAGTGCTTCGCGGACGTTGTTAAGCTTTCCGAAGCTGACCTGCGAGGGCGCGAGCCGGCCTTGGTCTTTCATGCGGCCCAAATGCAGCGCCAGCAGCGTTCCTTTGTTGAGCTCGAGCAGCATGTTCACGAGCTTTTCCTGGGTCAGTTGAAACCCACCGATCGGCCGGTCGAACTGCACTCGGGTTTTGGCGTAGTCCAATGCCGTCTCGTAGCAGGCGCGCGCAGCGCCCATGGCGCCCCAGACGATGCCGTAGCGTGCCTCGTTCAAGCACCCGAGCGGGCCGCCGAGACCGCGAGCCTGTGGCAGCACTGCCTCTGCAGGCAGCCGGCAGTCTTGCAACACCAGTTCGCTGGTCACCGACGCGCGCAGCGACAGCTTGCGGTGAATGTTCGAGGCGCCGAAACCGCGAGTATCCGTAGGAACTACGAAACCTCGAATTCCGGCGTCGGTTTGTGCCCAAACGATGGCGACGTCGGCGATCGAACCATTCGTGATCCACATTTTGGTGCCGTCGACGATCCAATCGCTTCCGTCGCGACGCGCGAAGGTGCGCATCCCACCGGGGTTGCTCCCGAAATCGTGCTCGGTGAGGCCGAAACAGCCAATCGCTTCGCCGCGAGCCAGTGCCGGCAGCCAGCGCTGTTTTTGCGCCTCGTCACCCCAACGATGGATCGCATACATCGCGAGCGAGCCTTGCACGGATGCAAAACTGCGTACGCCCGCGTCGCCCGCTTCAAGTTCCATGCAGGCAATTCCGTAGGCGACTGCGCTTGCGCCCGGACAACCGTAGCCATCCAGGTGCATCCCCAAAACTCCGAGCGCGCCGAGTTCGCGCCCGAGTTCCCGCGGCAGCGTTCCCTCTTCGAACCACTCCGCAACGTTCGGCAGTATCCGGGTATTCACAAAACCGCGGACGGTGTCTCGGATGAGACGTTCTTCGGGACTCAGCAGGCCGCCGACGTCGATGAAATCGACCGAGTCGACGCGGAGGGTCTTCGTGTGCGTGCCGGTCACCGATTAACGAAGCTCATGTCGGCGTAACGATTTCCGCTCGCTGCCCCCGGCGAGAAAATCGTCTCGAGCGCGTCGACGTCGTCCGCGCAAAGCTCCACGTCGAGTGCCGCTACGTTTTCCTGGAGATATTTCACTCGCTTGGTGCCGGGAATCGGAACCACGTCCTCGCCCTGCGCGCAAACCCAGGCGAGCGCAATCTGGGACGCGGTGCAGCCTTTTCTCGCGGCCATTGCCTCGACGTGCCGTACGAGCTCGCGATTCTTTCGGAAGTTCTCCCCGACGAAACGCTCGCTGGTCCGGCGAAAGTCGTCCGAAGCAAAGTCGTCCGGACTGTCGATGGCCCCCGTCAGGATTCCCCGCCCGAGCGGACTATACGCGACGATGCCGCAGCCGGATTCGCGCGCGGCCGCCAGCTGATCGTTTTTTTCTAGGTCGCGCGACCACAACGACCACTCGTTCTGCACGGCGGTAATGGCGTGGACCTTGGCCGCGCGGCGCAGCGATCGTGCGCTGGCTTCGGAGAGTCCGAGATAGCGAACCTTCCCTTCGGCAACCAGTTCGGCCATTGCGCCGACGGTTTCTTCAACCGGAACGTTCGTATCGACGCGGTGCTGATAGTACAGATCCACGTAATCGACGCCGAGCCGGCGAAGCGACGCCTCGCACGCCGATTTGACGTAGTCGGGCCGGCCATTGATGGCGCGCGCGGCCGGATCGGCCGGATCCCGCACGATGCCGAACTTCGTCGCCAAAAAGGCGTGATCGCGGCGGCCGTTCAGCGCCTTGCCCACCAGACGTTCGTTCTCGCCGGTGCCGTAGGTATCGGCCGTGTCGATCATCGTTACGCCGAGGTCCAACGCGCGCCGGATCGTGCGAATCGATTCGGCTTCGTCGCGCGGGCCATAAAAATCCGACATGCCCATGCAGCCCAATCCCTGCGCCGAGACGAGCGGACCGTTTTTCCCTAAGTGCCGTTGTTTCATGGAGCCCAGAAAACCGCGGCGGCGGTCAGCGTTTCAGGACGCGGGCGAGCTTATCGAACAGCGCTTCGGTAGAGCGCTCGAACTGATCCTCGAAACGCCGCCAAAGCAGCCGGCCGTCGGTGTCCGAAAGCGTGGCGTCGACGCGGTACGCGAGTACGGTTTCCTTGCCTTCGCTCGCCAGATGGAACCCGTGCGTTCCATTGATGCCTTCGTTTTGAATCCGCCAGACGATCCGTTCTTCCGGGACGGTCTCTTCCAGCACGCCGTGAATCCCCAAATGCCACTCCTCGGTTCTCCCGGGAACCAACGGACCCGGCGAACGCATAAATGGCTGCGAGGCAAACGGCCAAATCTGGTCGCCGGACGTCCCCATCTCTTCTAAGAGGTGGAAAATGCGGCGTTTCGTGCCGTGGAACGATCGCGTTCGGGCCTCATGGAGGTCGATTGGCATGGCGAGCGGTTCGCTAACGCAGCGCGATAATCCCCACAACCCCGGAGAGCACGATCAAGAGCGGCGCGCTTAGCGACGTGCGAAGCATGAGCACGGCGACGATGGCGGTCACGGCGTAGGGCACGATGCCGCTTGGCGTGCCGTGACTGATGGTCCAGACGCTCGCCCACACCAAGCCGACGATTGCCGGCGCGAGGCCGTGCGAAATAATTGGGCGCCACGGCGAAGCGGAAAATCGCTCCCAGAGAAGATCGACCACCACCATGATGGCGCTCGACGGAACGAACATGCCGATGGCCGCAATGCTCGCCCCCAACAGCGGCTGGCTCGGCATCGCCGCATACCCGATGAGCGCCGCGAAAATCGTCGTCGGCCCCGGAACCAGCTTTCCAATCGTATAGAACTGCGTAAACTGATCGTTGGTCACCCAGGTGTAGGTCACGACGACGTCGCGGTGCATCTGCGGTATGATGCCTTTGCCGCCGCCGAAACCCAGTACGGAGAGTTGCGAAAACGTCCACAAAATATGCAGGGCCGTGGTCAGTGTCGGGTTCATTGCGAAGCCTTCGGCTTGCGGCGGGAGCGCAGATATTCGTGAGCGACGCCGATGCCGCCGAACACCACCAGCACCAGCAGTAGCGGCATCTTCAAAACCGACACGACGACGGCGGTCGAGACTAACAACGCGATGCGTACCCAGTCGGTACGCTCGTCCCAACTCAACTCCAGGGCGTTGCCGAGCGTCAGTCCGAGCGCTCCAACCGCACAGCCGCGCAGCCCTCCGTGAACGTAGGGATTCGACGCAAACTTGAAATACAAGGCGCCGGCAATGAGGATAATGATAAACGGCGGGATGCTGGCCCCCAAAAAAGCCGCCGCCGCTCCCGGCAACCCGCGGGCTTTCTGACCGCAATAGATGGCGAGGTTGAGGATGTTGGGCCCCGGGAGCACTTGTGCCAGCTCGAGCCCGTCCATGAAGACCTCTTGATCCATCCAGCCGCGCGAAACGACCTGGCGCCGGATGCTGGCTTTCTGGCCTCCGCCAAACGACGTCGACGAGATCGAGGCAAAAGCCAACGCGACGCCGACGAGGGAGGGGCGGACTAAAGGGGGGTGTGGTCCGGCAGCGTCAGCTGACATCGGGCAACGGGCCGTCGATCACCGGCGACGTGTGTTTGCCCGACAGGATGTGAATGTGCACGTGTTCGGTGTGCTGGTACGGCGGCAGCACTCCCATACGAATCATGAACCCTTTTTCGTAAAGGTTCAACTTGAGCGCGACTTTTTGGATGCCGGCGATGAGCCGGTTCCAGATCCGCGCATCCCCCAAACCGAGATCGAGGATGGTCGGAAACCACTTCTTAGGGATGATGACGACGTGAATCTCCCACCATTCCGGCTTGCTGCGGTCGATATTGTGGAGAAATGCGAAGACCTCTTCGTCTTCGTAAACCACCTCGTCAGCTTTGGCGCGCGTACCGTCGAGGCGTCCGCGAAACGTATGCTCGGGGTCGGGCTTGTCCCAATGCTTCTGCTCGGCACTTGAAATAAGTTCCGAAACCCATATCGTCATGTGGGCGCTCCCAAAGGCTCTAGGTAAGCCGCCTGCTTTCCGTACGACGACAGCCCGTCCTCCAAGCGGCCAAGGAGATTGACCCCAGCGGTACAACTCACCGGCTATGGCTCAAGTCGAAAAACCACTGGTTACGCCAAGCGATATTCTGGGCGGCAAGCCGGCGTGGCCCAAGGACGCAAAATCCTGGGACAAGATCGTCGGTGATAGCGAAATCATCTACGAAGACTCGCACGTCGTCGTCTTTCACGACCCGGTCGACGAAGAGGACGAGTCCCAACGCGCGGCGGGCGAGCTTCGCGCGACGCTTCTCTGTAAGAAGCACATTCATAGCCTCATGGACCTGGGCGTCGCCGACGAACTCCTGAACGCCAAGATCTTGCACGCCATTCAGCAAGCCGCCTATCGGCTCGGGCTGGAAAAGAAGGGCTTCGAGATCCGGGCGCACGTCTATCCGCCGATGCAGCATCGGCCCGAACTCGCCTTCAAAATTCGTACCGGGAAGCCGCCGCACAAAGGCGACGCCGCGGCCGGCTAGGGCGAAGCTAGACTTTCGGCCCGATATCGCGTTCGGCCAGCTTTCCGAGGCTTTGCATCACGAAAATGGCGACTAACGTGATGATCACGGCATAGCCGAGTTCCGCGAGGACGCCGCTCCCCGGCTTGAGGAAAATCGCGATGAGATCGGCGATGAACTTGTTCCATGCGCCGGCCGCAAGCAGACCAAAAGCCACGGTCGCGAGCGCGATCATGGTACCGATATAGCTGGACTTAACTTCCACGACAAAAACCTCCTAAACCAAGACGGTTGGAGGAAATCTACCCAGAAATCCGGGGGACTGCAACGCGGCCCCAGGCCGCCGGGACCTTAGGCTTTGAGTTCGATGTCAACGCCCGCCGGCAAGTCGAGGTGCATGAGGGCATCCATCGTCTTGGGCGACGCCTGGAGAATGTCGATCAAGCGCTTGTGGGTACGCATCTCGAAGTGCTCGCGCGATTTCTTATCGTTGTTGGTCGAGCGCTGCACGCAGAAGCGGTTGATCTCGGTCGGCAACGGAACCGGACCGCTCACGAACGCGCCGGTGCGCTTGGCGGTGTCGACGATGCGCTCGGCCGACTGATCGAGCACGCGGTGATCGTACGCTTTGAGGCGGATGCGGATCTTCTGCTTCGACATGATGTTCTCTCTCTACTCGGTGCTAGTCGGAGACCGTGGTTACCACGCCGGCGCCGACTGTGCGACCACCCTCGCGGATGGCGAAACGGAGGCCCTCTTCGCAGGCGATCGGGGTGATCAGCTCGACGTCCATCGTGATGTTGTCGCCGGGCATCACCATCTCNNACGGCGTGTGGCGGCCGCCCTCTTCTTTGGCGAGGACGTAGACCTCGGCCTTGAACTTCTTGTGCGGCTTGATCGAGCCAGGCTTGGCGAGAACCTGGCCGCGTTCGATGTCGTTGCGCTCGACGCCGCGCAGGAGCACGCCGACGTTGTCTCCGGCGATCCCGGCGTCGAGCAGCTTGCGGAACAT
>PLLA01000016.1 GCA_003140835.1 Candidatus Tumulicola scandinaviensis | reverse complement strand
TATCGCCATAATACAAGGAGTTGGGCGCAAAAAGATTGCGCCCCCCTCCCGGCTGCCGATCGGCTAGGCTGCAAAGCCGCTGCGATTCTAGGATGCCAAGCTAAGCGAAGACTGCGAGGCTTCTGCGAGCCTGGCTTCCGATATGCGAGGCGCTCGCAGCTGCAATGACGCTACGATCGGCGGCGTGGCTGCGCGGCGGCTAGGGGTGTGGGAATGGTGACTTCGACTGTTAACCTTCTGGTGGCACCCATCGCGGTTCTCTGTAAGAGTCCTCACCCTCGGAAATGGGTTCCGCAATGCCCCTCGTCAACGACCCAACTACCCAAGGCGTAACCGGTTCGGTTTGGGGGTTGAAACTCGATAGGTACTCTTCATCCGATGCTTGCGCGTCAGACACGAAGAGAATATTGGCAGGCTCAGCTCGCTCCGACTCGCCGAAATGTCTTTGCCCTAAGAGTCTAGTTGACGGAATAGCATAATGCCATGTCTGTCCCTTGTAGATAATAGGGCGATTGAATCGGAGCAGCCATTTGCCGTTTGCGTTGCCGCTGATACGAGCTACGAAAGCAATGCGGCCATCGTTTTCGTCCGGGAACTCCCACGGATCGCTCACAATCACGGTTACAAGCAGCCCATCCATCATCGAATCCTTCGCTAAGGCTATAGATAGCCATGCCCAACGAAGGCAAGTACGCCGAGAATGTCGCACGATTGACGCTGTCGACTGCTGCGAGCGAAGCCTTCGCGCAGCGAGGCGCTCGCAGGTGCAATGGCGCCACCATCGGCGGCGTGGATGCGGGGTGGCGAGGGGCTGATGGCGAGTCCATGAACCATTTACAGGTGAACCGGCACGAGAACGGCTAAGAACGCACCATGAAATACGCCATTGAAAGAAGCGACTATGCTTTCGCCTTTTTCGATTCTGGCATTCGCAATCTGCTCGAAGCGCGTCCAGACTTTGTTTCGGGCAGCGATTGCCTAATCACAATGCTGGACAGCGGTGACGACACGTGGAGTCGGCTGCGCGCATCAATCAAGCCTAAAGATATGCAACAATGCGGTCCTTTTGCGCTTCTTAGCGGAGAAGCGACCTTGGAACACCGACACCGCCTGTTTGACGGCTTCGACGAGTTCTACGTATTTGCTCCGGGGTCATGGCGGCATCTAGACCCCAACCTATTTAGCGAACATTACACTAGCGATCGCACAGGAGCCAATGCTAGCATCCTTAACGCAATGCGACTTGCATTTGTTCAGAGTGGCGCGCTCAGATACGCCTCCGATGGCGTGGGACTAAACATTCAAAGTAGCCAGGGTGTGGCTTACGTGCAATCGTTATCCTCGGCTTTACGGAACTAACCGCAAAAAGATGGCGCCCCCCCTCCTGGCGCCCGGCGCTAAGCGATCCAAGCCGCCGCGATCTAAGCAGCAACGCATTAAGCGCCGCGCGCTGCTAAGCCGTTAGACTGCGAGGCTGCTGCGAGGCGAGGCTTCCGTATGCGGGGCGCTCGCAGCTGCAATGGCGCCGCGATCGGCCGCGTGGCTGCGGGGGTGACAGTTGTCGATAATCGCGGCATTACTCCTTGGAAGAGATACGGGCAGACCTGGCCGCACCGACCAATGTGATTCCATGGTCAAAGCGAAGGACCGTTGGCGGTGCTGTTGCAGTTATGATTAAATCTAAGCGGGCGATCATGAAAGACCGACTCCGAAACTTGGTTGGCACAACTGAGGCTTAATGCATGACCTGGTACATAGCCGCGCTCCGAAAATACTGGGATTTTGCTGGACGCTCTCGTCGCAAGGAGTTCTGGTACTTTTCGCTCTTCAACTTCCTTGTGTTTGTAATGTTAGAGGCTGTAGTTATCGGAGCTTCCAAAATCCTTGACATCTACGCCCTAACTTTTCTGTCTCTGCAAGTAGATGTTTTCATGACCCTGATGCTGGTTCCGTCGATTGCGGTTTCCGTACGACGGCTACACGACATAGGTGTCAGCGGCTGGTGGTATTTACTCTCGCTTGTTCCGCTGATAAATATATTTCTCATTTTCATGCTGTTTTGCTTTGATAGCCAGCCCGACTCAAATCAGTATGGACCCAACCCCAAGGAAACCGCCGTTGCATCAGGCGGCGGCGTTGTTCCGGGGCAGCTACGGTCAGGGTGAAATGCATTAGGCCTTGCCCAAAACGATGGCGCCCCCTCGGCGTCTCAGCTCAAGACTGCTATGCGATCGATGCCCTACGCCGAAGTACGCGCAGCTGCAATGGCGCCACAATCGGCGGCGTGGCTGCGGGGCGGCTAGGCCCAGGCAAACTTAAAGAGTCGTCGCCGCACCTACAGCCTAGAATACTGAACAGTTCGGATTTATGGGCCGAAGGCCGCGTCAGTGGGGTTATTGATCCCCTTAGATATCTTCAGAAGCACTGACGTTGACGTGCACGATCATGTCTACAGCGACGGCCGGCACGTGTTCGATGTTCCAGGATTTGAAGTAACTTTTAACACAACTAAAGACAACTGGAACACGTCTGTAGTATCACTCACCACACCAACGCCCGCAACTCCGAGGGAGGAGCCAACTGATTCTTCGTCTGCTGGCGTTTCGGGATCGTCCTCTGGTGCTTCCTTGGGCGATTGTGACGACGCCTCGATCCAAACCGTAGGCGATGACGGTGCGATCTTGGTGATGCTTTCTGGCGCCGTCTATCGCGTGGCCGACTATGACACATCAACCTCAGCGATTTGGCTTGGTACCGACGACGTGCTTATCTGCGGAAATCGCATAGTCGACAAAGACGAAAGCGGCGAGGCTGTAGATACCCAAAGAGTTAGGGATGTCCTGATTTATT
>PLLA01000033.1 GCA_003140835.1 Candidatus Tumulicola scandinaviensis | reverse complement strand
TAATTATAAACACAGGGGGAGAAAGGACTATCGAATTATGAGCGCGCTTGAACTTTTGAAGCAAGCTCAACGCCGCGGCTTGCATTTGGTTTCCCCTGGAGGCGGTCGCTTGCGCGTCAGTGGGCCGAGCCAAGCCATTGAAGAGCTAGAGCTGGCGCTCGCTGTCCACAAGCTCGAGATCCTCGCACTCTTGAGCGAGTACCCGGAAATGACCGCTTCCGATGCCGTGCGCGCCGCCGAGCAGATTCTTCGCGATATCGCTCCTCGCAAGCCGCGCCGTCAACGTCGGCAGAGACAGCCATGAAGGCGCGCGTCCAGTTCGCTGACCAGTTCCCAGCAGAAGCTGTGCGTCAGATTCTCACCCAGCCCGATGCCTCCGCGGATCGTCCGGTAATCCCGAAGCCAGTCGCCGTCGAAGCACTCGGGCGTTGGAGTCTGCGGCCTGCACCAACGACGTCCGGCGCAACTACTCGCTCTCGACGTGATGCCGAGGCCGCGGAAGCCCGCAGGATGGAGTGCTTCTGATGGCCGGCCGAAAATGCTCGATCTGTTCTCACCAGGAATCGGCGCGGATCACGAAAGCCATTTGCGATGGTGGTTCGAAAAGGACGATCGCGGACCGATTCGGCGTCACCCCCGCAGCCGTACAACGGCACAGATCGGGCTGTCTGCACATGGCAATCAGGTCTAAAACCGACGAAACTGCCCGCGCAGAGCGTTCGCGGGAGAGCGTGGGAGATTCGGTTCGGTTCGAAAACGCGACAAACCCGATTTCGAAGCCGGCCGACTTGCTGGAGCGCCTTGGGAGTCTATTTCGGCTCGGCGATCTGCTCGAGGAGGCATATCAGCGGCGTGATGTCGACGCTGTCGTAAAGCTTGCGCGCGAGTACCGCGCAGCCGCGGAGTCTTACGCCCGGGTCGCCGGCTGGCTCGTTGACGGCGGTGTGCAAGTCAATGTCGATCAGCGGCGCCAGGGCTTGGTGCTGCTGGGCGGGATGAGCGAGGATGAGTTGCGCACCCAGATTGCGCGGCTAACGGCGGCCGGCAGCGCCGATGTAATCGTGGATGCGGTCTCGGCGCCAATCGAGGTTGAGAGTCGCTCCCTAGGGCCTTAGACGGCCAGTCGCGCCACGCTCAAATACACCGGTGATAAACTCGGTTATCGCGGGCTTCACTGTTCGGATGCGCGAAGTCGGCCGCGGATGGATTAAGCGGGACCTAAGATCCGAGCGCCGGGTTCGCCTGTGCGCACGGCCCGCAAACCTCGATCCACTTGCCGGATACTTCGACGGATTTCCAACCCTCCGGTGGCCCGTAGGTATCGCCGCTGCCGAAGGTGCTCTCGCCAAACACGGCGATGTGATCGGCGGACGTGGTGCAACTAGGATGGCCCTTGTGCGGCTCAGCTTGGCAGTTGTTTATGGGGCACTGGCACGTCACGGTCGCCATATGATTTTAGCTCCATTCTTTGTGGGTGAAATGGGGCCGATTCGGGTGGTGCGCTAGGCGTCCCTAGTTGACCGGGAAACTATTCTCGTGCGGAATCCGTTTCTGGCATCGGGCACGGTTTGCCGTGCGTGCCGTGTCTGGAAGGGGTCATCTATCGCTGCCTGCGGGCGGTGGGATGGCCTTTCTCTTTAAGGCCGCGGGAGCGGCGTTCGACGCGGTGTTGCCGGCCGCTCGGCGTGTGTCGGCGGCATCATTATCTGTTTCGCGTCCAAGAGACGCTTTGAAAGGAATTTCCTATGCCCGATGGTTACGGAAAGCCACTGCATTTCACGGGCGAAAAGCCCGAGCCTGGCCTTGGCCAGCACGCCGCTTACGAACAGTTGCATCACGCGACCGGCAAGACGATCGAGCGGGTTCGGTTTGGCGACGATCTGTCAAGCGATCCTGAGGTCCACAACGGTGAGTACATCGTCCTCGAGTTCGTGGACGGTACGGCACTTCAGATCCTGAGCGGTTCAAACGGTCAGAATCTCATGCGCGAGCACCCGGGGCTGAAGGCATCCGAAATCAACTGCAGCTTCGTTGCTGTGTTCAAGTCCGACGGCAAGACTAGCCGATAAGGGCGCGCGCCGCGGCCCTCAGGGATCTTTTAGAAACGCTTAAAACGCAAGAAAGGATACGCATGAACGACACAACCGACCGTCGCGACGCAGCGATCGTATTCGCGCGCCACCAGCGGGGCCAAAAGGTCCCATCGATCACCTTTCTTTTTCGACCTGATCGCTCAAGCCACAACGAAGAAAGCCAGCTGGATATCCCCTGGCTCGACTTGGGCTCCGAAGACCTCGCGCAGCTGGAATACTTCATCGAAGCGGCTCGTCCGCTGATTCTAGCGCGCGAAGCGTTAATGGAGNNCGAGCCGATCGGAGGGATCGTCGACGAGCCGGCTCGTGAACTAGCACCGATGTCCGAACGCATGAAGCGCTGGAGCGGTGAGGGTCCTGGATTCTGGGCCGACGACGATAGAGTTCACCGAATTATAGGCGAGGCTTTAGATTTCTACTTTAGGCACGCAGGTGACCGTGATGCCATCGAGGACTTCGGGCCAGCCCATTTCAGGAACGTGGCCTCAGCCTTCGTGTCAAGGCTTCAAGCGAGTGGCCTACGACTTTGCTTCCAAAGTCCATGAGTCTGTTTCGAAGTGCCGCGATCTCCCCGATGACAGCTTCAAAATCGCTGTGTGTCCATTCCTCGTAACTACCACGAGCCAGATTGAAGCTTAGCTCTGGATATCGTTTCGGGTGGTTTGCGATTTTCTCGATTCCGGTAAATACTCGATTCAAGTTCGAACCGAAGTTGCGATCTTGAGCAAGAAAGACGGAATCGTTGTGCTCCTCGCTCCAGGCCCAAGCACCGTGAACAATCCGATTTCTTGATTTTGCCAAAGCCTCAAACTCCGTATATAAATTTGTCGCCTCGTCGCGAAGCTGGGCGGGAAGCCGATGGGCCTTGGCCTGGTCAAAGAACTGCTTTCGCCGTTTTCTCCAGTCCCGGAGATTGTAATACTCCGTAAATGCCTCCACATCGTTTTTGCCGGCCAGCAAATAGGTGTAGGCGATGGCCCAGTGTAGCTCGAGGTCGCTCCAGTAGGTTGCGACCCTAGCGATATCCATCCCGAGGTAAAGGCGGTGCACGGGGACGTCTGGCGTTAGATGGAAGCCCTTTGTGTTGTCTGTAACGGAAAACGACTTTGGCATGCGAGAGAATAGGCGGTGTCGCCACCACTGACCTCTTCTGCTGCCTCCCTTGACCCTTAGACGTGAGGTTCACATCCGATGCCAACTGAACAATTAGCTCCCACCGACGACGCTCCGAATAAGGCGGCCCTGTTTGCCGCAGCTATGCGCGAAGAGCTCGCCCGCCGCCGGCTGATCGACTTTGCCAAACTCGTGTATCCAGGATTTCGAGATCCTCCGCACATTCGTCTGATGGCTGAGTACTTGGAGAGACTCGAGGCTGGCCAACTGCCAGGGAATCGATTGCTTGTAGCCGTCAGCGTGCGTCACGGAAAATCAGTACTCTGCAGCCAGATAGCGCCGGCCCTCTGGATCGGACGAAATCCCAAGGCTGAGGTGGTCCTCGCGAGTTACTCGAGCGACCTCGCGGAGAGAAATTCTCGAATCGCAAAGAGCATCGTTGAAAGTGACGTCTGGCCATTTCCCGACGTCAAGCTTGCGCGTGATTCGACAGCCATTTCTCGCTGGAACGTCGTCCAAGGCGGTGGTGTTCGAGCCATCGGAACCACAACGGGCATCACGGGTCGAGGAGCCGACATTCTCGTGATCGATGACCCACTCGCTACAGCCACGTCGGAAGCGGATCGCGACGCGGTGTGGACGTGGTATCAGACGACTATTGTTCCGCGACTCAACGCAGGCGAAAAGGTCGCTCTCATATCGGCAAGGTTTCACGATCAGGATTTGGCTGGACGCATACTGGACAGCAAGGAAGCAAACCAGTGGACCGTGCTCCGCTTGCCGGCTATCTGTGATAGTGAAGACGATCCATTACATCGGAGCATTGGCGAAGCACTTTGGCCCGAACACATGTCGGCGCAAGACATTGAACGACGGCGGGTCGCCATGGGCAGCTGGGCCTGGAGCGCCCAGTTTCAACAGACGCCACTTCCGGCGGGGGATCGCCTGATCAAGGCCGACTGGCTCCAACGTTACGACGAACCGCCTCAAGAGTTCCAGAAGGTAATTTGCGCGCTTGATGCGGCCGCTAAGACAGGAGTTCGCAACGACTATTCGGCGATCGTGAAAATCGGCGCCACAAAAGACCGATACTATCTTTTAGACTGCTGGCTGGCGAAGGTCGAATTCCCTGCGCTGATGCGTCGAGTGAAGATGTTGGAATCCGAAAACCCAAAGCCCTCAGCCATTTACATCGAGGACACATCCAACGCCACGGCTTTGATCCAGCAACTGCGCCAGGACACGAGGCTACCGATCGTTCCCGTGGCGGCGAAGGGGTCGAAGGAGTCTCGCGTCGAGGCGATCACTGGTATTCTTGAAGCAAAAAAGCTGTACTTGCCGCGCGAGGCACCTTCACTGCTGCTCTTTGAACAGCAACTTTTGTCCTTTCCGGGTGGCAGATTCGGAGACGACGGTGTCGACGCATTGACCATCGCTCTGAGCCAGCTTCGCCGACCGCGCAGCGAATGGTCGTTTGCAATCGCCCGCAACACTGCCGGCGTGCCCGCATACAGACTTCTCCGATAAAGGGCATGGCGAGGCGCTAAAAAGAAGCGCGGGAGCCAAACGCCGAGACCGGGCATCTTCACGGCGCTAAGCTCCTCGCGCCTCGCCACATCATTCGTTCACTCACTAAACCCGAAAGGTTAGATTTACCATGTCAAAGTCCCAATGCTACGCCGTAAAGGGCTTGCGCCCTGGCGTTCAATTGAGTGTTCCCGACTCGCGCCTTCAGGCAACGGGCGGTGCACGTCACGTTGTCAACGGCGCGATCGCCGGTGATGACACAGAGGCGATAAAGTTTCTACGCGATTCAGGCTACCAGCTCGTTCCGAGCGAAGCAAAACCGGAATTCGACCAGGCTGCGTATCAAGCACGCCGGCGCCAAGCCGGATTGATGGAGGCCGTATAATGCTGGCGACCGATGTCGTTAACGGGGCAACGCTGCCCTCCCAAAGTCAACTCGCAAAAGCGGCGCGTGACGGTCGTACGGTCAGCCTTAAACTCATTCAAGAGCTCCGCGAGACCAATCGAGAAAAGCTTGCGGCCCTGCGTGCCCAGATGCCTGGCGCCCAAGTCGCCCTCGCCAACGCGATCCTCAGCGGCTCGAACAAGGACCTCGACGCGGTTGCTAAACTGGGAGCGCAGATCGGCCTGGCTGAGGATGCAGACGAAGCTCTCGCGCTGGCAGAGATTCTGGCGACACTGCGTGACCTAGAGGCCGAGCAGAAGCAGCTGTTGGTCGAACGCGAGCGTCTCGCAAAGGACCGGGACACGTTGCAGGCTGGACACGACAGCCTCAATCAGCCGTCGTTCACGGTCGAGCGCGTTGAGAAACTTCGCGAAATCGCATCGCATATTCACGGCGTGCGAAGCGCAATCGACGATATCGACCAGCAAGCTCAGCGCATCGGCGACAGAAGCGTTGAGTTGGAGGGCCAGCTCAAAAGCTTCGCTGTCACTGCAGCCATCTGGGAGCGCAAGTAAATGCTATTCTGCATTCCTGGCTTGCGGCTAGGAACCCGGATATACGTTCCGGGCAGCGACTTCGTCCTCAACGGAGAGATCGAAAAGCCAGAGCACCGCGAGTATCTCCAGAAGGAGATGGGCTACAAGCTCAAGCGATGTGACGGCGTTCCGGAATGGAAACCGACTGAGGAAGAACTCGAGCAGATGGTCGCCGCAGACAAGATGCTTGGCCGTCATCGGGGCGAGTCTGGAACGACGCGCCTTGAGCGCGACATCGCAAAGGGCACGCGCGACCTTCTCGCGCCGCTCAAGAAAGCATTTCAGTTCGCGCGTCGCTTCTGAGCGGCGCGTGCAATGCTCCCTATCACCGTATACCCGGAGCGATTCCGAGTAAGGAGGTTCCCTCAATGACCTCAGGGTTTCTTTTCGTGAGAGGACGAACGACATGATCGGTCAGTGGGTTGTGGACGCCGTTATTCGGTATTCGACGAACGGCGTACGCGTTTACGAGCAGCTCGGCGCCGGCGCGAACACACTCGCGCCTCCGCGAAGCCGAGCTCACGGGTAAGATTAACTCCCCGGAGGCGGCCTATCTTCGGATGTACAATTCGCAGACTGCTCTCGAGCGCCAGCGTGCATCCGTTCTCAACAACTACTCGATGGGCGTTGCGGCGGTTGGCGCCGTAGCCATCGGCGACTCGATCGTTCAGGCAGCGAAGCTCCAACGCACGCTTATCGCGATCCGCAACGAGACGGGCGCGAACACACGCGAAATGGGGAAGTTTTACAACACCGTCTTCCAGATCGCGAACACGATGGGCGTGAGTCCGTCTACCGCCGGCGACGTCATGCTGAACATCTCGCGTCTCACCGCCGGAACGCTATCGACGGCGCAGATGCAAGCGATCGCGCCAATGGTCGCTGGGTTCGCTAGCACAATCAACTTTAACCGGCCAGACGTTTCGGTCGAGGCAGCGACGCAGGCAGACATACAGCTTTCACACCTCTTCCGTGCCTACTCGCCGGAAGCGTTAAAGCCGCTTCAGGACAAGGTGTATCGGCTCTCCGGCCTGATGGTCGAAACGCCGGCGCAAGCTGTTCGTCAGATGTCCTACTTCGAGCCGCTGTTCAAGGGATTAAAGATTAGCGACAACACATCGATCGCGATGATGGCGCTCCTCGACCGCGCTGGCTTCCGTCAGAAGGTCGGAACGAACGTCCGCGCGATGATGCTTCAGGAACTCGGCCCGCTTCAGATGACGAAGCACTACCAAGAGGGACAGGGCAAGATTCTAAAAGAGATGGGCGTCTTCGACGCGCACGGTAACTATGCGTGGAATATTAAGAGTGGTCCCAATAAGGGCGGCGTAGACTTCCTCGGAATGCTTCAGGCCGTTTCGAAGTGGGCGATCGCAAAAGAAAGCGCAGGCGTTCCCAACTCTGTCGTAGCGAAAGACATTTACGGTGCGCTCGGCAAGCAAGGCGGCACTATTGGCACGCTCATGGCCGACCCGAAGATGCTCCCGATTCTCGCGGGCATCCTGGACTACTTAAAGAATCCCAACGTGTCACTTGCGGCTGGCGAACGCAATCGACAGGACTCGATCGAATTTCAGGCGGGTCATGCGTGGGGCAACTTCCAAGCCATCATGACCGAACTCGGCTATCGCGCAACGTGGGTGGCCGGTAGCCTCAAGACGGTCGCCGATGATTTCCACAATATTCAGGCGTGGCTTCACGGGCATCGCACGGCTGAGGATTGGATCGGTGGACTCGGCGTTGGTGTGACCGCGCTAGCTGCGCTGGGTGCCTCGGCGCGTGTCACGTTCGGCGTGCTTCGATTCGTCGGAGGTGGGTTGTACGGCATCTATTCCGTGGGAGGCAAGGCTGCAGGCGCGTTATACAGCGTTGGCTCTGCTGCTTCAGCAGCTACCGGACCGGTTGCCGGCACTGCTGGAGCATTGCGTGGGCTAGCTGGCGCGAGCGCTGCCTTTCTGGCCAGCCCTCTCGGGAAGTTGTTTTCGGCTGGATCGGTGTTCTTTGGAACGACCAGCTTCGACCCGAGCCGGGAGTCGCTCGCGAAACTCTACGGTAAGCCGTACGCCGACTATATTGCCAAGCGGCACCCCGGTGATCCCAACACGATTCACTCGGACCAGGGAGATTTGCTGCCTAGAGCTTTCAGCGCGCAGCAGACGCTTCGTAAGGCTGGGAAAAAGCCGGGAAGCTTTAACGGGGGCGGTGGATTCGGTCCAGCGAAAACGACCATCCACAATCAGATCTCCCGTGTCGACATCCATTTTCCGAACGTTAAGGATGGTCAGGAAGCGGTCGCAGAATTAGAAAACTTCTGGCTCAACCCGCGTTCTGCGCTCTATACGGGCGGTATCATTAAGACGCATCCGAATCTACCGGCGCCACACACAACTGCAACAGACGGATAAGGGGGGCTTGTGGCGCTGCTCAGCCGATCGCGCAAGATCGTTGGCGCCAGATATCGATGCACGAGTATTCGATCAAGCTCGAGGCGCCGGTAACGCCAGGCAACCTCCCGGTTATGGGCGTGGATGCGTTGATCGCACTCTCCGGGCACCCAATGNNCTCCTACTGGCCGAGGCAGATCGTCGAGTCGTTCGATCCGAAGTCGGGTTGGCACTGGGTGGTCGATGCACTCAATCACCCGTTGGCGCAGGGAGCTGTATGACAAAGGGCGTCAGAACAGCTCGCTACGCCGGGAGGCCGAGGGCCTTATCCGAAGAAGGCCATGCGCCTGACTGCTCTAGCATTGCCGAAAGGGACCTATCATGTTTGAGAAACGTCCCAATGCGCTACCGTTTTTGGGAGCTTTAGGGTCCGCAGCTGTTTCCGTTGCGTGCGCGTGGGCATTGATACTGGCCGGGTGCGCGTCTCGAGGCAACAACACGTCGCAACACGCGCCCGGACACACCTCGAGCGAGCATGGCAAAACGCAGATGGCGGCTAACGCGAAGACCGCTAAGCGACTGCTTTACCTTTCCATTCATTCAACGAACTCGGTCTATGTTTACGACCTGGACTCTTCGTCACAAGTCGGTGTGTTGACAGGTTTTGATTGGCCGCGCGGCCTGTGCGTTGATAAGGGCGGCGACGTATGGATAACCGACTATATCGCCAAGTCTATTAAAGAATTTGCCCGCGGCGAAGCAACCGCCACGAAAAGCTTTTCGACTCAAGGAAATCCGATTGACTGCTCTATCAATCCGACGAACGGAGACCTTGCGGTCGCGAACTTCCTCAACGGCGTATCTGGCAACATCGAGGTTTGGCCTGGTGCTTCCGGTAACCCGGCTCTGTATTCGGATCAAGACCACTGCGCTCAACCAAGCGGTGCAGCCTATGACAGCGGCGGGAACCTGTACTTCATGGCTCAAGGGCTGCACGATCCTCCGTTTCCCAATGTATGTGAACTTCCCGCGGGCGGCGGGTCGCTGCGGTACCGCTCCTTTGATCAGAAACTCTGGGGGTACGGCTCAATAATGTGGGATGGCAAGTATATTGCGATCCCATCGGCGTCCTCGTCAAGTTTTGAAACCGCGAAACTTTATCGCGTCGTACGGCTACCGTCGGGTGACCTTAAGACCGCGGAAACCACAGATTTAACCAATACTTGTAACGCAAAGCGCAACTTGCTTGGGCCCAGCACGATCGTTGGCAAAAGCAACACTCCGGCAAATACCAGTCAGGGAACCGCAATCGTTGGTCTTGACGACATCGATGCACAATGCTCTGGCGTCAAGACCTGGACGTATCCCAACGGGGGTAATCCCACTTCTTCACTTTCGCTTCCAGGAGGCAACGGGGCGGACGGTATCGCCATCAGCATCGAATAGGCTGAGACGATAAGGCACCTTTGATCCTCTACTAGCAGAGCAACCACTACGCAAGCCTGACTCGATTTAACTCGTAACACATTGTGAGAAACGCTCCTAACGGGGCGTTCTTAGTTTATTGTCTTCACAAATTACCGGCCCGTCCTTTGCGCGGAGTCCGGATTCTACGGCTCGGTGGCTTTATGTGTGCACAGCCGAGCCGGCCTAGGCGCGATTGTGGGAGGCTGCGGCTTCCCTAGCCGCGTTCATCCGTAAAACATTCCCCCACATATCCGTCGCAACGGGACACTGGACGATAACAAGACCGCCAATCAGCTCATCAACGAAACAATACCCCCAACGGCCATATACGGCCGTTTTTTCTTTACTAAGGTGACTCTCATGATTCGACCAAAATTGGTCGCTGCTTTTGCAGCGGCTGCACTTATCTTTTGTTCCTTCCCCGTGCCGGCCGTGGCGCAGACGGCGCCCAGCGGCCGCTCTATCGTATATCCGCTGGAAAACCAGCCTTCGGTCGACACGGTGCTGCAGCCGGCGCGTTTTGCGCGCCTTGCTATGGGCTCGTGGATGCTACACGCGCTGCAGCTTTCGAGCAACGGCGCGGGCGTCGTTTCAAACTGCACGACTGCACCAGGAACCGGGCTATTCGTCACGGTTGCTCCGGCGCTGAGTGGGTCGCTGTGCGGCCTGTATCAGGTTACGAACGACGACGCCAATCCTCTTCCGATTGGGTACACACCGCAGCTTGCCGCCGATTCGACGCTCATCGTCGTTCAAGCGCTCCAGAGCACCATCAGCAGCAATCTTGGACCGCTCACGGCTCCCGGAACGGGTGGCCAGTCGATCTACTACCTCGTCGAGGCGCAGATCACCACGAGCGACGTGGCGGCCGGCTCGCGCGCGTTTATCAACGCGTCGACTGGTGTCGTATCGCATCCGACCGTTCCAACGCAGCGTCAAGACTCGATCGCGTACCAACTCAAGGCCGGAACTGCGTCGAGTTCCCCCGCGAAGCCCGCGGTTGATTCTGGTTGGGTTCCAGTTGCCTTCGTGTTGGTGCCGAACGGCAAGACGCAGATTCTTACCGGTGATATTTCAGACGGCGGTGCTACATTCCATGGCTTCGTGCCGTCCGGGTCGGCGGTGACGTTGAATGCCACGCCCGCGCCGGCGCAAACGGGCAACGCGTCGATCACGGGAACGATGGCGGTCGGTGGGCTCAATGATTCGGCCCTAGCCGCATCGTCCAGTGTTTGCACCGACGGATCGAGCAATCTCCAGACGAGCG
>PLLA01000059.1 GCA_003140835.1 Candidatus Tumulicola scandinaviensis | reverse complement strand
GATCCGGTTCGATCATCCGGTCAGCTTTGGAAGCGCGGTTCATCATGTCTTCGTTCACGCCTATGCGACCGTGGCGTGCGGCAACGCTTTAGGGCTCGTCGTTGCAGGCTTGATGGCGGCGCGCCGGGTCAGTCGACTCCAACGCCACACCGACCTCCACGGTTCGGCCCACTGGGCTTCGCCAGCAGAAGTTCGAGCGACCGGCCTTGTGGGCCGTCATCAGGGTGTCTATATCGGCGCGTGGCGAGATCCGCTTTCCAGGCGAACCAAGTACATGCGCGACGCGAACCCTACGCATTGCCTCGCGTTCATGCCGACCGGTTCGGGGAAAACGGTGGGCCTGGGGTAGAAGGACACAAAAAGGATATAGAAGTCGTAGCGTCGCTGCCAAGCCTTCGGGAGTTAACGCTACGTTCAATCACTCTGTCGAGCACTGCGTTCTTGCTTGACATTCCGAATCTTCAACATCTCGACATCAAACTCGGAGGAACAGCGGATTTACGAGAGCTGGCCGAGTTGGTCCACCTCAAGCACCTGGAACTCTGGAGAATTAAAGGCCTCGTTGATCTCTCATTTATCTCGCATTTAGTTTCCCTTGAGACGCTATTCTTGCAGGCTTTGAATCGCGTAGTTGAGTTGCCCTCATTTCGAAACCTACAGAAGCTGAGAAGCGTCGTGCTTGAAACCATGAACGCCCTTGTGAACCTTCAGGCGGTGGCAGACGCGCCAGCGCTTGAGTCGTTGTCTCTCGTAGACATGACGGGTATCGATCCACAGAGCTTGCGCTGCTTTATCGATCACCCGTCCTTGCGAAGGTTCCACCCTGGGCTCGGATCGCTAAAACGTAATGCCTACGCTGAGGCGCTAATCGGCTTGCCGCCATCGGTGTGGCTACCACCGGGAGCTCGTGAAAAGGCCGAGTTAGGGATAATGACCGAGAAGGCGAAGCGCGCAGTCAACTGACCGCCCTGCTCGCGCCGATCGCCAGGCGTCACGACAGCCGAGAGCCTAGCCCCACAGCCACGCCGCCGATCTTAGCGCCATTGCAGCTGCGAGCGCCTCGCAGCATGGCGACGGTAGGTGCTAAGGCGATTTGGAGGAGTCCCAGACCGTATCGAGCCACGTGTTAGCATCAAAGTCGACGACGAAGATCTTATACACTTTGTCAGTTGGATCGCGCGGGTCACTCCTGTTGTCAACGCAGGTCATAACGTGATCGCCTGTGTGCAGGATGGCCCATTTTTGAGGATCTTGGTCGCTACCCCATACTTTCGCAGCGCGTTTATCTGAGAACACCAACAGTCCCATTTCGCTCCCTGAGTCGCCGGTCGGAAGCCGTACTTTCGCTATTGTCGCTCTCTCGCAAACAATTTGAGTGGATGCGCGGGCCCAGATTGGCGTTGCAGCAACAGCGACTAAAAGCGCAAGGCATACCAGCCGCAACCTTACAACGGCTGCGACCGGGAGCCGGGCTTCGCGATGTGCTCCCCCAGCCCTAAAGTTTTTCTTAGCCGTCATTTGTATCGTTAGCTTTTGGCTTTACGTATCCGAGCCCCCCGCCCAAGCCGCCAATCCAGCACCTAGCCGCCCCCGCAACCCGCCACCGATCGCGGCGCCATCGCACCTGCGAGCGCCTCGCCGCACAGAACCTAGCTCGCCACAGCCTCGCAATCGGCGACTTGGATCGCGCGACCTAGCGGTTCAGAGAAATGCAATGGAAGTCGACGCCTTGAGCAGAATCGCCAGCGTAATGAGCTTGCGCAAAATCAACCTGACCAAAGACTTTTTAACATATAGGGAAGCCGTTAGGTTTATCTGGAATACGTTCCTGAGAGATTATCCGGACGCCGAAGATGATTTTCCGGATATTGATCGAGCAATGTTTAAAGCGATCGTCAATGGCCCCCTCAACGTCGATCTTGTGAAGCGTCGTATCGGAACAGATTCCTACTTTCCTGACCTAGAAGTCAAATCACTGGAAAAGGAAGTAGTAAAACTCACCCGACAGCCGGATCTGCACGTCTGGACAAGGGAACCGCGGCCCCCTGGCGTCTTGCTGCGCTACGTTGGTCTGTTTGATTATGGTTGGACGGATGCGAATCGTGATTTCGAGTTCGTACAATGTATTATTGTCAAGAGCGTTGACGGAAAGCTAACGGCTGTAGCCGGGGATAATATGTTGCTCGTCTTAGCACGCACTGCAAGAATCAAGTTTATTCCGCCTGGATGATGCAATCACAATCCTGGCGCTGGAGTTGGATTGGCGCTGCCGCCGCATGGGCCGCAAGTTTTTGTGGAGGCCTCGGGACCGGCATCGCTTGTTGGCCGTATCACACCGCTTGTATACTCTACTTTCCTATAGGAATCGTCTGGGGTACGATTCTGTTTATCTTGGTTTTCGTGGTCCTCGCGCTCTGCTTCTCGGCACTCTTACAAGTCCATTCGATCAGGCGGCTGCTCTTGAAGCCATTCTTTATGAGTATAGTATTTGTCGCGTTGGGAGTAGTCGGATACGTGGTGGCTCCTCACGGTCAGGGACCTTGATGCATCGCCTCACAACCGCTCGCATAGCCGCCGCGCAGCCACGCCATCGATCGCGGCGCCATTGCAGTTGCGAGGGGTTCGCGGCGCGGAAAGCCTATCTCGCAGCAGGTCTCACTCAGCGTCTTCCGCTTTGAATCGATAGCCGAGCCGCCCGCTTTTTGCCGCGTCGACGAATAGTTGATAAGCGTTTTCAAGAGTGGGCTTCGGGCCATAATCAACGATTTCAACCCATTTGAGCATTCCGTCATCGTTTGTCCATAGCAGAATTTCAATAAATGGATGGTTTGGATCATCCGAACTCAGCGACGGGCCATCGGCCGGGTTATGAATGGGTAAAGGTGGACCGCAATCAACGCGTACATAGCACCAGCCGGTCGGATCGTATGGCGCGACCTCGCAGCACTCGATCTGTTTTTCTAGCTCCGGAAAGCCGAGCGTGACTACCCGTAAGAATGCACGCTCCAAATCTGTTGGAGCGCGATAGTTTCCCACCATGACCACCCGACTTTTCGTTGCTCCCAAACGTATAGCCCCTGTTCCCAGCCGCGCGAGCGCCACGCCGATCGCCATGCGTCACACCTAGCCTCCCCGCAGCCACGGCGCGGCGCCATTGCGGCTGCGAGCGCTTCGTAGCGGCCTCGCGGCCTAGCGCGAATCGTAGGCTGCGCCACTTTTTGCCCAACTACGCCGAACCAAGCAAATGGTTGGGGCTACTTCCGCGCCGAACGTTGCGGCGTGAAGACCCCTTTTGGGACTGGCTTTGGAGCCACACTTGCATTCCTGTTCTGCTCGACTCTTGTTGCATTGGTCGTCGTCGCAATCGCGGCCGCAGGTGCGTGGGAGGTCTGGGACTCTTGGCCAACAGGCTTCCTGTCGATTGGCGTCAAGGTTCGTACTTTTCGCGGTGCTCGTACTACTCGCTATTGCCAGCGGTTTTATCACGATGCTCCAAAGCAGATCACACACGCGAAAGGCCCGCAAGTTACACGACAGAGCACCGTGGAACTAGAAGAGCCCAGGCTCAGCCGCCAACAGCCCCGACGTCGATCGTATCGATCGCCTCGCGTGGCGGCCTGGTTCGCCAGGACGGGGCACAAAGTTCTAGGGGCAACGCTGCCTAAATGATGTTGCTGATAAGAACAAATTGGCGCGACCTTATTTGGCCTGCCGTCATCTCTAGCTCTGGTTTCAAAATGCAAGCTGGCTGCTGAGCGGCGGACTCAGCATCTTTTGTGTCGGTGAAATAGCCGATGACGCTACGAGTTTTACATGCGCCGGAAGGGGCCCGGATTGGATGACTGCGACAATAAGGAGTAGCTGCTGGTCCGAGAAGTTGGGGCCCCAAAGCAAAGTTGATTCCGACATGGGACTGGTTAACACCGAGTTCGATATTAGCTTGCCGTCAAGGTAGATCCCCAAACGTCGATTCACGTACCTACTCGTGAACTGCGCGAGTGAACGTGGATCAGAGGAGGCGAGTCCGATTCGATTGCCGCCCGGAAAAAAAACGAACTGAGCTCCGCTGAAAGGTCGCCCCGAAGGAGCATTGTAGGCCGGACCACTCGGCTGGATTCTCAGTACGACGTTACCGTTGGCCGAAAGTACCTTCGCGGCATAAGAGACTTCGGAAGTGTCATAGATGGTAACATGTATAGCCGCGTCACGCGACGCGAATGCGTAGGCTCTGATTCTGGCCGCAGCTAATCGTTTCCCCATGACGACAACTATTTGCGAATCAGTCGCCTTTGAACGCTTTAAATCACCACTTTCAACAACGTTAAAGACTAGCTGATGTATGCTGCCATTACCAGTTCCGACGCGAGCTTGCTGAGTTCTCTGAGCACAGCCGCTCGCAGATCCCAACTCGGTAAGCGCCAACGTGGCAAATAAAATACTTCGGACTTGACGAACTGCCGAGTCTTTCATGAGGCTCCGGATTCCACACTCCCATCGCCAGAACCGTCAGGCCTCGCACCCCAATCCACGCGACCTCCATTCCCGCACCCGAGGCCGCCCGCAGCCACGCCGCAGATAGTGCCGCCGTTCCAACTGCGAGCGCCTCGCATTACGGAAGCCTCGCTCGCAGCAGCTCGCAGTTTTAGCGGCTTAGATCGCGCCGCTTAGCGCATTGCGGCTTGGATCGGCTCAGCTAGCCACGCAGCCGGGAGGGGGCGCCATCTTTTTACGCCTAGCTCTTATCCCGCGCCGCAGCATCGCGGGCGTAGGGTTAAGGGGGTAATTCGGGGCCCCCAGACGACAAGCCCGCGATCCGGGCCCCGCGCAAAAACGCCGTAAAATAAGGCCCTTTCGAATTATCACGCGATCGGCTGGCCTCGCGCATGGCTGTGCAAACTTTACAACGGTGTTTGCAAGAACGGCGATGCGTCAAAACGCTATATGGCATAAGGCTTTTCGCATTTGGTCGCGATGCATGGCGGGAAGGGCTGCATCGCGGGCGAGCTGCGATCGCGAGTGGAAGCCGGCGCTCGTCAGTTCATCCAAATAACGAGCCGCCCTGGTCGACCCCGGCCGTACTTTATGGGCTAGGGGCACCTCACGGGGTGCTGCGCAAGCCAGCTTTCGGCGAGCGTTCCGGCGCTCGACATGAGTTGCTGGGGAATGTTTGCGCCATTTGCATAGACGCCGACGCCAAACATCCATGCCTTACGGTACTTCGGTTCAGCGCTGCAAAGAGGGGGTGAGTAGTGTTCGTAATCAAAGACGCCGTACGGGCCAACATTACGCCAAAAGGCGAGAAGCCGTGAAACGGGCCATGAATGCCCGACATGCAATGTGAATCCAGACGACGGTGAGAATGTCGTTGCTTCGGCGAAATCGGATTCGATCCGGTGAACGCCCGTTGTGTCGCGGAACTCGACATGAACGTGCACAACGGAATTCACGGCGGCAGCGTTCACTCTCGCGTTTGCAAGTTGGAACGCCGGGTCTTTCCGTCCATTCTTCGTGACCGTCTCGGATGGTCGTAGGAGCGCTGGAAGCGAAACGGTACTCTCACTTCGAGCCGAGGCCGTGATTGGAATGCCGATGAAGGCTGTCGGCCCCATGAGAAACTCGTCGTCCGGCGTCGCTGCGGCGCTATCGTGCGCGAGGCGAGTGAGCCCTGCTTCAGCATCTTCTCGGGGAAAGGACTGCTCGAAGACAAAAGTATGATTATTGGGCCCGCTCGATTCGTGGACGTCCCAGCCGTCCTTGGTGGCCGCATCAATACCGAAGGCAGCCGGTCCTCCAAGTTGGGTCACGATCTGAAACGCTTCGTTGTCAAATGCCTCGTTGTAGGTGATTGTCTCCCGTGTTTTCGACGTGACATCAATCGTTTGCGTTATGTCCAGCTGGCAGCCAGAAGCGACCAGAAGAGCTGAGATGCAAAAGAGTCGGCGCAGCATATCCCTGACAGTCTTTGTTTAGATGCTCAGTGCGTCCTA
The DNA here is from genome assembly GCA_003140835.1 of Candidatus Tumulicola scandinaviensis. Classification (GTDB taxonomy): domain Bacteria; phylum Vulcanimicrobiota; class Vulcanimicrobiia; order Vulcanimicrobiales; family Vulcanimicrobiaceae; genus Tumulicola; species Tumulicola scandinaviensis. Next base: position 489 of record PLLA01000059.1, on the reverse strand, counting down.
CCGTTAAACACATTCCCGCCATAAGCGCAGATTTTTTCAGCATAATGCGACTTCGCTATGCCGGACGATGCAGGGTCCGATGCTTGCATCGAGGCGTGCAGGGCCGTGCCGTCGCGAGGAAATCGCAGCTGCAATGGCGTCACGATTGGCGCGTGGCTGTGGGGTGGATTAAGGGGTGAGGCTCGGTATTTTTTCGAGAGTGCCGCCTATTGACGAGAGCAACGCCCTGCAAGTGTCGGAATATTGCGCCATTCCAAACAACTGCGAGTAGACTGCTAGTAGCACCAGTAGAAAAATCACTGGAAATCCGTAGCGCCACAGGTAGGTGCGCCAGGTCACCCAGCGTTTTTGTCGCCATGACCTGATCGTCGTTACGAGGATCACAACTTCGACGAGCAGCACCCAAATAAGGCCCACGTAAACGGTATCGCGGGCCCACCCAAACTTGTCGGGGTAATATGCTCCAGGAACTAGGGCGTGTTTTCAAAG
>PLLA01000108.1 GCA_003140835.1 Candidatus Tumulicola scandinaviensis | reverse complement strand
CGAGTCGATCCGCGAAGCGCAGGAGCTCGCCGCCGAAGCATACGGCGCCGACCGCACGTTCTTCTTGATCAACGGCTCGACGAGCGGCAATCAGTGTATGATGATGACCGCGGTCAATCCCGGCGACAAGATCGCGGTTCCGCGCAACTCGCACAAGTCGATGCTCGGCGGCCTGGTGATGAGCGGCGCGCGCCCCATCTATATGCAGCCCGAAGTCGACGAAGAGCTGCACATGGATCACTGCGTCACGCCAGAGACGGTTGCCAAGACGCTCGAGGAACACCCCACCTTGACGGCGGTCTACGTCGTTTCGCCGACCTACTACGGGGTGGCCGCCGACCTAGCGTCGATCGAACGAATCGTGCACGCCGCCGGCAAGCTGTTGCTGGTCGACGAAGCCTGGGGCCCGCACTTCCACTTTCACCCCGAGCTGCCGCTGTCGGCCACCAGCGCCGGCGCCGATTTGTGCATTAACTCCACCCACAAGATGCTTTCGGCGTTTTCGCAGTGCGCGATGCTGCACCAAAAAGGCGATCGCGTTCGCCTCGACCGGCTCAAAGCCGTGCTGAAGATGTTTCTTTCAACGTCTCCCAACTTGCCGATGGTCGCTTCCCTCGATGTCGCGCGCAAGCAGATGGCGACCGAGGGCGCAGCCTTGCTTTCGCGGACGATCGAACTGGCGCAGGAGACCCGTCGCCGGATCAATCGCATCGACGGCCTCTACTGCCTAGGTGACGACATGCTCGGCCGCCACGGCGTGTTCGATCTCGATCCAACCAAGATCGCGGTGACGGTTAAAGGCCTGGGCTATACCGGGTACGAGGCCTCGGAGATTCTGCGCCACCGCTACAACATTCAGGTCGAGCTGGCCGACTTGTTCAACGTCGTCGCGCTCTTTACGATCGGAACGACGCCCGAAGCGGCCGACCGCCTCGCGACCGCCTTCGAAGAGATGGCTCGCGACGAGCGGGCGGTCGACATGTACGCGCCGTCCGGTATTCTCGAGCGGCGGCTCAACCTCGGAAGCTATCGGCTGCCGAAAATTCCGCCCATGCGGATGTTGCCGCGCGACGCGTTCTTAGCCGATACCGAGTTCGTAAAGTTTAAGGATTCAAAAGGCCGCATTTGTGCCGAAACGATCTCTCCCTATCCGCCGGGCATTCCGGTGATCGCGCCCGGCGAAGAGATCACGAGCGATCTCATCGCTTACCTGCGCTTAGAGATAAAAGCCGGCGTGCGCATTCAAGGCACCTACGACGACGCGCTTAAAGTCATTCGCGTGGTTAAGGAGTGAGGCATCTTTCGGATGGGACTACTCCTTAACGCTCGTTCTGAAGATCGTTCGAAACCCCGGGTCCATCCGGGTTTTCTACTTCGCGACTTTTTCGCAACGACCAAAGGAAGTCGGCCTCCAGCCGATTGCGAAAAAGTTCGAGATCTTCAGCCCGAGCGTTAAGGACTTGCCCGTCCGAAAGACGGCAGAAAGGCGGCTAGATATGCCGGCGGATTGGGAAGGGACTGGCTCGCGGCTCGGATAACGCATTGAAGACTACCTCAGGGAAGGCAGGGTCAGTATTGGCCGTTCGGGTCCCATCCGTTTCTCCGAGTTGGGAGCTCTCCCAACTCCTCGACATCTTCCCCCTCGCGATCCGGCAGGCGCTCGTCCGCCTCGGCAACATCGAAGACATTATTGAAGTCGTTTTGGACCTCGGCCGACCGCCCGAGGCCCGCTTCGAACACGACTTCACGTATCTCACGGATACGCCGGTAACGCACGAAGACATCGCGCACGTATGCTCGCGAATCTCATCGTTCGGCGCAGACAACCGAGCCGGCATCGAGCAGACGCTGCACCGTATCAGCGCGATTCGAAACCGCACCGGGAAAATCGTCGGGCTGACGTGCCGGGTCGGCCGCGCCGTCTACGGTACGATCGACATCCTCTTGGACGTGCTGCGCAGCGGCCGGTCGATTTGCTTGCTGGGACGTCCCGGCGTCGGGAAGACGACGATGCTGCGCGAATGCGCGCGGGTTCTCTCCGAAGACCGTAAGCGCGTGGTCATCGTGGACACCTCGAACGAAATTGCCGGCGACAGCGACATTCCGCACCCCGGCATTGGCCTGTCGCGGCGCATGCAAGTCGCAGATCCGGGTCTGCAGCACGCGGTGATGATCGAGGCGGTGGAAAACCATATGCCCGAGGTCATCGTCATCGACGAGATCGGCACCGAGGCCGAGTCCGGCGCCGCCCGGACGATCGCCGAACGCGGCGTGACCCTGATCGGGACGGCGCATGGGCAAACGCTCGAAAACTTACTGATGAACCCGACGCTCTCCGACTTGGTGGGCGGAGTTAGCGCCGTGACGCTGTCCGACGAAGAAGCCCGCCGGCGCGGCACGCGCAAGACCGTCTTGGAACGCAAGGCGCCGCCGACGTTCGACGTCGTCATCGAGATCCACGACCGCGACCGTCTGGCGATTCACAAGAACGTCGCCGACGTCATCGACGCGTTGCTGCGCGGCTATCAACCGCAGCCCGAGATCCGGCAGCGCCAGCCGAGCGGCGAGGTCACGGTCGTGCAGGAGGCCGACACCGAATCGATGCCCGCGCTAGCCGAAGCCTACGAGCACGCGCACGAACCCGACGATCGCGATCGCGCGGTTTCCATCTTTCCCTACGGCGTCTCGCGCAATAAAATCGAGCGAGCCATCCACAACCTGCGCGTCAACGCCGCCATCGCGCGCACGTTCGATGAGGCCGACGTCGTACTGACGCTCAAGACGCTGGAGCGCAAGCAGCAGCCCAAGCTTAAGCAGATCGCTTCCGATAACGTGCCGATCTACTCGATCAAGACGAACACGACGACTCAGATACAAACGGCGTTGCGCGACGTGTTCAATCTCGGGTCCATCGATCACGAAGAGATCGCCTTACGCGAAGCCGAAGAAGCCATCTACCAGGTTCTGCTGACGAGCCAAGCGATCGAGTTGTCGCCGCAGACGTCGTACGTGCGGCGCATGCAGCACCAACTGGCCGAGCGTTACCGCCTGCACTCGCGCAGCACCGGCCTGGAACCGAATCGGCGGGTTCGGATCTTCAAAACGGCGGAGTGAGCCGGTCGAGGTTTGCGCCGGACGCCGCGTTCGTCGTGGTTGAGGGCATCGAGGGCAGCGGCAAAAGCACGCTGCTTGCGGCACTCGCCGGCCGGCTGCGCTCGGAAGGACAGGATCCGTTCGTCACACGCGAACCCGGCGGTACACCGGTCGGTGACGCCGTCCGCGCCCTGTTTCTCGACCGCTCGGTTGCGATCGCTCCCTTAACCGAAGCGCTGCTGGTCAATGCCGCCCGCGCGCAGCACGTGTCCGATGCGATTCGTCCCGCGTTGGAAGCAGGACGAACGGTGTTGTGCGATCGCTTCGTCGACTCTACGCTCGCGTATCAAGGCTACGGTCGCCGAATGGATCTGCCGTTTCTGCGCGAGCTGTGCGAGGCCGCCACCGGCGGCCTGACACCTGGCTTCACGTTGCTGGTGGACGTTCCGATCGACGTTTCACGCGCCCGAACGCAATCTCGAGCGCGCGACGCCGACCGGCTCGAGAGCGAGGACGATGCGTTCCACGAGCGCGTGCGTCGCGGCTATTTGGAGTTAGCAAAACTTCCCGGTCATTGCGTCATCGACGGGACGCTGCCGGCGGACCGAGTTCTCGAACGCGCGTTGCAGCTGCTGCGGACTGAGCGCGTGACGTGAGCGAGCTGCAGTTCGACGTCGCCGGCGCGGAGGGGCCGAAACGATACTTCGGCGCGCTCTCGCGCGAATCGCTAGCGCACGCCTATCTCTTTACCGGACCGCAGGGCGTCGGGAAGAAGACGTTCGCACGCCGGTTGGCACAGTCGCTCCTTTGTGTCGCGCCCAAGGACGGACTCCTCGGATACGACGGAACCTGCTCGTCGTGTGCGATGTTTTCTGCAGGAGAAAACGCGCGCCATCCGGACTTCATCGAACACGACGGAGCGTTGAAAATCGGCGAATCGGGCAGCGCCGTAGGCTTTTACGAAAACGACGAGATGACTGCGCGCGACGTGGTCCGCATGCTTTCGATGCAGTCGTACGTCGGCGGCATGCGCATCCTACTGCTCGGCGACATCGATTTCGCCAGTCCGGCCGCCGCCAACGCACTGCTGAAATTCCTGGAAGAACCGCCGCGCGGCGTGCTGTTGCTTCTGACGACGGCCACCCCGGGGCGATTGCTGGCAACCATTCGGTCGCGCCTGATCGAGCTGCGCTTCGGGCTGCTTTCGAAGGAGGCGGTGCGCGACATATTGCGCCGGCGCGGTCTCAGCACGGACGACGCGGATCTCGGAGCCTCACTCGGCGGCGGCAGCGTGACGCGCGCGTTGGCGGTTCTGGAAGGCGAAGAAGAGTCGTTGCGCGCGCAGGTCGCGCGCTGGTTTTTCGAAAGCGTCGCGGGAAAAGTGCCGGAGCGCCCGTGGGCTACCCGTGAAACGCTCGACGAAGGCCTTCAAACGGTCAAGACGTTAGCGCGCGACTGGATCGTCGCCGGATCCGGCGGGGACGGCGCGGCGCTGGTGTGCGTCGACCTCGCGCCCGCCCTACGCGAGCTGCCGCCGCTGCCGCCGGCACGCGCCGTGGAGCTGCTAGGCAAGCTCGACGACGCCGCCCGGCTCGCGCGTACAAACGTTTCGGCCGCGCTGGTCGGCGAGATCGCGCGCATAGCGTTAACCCGAGCGGGCAGCCTTACCAAAAGCGCGTGAAGGCGATGTCGTCGTACTGCTTGGCGAACGGGAAAGCCAAGTACGCCAGCACGAGGGCGCGCACGGCGGCCATGACGAGTTGCCATTCCAGCGGCGTAAGCCGTTGCAACACATAAGGCAAGCCGACCGGCACTAGCACGTACCACAGCGCGAAGAAGACCAGTGCGAGAATCACCGACGCCGCCACGTTCGCGCGTACGCCGCGAATCGAAGCCGAGATCGCGAGCGATCCCGGCATTCCGCCGATGGCTGCCGCCGGTATGGTGTAGATGAGGAAGAGGGCGGCAACCGCACCCAGCGCAAGTCCTACGAGCGGCCCTAAGAACGAGCCTATGTACGATGCGGCCCACACGACGAACTGAAAACCGATGGCGGCTAAAAGAAGGCCCCCGAACTTCAACCGCGATTCGTCCCATGCTTCATCGAACGACCCGCGCCGGCTGCGCCAAATGTTGCTAGCTTGAATGATCGCGACGCCAAACGCCCAGAGGTAGACGAGTTGAACGAGCAGCAAAAACAGCCCGGCACCCACGCCGCCGGCAGCATCGGTGAAAAACGGGGTGATTTGATCGATCAGCACGTCGACCACGGCCGCCAAAAGGGGAACGGCTAAGATCGACAGGTGCCGGAAAAGCAGCGGCACCGCCCGCACGTACATCCCGAGATCTAGGCTCCGAAGCATTTACAGGCGGGCTCCCTCGAGCGCGTGCTTGCACGAACAGTCGGCTGTGACGTCGATGCGTTTGACGATTTCACCGATCGCCGACCGTACGCGTTCGTTGTTCCGCTTGAAAACCTCGACGACCGCCTCGACCGACACCGGCGCGATCCCTTCGAGGCCGACATCGTAGTCGGTCACCAGGGAAATGTTAACGTAGCACATTTCTAATTCGCGCGCGAGATAGCACTCGGGGTATTGCGTCATGTTGATGACTTCCCAGCCTTGGCTCTGGTACCACTTCGATTCGGCGCGCGTCGAAAAGCGCGGACCGGCGATAACGACGACCGTGCCGCGCGAGTGAGTTTCGATCCCGAGCGAGCGCAGGGCATCGATGGCGATGGGCCTCAGCGTCGGACAATACGGATCGGCGAAGCTGACGTGCGTCACCGGAGGCCCGTCGAAAAACGTGTCCTCGCGCCCGCTGGTGAGGTCGGCGAGCTGGTCGCAGACGACCATCGAGCCAGGAGCGACGTCCTTCTGGAGCGACCCGGCGGCGGTGGGCCCCAGTATCCAGCGCACGCCCAGCGACTTCATCGCGTAAACGTTCGCGCGATAGTTGATTGATTGGGGCGGAAACCGATGATCGTTGCCGTGACGCGGAAGAAATGCGACGCGCTTTCCAGCGATTTCGCCAACGGCTACGCGATCGCTCGGCGCGCCGTAGGGCGTTTCGATCCACGCTTCGCTCGCGCCCTCCATCAGCGAGTAGAAGCCGGAGCCTCCAAAAACGCCGATCTCGGCACTCAACCCTGGTTCCATGGCCGGTCGGTTTTCGAGGTAGGCCTCGCGTACCCTCGAAGCTGCAACGAAGGATGCGCAATGCCGTTTTGTTTGCACTCGCACTGGGCGTGCTCGCAGGCTGCACGAAAGCCGCGACCGCGCCGTCGACGGGAGCTCGTCACGCGTGGACGGTTCCGCACGTGCTCCGCATCGCCGACATTTCCGACCCCGACCATCTGAACCCGTACCTCTCCGAAATGGACGTTTCGTACGATCTGGCTTCACTGGTGTATTCGTATCTGGTCGTCGCCGACGATCGCGGCCGGTTGATCGGCGACCTCGCGGTTACGGTACCCTCGCTCGCCAACGGCGGCATCTCGCGAGACGGCCGAACGTATACGTATCACCTGCGCCGGAACGTGTGGTGGCAAGACGGCGTTGCGTTTGGAGCGCGCGACGTCGTTGCGTCGTGGCAGGCCGTGATGAATCCGCGCAACGACACCTTCGAGCACGAGGGCTACGACCGCGTCGCGGACATCGAAACGAAGGGCCCGGATACGCTGGTCGTGCATTTGCGGGAGCGCTATCCACCGTTCGTATCGCGCTTTTTTGCACCGCTTCAAGAAGGCGGAAAGCCGGTCTTGCCCGCGCACATTCTCGAGCGAGAGAGCGATTTCAATAGCGGGCAGCTGGCCGCCCATCCGGTCGGCACCGGCCCGTTCGCCTTCGTTTCGTGGGCACGCGCCGACCGCATCGTGCTTCGGCGTTTCGACCGGTATTTTAAGGGGCGCCCGCCTTTGGATCGTATCGAGCTGCACTTCGTTCCGAACGATCAAACGATTGCCGCGGAACTGGAAGAACATCAGATCGATCTGATCGTGGCGCCGCAAACCTCGCTGCTCGATCAATACCGGGCCGTCGACGGCGTAATCGTCGATACCGCGCCCTGGAACTCACAAGCCGCGGTAATGATCGACGCGCGCAAGCCCGGCCTCAACGATGCAAACGTGCGCCGAGCGATCGGCGAATCGGTGCCCTACGCCGCCATCCTGCACGACATCACGCGCGATCTTTACGCCCAACCGCGCAACAGTTTGCCGCCCACGGCGCTCGGATATGAGGCGTTGCCGGCTCGCGGCTACGATACGCCGGCGGCCGCCCGTCTACTCGAAGGTGCGGGCTGGCACCGGGGCGCCGACGGGGTTCGTGCGCGCAACGGCGTGCGGCTGGCCTTTACGCTGGTCACGATTGCCGGTGCGACGAACTTCGAACGCATGGCGCTGCTGCTGCAGGCGGCGTTGCGCACGGCCGGCATCCAGTTGTCGATTAAGACCTATCCGTACCGTACGATCTTCGCCGCGCCCAACGGCCCGATTTACAGCGGTACGTACGATCTCGCGTTATACAGCGACACACTCAACTGGGATCCCGACGTGTACAATTTCACCGCGTGCGACCGCTGGTACCCGGCAGGCCAGAACATCTTCCGTTTTTGCGATCCGCGTCTCGACGCGCTCGAGCGCGCCGGTCTGCAAACCGACGACCCGTCACGGCGTGCCGGAATCTACCGCGCCGCGAGCCGGCGCATGTGGTCGGTCGTTCCCTACGTTCCCGTCTACAACGGCCGCCGCTTGATCGTCCGCTCGTCGGATCTCCGCAACTACAGCGTTAACCCCACGTCGACGCCGTGGTGGAACGCCTGGCAATGGGACATTTAGCAGCGTACTTCAATCACAGGATATGTCACCTTCGGAGACGCCCGCTTTTTCGGGTCCGTCTGAAAAAGCTGCTCCCTGGCTCGGCGCTCTCTCGGGGCATCCGGCCCTTCGCGCCTCGTCCAGAGGCCCCCTAAGGAAACATGTCCTGTGATTGAAGTACGCTGCTCGGGAGACGATCCGTTAGACGCTCTATTTATCGGTTAAAGTCTGACGGTTTGAGATCGTCCAAGAATTTTTTGAAGCGCGCCATTTCCGTGTCGTTAACTGGTTTCTTTTCGGCCGTCGCTTCTTCGAGCACGATTTTGTCGGAAACGAAAATGGGGGCCTGAACGCGTAGGGCGAGCGCGATGCCGTCCGACGGGCGGGCGTCGATTTCTTGAAGGTCGCCGTTGGTTTTGACGACGAGCTTGGCAAAGAACGTCGAGTCTCGGATGTCGTGAATTACGACCTGCTCGAGATTCGCGTTGAGCGTTTCGAGGATGTTCCGCATTAAATCGTGCGAGAGAGGACGCGGCACCGGCGCGCCTTCCAACGCCAGGGCGATTGCGGTGGCTTCGAACGGCCCGATGAGGATCGGCAGGTAATGAGAACCGTCCATATCCTTAAGGATGACGACCGGGTCGTGAGTCAGGAGGTCGATCCCCAGTTTGTCGACCTTCATTTGCCGCATGTCCGACCTATCCGACGCGTCCGGCGCGAGCGCCTCCAAGCACGCCGCGGAGGTGTCGCGCTCGGTAGGGCGAGGGGCACGAGCAGCCGAACGGAGGGCGGTTCATCATGCCCTTCTCGTGCGGAATCGTCGGCTTGCCGAACGTCGGCAAGTCCACCATTTTCAACGCGCTGACGCGCTCGGCTCAAGCGCTCGCTGCCAACTATCCCTTCGCGACGATCGAACCGAACGTCGGGGAAGTAGCCGTTCCAGACGAACGCCTGCGCGTTTTGCAATCGCTCGTCAATGGACAGCGCATCGTTCCGGCGACCGTTCGCTTCGTCGATATCGCTGGTTTGGTGCGCGGAGCCAGTACCGGACAGGGCCTCGGCAACGCGTTCTTGAGTCACATTCGCGAAACAGACGCGATCGCGATGGTGGTTCGCTGCTTCGAGGATGCTAACGTCACGCACGTCGAGGACCATCCCGACCCTAAGCGCGATATCGAAATCGTGGCGATCGAGCTGGCGCTGGCCGACCTCGCCACCATGCAGAAGCGAATTCCCAAGCTGGAGCGCGAGGTTCGGGCCAATCCTAAGCTGCGGGAGAGCTTGGAAGCGGCAAACCGAGTTGCGGCGGCACTCGAAGAAGGGCGTCCTGCGCGCGCGTTTCCGGCGGGATCGCCCGAAGCGCTGGTGGCGGCCGAGTCGTTTCTGTTGACCTCTCGTCCGCTTCTCTACGTGGCCAACATCGATGAAGCGCAGATCGGCAACCCCGGACCGCTGGTCGACTCGGTTCGCGAGGTTGCAGATGCCGAGAAGAGCCGGCTCGTGGTGCTGTCGGGGAAAGTGGAGGCCGAAATGGCCGGTCTTTCCGAAGACGAAGCGCGCGATTTCCGCGCCGAGCTGGGGCTCGATCGCAGCGGCTTAGACGAACTCGCGATCGCCGCCTACGATTTGCTCGGGCTGATGACGTTTCTGACCGCCGGCGAGAAAGAAGTGCGGGCTTGGACGATACCGCGCGCCACCAAAGCGCCCGAAGCCGCCGGCCGGATCCACGGCGACATCGAGCGCGGCTTTATACGCGCCGAAATCGTTTCGTACGAGGATTACGTCGCGTATCGCACGATGGACGCGCTCAAAGCGGCGGGCCTGGTCCGCAGCGAGGGCCGCGATTACGTGATGCGCGAGGGTGACGTCGTCAACTTCCGTTTCAACGTTTAGGGCCTCGTATGCATCCCAGCTCTTCGTCGGCTCGGGTCTCGTGTGCAAAGCACACGTCGACCGTCGCCTCCTCGATCTGAAATACATACGAGGCCCTAAAGGCGAATTATGACTTTTTCTACACGACGGGGCAGAGGGGTCGGCTAAGCCAGGGCGCAAGTCTTACTTCGGAGGCATCTACTCTTATGGCGGTTATGGCGACCCCTGCTCGTGAAGTGTCGGTGTTCGGCGATGCGATCGCGTATTTCAAGGAAGCGGCCGATCTGCTCGAACTCGACGCCGGGATGCGGCGCATCCTCACGAGCCCGGCGCGTCAAATCATTTTCGCGATTCCGTTTCAACGCGACTCGGGCGAGTTCGAAGTCTACACCGGCTATCGCGTGCAGTTCAGCTTTGCGCGCGGCCCGGCAAAAGGTGGCATCCGTTACCATCCGGGCGTGACCCTCGACGAGGTGACCGCGCTGGCGTTTTGGATGACCTGGAAGTGCGCGGTCGTCGATCTGCCGTTCGGCGGCGGGAAGGGCGGCGTCACCTGCGATCCGAGCACGCTATCGATGAACGAGATCGAACGCATCACCCGCCGTTATGCCGCCGAACTGGTCGAAGTGGTCGGCCCCGACAAAGACGTGCCCGCACCCGACGTCAACACCACGCCGCAGATCATGGCGTGGTTCATGGATACGTACTCGATGCACGTTCGGCAAAATCAGCCCGGCGTGGTCACCGGCAAGCCGCTGGAGATCGGCGGTTCGCGCGGACGCGTCGAGGCGACCGGCCGCGGCGTCACTATCTGCGCGCTCGACGAGATGAGCGAAATCGGTCTTCAACCAGAGAAAGCGACCGTCGCCATTCAAGGCTTCGGCAACGTCGGAAAGTACGCCGCGAAGCTTTTCGAGGAGCGCGGATGCCGGGTCGTCGGTATTTCCGACGTGACCGGTGCGTATTACAATCAGGAAGGCATCTACGTCAGCGGCGCGATGGCGCACGTGGCGCAATTCGGCACGTTGGAAGGCTTCAAGGGCGGCGATAAGATCACCAACGCCGAGCTGCTCGCGAGTCCGTGCGACGTGCTCGTCCCCGCGGCGCTCGAAAAAGTCTTCACCGCCGAAACGGCGGCGAAGGTTCAGGCGAAGCTGATCGTCGAGGGCGCGAACGGCCCGACCACGCCCGAAGCCGACCGCATTTTCAGGGAGAAGGGCATCGTCGTCATTCCCGACATCATGGCCAACGCCGGCGGCGTGACCGTCTCGTACTTCGAGTGGGTTCAGGATCGGATGGGCTACTTCTGGAAGGAATCCGAAGTCAACCAGCGTCTCGAAGAGTTCTTGCTCGCGAACCTCCACGAAATCCGCGCGATCGGAAACGCGCGCGGCGCAACGTTGCGTACTTCCGCCTACACGCTCGCTATCGATCGGGTCGTGAAGGCGCTAAAAATGCGCGGCATCTACGCCTAGGAAGCGCAGATGTCTCCCAACTCGTCGTCAGCTCGGGCCTCATTTACCATAGTAAACTTCGGCCCTCGCTTCCTAGATTTAAAATAAATCAGCGCTTCCCAAAGCCTCGGCGCGGCGGCGCAGCATCGATACGTCGTGAACGCGGAGGCCGCCGTTGCAGCCTGCGGGATTCTGCGCGCACGGCGGCGCGTACGGATCCTGGTAACAGTGGCTTACCTCCCCGCATCGCGTTCCGTTATACGCGGCTCTCACGTTGATTTGCGGGATTTTCGTGCCATACGCCGCGTTGATTGCGGCGATGAAGGCGTAGGCTACCAGCGCGTAGCCCGTGTTCGAGGGATGGATTCCGTCGAAACTCAGCAAGCCGCCTTCGAATCCAAGCGTGCAGCAGGTTCCCGGACTGATGTGAATCGCCAACTGAAAATACGGGTTTGACTGGTTTCCGCTGGCGACGCCGGCAAAAATCGAGGTGACGTCGACTAATGGCGTCGAGGTTTGTTGGGCGGCATCGTCGATGCCGGTATTGATGGCATCGTTCAGGCTCTGCACTTTCGCCGCAAACGCCGGCGTAATATAGTACGTTCCCATTCCGCTGCCCGGTTTTCCATTGTCGAGATCCGGCAGTTTACCGGTTTTGTGATAGTAGTTGATGACGGTGAAAGTGCCTTGCAGCGTTAGATATCCGCACGGGTTGGTTGTGGTGGGCGTGCATCCCCCCGGCGTTGCCAGCTGATAGGTCTTGGCGAGCGTCGCCGTTAGGCCGGCCGCCGTCGCCAACGGGACTTGCAGCACGGCTTCAAAGACACAGGCGACGTAGGTTTGATAGTTGTTGTTGCAGGTGGCCTGGGTCGGAACCGTCGCGCGCATGAAGTAGGCCGTTTCCAAAATGTTCGGTAGATTTGCGACGATGACGCGCGCGCCGGCGTGTTTTAGGGTGTTGATAGCTTGGCGCTCGTCCGAGGCGGCTTGTCCGGCCGAGTTATCGCCACCATGGAAGAGCCCGCCGGAGCCCATGTACTTCAAAACGTCGTTAGCGCCGAGCCATACGACGGCGAGTGTCGGCTTGAGTTTCACAGCAGCGTTGACCATCGTAAGTTGCGGACCCATATTCGCGAAGTTGCGCAGCACCGGCCAGTAGGTACTGCTTTCGCCGTCGACGACTTGCTGCAACAAACCGCGAATGCCGGGCAGCGCCTTGCACGTGTTCGATTGCGGTTCCGCCAGGGTATTTGCCTCGTGCAGCGTGATCCCGGGAACCGCAACGTCGCGAATCGTCGTTGAAGTCGGGTTCATGCGCACGCGCTTGCTGGCGCCGAGCAAGTATCCCGCAGCGTCGAAGCCGCCGTCGGCGCTGCACGAGTTGCCCGGTTTTTCTTGACCGAACGGAGCGCCGATCGCGGGAACGACTTGATTGTTGATGCCGGGCCCCGCGATGAGCGGTAGCGGACTGGTCGCCGGATCGAACTCGCGCGCGATTGCCTGCGAAAGCGGCAATCCCGAGGCCTGCTCGTCGATGTCGGCCCAGTAACCTTGCTCTTGCGTCGGCGGTACCGTTACGCCCGGAAAAAGCGGATCGGATACGCCGGTCGCTCCGAGCATCCCGTTGGCCTGATAGCCGGCGGTCAAACTGTCCCCGACGCCGACGATGCGCGCGAGCAACGGCGAGCCGCCGCCCGGCGCTCCGCCTCCACCGGCATTTGGAACGATCGCGCTCGCGCCGCCGCCTCCGCCGCCGCCGAACGTGCCGCCGCTCGATGACGGCAAGCAGCTCACCGGCACGCTGCGGCAGATCATGGAGCAGCACCGGGACAATCCGTTGTGCGCCTCGTGCCACCAGAAAATGGACCCGATGGGATTTGCGTTTGAAAATTTTGACGCCATCGGCGCGTGGCGCGAGAAAGACGCGAGCGGGTTCCCGATTGACGCTTCCGGCGCGCTGCCCGACGGCGGAACTTTCAACGGAGCGCCGGGGCTGAAGACAGTTTTGGACGCGAAAAAGGATTTGTTCCTCAAGTGCCTTTCTGATAAAATGCTTACATACGCCATTGGTCGTGGTCTGGAGTATTATGACAAGCGGTCGGTTGACCAGATTGCCGCCGCGCTGGCAAAAAATAATTTCCGGTTCTCCACGCTGGTTTTGGAGATCGTGAAAAGTGATCCGTTCCAGATGAGAACCGCAACCGGAGAAACATTATGAGTTCAATGCAAATGCCCCGGCGGACTTTTTTGCGCGGCGTCGGCACCGCGATGGCGCTCCCGTTTTTGGAATCGCTCGTTCCCCGCCCGTTGCGCGCGGCGCTGGCCACTTCCGCACCGCCGGTTCGCATGGCGTGGGTTTATATTCCGCAGGGTGCGTATATGCCGTATTGGATGCCGAAGACCGAAATCGGACCTGACTATGATTTAGGCGACTGCCTTCAACCCATGGCCGAGCATCGCAAAGACATGATTGTTTTTGGCGGCCTCACTTGCGACAAGGCCCGGCCCAATGGCGACGGCGGCGGCGACCACG
>PLLA01000110.1 GCA_003140835.1 Candidatus Tumulicola scandinaviensis | reverse complement strand
ATTTACGCTCGCCGGTTGTCCCAAGACCGCCGCATCAGACCGGCGCCACTCCCGCGAGTTCAACCCGGGTCCTTCGTGCAAGATCCGTGCAACAGAGCGGTCCGGAATGGATCGATATGGACAGTACTGGCCACGAAACAGGCACCGCGAAAGCTCTATATTCTCGGACTTTTCAGTAGCTAATCGGAACGGCTAGGACCGCTAGTAGGGAGTTCGAATCCTGCTGGGGCTACCAAAATCGTCCTTATCGGATAAGGGATTTTGCTTCGTTTGACGGATGAAAGACCCCCAAATCTAACATCCGTCTGTCCTTCACCAATCCGGGGTCGAATTTGTCTGCGTGGATAATCCTTCGGCAAATCGCCTGACCGTGCAGATTTTTAGCTGCCGTAGCAGAAGCGGAACCCCGCGCGATTAGCGAACGTGCAAAGTCCGCACTAAGCGCTTATAAGAAGCGTGGAGGGCGATTTGGAGCGAGCCTTCCGCAGTGCCGTAACTTAAGCGATGCCGCAAAGAGGAAGGGAATCTTGGCCGCCTCGACCACTAACGCTCGAAATGCCCGAGTAGCTTATGGCGACCTGATCCCGCTTCTTCGGGAGCTTGGCATCAGCGGCCACTCGTTGCGGGAAATCGCCGATTCACAAAATGGAGAGGGTCAAACAACAAGATAGGGCAAGCCTTGGAAATGCGAGGCAAGTAAGAAGGGTTGCTGCGAGACTCATAGCGAGATTCGAAGTTTCTTCAAGCCTTCTCAATCTTTCTTCAACGTTAAACGAGTAAGGGGTGTCGAAACGAACATTCCTCACACCCTCCGCAGCTGGAAGGGCATTGTCCGTAGCGCCGTAAAGGGCGTAAGCATTGGGCTGGAGGCTCGACGCCTCGAGCGGCACATCAAGCGCATGTCCGATAAGACGACCGCAGGCGATCGCTTCTCTGACTTCGTGTTCGTTACAACTGAGTTGTACAAAGCACCCCGTCGACGACGAGAGCTTCGCAACTACTTTTTGAAGCTTGGTGAGGAATATGACGCTGCAGAGCCATTCATAAAGGTCGCACGCCTAGAGGCGCCCCGATCTTTTGAGTGGTCAGGCTCGGTTCCCATAACATTTGCGCATCGTCAGGTTCCCGGCGATTTCGAGGTCCGCTGGGACACAGGATCGATCAGATGCAAGCACACTTATGACGGCGCCCCGGATACGAATCAATCTGTCTCGCTCTTGGCAACTAGGCCAACTCCGGGGAAGATTATGGACCTTGAGACTTTTGGGTCGACTTCAAGTTCCGATGGTACGCTTCGAGTCGATGGTATCATTGATTTATTCGAACCACTGCTCCCTGGCAGGCTAGTGCGAACGTTTAGTGCTCGCCGCCTGGAACGCCGCTTAAGCGCAGATGACATTGCATTCACGAGATACAACTTCCTTGGGGTTCACCTACCGTTTTGGCGGCACAATACCGAACGTTTTGTACGTTACCCAAATGGAGACATGAGCGCGCCCGGCAAGATCGACAGCGACGATGCTACGCTATTTAATCGTCGCTGCCGCATAACGGAGGCGTCGAAGGGAGACCATCCGTCGAGCAACATCATCGCTATTACCGTAACGGGGCCTCCTCTAGAGGAGGAGCAGCGAGAAGTGCTCCGCCACGTCGTTTCATTTGTAGCCGGAGCGCGAGCGCAGCAGCTTTCTGAGGATTGGTATAACGTCCAAGCTGAATACATTGGTGGCATATACTTGGATAGCGCGGTTTACGGACCGACCAAGTCCCCGCCTTTTGATATGATACCGGGAGCACAGAGCTTCTCATCAAATACGTGGACCGTGCTCTGCGACGGCTTTGCGAAAATGATTCTAGAGGGGTATCCACTCGTTGCCGCTCTTCATCATTTGCATGATTCCAACTCCGGATGGTACGAGACCGAAATTAAGAATCTCCTATTCTGCATTCATTCTTTATTCGAAAAATGGGCCGATCTTAATAAGCAGAGAATCACCGTTAAGCCCGAGGGTCACTTTAAGAAAGCCGAGCGACTTGCGCGTGCTTGCATTCAGGGCTTTTTCGGCTTTTGTGATGAGGCTTGTCGGTCGGCGATTTCCGCTCTACACTACGCCAACAATAGGGACGGCTCAACCCTTCAAGGTTTGTTCTTCGATTCGCTGGGTGTCGTCCTTAGCCCGTATGAGGCGCAAGGCTTGCGCCTACGTAATCAGCTCTTCCACAATGGCTATATTAAACACGACGTACACAGTCAAGCAGAGCTTCAAGAGGTTCTTTACAAGGCCGGTGCCCTGCGGACCCTTGCTCACATCGCGATTCTGAAACTCGCTGGCTACAACGGCTGGCTCTACGATTGGCAGACCTATTCGAATAGGCTTTGTCTCAGTGACTATCCTCCGGAAGTCTAACAGAGTCTACTGCCTTCTGATGTGCAGCCGAGGCAAACTCCTGTGCAGCCGAGGCAAACTCCGTCAACTTTTAGAGCGCCCGAAGGATGTATCCGCGCAGACAAACTGGTACTCACGTCCGGAAGCGGAAGGGAGCACCTGGTATCCGGAAATACGGAATCCCTCACCAGGTAAGACTGTTCGGTAGCGGTCGGGAGTGGCCGGAACCCCATTGTCAGTGTTCGAATCCCGCTGGGGCCACCAACATCGTCCTTATTCTATATGAGTTTTTCGCGATGCCTGAGGCTCCGTGCAACAGAATTGCAACGGAGCCTTTTGATTCCCTAGCCCACCAACCTCTCGAAGGCTCGAGCGGCGTCGGCATCTCTGTCTGGGTAAACGTGTAAGTACCGCTCGGCCGTGATACCAATAGATGCATGGCCACCCTGCCCCGTTCGCTTGATCCGTCGCCGCGCCAGAGTCAGCGGTTCGTTCGTGTCCAGATCAATCGTAATCGCCCTTGTCGCGGCGCTAAACTGCATTTCGGCTTGCTCTCGTCCGATCCAACGTGAGGTAAACCTAGCTCCCCGGGCGCATCTGCAACGAGGTTTCCTAGGGACCGGCAACCGTGAGCTGTAGCAGAAAGAATCTCGTGGTCCGGCAGCGTGCTTGCCACCCAACGCCGCTCAACGCTTAGGCTGGCATCACTTGATAACCGCTCGGGCCGAAGCGGTGAGTTGATAAAGATATTTGCGACTTCGGATGGCTTCGTCTTAGGCGGAAGATCGAATTCTATAGAATCGCGTTCGATATACGAATCCACCAAGGTAACGCGCATCGTACTCGCGGCTTCCAGGTCACCTTGCTTCTCTATGTTATTTCTCGCGTTAACTGCCCATTTCATTAAAGCATCCGCGCGCATCCGATCCTGCCACGTCGCATACCAGGATTCAAAGTCGGCAAAGTTCGCCTTACATTTCTGCAGGACGAACTTTACGCTTCTTGCGCTCTGAATACACGCGTTGAGGTTACGCCTGAAAGCATCGGGCTTGAAATAGCTTTTCTCGGCCAGCTTCCAATGCACAAGGGCATCGTCGAGTCGACGGTGGACCTCTTCGATCGGGCATGACGGAGGCCGCTTTTGATATCGTCGTTTGCGAGACACAACCCTGACAGCGTATATCGGGTACCGACGAGCAGCGTGTATCCGATCCGATTCGATTGACGTCCTGATTGGAAAGGCTTTGCACCCGGCTACCCTGACGGCCCAAAGTCTGCGTTACTTCATTCGCTAACCTGGGATCTAAGGTACGCGAACCTCATTTCAATTTACTATTCCATTCACAAAGCATTTGACGACGAAACGGCCGCTCGTTCAGCATATAACTCTGTCTTTGTAACGAATGCGCACGAAGTTTGGCCTTCTGGTGGCGCCTACATTGTCCTCGATATTTACGGTCCTCCAGATAATCGGGGCAAGATGCCGTTTAGCGGCTATATCTTTGAACGTAACGCTTCAGGGCATTGGAGAAATCGACGTGTCGAGGAGGCCGACCTCACAAAAATTGAAACTGTACTGTTTCACAAACCGTTTACGTACTCGGCAATAACCAGACAACCCTAGGCGCCCGCAGCCACGCCGCCGATCGTGGCGCCATTGCAGCTTCGAGCGCCGCGCCTCCGAGCATCTCGCCTGAGCGACATATTCCGTCAGGCTCACAGCGTGTCTCGATTAGTAACGTCCATTTCCTCGAAGCCCGAAACAGAGCTCTCCACAAACCTCTCCCTGTGGCGATCGACCATGGCATTCGCCTCGGCATACGTCATGAGCGACATTTTGCCGGGAGCGTCGTATCGCCCGCCGTAGCCTCCGCCCGGGCGCTTGCGCTCGCGCAATCGCAGCATGAGCCCCAGCAACGCTATCGGAACGGCGAGAACGGCGGCGAATATGAGCAGCCCCATGAAATACGGCTTACGCGACTCAAACCTCTCGAGACCTGCTCCGCCGCCTCCTTAGCCGCCAACGGCCACGCAGCGCACGTTCCTATGCGCTTCGATGCGACTCGCCAGACCATGCATCGTTAGCCATAGCGAAAAAGCCTTGTACCATAGGCGTTTTTGACGCATTGCGGTTTTTGCAAACGTGATTGCAAAGTTTGCGCGAGCCATACGCGAGGCCGGCCAATCGCGCGATATACGAACAAAGCCCTATTTTATTGGCTTTTTGCGAAATTAACCGGGCCGGGCGCTTGTCGTCTGGGGGCCCCGAATTGACCCCCTAACCCTATGCCCGCCATGCTGCGGCGCGGGATAGGAGTTGGACCCCTAAAATTGTGCGCCCCCTCCCGGCCGGCTAGACCCAGGCTCCGCGATCCAAACTGCAATGCGCAAAGCGTCGCGATGTAGGCCGCTCAGCTGCGAGGCTGCTGCGAGCTAAGCTTCCGGAATGCGAGGCGCTCGCAGGATAGGCGCCCGGTTGCCATCCGAGGTTTCGTCACAAGGGAAATGCCGCTCAAAACGGCCCAGCTGCGTCGCATTGGTTACAGACGTTATCCATCCGTCCGAGGGCTTCGTCAGATACTAGTTCTCGTCGGTGTCGGGCGGTCCGTTAGGCACCTGAGCGTGGATGAAGTGCGAGGGTGGATATTTGCACGGGATCTTCTGGAACGCTCTCGGCTTCTGCGAGAAATCGAACGCGTCAGAGAGCCCGTTCGCCCGCTCGTCCGTGAACCCTAATGAAGGCAAACCAAACACGTTCTCGATGAACTTCACGACGCTGCCAAACTCGTATTGCACGTGCGACACGTAGTTCTTCTTGGCGTACGGAGAGATGACGAGCATTGGCACGCGGAAGCTCAAGCCTAAATAATCGAGCTGTGGAGGTGGGACGTGATCGTAAAACCCGCCCCAGTCGTCCCACAGGACAATGATCGCTGTGTCCTTCCAACTCGGGCTTTCGCCGATCGCATTGACGATGTCGGCCACCCACGACGGCCCTGTGTCGCTCTTCTGACCCGGGTGATCCGAATCTACACCGGTGGGCACGACCCACGTCACCGGTACCAGCTGTTTGGGAGCATCGAGCAGAATCTTAGTCTGCGGGCTTATGACGTTGTTCCAATCGCTGCCGTATCGCACCCATTTGATCGCGTCGAAGGTCGAATAGATGTCACCGAACGAGTCGAGCGGCGGAGCATAGTAACGCCACGCGATGTGCTTGTTGTCTAGCGGCTTGGCCAGCGTCGCGTAGCGCGTGAAGCACGGGAACGGGCCGTTGACGTTGCGCTGCAGGTTCGAGTTGAGCGTCGGCGTCGTCGTCAGAGGGTGCTTGGGTGCATCGCAGCCCCACGGCGATACTTTGGGCGTGTCGACGAGCGCCAGCGTTTTCTGGTCGTTCAAGCATGTGATGGCGGCGATGAGGTCGATGTGCGCGGTAAAACTCGCGCCCCACTCGGTGGCGAACATCTTATCTGCGAGTACGTATTGCTGCGCCATCGTCCAGTACGGGGCCACGTCAGTACGATCTAAATAGGCGTACGGATACGTGAAGGGTTCGCCGGGGCGCGGCCACTTCTGCATCGACTCGTAGAAGCCGTTCATCTTCCCGCCGTCGTAATCGACGATGTTGGCGGCGTAGCCGTGCGGCAAGTCTCCCAGATCGCCCTTGGTAAAACTGCGAGACCTCAGCGTGACTTTGACTTCCTTGCCGTTCTCGTTTGCGTAACCGTACGGCTGCGTATCGGCGTTCGGAAACCCACTGAACATGTCGTCGAAGCTGCGGTTCTCCTGAATGATGACGACAACGTGTTTGATCCGGTTGCTCGAAGGAGTGTTTGCTATAACCGAAAACGCAGAGCCGGCAGGCAGCGCACCCGATTGCGAAGGCGAGCCGCAAGCCGCCAATGCAGCAACGAGCAAGACAGCGAGTCGCTTCATAGTCACTCCTTCGCTGGTGAGATTCGTAGAGCGCCTTCAGCGGGGCATAGGAATCCCCTTCGCCTTCACATCAGGGATGCGAATCAAAAACTGATGTCGGTCACCAAGACTCCTAGGCTTGGCGTCACCCCGACTTGCCTACGCCCGTTTCGACGAGTGCGAGGAAGGCGTTCCAATGCCTCTGATGCGGGACTCGCGTTCCGCATCAGCGTCATTGGCAGGCGTTTGCGAGCTTGATCGAAGATTAAAGCGTGTTGCTGCGAGGCCGGTATCGGTTCCCGGGCTAACGACTACGGACCAATCCCAACTGCCACTGGATTTTGGACGCTTTGCGTCACGGTTCGTATTGGCGACGTACCACCAGGCGGATACACGGTGACGCTGCCCGCGTTCTTTTGTGCAACGGCTGCGTTAGCAACATACAGGTCGCCCGACGCGTCTAGCGCCAGTGGCGAGCCAGCCCCGGGCATTCCGCTACCAACAACGCCGTCCGTTATCGTGCGGATCGGCTCGCTACCTCCAGGAGCGTACACCGTAACTGAGTTTGAGGGTGCGCCACCCATGTTCAACGCGTAGAGATTACCCGCACCGTCAACAGCCAGTGCCATA
The DNA here is from genome assembly GCA_003140835.1 of Candidatus Tumulicola scandinaviensis. GTDB lineage: Bacteria > Vulcanimicrobiota > Vulcanimicrobiia > Vulcanimicrobiales > Vulcanimicrobiaceae > Tumulicola > Tumulicola scandinaviensis. Next base: position 9,127 of record PLLA01000110.1, on the reverse strand, counting down.
GGATGGACGATCCCACCGGTAATGATCCGGCTCGGCGAGCTATCACCAGGTGCATAGACGGCTACGCTACCGGGATCTCCTTGGTTGACACCACGATTGGCGGCGTACAAATTCCCGGAGGGATCAAAAGCAAGTGCGTCTACGCTGCTGTTCACACCGCTCGTAATCTGCCAATACGGCTGGGAGTGGCCCGGGGCAAAAACGCGAAGGCTGTCCTGGCCCTCAAAAAGGGCGAGGTCACCAGAAGCATCCACCGCAAGAGGGGGGTTAGCTTTCGGAAGCCTCCGTATAATCCGCTGTTTCGCTTTGGCATACTCGCACACCCGAGCCGCCGCGCAGAAGGTGTACAGATTGCTGGTTCCGTCGAGCATTAAAACCGAAAATGGGTGCGTTTGGTAAAGCGTTCGCACGATCTTCGCGCCGCGGTTAGTGTAGATGGTCAGCACCGCATCGCGTTGCGGAGCAGCGGAAGCATAGAGCCGACCCGAGGGGTCAACGGCGAAGCCGACTTGATAGCCACCGTTATACGTACCGACGTTGATGCTCCGAAGGAGCGACGCTCCGCCACCGCTATAGGTGGTGACCGTGACCTGTGGTCCGGATTCCTGGTTCAACACGTATAGCGTTGGACCGCCGGTATTTCCGGCCGATTTGATCCGAGCAGCCTGGGGGTGAGAGGGCAATGCACTCACGGACGTCGATTGAGACGTATTGGCTGTGGAACCGCCGCACGCGGCCAAGAGCGCCGCGCTCAGCGCCGCTGCGAAAAGGCGAAATAGAGTTTTCAATTACTGCTAAACGACGATCGACCTCGTCATCTACTGTGCGTATCGCAATTCGAACGCTCTCGGGGTCGTTCGCATTGAAGCGCACGGACGCGACGCGTCCCTGAGCCCCTCTAGAGCCTTCCTGACCTCACCAAGGCTCTGTTTTAGTTGATCGAGGCCTTCGATTCGTATCGAAAAGCGCACGCTACCCTAACCCCTCAACGTAAGGAAAATGTTGCCGTCCGCAACTTGGTAGAATTTTAAATGGGACAAGGCCGGGTTTGACGGCTCGGCGTAAATTAGGCGCCCTAGGGCGGAATCCCTATCGCAGCTTTAATGGTTGGTAGGAGATCGCAGATACGTTGCACTTCGGCACTTAAGGCTGGATCATTGAAGTCGTAATCCGCTCGGTATCGCGCAGTCCAAGCGAAGCTCGCAAGAACTGCATAATCTGCTGCAGCGGGGCGCAGAGCAGGTAAAGTTCGAATTGCCTCATTCCTGCTCTTGTGATCGGACGAACGCCGCCCGTTTCGTATAATTACCGCTTCTACATAATGTAGAGCTGCGTAGAACGTTACTGCGATTCGCCACTCTGCAAACCCTGGAGGGATTTGAGCAGCCAGCGTTTCGTTTCGGCGAGCCCGGTCGATGTGTTCCGCGGGAGTTGCCACTCTCTTACGTTAGAAGGCTACGTATTCGCTCGGTATTAGGTCCTCAATCGATGCTTTTCCTAAAGGCTCGACATGAATCTCAAACTCACTTCCCACTTCTTGTTCGATTGCGGCCTTCGCTTCAAACAGGGAACGCGTAAGCTTGGTGTCTAGATCCTCAGTAACGATCCAGAGGAAGAGTTGGCCATCGAAAATTCCAAGCGCCCTTCCAACTACTCCGCGGAACTCTTCTTGGGTTTCTACCGTCCTAGCGAACCGCGTGATCGCCTCCGACATCCTTGTCAGGCGCGATGCATCTTGGGGCTCCTCGTACAGTGGATTCCCAGCCCCGTACGACACTCCCCAAACATTCCCGATTCCTACGTAGCTGGCGGATAGCGCCGTGTGCCAATTTAACACCGTCTCTAGGTTTGGGCTCTCTGCTATCATCTTAAGCGGCCTTTCATTCCCCGGAGAGGAGCTGTTGGAGAAAGTTGGTTAGTTGATTTTCATAAAAGCGTAAGGTCGCCTCACAGCGACCGCGTAGATCGCTCAGCATAAAGTTGCCAGGTTGGACTTGCTGCAAGTGCACAACGATCTTACTAGTATCGGCTAGAAGCGGCTCAACCGAAAAAGTAAAAGGACCCGTGGCCGTCATGTAAACTCTCAGCCCGATCCCTTGAACTCCTGGTCCCAGCGCCGCGAATGGTTCCTGATCTGGAAACGCTTTGCGGCTCAATAGGGTTGCAGCTGATTCGCCTCCAACGGGAAGGTGAGCGGCGAGAACAAAACCTGACGCTACGTAGGTTGAAACCTGAACGCGGGTGTGTATCAGACTCAATATGTCGACCGCTTCAGACAAGGATCGAGCGGCATCAACTTCTACGGGCAATGAGACCTGCCGGTTGGCAGGTGTAATGACGACTCGACGTTGCTGGCCTGGATTGCTAAAGACAGCACCGCCATCAGGCGTCGTGTTGAACACCTCAAGGTGATACTTCGCAAGGTCGACAAACAATTGCCGCAAAACCGTAGCATCGAGCGGCGCTGGCGGCGGAATGATCTGAACTTCTAGCGCCTTTGCGCTGAGGTTCTGAACATCTACGCTCAATTCGCTGTCCCCCGGCCTGCTGCACGTAACTGCCTGCGTCGAAAGGCCTTTGCCCGCTCGTAATGAGGCATTGAGCCGACGTTGGCGCCATGAGCCGTTCGACCCTTTACGCGATGACCTACATTCCCCGTCTTTGCGGTTGCCTTTTGCACGGGCGCCGAGTCACCACGGAGCCTTAATGCTTCCGCGCCCAGTAATGCGACGCCGGTTGCTTAACCGCAACCCCGTCTCAGAAGCGCCACTGATCCGGAAGGCCCTTGAGCACGGCTTAGGGCATCTCTTAGCTCCAGCCGAGAAACGGCCAATTCGTGGATCGAAAAGTTCTGGTATGCCGTGCTCGCGCACCATGAAGCTCGCATCTGCAAGGAGCCATCCTGGTTCTCGGAGGTTGCCCTAGCGCAGTTGAGCATTTCGAGCCCCGATCTATTGCTAAGATTTCCGAAGAACAAAGAATCTGCAGCTCAAAATGGCGTTTCACCATTTAACTTCATGCTCGTCGCATATACGGAGAGTAAACCGATCTCTACTTGCGAGAAGCACGGAACGTCGTGCGTGGGATGCCGAGATAACTCACCATGCCGCTATCGTGATACATGCCCCCTAACGATGCCGATTCGGCCGATCGCAAAATATACGAAAGATCGATCGCATCCAGAACGGCTGGAATGATGGGATGCGCAAAGCGGGAAGCCCATTTCGGTCGAGTCCTCCGCGAGCGCGTCGGGTGAGGTTGGGGTGATTCAATTAAAGACCGTCGGAGATGTATTTGATGACTTCATCGCGCATGCGGAATGCAAAGCTGCCGATGCCATGGGAGTGCGAGCTACGGTCGAAACGGTGGGACAGCTAGGGCGTCTTCGGATCATTGCGTCTTCTCAACGACATATAAGCAAAGCGGCCCGCAAACTGGAAGTGAATCAAATCATTGGAAGCGCCTCTGAGGCATACCGAGAACACGATCTGGGCTGGTACATCCAGCGGCCGCGGCTCCGCAAGCATTCGCGCCTAAGAGTCTCGGAAGTCAGTGGATTATCCCGCAGCCAAGTCTACAACCTGCTCGACGGATCCGCGAAACCTAACGAATCAACGTACGCCGTTATGCTACGGACCCTGGACGTTTTCGAGCGGGAATAACTACAGCTGAGATGGGGATTCTGTGCGGGGGTAACAAGCGGCTTGTCCGTTGCGGTCGGCTAAAAACCAACTTCAATCTTCCGTCGGCGTTCTCCAAAACCGTTAAATGCACGAGGCCGTGATCCATTACCATCGGCGTCGTCCGTGTCCTCCCGCACGAAACGCCGACCACCCTTGACTTTAGCTGATCATGGTTCAGCGTGCTCGAGTATTCATAAATTGTCAGAGAGCCATTAGTTCCTACAAACTGGAGCGTGTACGGTAGGAAGTCCGGTGCGACGTAGTGGCGCAGGCGCCGTCGCAACGCCGAGTCGCTTTCCATGGCGGCCAAATCGCCGAGTAGTTGTCCGGCGGTGGCGAACAACACGGTATGTCCGGCGATGAGTGCTTGATAGGCGATGTTCTTAGCGAGCGTAGTTTTGCCGACGCCGTTTGGTCCGATGAGGATGACGTTGGCGGCATCTTTGAGGAAGTCGAGGGTCATGAGCGCCTCAACGGCGCCGCGCTCGCAGCGCTTTGGCCACTTCCAATCGAACTCGCTGAGCGCTTTGAATCGTCCCAACTGCGCACCATTCAAACGTCGTTCAAGGCTTCGTCGGATATGTTCGTCTTCTTCCCACTGCAAGAGCGGTGCTAACCACGGCGCGTCGACGACGTCCGTCCAATGTGCGAGTACGCCATGCAGGCGTAATGACTGCGCCAGAAGTCACCATGGTCCGGGTTTGCCTCCATCAATGCATCGTAGGGGTCGAGTCGGTGCGGTTGCACCACGGCGTCTTTCGCTCGCACGTGGTCGGAAAAATGAATCGCGATCGGCGGCGGCGCATGGCGCGCTTCGCGCCGTCGTTCCAAGGCCACGCGAACGGAATGGGGATGCGGTGCGCCGCTTTCTAACGTTTCTTCAACGGCAGCTTGCAGTTCGGTTGCGCCATACCGATCGAGCAAACGCAGTAACCCCAAGGTCAGGGAGCCAAGGTTGCTACCGCGTGCAGCGGCACGTACGACCAACTCGCGGCTGGCTGGAACCGCGTGCGTGAGGCGGTTGGCTCCGCGATGCTCGCGTGCGTGGCCTTTGTAGTCAACGAGCGTGCTGATGTGGTGGCATCTTCGATTTGCGCGCCGCGATCGTACGAGCGCACATGGTCGGCGAGGAGCGTTGCTCCGTCGTGGATGCTCACGCGTTTGGGCGTCGCGCGTATTGTTAGCGTGTCTTGGACGTAGATGTGCGGAACGCTATAGTCGTTGAGATCGAAGCGCGCATAGGGAGTCTTGCCAATCTTGACCGGCACGACTTCGTCGGTGACGAACGGGTTGTCCGGCAGCGGCACCAACTGCGGCTGTTCTTGAAGAAAGGCCTCGCGCACGCGCAGCTCACGCACGGCGGGGCAGCGACGATCGGCAGCCTGCCCATAGCACCACTGCACCGCTTGCGCATTGAGATCGTTGAGATCGGCGAACGAGCGAGCAGCGAAGAAACTGTCGCGAACATACCGAATCGCGCGTTCAACGCGCTCCTTCACATTGCCCCGCGCCGGCGCGACCGGTCGCGGTTCGAAACGATAGTGGCCGGCGAGCTCGAGCAGCGTCGGATGAAAGCGGATCGCGTCGCCCTGACGCTCCAGCACCGCGCTTTTCAGATTGTCGTAGAGCAAGATGCGCGGCAGGCCGTTTTACGCCGAGAATGCCGCAACGTGACCGCGCAGAAAACTCTCCATCCGCGCATCGAGGAAGAACTGCAAGAAGATCAGGCGCGACCAAGACAAGACCATCACAAACGCCATCAGCGGCCGGCGCGCGCGACCGATCTGGAGATGACCGAAATGTCCCCAATCAACCTGCCCCATTTCGGCGGGGAGCGTGGTCAGGCGCAGATAAGCTTCGGCCGCACGCTGTGGTCGATGCAACGAGATGAGGTGGCGGAAATGATCGGGGCTGCCGCGATAGCCACGTTCGCGCACCATCGCATAGATGCGGCTAGCAGTCAGTGCCGGAAAGCGCTCTAACGTTTGGCGAATGAACGGCAGATACGGATCGATCCGCGATGGGCGCGCCGATCGCTCCGGCGGTGGTACGCCGGCGCGATGCAACACGCGTTGCACCGTACCGTGATGGATGCCCAGCTGGCGCGCGATCCTCCCGATGCGCCACTTCTCAACGTGGTAGTAGCGCAGAATCTGGGCTTGCACCTCCGAGGATACACTCATAATCGCTCCCTTCGATGATGACGAGGACGAGATGAGCAACGACGTAACGTGGCATGGCGAACCCACGGCTCACACCAGCGACGACAGACGTGGCATTGCACTTGGTGTGCAGCGGTCATGCCGTCGATGGGAGGCTCCGGCGCCGCATTGGTCGCGCTCGCGCTCCGTACATCATGCGCGGGACTCGAAAATGAACCGTGATGCGTCACGCTCTTGCGGCGCATGCGATAGCTGCGCGACCGTTCGGCGTGCATCAACGCCCGCGTAGGCTGCTTTGGTAACGGCGTGCAGCCTCGCGTTGCGATCGGGACCGAGCAGTCTGTGAACATTCCACCGTGCAATACTGCTGACCGCGGTCGCACGGCGCGCAGATGTAGGTCGCTACGCGGCAAGCGGCGCAGAGAAAGCTGCGGATGGACTCTGGCATCGTCGGTCAACAAACAACCGACGAGCCATCGACAAACGAGCGGGGTGCGTGCTAGCTAGTCGTCCAGGGGCACGATTTCCGCGGGCTCGATCTCTTCCTCGGGTCCAAGTCCCGGAGGAGCACCAGGGCTGACAACTACCTTGCCGTTCCTAATGCTAATGTCAACCACCTTGCCGTTCTCAATGCTAATGCTTCGCAGTTGCTTGTGCTGCTTTTGCCGGACAACCTCGATGATGTCAAAGTTCATGAGCACGAGTCCGGTCTATGACGGTCCGCGCTCGCAACCCTTTCCTTCATGCCGTCAAAAGGGGCCACTACCGAGCACGCGTCCATGCTTGAGGCCGTTCGGGCGATCGATCTTTCACCACTTTCCGGCAGCTATGCGGTCTTTCCATTTGTGGCCATCGGTCCCAGAACGTTGAGTATGTGATCGCATGCTGTTGCAACTGAGTCATCACTGAAGTTTCCGGCCAGCCGGGTGCAGCGCTCGCGCATGACGGTCTCGCTGGTAAGGCGTTCGAGCGCGTTCACCACCTTGCTCACGCGATAATCCCCCGGCAAGAGTTTCATTGCGACACCCAGCCTAACAGCGCGATCCGCGTTGTCGAACTGGTCATGGGCCATTGGACGGATCAACTGCGGCACGCCGGCCCGCAATGCCTGACTCAAGGTGCCGATGCCACCGTGATGGACGAAGGCCGACACGCGCGGCAGTAATGAACTGAAGGGCACGTACGCGAAATGCGCCACTCCCGAGGGCAGCTTATCGGGAATCTGCTCGGCGACGTGCGTGAGTAGGATGCCGCGTTTGCCGCTTCGCCGGCACGCTTCAGCGGATACCGAGAAAAAGTCATGGGATACGGCGGTAGCCGTGCCTGCGGTGAACGCGATTGGAGGCTCGCCTTCAGCAAGGAACGCTTCCACTGCCGCCGGCAAAGAGGCTGACTTCCCGTCATACAGGGGAAAACCGGTCAGCCGCAAGTGCGAAGGCCAATCCGGATGCGGCTGCGCAAACCATTCAGGAAAGAGGCCGACGAGCGCATCGGAATCGTAAAGCCACCGATTGAACGGCCGATTGACGGGCGGCAGACCGACAAGGATTCGTTGACGGTTCAGCGCCGCCCCGATGGTGGGATCCACCACCAACTTGTCGATCACGTACCACGAACATTTCCTGAGCAACCGCAGAGCGCCTTGCCATGCCGCGGTCGTGCCGCCGCCTTGCGAAAAGTCGGGGCTGTCACGCAGAACTACGGGCTGAAGATAGACGGTGGCTACAGGAATGCCGTGGGCTTCCGACACGGAGCGGGCAGCAAACGCCAGCACGGAGTTCACGATGATGGTTTCGCCCGGCACGATGTCGGCCGCCATCGCGTCAAACGTCGACCTACCCGAGCGGTCCACCAAATCGGCAATGACCTTGATACTGCGAAGGGGATGATTGAGGTCGGGATGCTGTAGGATTGCGAGATATTGCTCGGGCGCGCCGCCGCCGCGGAAGGGCAGGCCGGCCTCTTCGGCCAGCGCTGCGAAATAGCCGTGGGTATAAAGGCGGACCTCATGGCCGTTTCGCTGGAACTCCCGACCGAGGGCGATGAACGGCAGGATGTCGCCATGCGACCCGCCGGCGGCAATCAAGACTCTCATTTAGCAAGCAACTCCAGTCGCCATGACGCTTTCTTCGGTGCGGCGCCATTCAGTGTATCTATTCACGCGGTTGGAACAATAGGCCATTACGAGTCCACAATGTTTTCGCCACGAGGTCGCCCTGCGACCATTTCTCGGTGATACTTGCGCCGCGCTCAAGAGTTACCACAAACTGTAGCCTACGTCGCAATACCACGACGGCTCAGACAAACGTTGCTTTCGCTCTCCTTGCCGCCGGAATTCCGCGCTTTTTGACCGCCGCCTACAGGCAGCTTTCCCGCTGCTGATGGCGTCGTGACGTCTATCTACAGAGCCGACGACTAAGCCCCAAAACGACTGCGGACAGGAGATCGACAGGTCTGGTATTATCTTGCTCAAGATGACTCTTGAGCTTCGCCGTCCATCTCCCGAGTTAGCAGTTTCTTTCGCAGAAATGCGCGATGCGTTCCTCGCTGTTGGCGACGACCGCTGGTCCCCACCAAATAATCTTGACATTACAGTAGTTGCTCTCACTGATGTTTTAGCATACATAAATTTACTCAACGACTGGGCTAAAGGAAAGAGCGTTCCAGAAGGTTGGGTCCCATCCGATGAGTTCTGGATCGTCAAGGACGGCGTAGTTGTAGGTTCAGTTGGCATCCGACACCACCTTAACGACTGGTTACGCCAGGTTGGCGGTCACATTGGCTACGACGTTCATCCGGCTCATCGAAATCAAGGCATTGCGACATTTGCTTTAACGGAGGCGTTAAAGATCGTCGCGTTGCTTGGCGAGCCGGAAGCATTAATCACTGAAGTTGCCGGGATTTCGTGGACACTTTCCACTTTGTGGAGAAGGGTCCACCAATGGCCAAGAAACATCCTCGTGCCTACCCCTTGGAGTTCCGGGCTAAGATCGTCGAGTTGGCTCGCGCGGGGCGGCGACCTGAAGATCTGGCCGCCCAGTTTGAACTTTCCAATCAAACGATCCGCAACTGGATCAAGCAGGCCGACCTCGATACCGGTAAGCGAACGGACGGCCTAACGAGCGAAGAGCGAGCGGAACTCTTCATGTTGCGTAAGAAAGTGAAACAACTCACGATCGAACGCGAGATTTTGTCAAAAGCGGCGGCCTGGTTCGCTCGGGAGACCGAGACACTGCCGAAGAGATCTTCCGACTCGTGAAGAGCAATCAGGCCAAGTACCGT
>PLLA01000086.1 GCA_003140835.1 Candidatus Tumulicola scandinaviensis | reverse complement strand
TCGTTCGAGCCGCGCGACGCGCTGCGCGAACGCCTCGACCTTCCCCGCGACCGGCGCATCGTGCTCATGATGGGCGGCGGTTTGGGGATCGGCCCGCTCGAGCGCATGATGCGCTCCCTCGAAAAGATGACGCTCCCGCTGGCCGCGGTCGTGGTGACGGGCCGCAACGCGCGCAGCGAACGACGGGTTCGTGCGGCCGCGGAAACGATCGGCTATCCGGTTCGCGCGCTGAGATTCGTCGAGAACGTCTACGACTACATGCACGCCGCCGATGCCTTCGTTACGAAGCCCGGTGGTCTGAGCACGGCCGAGGCGTTGGTTGCCGCGGTCCCGATGGTGCTGTGCAAGCCGCTTCCGGGCCAAGAAGAACGCAACGCGCGCGTTCTCAGCGAAGCCGGGGCTGCCGTGCGCGTGCGGAGCGTACGCGAGCTTCCCGGCACGCTCGATTCGATCCTCAGCGACTCCGGGCGTCGCTCGCGGATGACTGCAGCGGCCAAACGCTTGGCGCGACCCAATGCTGCAGGTGAAGCCGCTTCGATGATTGCACGTTTGGGAACGATGCGCACAAAGGAGATCGCGTGAGGCCCCTACCTTCTTCGGCGGCGTACGCACGCTGGCTGGCGGTCGTCAGGATTCTTACCGGATGTATCTGGCTCTCGCACGGCATTCCGAAGTTCACGCAGAGCGCCCAGTTTATGCCGCCCAACGGGTTCGCTGCCGACTTCGTTGCCCGCGGAGTGCAGACGTCGACCGGCGCTTACCACACGTTTCTGACCGGCGTCGTACAGCCGAACCTGCCGCTCTTCGCCGAACTCGTGCGTCTTGGCGAAGTGCTGGTCGGCATTTCCCTGGTTTTGGGTGCGTTCTCGCGGTTGGGTGGCTTGGTCGGCGTGGTGCTAACGCTCAACTACATCGCTGCCCGCGGAAACATGCTCTCGTCGGCGACCCTGCAGAGTCTCGATTTCGCAACGATGGTGCTTTCCCTGACGTGCTTGATCTTGCCGGCTGGTCGCGCGCTCGGCGTCGACGCGCTCTTTACCCGGCGCCGGCCGCTGCCGGCGCCGGCGACGGTGCGAGCTGAATTCGTGCCGGAACCGCCGCTGACGGGGCCGAGCGCTCCGCCGAATCCTTAGCCCTACTTGAGCGTGTATCGCAAGGAGCTGACGGCGGCCGAAATGCAAGGACGAACGGCCTTCGAGGCAATGGACGCGTGGGCGAGCCGCCCGCTCGATGCGCCGGAAGTCTCCGGGGCGGTTCTCGAGGGCTACGCCAAGCAGTTACGCGAGAGTCGCGAGCGGCTGGGAACACTGCTCGCCGACCAGGGCGTTCGAGACGACATCGCCGCCGCGCTCGAAAGAAATGAAGAGTATCACCGCCGGCTCGGTCTGAGCATCCGCGACAAACCCGACGAACCAGTTGACGAACCAGTTGAAGAAGAGACGTGATCGAAGCGGAGGGCGACCGGCGGCCCCGCTGCTTGACGGCTCCTGAAGCGAACGTCCGTGTCGATTTTCGGACCTCCCGTTCGTAGATCCGGCATGAAAGGGGAAAGCGACGATGGAGTATCTGTGCTTGTTCTACGCCGCCGAGGATGCCGCGATACCTCCCAATGCCCTCGAAGAATGCATGGGAGTGGCGCAAAAAGCTCATCAGAGCGGCGCAATGCGCGACGCCCGAGGGCTTGAAGATCCCTCGTCGGCAACGACCGTGCGGATTCGCGACGGAAAGCGCCTTCTCAGCAACGGGCCATTTGCCGAGACAAAAGAGGTCCTTACCGGATACTTCATGTTGGAATGCAAGTCGCTCGATGAAGCTATCGAATGGGCGGCGCAGCTTCCGCAGAGCCGCTACGGATGTGTCGAGGTCAGACCAGTTCGTGCACTCGAGCCGTGACCCCGACACCGTCGATCGCTTGTTCCGAACGGAAGCAGTTCGTGCCGTCGCCTCGCTCGGACGCATTTTTAATGACTTCGATCGAGCTGAGGACGCAGTCCAAGATGCGTACACCCTAGCGCTGGCACGCTGGCCGCGCTTTGGCGTTCCAGCGAACCCGGCGGCGTGGATCATGTTGACGGCCCGCAATAGAGCCATCGGTCGGCTTCGGCGCGAGCGACTTGCGGTCGAGATGGGAAGCGACGAACTGGCGGGAGATTTGCCGGCTCTACGACCTTCTACTCGCCGCCGACCCTTCGCCCATTATCCAAGTGAATAGGGCCGTCGCGGTTGCGTATGTCCAAGGATACGAAGCGAGTCTTGCTCTGGTTAACGCACTGCAAGCGGATGGAACGTTGAACGACTATGCCCCGCTATTTTCGGCGCTCGCCGAGATGTTGCAGCGCACGCATCGTACCGTTGAGGCGCGTGACGCATTCGAACGGGCGATAGCGCTGACCCAGAGCGAACCCGACCGCCGTACCTGCAGAAACGATTGGCGAGCCTAAGCCGCTAAGCACCGCGAACGAGGAAGTAAAGCAGTGCAGCACCTGCCGTCGCCGGATCTTCGGTGCGGGGTTGGAGGGGACAGGCCCTAGGGCCGTAAATAGCATCGCCTCGTCGCTCCCGGACCGTTCGGAGGTAGCCAGAGTCCGCTAGCAAACGGTTAGCAAGTCGCTCCGCGCTTTGATTGGCTGGGGAGAGACGGGCGGGAGACCCGCATAGAATCGTGGTTAGCCGGGCGTGGAGAGATGGCCGAGCGGCTGAAGGCGGCGGTTTGCTAAACCGTTATACGATGTAAAGTCGTATCGAGGGTTCGAATCCCTCTCTCTCCGGATGACACGGCGCGCGGTCGTAGCTCAATTGGATAGAGCAACAGGCTACGAACTTGTAGGTTGGGGGTTCGAGTCCCTCCGACCGCGATTGTCCGAGACGCCCCGTCGTATTACAGCGGCGGGGCGTCTTATTTCGTGCGGTCCGCGGGCGCTCGGCTGCGGCGCTTGCGCCGCGTCGGGGGTTTTGCTAGAGTACGGTGGCGAAGCGGGTACCTGCCTGTAGCGGCTCGGTAGCTCAGCGGTAGAGCAGGGGACTCATAAGCCCTTGGTCGGGTGTTCAAATCACCCCCGAGTCAAGTTTCAATGGCGTCGGCCGCCGAAGAAGAAGGCGGCCGACGTCGTTCTCGAGGTATTATTCCGTCATGTCCACCATTCCGTGCGATTTCTGTCCCCATCCCGTCGATCGGGCGCAGATGGAGGAGATCGAGATCTCACACTACGTTCCGGACAGCTCCGGCGACGATCTCGCGTATGCGCGCACGTATTTCTTCGGGCATCCCGATTGCGTGCGGAAGTTTTACCGTACGCTGGTCGATCACAAGCTCGACTTGTTCAAGCACATTCCCAGCGCCGGCCCGGCGGCGCAAGAACCTTAGGCGTTGAAAAAGCCCAACGTGCGCCCGTAGCGTAGCTGGATAACGCACAGCCCTCCGAAGGCTGGGATCGGGGGTTCGAATCCCTCCGGGCGCACCATTTTCACCTTAGAGTTGCTTCCGCCGCGAGGTTATGACCCAAGAAGACGAGCGCTACATGTATCGCGCGTTGGAACTGTCCGACCAAGCCGCGCGTGCCGGCGACGTGCCGGTTGGTGCGGTGCTGGTGAGCGGAGACCTCGTCGTCGAGGCGCACAACGAAAAGGAGGCGCGCGGTGACGCGACCGCGCACGCGGAAATGCTGGCGCTGCAACGCGCCTCCCGGCAACTCGGAACCTGGCGCCTCGAAAACGCGACGCTGTACGTTACGAAAGAGCCGTGCGTGATGTGCGCCGGCGCCATGGTCGCCGCGCGCGTCAAACGGCTTGTGTACGGAGCCAACGATCCCAAAGGCGGGGCCGACGGCGGTGCGTTCGATATTTTGCGTTCGCGCGACACCAATCACCGCATCGAAGTCGAGGCCGGGGTCTTGCACACCGAGACCTCCGCGCAGCTGCAGCAATTCTTTCGGCGCAAGCGCGGAAGCCACTGGCCTGAAGGCATCGAACCGGCGGCGCCGTAATAAGGCCGGTCGCCCGCCGCGGAGAGGTGGTCGAGTGGTTGAAGGCACCCGCCTCGAAAGCGGGCGAACGTGATGAGCGTTCCGAGAGTTCGAATCTCTCCCTCTCCGATTTTACCGCGGCGGCGACGGCGACTCCGGAGCGGACGACGGCGCGACTGGGCTTCCCGCGAGTCGGGGGTCGGGTGCTTCGCTCGGGAAGGCGATGTCGCTGAACGTTACGTCGGCCACAACCTTAAACGTTAAAAACACGGCGTGCTCTGTTGCGCTGAACGTTCCGTGCGTCACGACCCAATGTCCGTCGAGCACTTTGTAATCGAGTGCGATCGATTCGTCGTCGCTGCCGGTCACGCGGATCTCGACGTGCGACGGCAAGTGCGTCTGGGCGTCTTCGACGACCTCGCTGGGATAGAAGCCCCTCACGCGCGGCGTCGGGTCGATCAGGAGATGGATTGCAGCTTCGGAAGAGTCGCCTGCGTACCGCGAATTCCAAAAGCTGTTGTATGGAACTACGACGTTGACGCTCGGATCGGGCGACGGCGTTTGCAAAACGATCGGTTGCCCGCGCTGCAAGGTGATGTCGACGCGCTTGAGGTTGGCGAAGTAGCTGAACTGAAATGCCGAGAGCGGATCGAAGTACGCGATGATCGGAAAGGCTTGACCCGTGCGAGGCCCGCCGTCGGGAAGGTCGCGCATCACCGCAAGGTTATCGGCGACGCGAACCGCGACCGAGCGGTCGATGTCCTGGGCGCGGCCCAGGCTTGGAGCGGTCACGTGGGTGCGCTCGGTGTACGTCATGTACTCCGGCGGATGGGCTTGATAGTAATCCGTGGTGCGGTTGATCAGCAGTGCGAAAGCAAGATCGGCGGGTATCATCGTCGGTCGAGGCTATTCGCTGGCGGGAACGCCCGTACCGCCGTTTAAAGGTCGGCGAATGGCCGTCGAACCGAAGGAGTCCTTGTTTGCGCGCGTCGTCGAGCTGCGCCGAGCCATTCACCGCCGGCCGGAACTGGGCTTCGAAGAGCAAGAAACCGCCGCACTGGTGGAGCGCGAACTCGATGCGCTCGGCGTCGAGCATCGCCGCTTGGCGACGACCGGCGTCGCCGGGATCGTGCGCGGCGAGAAGCCGGGGCGGGTGGTGGCGTTGCGCGCCGACATGGACGCGCTGCCGATTACGGAACGAACCGGCCTCCCCTTTGCCTCGGAAGTTGACGGAAAAATGCACGCGTGCGGGCACGATGCGCATACCGCGATGCTGTTGGGCGCGGCCCGCGTGCTCGCCGGTGCAAGCGCGACGTTGTGCGGCACCGTCGTTCTGATCTTTCAGCCGGCTGAAGAAGGGCCGGGCGGCGCACAACCGATGATCGAGCAAGGCGTGCTCGACGAGCCGAAGGTCGAAGCGATTGCGATGTTGCACGTCGACGTTCGCCTCGACGCCGGCAGCGTCGGTATTACGCCGGGTCCGGTAAACGCGTCGGCCGACGAATTTTATCTAACGGTGCGCGGAAAGGGCGGTCACGGGGCCTATCCCCATACGGCCGTCGATGCGGTACCGGCCGCCGCCGCGATGGTACTCGCGCTGCAAAACATCGCCGCTCGGGAAACCGATCCGCTTGCCAGCATCGTGGTCACGATCGGGACGATAGCGGGAGGCTATCGGAACAACGTCATCGCCGACGTCGTCGAAATGTCGGGAACGCTGCGCGCCTTCGATCCGGTCTTGCGCGACGGTTTGGAAAAACGCGTCGGCCGTATCGTCGACGGTGTTGCCGAAGCCTACGGCGTGCGGGCGGAATTGCGCGTCCTGCGCGGCTATCCTCCGGTGGTGAACGACGATGCCCTCGCCGAAAACTTCGCGCGGTTCCTGCGCGAGCGCACGACGGTGCACGTCGAGCGCATGATGCCCACGATGGGCGGCGAGGACTTCGCGTATTTCGCGCAGCGCGTTCCGGGATTGCAAATTCGCCTCGGAATACGCAACGAACGGGAAGGCGCGGTGCATTCCGGACACAGTCCGGCGTTTCGCATCGACGAGAACGCATTACCGATCGGCATCGAGACGCTGGTTGCATTTGCAAGCGGATTCGGCAGCGGTGGATTCGGTGGATAGCCATTCACACGTCGGTGTGGATGAACGTTTTAGAAGGTGCCGGAATGAGGGAGCAGAACGTTCGCGCATGGCTATTGTGAGCGATCCCGACGCTAATTTGGGACGCCGCCCCTTGTACGCCAGCCTCGACGTCGATAGTACCGCCGAAGAGGCGTTCGCGCTCCTGTGCGCGGTCGAGAAATGGCCGGTATGGCTATCGTTTCTGCGGAGCGCGCGTCTTGCTACCGGCGATACGCCGATCGGCGTCGGGAGCGAGGTGGTCGTGCGCTCGTCGCTGCCCGGGGAAGAAGAGCAGCTTTACGAAGTCGATGCCTTCATGTCGAACTACCACTTGTCGTTGGTGGGAGCGTACTCGGTTCGCCGGCGTCTAGATTTTCGCATCGAACGCCGCACGACGCGCTCGCGCGTCCATGTCCGGCTCACCTACCCGGCGTACCACGGCCGATTGGGGGCGCTGATGGACACCTGGCGCCACGGGCGACGGCTGGCGGCCGCGCTGAACGAAGCGCTCGTCCACTTCAAGGGGCTGGTGGAGTATCGCCGCGACGGTGCGGTCTTGGCAGACCTCTAGCGCAAGTTTTGGCAGTCGTTGACCCAGAGTGCTAGTTCCGCTATACTGCCGTAAGCATGCCGCTTTACGACTATAAATGCGCGCAGTGCGGGAACGTCTCCGAAGTCCGCCACGGCTTTGACGAGACGTACGCCGAGCCGTGCGCGGCCTGCGGCGGGACCCTCGCCCGCGTCTTCAACCCGGCTACCATTGTGTTCAAGGGGTCGGGGTTTTACGTAACCGATTCGCGCAAAGGCCGGGCGTCCGACTCGTCCGCGCCGGGCGACGCGTCGCCGGCCGACGCGTCGCCGGCCGACAAACCGGCCGCTTCAAAAACGGAAACTCCGAAATCCGAACCTGCCCCGGCGGCGAGCGAAACCAAGCCGGCAAAATCCAAGGCCTCCGAGCCCGCGGCCTGACGGTGTTCTGGCTGATCCCGGCGTTCTGCGCCACGATTGCCGTGGCGTGCGTGACCGTCGGCGCTGTCACGTGTGCGCGTGCCTGGGGCGCGCTTCAAAATCACGCCGATCGCCTGCAGGCGGCCACTCCGCTGGCGTTGCTGGATTCAGCTCGCCTCGAAATGGCGGTGACGCGGATCGGCCGCGACTTCGATGGGATGAACGCGCAGCTGGCCCGGATGGTAATGGCTGTCGATGCGATTCGCGCCGGCGTTGCCGGCTTGCGCTTGCGNNCTTCGCGCGCTTCGAGCGCTCTTCTAGTTTCCGGCGCGGACGCTCGCGAGCGTCGAAAGGAACGCCGGAAAACTCACGTCGAGACTGTCTCCGCCGTCGATGGCGATGGGGCCGGCAGCACAAGCGAGCACCGCCGCCGCCATGGCGATGCGATGGTCGTCGTTGGTCGCCACGACGGCCCCGCGCGCCACGGGCGTGCCGCCCACGATCGCCACGCCGCTTCGCCTTACGGTAACCGGAATTCCAACGGCGCCCAGGAGCCGCTCGATGGCTGCGATTCGGTCGGATTCCTTCGAGCGCAACGCGGCGATGCCGTCGATGCGCGTTTCTCCCCGAGCAAATGCGGCCGCGACGGCCAGGAGCGGAATTTCGTCGATCGCGTGCAGTGCCAGATCGGGGCCGATGACGGTCGCGCGTAGGTCGGCGTGCTCGACGGCGACGTCAGCTACCGGTTCGCCGGAAACGTTCCTCGAATTGCGTACCGAAATCCGCGCGCCCATCTGCTGCAACGCGTCGATCAGCCCGGTGCGAGTGGGATTGACGCCGACGTCGCGCACGATAATGGAACTGCCGGGCGTTATCGTTGCCGCCACGATGAAGAAAGCGGCCGACGAGAAGTCGCCCGGAACGTCGATCGGCAGCGCGCGAAGGGGCTCGGGGTGGAAGCCCACCCACCGGCCGTCCCACCGGACGCGGGCGCCGAGGTAGCTGAGAATCCGTTCGGTATGATCGCGAGACTCGCGGTCGCCTCCGACGGTGATCGAGACGCCGGCATACGCGGCGGCAAAGAGCAGGGCGGACTTCACTTGAGCCGACGGCGCGAGCAAAATAAAGTTGCGGGTTTCGACGCCCGGCGTTCCGCCGAACGTCATCGGCAGCCGGCCTTCGCAGGTTTCGATTCGTGCGCCGAATGCGCGTAGCTGCGCGGCAACCGGCTCCATGGGACGGCGGCGCAGCGAGGCGTCCCCATCGAAACGCGCCGGAACGTTCGCTCCGGCGCAGACCCCGAGCAGCATCCGCGCGGTGGAACCGGAGTTCATGCAGTCGAGCGGCGCGGACGGCTCGCGGAGCGGCGCGCCGGTGACGGTCACTGCCGTAGCGCCGGATTCGATCGTCACGCCCAGCGCAGCGAGCGCTTCTCGCGTTGCGCGGACGTCACGCCCGGGGTTCAGGTTCGCAATGGAAACGGGTTGGCGGACGCACGTCGCCGCAATCAAGGCGCGATGCGAGATGGATTTGTCGCCGGGCACCGACAGGACGCCGCGCAATGGACCCGGAGCGAACGTGGGACCGCCGAGCATCGTCGGGGTTTACGGGCCGCATCGACCGCTTCCCTCGCCGCCGCGTCGCGAGCGCGGCGTCGCGCAGGTCGATGCTGCTCGGTAAAAATTGCAGAAAAATATAGCGATTTTTCGCGAATTTCATAGGAAATTGCAGCCTAAAGCGGTAGTCAGGGCTAAAGTGCTTTGCTCTCACACACGGAAAGGTACGGATGAACAAGGTAGATTTGACCAGGTCGGCGATGGAACGGCTCGATCTTTCACGCAAGGACGCCGTCGCACTTATCGACGGCGTGTTTGAAGACATTCAGCAAGCGGTCATGAGCGGCGAGCCGGTGAAAATTCCCGGGTTCGGCCAGTTCAAGGTTCGCGACCGCGCAGCACGCATGGCTCGCAACCCCGCGACCGGCGAGCAAGTGAAAGTTCCGGCGAAACGAGTTTTCAAGTTTTTGGTAGCCAAAGCGCTGAAAGAGGCCGTAATGTCGAAGCGCGGCGGCGCGCGTAAGGCGAAGAAGACGACGGCCAAGCCTGCGGCCAAGAAGGCAACGACGCGCAAGGCCGCGCCGCGTAAAGCGGCCGCGCCGCGCAAAGCGGTAGCCAAGAAATCCAGCGCCCGCAAGCGTAGGTAACGCGCAGCTCCAACGAATAGACTGCGGCGTCACGCGCGTGTGGGGTGTGGCGCCGCAGTTTTTTTTGGTATAGACTGGCGTACGGAGGGCAGCGCTGAGATGATACGCAAACGCAAGAATACCGCCGCGTCATCGAAGAAGATCGATTCCGAGGAACCCGAGATCTCGTCTGCGGAGGGATCGGGCGCTCAGGAGCGCTTGCGCGCCGCCGAATACGAAGAGGGCCGGGGACCGGCGCGCGAAGGAGCGGATGCCGACCGTAACCAGGTGCGAAGCGATCCGCGAGCTACGCGCGGGTGAAGAAGCTCGTCGCGTTCGACCTCGACGGAACGCTCGCAGCAAGCAAATCGGCGATCGACGACGAGATGGCCGCTCTTCTCGGCGAGCTGCTTGCGGTCGCGAAGGTCGCGATCATTTCGGGCGGCGACACCCCGCAGTTCGAAGCGCAAGTGCTCGCACATTTGCCCGCCAACGCGCCCCTTGCGAACCTGTCGATTCTCCCGACGTGTGGAACGAAGTTCTTGCAGTTTAGCGACGGTTGGCACACGCTGTACTCTGAAGATCTCAGTAGCGCACAAAAGCAAACCATTGAAGACGCACTCCAAAAGGCGATCGCGACGGCAGGCTTCAAGGTCGATAAGGTTTGGGGCGAGCAGATTCAAGACCGAGGGACGCAGATCACCTACTCCGCCCTCGGCCAGGACGCTCCTCTCGAAGAAAAGAGCAAGTGGGACCCGGACTTCGCAAAGCGCCAAAAGATCAAGGCGCTGCTCGACGTTTCCATACCGGACTTTTCGATCGAGCTGGGTGGGACCACGTCGATCGACGTCACGCGTCAAGGCATCGATAAAGCGTACGGTATGAGAAAGCTGCGCGACGTCCTCGGCATTCCCATCGAGCAGATGATGTACTTCGGCGATGCGCTATTCCCCGGTGGAAACGACTATCCGGTGCGCTCGACGGGCGCGACGTGCATTCAGGTGCGCGATCCGAACGAAACCAAAGTCGCGATCGAATCGGTCGTTGCGTATTCGGCATGAAAGCGCGCGCGTGGGCCTAAAGAGACGAATCGAACACGATCTGGTCCCATCGCCAGAGTTGTTCGAAGAAAGTCCGGGCAGCGGCTCTATCGCCGTCTTGGTCGCAGATTTCCGCTATCGTCCGTTTCCCGTCGATGGCCGTCAACATCCGCTCGCGTCGCGCGTCGATCGGTAGGTAGAGATCGGCGTACGTATGATTGCGGTTGATTAACACGGCCGAGGCGCCCGGGGGAAGCCGATCGCGCACTTCAATTGTATCGGGGAGGCGGATCGGCGTGTACCGCAGCCATTCGTCGGCGTCGAAATCGAACGCTGCATCGAGCCGAAATTGGTCCGCTCGGTACGCTATGGCGCTGTGCCGCGCCATCGTTCCGCGAAGGAGTTCGACGGCAGCGAACTGCGCCTCGGGTGTCAGAGCGGCGAGTCTGGATTGATGAGGCGTCGACGCCAACGCGCCGCACCACGGCAGGTACGGAGCCTGACGAACCCAGCGCGCGAACGTGAGTCCGCCGCGCGCGAGAAAGTCTAAAAACTGCGGGACGGAGTACGATCGATCCTGAGGATGGAGCAACGCATCGGCAAGTCCCGATCTGTCGGCGAAGTCGGGGGAGTTCCGCAGCAGCGGCGTCAGCGGATGGTCGGCCGGAAGGGCCTTGAGCGTTGCTGCCAAGTCGTTTACGTCGTGATCCGTGCGGCCGATGCCGAGGCGCCGGCAGTACTCTGCAAGCATGTAAATTCCGGCCCGCCCGTAGGGCGCGTACACCATTACGTTGATCGCACCGGCCGGCTCAAGCACGTCGCGCAAGGCGCGCAGACCGGCATCGGGATTGGGCAAGTGATGCAGCACGCCGGTGCAAACGACGTACTCGAACGTTTCGCCGAGATCGCCCACGCGCTCGACGGCGAGTTGCCGGAGCTCGAGGTTCTCAATGTTATGCCTGCGCTTTAGTTCTTCGGTAAAGGCGAGGCTCGTCGCGCTGACGTCGATTCCGACGACCCGGGCGCGCGGCCAGCGTAGTGCGTAATGGGCGGCTTGAATCGTGCCGCAGCCCGCAACCAGAATGCTGCGATCGTCGCGGTAACGTTCGGCCGGCCAAACCAGATGTGATTCGGCCCGCCGTCGCGCGTCGCTCCAGGCGCGGCGGTACGCCTCCACGTCGTCTTGCGGCGGTGGGTACGGGAAGCGTTCGTAAAACTCGCTGACAGCCGCGTCGTCGCTCGTCAAGGCCAAGAGCCTTCCACGCCGAGTTGCCATAACCCGGCGCGAAAGGCTCCTTGTTGGCTATGACGCGCGACGTTAGCCGTGAGGCGTTTGCACCTGCTCCATCACGGAGTCGAGGTTGAACGATGCGGGTTTCTGGCGCGGCGGGAACTTCTTGAAGTCCTCGATCTGTCCGGCGATGACCGCCTGCATCAGGTACATCTGCGGGGCGTGATCGACGAGCCAGTCCCAGTACGTGTTGGAGTTGAAGTCAGCCCGCTCGAACGGATCGCGCCGCAAACTGAAGATGTGCGGTACGCGCAGCTTGACGAACGGCTCCGCCCACTGTTCCATGGTATTGGCTCGCTGCAGCGCGAGATTGAACTTCCAGTCGCCCACGCGTACGGCGATGACGTCGCCGTCGTCGCTGAAGTATACGATGGCATTTCGTGGGCTTTCTTTCGTCTCTCCGCTGAGGTAGGGAACCATGTTGAAGCCGTCTAGATGGACGTTATATTTTTTTCCGCCCACCGTACAGCCGTCGAGCAACTGTTGGGTGACGTCCGGGTTGCCGGCCGCGGCCAACAGCGTCGGGAACATGTCGATGTGCGAGACGATGCCGTTGTAGACGGATCCCGGTTTCAGGGTGCCCGGCCAACGCATGAAGCACGGCACGCGCCAGCCGCCTTCCCAGTTGGAGTCNNGAGTACATGACGATGGTGTTGTCGGCGATGCCGAGTTCGTCGAGCTTGTCGAGCATCATCCCGATCTGCTCGTCGTGTACGACCATACGATCGCTGTAAGGGTCCTGGCCGCTCTTGCCGAGATTTTTCTCGGCGACGTGCGTTCTGAAGTGCATCGCGGTGGTGTTGTACCACAGGAAGAACGGCTGATCGGCTTTGGCTTGCTCCTCCATCCACGTAAGGGCTGCGCTGGTGATCTCTTCGTCGATGGTTTCCATGCGCTTTTTCGTCAGCGGGCCGGTATCGACGATCGTCTGTTTTCCGACGCGCCCCCAGCGAGGGTCGACGGTCGCGTCGTCCTTGTCGGTGGCTTTGCAGTGCAGCACGCCGCGAGGACCAAACATCGCCTTAAACCGAGGATCCTTGGGATAGTCCGGCAGTTCCGGTTCTTCCTCGGCATTGAGGTGATAGAGGTTGCCGAAGAACTCATCGAANNGTGGCGCCGGGCATGCCGACCTTCGTAAGACCTGTGCGGATCGGATTCTGGCCGGTGATGAAGCAGGCGCGGCCGGCGGTGCAGCTTTGCTGCGAGTAATAGTCGGTAAAGAGAGCGCCTTCATTGGCTACCCGGTCGATGTTGGGGGTCCGGTACCCCATCATGCCGTGGCTGAACTTGCTGATATTCCAAATGCCGATATCGTCACCCCAAAGGATGAGGATATTGGGTTTCTTCGCAGGCATTTTTTTGAGGCCTTTCTCGGTGTAAAACTTCGTGTCGAGGACACTACCATAGCTTATTGGCGT
The DNA here is from genome assembly GCA_003140835.1 of Candidatus Tumulicola scandinaviensis. Classification (GTDB taxonomy): domain Bacteria; phylum Vulcanimicrobiota; class Vulcanimicrobiia; order Vulcanimicrobiales; family Vulcanimicrobiaceae; genus Tumulicola; species Tumulicola scandinaviensis. Next base: position 77,431 of record PLLA01000086.1, on the reverse strand, counting down.
GTCAGACTCTATCCGATAAGCGCAAGACCGGCGGAGCCCCGGTAAAAAACCGGCGCCTCAGGGGGCGTTCGGCGCGGGATTCTCGCCGTTTGCGCGCCGGATGGCGGGCGCGACGATGCGAGTGACCAGCACTTGCAGCACGGCTGCGGCCGGCACGGCGAGGAATGCGCCGCCGATGCCGAGCAGGGTTCCACCGACGACGGTCGCGAGAATGATTAACAAAAAGCTTAACTGAACTCGTTGCCCGAAGATAATCGGCGACAGCGCGTTCTGGTCGACGATTTGAACGAATGCGAAGATCGCGAGCGCGATCAGCATCTTGGTCCAGCCGTTGGTTGCCAACACCACGAGTAGGATGATGGGACCGGAAATGACCGCGCCGACCATGGGAATGGCCTGAAAGACGGCCGCGATAAAGCCGAGCAACACGGCGTACGGAACGCCCAGCAATGCGAGCGATCCGCCCATGGCAACCCCAACGATTGCGCCGTTAATCACGATTCCCTGAACGTACGCGCTCAGTCGCGAGGCCATTTCGTTGAAGGCGCCGTGCCAGTCGGCGCGGACCGCGGGCGGCATCAGACTGAGGACGAATCGCTCGAGCTCGTCGGACGAGAGCATCCAGCCGACGGCCAGCAGGACGATCAGCAGCAAGTTCCCGATCGCGGTCGCCACCAACGTCGGGCCTCCTAGGACACGTTGGCCGATCGCGCTCACGGCACCCCCGGCGCCGTTTGCCAGAACCGATGCCAGTTGGCGAGCCATCTGGTCGTTTTCAAAGTAGCGTTGAGCGGCAGCGAGCTGTACCTGCAGTGACGTCGCGTAACCGGGGACGGCTTGAACGAGCTTGACGAGTTCGGCTCCCACCGGCTGGATGAGAACGAAACCGACGGTGACGGTAACGACGATGACGACGCTGAATGCGATGGCGGCCGCCGCTCCAAAGGAGATTCGCTTGGCCATTCGGTCCACGAACGGCCGCAAGCCCGCGGAGAAGAGGATCGCCGTGAACAGCAGGAGCAACGCGGAAACCGCGCCCGACAGAATGTCCCAAACCACGATCGTCCCGATGACCACGACCGCGCCGATGAGCCATCCGCGAAGGCTATTCATGCGACGCCCGCGACTCTAGCATGAGCATTCGCCTTCCGTTTGAGCGTTCCAGAACCTTGTCGTCGGCTGGCTGCGTGGCGAGTCTTGGCACAGGGGTCCACCATCCGTATTCGAACACGCCCTTTGATAAGGAGGCTTTTTATGAAAGCTCGTCATTTCTTTGGCACGCTGGTTCTGTTACTCTTGGCAAGCGGCGTGAGCGCCTTGGCCGCCGGCACGACCGTCGAAGGGACCCCGGTCCCCGCGCGTCCCAAGCCCGACTTGTCCACGATGAACTTCCTCGTCGGCACGTGGACGTGCTCGGACCTCAGTTCGCGGCGCCCCGGCCCGTTTACGATCACCGAGGTGTATTCGATGGATCCCGGTGGCTATTGGCTCATTCGCGACGACACGACGCACACGGCATCCTGGATTCCACGCGAGCTGAAGAGTGAATCGAGGTACACGTACGACGGCTCCGCAAAAAGGTGGGTACGGATAAGCACCGGCGACAACGGCACATACGCCGTAGCGACCGCGCCCAATGCCGTTGGAAATAAGAAGACGTACACGTACGTGCTGCAAACAAAAGCGCCGGGCATCGCTTCGTACGCGCCGGAAGTTTACGTAAAGGAAAGCGACACGAAGAAGACGATGACGACGTCGTTCACCGAAACCGGCGGCCGCGTCGTCACGGTCAAGGAAACTTGCACGAAGTCGTAACGCGGTAAACCTCGGACGCGTTCGAACAGGACGGCCGCCCCTACGCGTGCAATCGCCCCGCCATGGCTAGAGGATGGAAACGCGCCTGGACGGCGTTGCTCCTCGTCGCCGTAGGGTGCGGCCACCAGATGCAACCGGTTACGTCGTTACCGGCGACCGGAATGTCGGTGGGTTACCCGACGGTACGTTGGGCGTCAAAATCGCCGATCCGTCATATCATCATTCTCATTCAAGAGAATCGTACGCCGGATAATCTCTTCCAGGGATTACGCGGAGCAGACATCGCGAGCAGCGGAAAGAATACCAACGGCCAAACCGTGCCGCTGCACGCCGTTCCATTCGAGGCACCCTACGATATCGGCCACACCCATCAGTCGTTCCTAAAAGAATGGGACAACGGTAAGATCGACGGCTTCAATCACGACTTCGGCGAAAAGCAATGTCCCGACCGCGCGACGTGCGCGTATGGCTACGTTCCGAAATCCGAAACGCGGCCATATTTGGACATGGCGTCGCAATATGCGTTCGCGGATCGCATGTTTCAAGGGAACCAGGGTCCGAGCTTTCCAGCTCATCAATATCTGATTTCCGGGACGTCGACAACGCGGCAGAACGGCCCGCTTCGGGCGGCCGACAATCCGTATAAAGGCACGGCCCGCAACGGCGGCGGCTGCGACGCCGCCCCGATGGCTCGCGTGGACACCATCGATCCGCAAGGAAAGTTCGGGAAATCCGTTTATCCCTGTTTCGAGCGCCCAACCCTGGGCGATCTGCTCGATGCGAAATCCGTTTCATGGCGCTACTACGAAATGGAACTCGGACCCGGGCTTTGGCATCCCTACGATGCGATCCGCTATATCCGATTCGGCCGCGACTACAAGAACGTGGTGACGCCTTCCAGCGCGATCTTAACCGATATCGTCAAGGGGAGGTTAGCCGGCGTCTCGTGGGTATCTCCCGACGGCATCAACAGCGATCATCCGAATAGTCGCGGCAAGGGTGGCCCGGCGTGGGTGGCGTCGGTCGTTAACGCTTTAGGGAAGAGCGCATATTGGAAAGATAGCGCGATCTTCGTGGTTTGGGACGACTGGGGCGGCTGGTACGACCACGTTTCACCCCCGATTTTGAATAGCTACGAACTCGGGTTTCGGGTTCCGCTCATCGCGATCTCGCCGTACGCCAAGCGCGGCTTCGTGTCGCACACGCAGTACGAGTTCGGAAGCATCTTAAAATTCGTTGAGGAAACGTATGGAACGGGGTCGCTGAATACCACCGATGCGCGCGCGACCTCAGTGAGCGACATGTTCGACTTCACGCAGCCGCAACGCGCGTTCGTCCGGATCGATGCGCCGCGTTTGACGAGCGGATCGAGTACTCCAGACTCCGATTAGGGAAGGTGGGATTCGAACCCACACGAGTTGCCTCGGCCGCTTTTGAGGCGGCTGCGTCTGCCGTTCCGCCACTCCCCCGTGAGAACTACCGCCGATTCGCCTGCAGGAGGCGTACTGCCTCCGCGGCATCGCCGGCCTGGTAAATGCCGAGCCGAAACTCGACGGCCGGGCGTGCGCACACGAGCGTGACGAGTTCGGCGCCGCGCGTTTGTTTGAGCGTCACGCGATTCACGTCGCCCTCGCGCCAGCGTAGAACGGCCAGGCGGCGCTGGTGTAAAATGCCGACGAACTGCGCCCCCGGGGGAGCCAGTAGCACGTCGCCGGGCTGATATGCAAAGCCCGAAATGCTTTCGAGATTTGCTGTCGATGCCGGATCGGCCGGCGCGAAGCGTTCTTCGACAATAATTTCGTTGGCGTCGGGCGTCAGCGAGAGCGTCCGCGAGAAGCGAGCACCGCCGGCGGGCAGGTCCGGCGCGTCGTACTCGCAGGTCACGCTCGTAGCAGCGGCGGGAATCGCCGGCGCCGCGCAGACATACGCGCGATTGAACGTTCCCGCCGGTAACGGGTGCGTGTAGGCGGCGATGTAATCTCGCGGCGACGACGGCGGTTCGGGAACGATCGCGTCGCGAAGCAGTCCGATGCTGGTGGCCGCGTTGTCAAAGCCGGGGGCGCTCAACTCCGAGATGCGCGCTCCGGCGTCGGGCGCGAACGCGACTCGCAGCCGCGCGCCGGCCAGCACGTGCGCCGCGCCGTCAACGAACGGCGAAGGCGTGCCCCAAGCGAGGGACGCGGAGCCGCTCGTTTTTTCCACGAGGCCGAGGCCGACCGGAACGAGGCGCCGGCTGCGCGCTGCGAGTTGGAACCGCGCAACCTCGATGGTGCCGCCCGACAACGCAACGTGCATCGGTCCGAACGTCCGCGCAGTGTTGCTGGGATTAACTGCCGCTACGAAAGCATAGGCGTCGTTGTCGGCGATGAGCAGCGTCGCGCCGGGCGTGGCGCCCCACCCGCGAACTTCCGCGGACGTGAGATCGGCAGCGATCCGTCGCTGCCGCCGGAGGCGTGTCAGGGTGCGAGCAACGGGCATCATTTGCGCTGCGACGAGCCGCGGGGTCAGAACGATGGGCAACACGAGTTTCGGGAATCGTGCCAGCGTTGCATCGTCGGCATATGCGAGGTCGATCAGCTCGCACGTGAGCCCGCGGTTGCTGCAATCGCGCTGCATCGCCGTGGTTGCATCGGCGAAGGCGCGAAAATCGCGATTCGTCAGCACGAGCGACGAAAAGAGACTCGGAGGCCAAACGATGCCGTAGTCGGCGGCGGGATGCGTGCGTGCGAGCAACGCTCCGTAACGGGTTACGTCGCGCCCAAACTCGGCCGTCGGCAGGGATCGCGGCGCGCGTTCGAGGTCGAACGTAAGCGCGGCGTCCCAGGCATACGACCAGTTCGCCCACGGGGCTTCCCAGCCGTCCGGATAGATCGTATCCTGCACTGGAAAGTTCACGATGCCGTGCACCCCGTCGCGAATTAACTCGCCCAACGCCAACGCGGTGTTGGCGGGATCGCTTGGACGTGGCGCGGCTTCGTCGGCGCTCTGTAGCCAACCGGCTTGGAACTCGGCGTACATCAGCGGACGATATGGTTGCGTTTGCAGCAATCCGGTGGCAAAGTCGAGTTGCGCTAAATCGTGCGCGCCGATTGCGTACGCGTCACTCTGATACCAATCGCCCCAGGCCCAGACAGGCGAAGCCGCCGGCACCTTCATTTCGAACGTATTGATAAAGAGGGGGACGCGCGCGCCGGCGACGCTTTGAACGGTCAGGCGCAGCCAGTCGACGTACGCGTGCCAGCGAGGTGCCGGCCAGGTGTCGTTATCGATGTACGCGCCTTGATCGTCGTCGAGTGCGATGGCGATGATGTCGGAAGCGTAGGGAGCGACGGCGCGCAGAACGTCGTGAAGCCATCGTTGCGATTCGCCCAGATGTGTCGCGTTGCGTAGCCACTCGTCGGCGGCCGCATCGGCCTGCGTGTTTTGCAACGTCGCAGCCGCCGGGTAGCGCCCTTCGAGGATGTCGTGCAGCGGCATGTTGTATTCGGGGCGCTCGAGCAACCAGTCCGGATACCCGCCGTTGCGCCATTCGTTGCGAATGACCGGTCCCGGGCGCAGGATGACCTTGAGATGCAGCTGGCGGCACAGCGCAAGCACGCCGAGCAAGTCGCGCTGAGGATTGGTCGTGCCGCTAAAATCCGGTGTTTGCGCTTCCGACGGTTGGTGCCAGTTCCAAATCGCGTAGAGATCGATCGTGTTGATGCCCAGCTTCCGGTACGCGCGCAAGGCGGCTTCCCAGCGGTCGCGCGGGATGCGTTCGTAGAAGAAGGCCGCGCCGTACACGAAAAACGGCCGCCCATCGACGGTGAATACCGGGTAGCCTCGATCGGTCACGACTTGCGACGCGTTCCATGCCGCCCACTGCGGTGGCGGCTGTCCGGCGAGCGCCGAGCTGGGCGCGAACAGCGATGCGGCAATCGCGAGCGCTGCCGCCGCAAACGGCCACCAGCGCCGGGCGCGCGCGACCGCCAAAAAGACGACCGCGCCGATCGCGAGCCATCCGAGCCCTAACGCGATCGCCGTGAACCCCGTATACACGAACGCAAGGGTCCAGCCGATCAGCGCTACGAGCGCGGGCAGCGGATAGAGCGGCATGCGAAACGGCGCGACCATCGCGTGGGCGCGCAGGCGAAAAAGTGCGAAAACTTGGGCAACGCCTTGGACCAAGACGATCCCTGCCGTCAGAAACGCGATCACTTGATCCAGCGTGAAGAGGCTGGCCAGCAAGGAAAGTCCGCCGACCGCAACGAGCGCGACGTGGGGAATATCCCTGCGCTCGTCCAACCGGGCAAACGCCGGAAGAAACGCGCCGTCGCGTGCCGCCGCAAACGGAATGCGCGAAAAGCCGAGCAGATTTCCGTACAACGAGGCAAAAGCCGTTACTAAGACGAGCAGCGTCACGCCGATCGCCGCCCAACGCCCCCACGTCAGCTCGACGACGAGCGAGCCGACGTACTGACCTTGCGCGGTGGGTTGTCCGTCGGCCCCCAGCAGCGAGCGCCACGGGATGACGCCGAGCACCCCGATTTGTAAGAGCACGTAAAACACCGCGACGACGACCACCGAGAGCAGAATCGCCAGTGGAATCGTGCGGTGCGGCCGAACGACTTCATCGCCGAGCAGCGCGACGTCGGCGTATCCAACGTAATCGTAGAGCGTGATATACAAGGCGCTGCCGAAGCCGGCCAGGAGCCCGGCGTTAAAGCGAACCGGCGCATCGAGGTGAAATGCCTGACCCAGGTGCGCGTGCGTCAACGCTGCGACGGCCACCAGTGCCAGCGTGAGTAACGCCGCGATCGCGAGCACGATGCCGGTTGCGGCAACCCGCGACGTCCGCCGGTAAAGCGCGGCGATCGTCAACAGGCCGATACCGATTGCAATCGCATCGTGAATGTACGGATTCGTTCCGGCGGCCGGAAACACGTAGGCTGCGTAGTTCGCAAATCCGATATAGCCGCTGGCGAGCAGGCATGGCGCATAGAGTAAAAACTGCCAGTTGAACAAAAATGCCAGCGCGCGCCCGAGCGTTCGTTCACCGAAGGCCGCGCGGAGATACACGTACGTACCGCCCGAACCGGGAAACCGCGACGAAAGCTCCGCCCACACCAGACCGTCGCAAAGCGCCACGACGGCTCCGGCGATCCAGCCGACGAGCGCGAGCGGCCCTCCGAGCGCGGCGATCACGAGCGGAATCGTAACGAGCGGCCCGATGCCGATCATCGTGATGATGTTGACGGCCACGGCGCCGCGCAGGCCGATGGCGCGCTGCATGCTGATGGCCGACCTTCGGTGGGGTGAAAGCGGGACCTGGCGGCGAATCAACCTCAGATGCTCGAGCGCTCGTCTTTCGCGAAGGTTTTGGGTTTACACGGCGACGTACGTGTCGATTTTGTCCCAAGTGAGGCGCTCGCCGGTAACGCTTTGGGGGATCCGTCCGAACGCCCGCTGGCCGTCTATCTGCCACCGCACTACGACACGCTCGGATCACGTCGCTATCCGGTGCTGTACGTCTTGCACGGATACACCGGCGACGTCGCGGCCCTGCTCGGGTCGCGGCCGTGGGAGACGAACGTGTTTCAGTGGATCGACCGAACGATCGGCGATGGCCAAATGCCGCCTGCAATATTGGTTGCCGTCGACGGATTCACGCGACTGGGGGGATCGCAGTACGTCGATTCGGTTCACAACGGAAACTATGCGACCTACACGGTGCGCGACGTGGTGGGACACGTCGATCGGGCATATCGAACGATCCCCGCCGAAGGCGGTCGCGCCGTGCTCGGAAAATCCTCGGGCGGATTCGGCGCGATGCATCTGGTCTTGGAACATCCAGGCGTGTTCTCGGCGTTTGCTTCGCACAGCGGTGACGCGTACTTTCGGTACGCGCATATTCCGGCGTTTCCGAGCGTACAGCGGACGCTCGAGAAGCACGGCGGCGACATTGCCTCGTTCGTCGCCGCCTTCGAGGGCCAACACAAGCGTACGCCCACGGAATACGTGACCATGGAGATGCTCGGATATGCGGCGGCCTACTCGCCCAGAAGCGGCACCGCTTTCGACCTCGATTTGCCGTTCGACCCGCGCACCGGCGAGCTGAACGATGCCGTATTCGCGCGCTGGCTGGCCTTCGACCCAACCGAGCGCGTCGCGAGCCATACGGCCGAACTGGCGCGCCTGCGGTTACGTTATCTCGATTGCGGGAGGCGCGACGAATACGGACTGGATATCGGCGCCCGCGTTATGACCCAGCGCATGCGTGACGCGGGGCTGGAGGTTCGGCACGAGGAATTCGATGACGACCATCGCAACGTGGGCTACCGGTACGCGGTCTCGCTCCCGGCACTCGCAGCTGTTTTGGATACGGAATGAAACGAATCGCTTTTATCGTCGCGGCCTTCATCTCGCTTTTGGCGTTTGTCCCCGTCCACCGCGTGGTCGCGCAAATTCCGCCCCCGCCGACGCCCTCACCGGATCCACACTCCTACGTCGATCCCGGAATGAACTACACCGCTCCGGCCGATGCGGTGTTGCTCGGCCGCCGGTATCCGACGCTCGCCGAGCTCGGCAACGATCTGCAGCCGGTCGCCGTATGGGTACTGCATCCGGGCAAGGAAGATGCGCGAACGATTCAGATTTCTATGGAGTCGTTCGAGGCATCCCCCGATCAATGGGAAGCACAGTTCGAGAGTCAAATGCACAACAACGGCGGCGACGGACTCTTGATTCGTAACAAAACCCCGATGGCGCTTCTCAACGGCATGCCGGCGAGCTTCGTGGAAGTGACGTCCGGCAGCGGGTTCGACTCGAAAAAAGAGTTCGCTATCGTTTGGGCCGACGGCGTGCGCGGGGTCGTTCTCGCCGAATCCGGCCGTCTCGGCGACGCGAGCGCCGAAGAAGCGAAGGCGGTTTTGCGTAACGTCACCGCCGTGCGCTATCCGTTAAACCAACCCTAAATCAGGAAGCCGTAACCGCCAGCGGAGTCGCCGCGAGCGCTTGTTCCAGATCGGCGATGAGGTCGTCGGCATCCTCGATCCCTACCGACAGGCGTAGAAGTCCGTCGGTGATCCCGCGCCGCTCGCGATCTTCCTTGGGAATCGAGCCGTGGGTCATGCGCGCGGGATGGCAAATCAACGATTCGACGCCTCCGAGGCTTTCGGCAAGGCTGAAATAGGTTAGGCGCCGGGCGAAGTCCAGCCCGCGCTCGGGCGGTCCTTCGAGCACGAACGATACCATGCCGCCGAATCCGCTCATTTGCCGGCGTGCCAGCTCGTGCTGCGGATGGGATGCCAAGCCCGGATAGTACACGCGCGCGACGCCGGCGTGTTCCTCGAGAAATTCCGCGATGCGTTGAGCGTTGCGCGCGTGTTCCCGCATTCGGATCGCCAGCGTTTTCGCGCCCCGCATCGTTAGCCACGCATCGTGCGGGCCGGGAATTCCCCCGACGCTATTTTGGTGAAAGCGAAGGATGTCGTACAGATCGCGATCGCCGGTGATGGCGACGCCGCCGATGACGTCGCTGTGCCCGCCGATGTACTTCGTGGTCGAGTGGACCACGACGTCGGCCCCCAAGGCGAGCGGCTGCTGAAAGTACGGCGTCGCGAAGGTGTTGTCCACGGCGAGCAGCGGCTTCCGCGACGTCTTCGAGTCGAGCAGCGACGAGCGAAGGTCGGCGATCGCGCGCACGTCGATGAGCTTGAGCATCGGATTGGTGGGCGTTTCGAGCCAAAAAAGTTTGGTATTGGGCCTGACGGCCGCGCGCACCGCCGCGAGATCGGTCATGTCGACGTACGTGAACTCGAGCCCATAACGGACCAGCACGCTCGAAAAAAGCCGATACGTTCCGCCGTAGAGATCGTCGGTGACCACGGCGTGGTCGCCGGCCGAAAGCGTATTGAGCACCGCGGCGGTCGCCGCCACGCCGCTGGCAAACGCGCTCGCAAAGGCGCCGCCCTCGAGGGAGGCCAACTGTTTCTCGAGGGCCGAACGCGTCGGGTTGGCGGTGCGGCTGTAATCGTACCCTTTGTGAACTCCGACTTCGTCCTGGGTGTAGGTCGACGTCTGATAGATCGGAACGATCGTCGCGCCGGTCGCCGGATCGGCTTCTTGGCCGACGTGAATGGCCCGCGTGGAAAACTTCACTTCCGCACGACCTCCGAGCTGGTCGAAAGGAAACTGATAATGTCCTGGCGTGTCAGGACCCCCACGGGCTCGCCATCGTCGGTAACCACGATGGCATGGTTCGCCAGCGTCAACAGTTTGTAGGCCAGCTCGATCTCCTCGAACTGCTCGAGGATCGGAAACGCCCGACCCATCACTTCGCTTACCGGCTGATGGAGGATGTCGGCGTGATCGAAAACGGCCTGCATGACGCCGATGTCGTTGACGCTGCCGACGTGTTCGTGTTCGCGCATGACCGGAATCTGCGAGATCTCGTAGCTGCGCAGCAGATCGAGTGCGGTTTTGACGGTGTCGTCGAACTGCACCGTAATGAGCGGCGGAAGCGGCGTCTTCGCCCGCAACACGTCGCCGACGGTCGCGCGCCGCTTGGCGTCGGGCAGAAAGCCGTTGGCAATCATCCAGTCGTCGCTGAAAATCTTCGACATATAGCCGCGTCCGGAATCGGGGAAAATCACCACGACGATGGCGTCCTTCGGCAGCGTCTTCGCCAGTTTGACGGCGGCGACGCCGGCGGTGCCGGAAGAACCGCCGACCAGCAAGCCTTCTTCGCGCGTAATACGGCGCGCCAGGAGGAACGAGTCGCGGTCGGAAACGCGAATGACTTCGTCGATGACGCGAAGATCGACGGTTTCGGGTAAGTAGTTCATGCCGATGCCCTCGACGTGATACGAACGCGGAATGTCGCCCGAATAGATCGAGCCTTCCGGATCGGCGCCGACGACGTGAATCTTCGGATTTCGTTCTTTGAGGTAGCGCGCGGTGCCGGAAATGGTACCGCCGGTACCGATGCCGGCCACGAAATGCGTAATCGTGCCGCGCGTCTGCTCCCAAATCTCCGGTCCGGTCGTGCGATAGTGCGCTTCAGGGTTATATTGGTTGTGAAATTGATTGGGTTGGAAGGCACCGGGAATCTCGGACGCAAGGCGGTTGGCGACGCCGTAGTACGATTCCGGCGAGTCGGACGGCACGTTGCTGGGGGTGATGACCACGTCGGCCCCGTACGCGCGGAGCAGATCGACTTTCTCTTTCGACATTTTGTCGGGCATGACCAGGATGCACCGATAGCCGCGAATCGCCGCCGCCATCGCCAAACCGGTTCCGGTGTTCCCGCTCGTCGGTTCGACGATCGTGCCGCCGGGCTTGAGCAAGCCGTGTTTTTCGGCCGCATCGAGCATCGCGATGGCCGGCCGGTCTTTCACGCTGCCGCCCGGATTCATGTACTCGACCTTCGCCAAAACGAGGCACTCGGCGCCGTCGGTGACTTTGTTCAGCTTTACGAGAGGCGTGTGGCCGATCGCTTCGAGTGCGTTTTGGCAGTACGCAGGCCCGATCGCGGGGCCGGATTGGGCGGTAGTCGCCATAGGAGCGGCGGCTTCCGCATGGCGAACAAGAACACCTATGAAATCGTACGCTCGCGTCGCGCTCGCCGCGCTCGTCCTCCTGGTGGTTGCGACAGCGTGCAATAGCGACGCATTGCCGCCCGCTTCAGGGTTTACGTCGGTTCAAGGCACGGTCGTCGACGGTGCCAGCAATAAGCCGGTGGCCGGTGCGGTGGTCACGGTCGACACCGTTTTGACCGCGACGACTGACGCCAGCGGAAAGTTTTCGATCGACAAAGTTCCCAGCGGCATCGTCGACTACACGGTGCAAGCCTCGGGATACACCGTGTTGTCGTCGACCGCGAACCTCGAACCAGGCAAGCCGTTCGAGTTGGACCTTACGCTCGCGGCGGCAACGACGCACTAGCAGTTGGCACGTTCGCGTTAGGATGACGCGGGAAGCCGGCGATAGGCGCTGGCGGGTTTCATCAAGGTTGCACGATCCGCAACCGCGCGATCGATGATGCCGACCACCGTCGTAGCAAGACGATAGGGATCGTGACGCACGGTGTCGGTCTCGCTGATGACGCCGGCCCTCACGGGTTCCACTCCCATCGCAGAAATGCGCTCGACGTCGGGTCGAACCGGAACCTGGCCCTCTTGCGCGTACGCCGCGACCAGACGTGACGGCGCTTCATCGTTAACGACGACGTAGTCGCACACGCGCTCGCCGGCAATGTCGAAGAGTGCCTTAACGTGGTCGGCCGCCGTCATGCCATCGGTTTCGCCCGGTTGGGTCATCACGTTGCATACGTAAACCTTTACCGCGTGCGCGTCGGCGACTTCGCGCGCGATTCGGCCCACTAAGAAGTTTGGAAGGATCGACGTAAAGAGCGACCCCGGCCCGAGCACGATCGCGTCGGCGTCGCGGATGGCGGCGATGACCTCTTCCAGCGGATTGGCGATGGCCGGTTCGAAGAAGATGCGCTCGATGCGGCTCTTTGCCGAAGAGATCTTCGATTCGCCTTCCACGATGGTCCCGTCTTCCAGCTCGGCGCACAAGCGAACGACCCCAAGCGTGGCCGGCAAGACTCGCCCGACGATGTTCAGCACGCGGCTCGATTCCTTGATCGCGCGATCGAAGTTGCCGGTGATTCCGCTCATCGCGGCGAGAAAGAGGTTGCCGAACGAATGACCGCTGAGGCCCTCACCTTCGGTAAATCGGAAACGGAAGAGATCGGTAACCAGTGCTTCGTCGTCAGCAAGCGCGACCAAACAGTTGCGCACGTCCCCGGGAGGCAAAACGCCGAGCTCCTTTTGTAGGCGGCCCGAGGAGCCGCCGTCGTCACTCACCGTAACGACGGCGGTGAGATTACTGGTGCGGCGCTTCAAGCCGCGCAGCAACGTCGAAAGCCCGGTGCCGCCGCCGACCGCCACGATCTTATAACCCTGTTGCAGCCGCATACCCGCCAGGGTTTCGCGTAGGCTGTCCGGCCCGCGTCCGCGCGCGATGCGCACGACCGACCTCAGCCACATGCGCAAGCCGATCGCCGTAAATCCGATGCCGGCGAACGCGAGGATCCACGTCAGATACGCCGGCGCAAAATAGTCGTCGACGATGTCGTCGAGTAACTCGTTCACGTGAATTCCGGCGCCCTCGGCGATGAGCCAGCGGACCATCGCGTCGAGCAGAAGCACGATACCGAAAGCCGCCAGAACCACCCACCGTTTGATTCTCAAGCCGGGCAGCAGCCATTGGAACCAGCCCCCGATGCGCTTACTCACGAGCGCCCGAGATCGCGAGCTTCGAACCGAAGTTCGAGGTGCGGTTCGCCGGCGAAGCGCTGCAGAAGGCGTCGCGCCACATAGACCGAGCGATGACGTCCGCCGGTACAACCGATGCCCACCGTAAGCTGCGTTTTGCCCTCGACCATGTAGTGCGGAAGAAGGAACGCGAGCAGTTCGGCCGTCTTGCGAAGAAAGGGCTCGAGCGCGGCATCATCGTCGATAAATGCGGCGACGGCAGCGTCGTCACCCGTCAAGGGCATCAGTTCGGCAACGTAATTCGGATTGCGCAAAAAGCGCACGTCGAAGAGAAGGTCGAGGTCCGTAGGCAGCCCGTATTTGAACCCAAAAGCGACGACCGTGACCGATAGACGTACCGGCCGCTCCGAGGCAAATGCGGCGGCGATGCGCTCCTTGAGGGCGGCGTGCGTGAGTGCGCTCGTGTCGATGACCACGGCCGCGCGCTCGCGCAACGGCGCGAGCATGCGCCGGTCGGTCGCAATCGCTTCGCGCATGGAACCGGCTTGGTAAAAGGGATGGCGGCGCCTCGTCGTGCTGAAACGACGCACGAGAATACCGTCCTGCGAATCGAGAAACAGCAACCGCGCTCCATGCTTACGGATGCCATCGTCGATGGCGGCGAACGGATCGCCGAGGTGTCGGCCCGCGCGTACGTCGATCGCGATGGCGATGTCGCGAATCCCCGCCTGGGCTAACGAATCGATCGCCGCATCGAGCATCACGGGAGGAAGGTGTTCGATGCAGTAAAAGCCCAAGTCTTCGAACGATTTCATGGCCTGGCTTTGGCCGGCGCCGGACGGACCGGCGACGAACACGACATGCGGCGGATTCATATGAAGCTTTTTTCACCCGAGCGCGCGAATGCGCTGCTGCCGAAGCTCTCGCCGCTGCTCGACGAGTTGCTCGCCAAGCGCAGCCAGCTCGCAATCAAACTCCTCGAGTCCGATCCGGCGTTGCACCGTGCCGAGCAGCCGCGCATGCCGCGCTTAGCCGGCGTTCGTTCGCCGTTCCCGCCTCCGCGTTTCGGAGAGTTGAAACTCGAAATCCACCGGCTGATCCATCGCATCGAGTCGTTGGGGTGCGTCGTTAAGGACATCGACCTCGGGCTCATCGATTTCCCCTCGAGTCGCGACGGCGAGCCGATTTACCTCTGCTGGAAAGCCGGCGAGGCTGTCGTCGCGCATTGGCACGGCCCCGACGAGGGCTTTGCCGCACGCAGGCCGATCGTCGATTAACCGACCGAAGCGCTCGCTTCGACCGGCACGAAGTCCTCGGCGAGTCCCTGCAAGCGAACCTCTCCGAACTCGGCGGTGTAGGCGCCGCTTTCCACCCCGGTAATCTGGCCGATCTCGGGGACGTCGGCGAGTTGCGGGATCTTTGCGCGGATTTCGTCAGGGATCCGGACCCGATCGCCGACGGTCAGCGTTCCTTGGTCGAAGAGCGCGTTCAAGCTTTCAAGCAACATCGGCAAAGGGATTCCGTAATCTTCGCTCACGGCGCCGATGGTATGCGTCTCGCTGATGGCGCAGTTCGAGCACCCGCCGAGATGGAAGCGCGCAAAAACGCGCCGCGCCCCGGCGTGCAATCGGAAGGCTTGATCGACGGTCATTTCCGGGGTAAAGTGCTGGTCGCTCACGATGCTCGTACGGATCTCCTCTTCGGCGCCGCGAGGACGCCGGTGCTTTGTATTCATTCGCTGAGATGCGCTGCCGGGCCCACGAAGTTGCACGGCAGCCGGGAAGAAGCTGGGGAGACGCGCCGGTAAGCCGGATTCTGTCCCTGCGACCAAACGCAGGGGATGACCATCTATCTGGGATGCGCGTTACCGCGCACCTCGGCGCGACGTTGCTCGGCCGGACGGGCCGTCCGCCTCTTGCGAGGAATTCGAGCGGTCTTGCTTCGGGTGGGGTTTACCCGAGCCCGCGTCACCGCGGTGCTCCGTGAGCTTTTACCTCGCGATTTCACCCTTGCTCCCCGCCGAAGCGAGGAGCGGTATGTTTCTGTGGCACTTTCCTTCGAGTCGCCCCGACAGGACGTTATCCTGCACCCTTGCCCTGTGAAGCCCGGACTTTCCTCACCCCTGCGGGCGCGATCATCAAGCGTGCTCCCCGTACTAATATACCATGCGTTGGGGCCACTCTCGAGGCTACAAAAAAAGCCCGATAGTACGAGCCTTTCGTGGTGGAGGCAAGGAGACTCGAACTCCTGACCCTCACGCTGCCAGCGTGATGCTCTACCAACTGAGCTATGCCCCCGCGACCCGCCCGTATTCACGCCGCCAGGCACGACTCCTCCGGTTGCAAGCGGCGCCTTCGGTCGTGCGAGTAGGGTTCTCATTGAGAGGAACGAAAGGCCGGGCCGCTCGGGGATGTAGCTCAGTTGGTAGAGCATCTGCTTTGCAAGCAGAGGGTCGCCGGTTCGAATCCGACCATCTCCAGAGTAAAAAGCCTTACAGCGTGGGGTTTTTTATTTTGGGCCGACATGCCACGGTAAGAAGATACAACCTATTTTACAACCTGTCATGAAGTCGGCGTGTTCTTCGAGCGCTTCGTTCGGTTGTTGAGTCCGAACGCAGCATCGATCGTCTTGGCAGCTTCGCGCTGCTGTCCGGGCAGTAAGTGAGCGTAACGATCAAGCGTCATTCGTGTTGAGGAGTGGCCCAGGCGAGCGGCTACGACGACCGGTGAGATGCCGGATGCGATCGCGTTGGAAGTCATCGAATGCCGCAGCCCGTGTATCGTCAAGCCGGTAACTCCCGCAACCTTGCAAATCGGGTGAAAGTGAAAGCGTCGGAGGTAGGTGCGGCTGAGAAAGTCGCCGTCCGGCGTCGTGAACACTAGGGCGGAACCGTGGCCGTCCTTATCGGCCGCTCGCTTGCGCCGCCGTAGGGCGCTTAATGTGCGGGCCCCTATGTCGATCACTCGACGCGAGCTCTTCGTCTTGAGCGGTCCAATGCTAATCCGACCCCCGACCTCGGTGGACTGCTGCCGAATGCTCACTTGGCCGGCCTCAAAATCAACGTCTTTCCAGCTCAGTCCCAACGCTTCTCCGATCCGGAGGCCAGCGGTTAAGCCCAGGAGCCACAAGGCCTCAAATCGGCTACCACGAGCCGCCTCAATAAAGCGTTTGGCCTCGGCGGCGTCGAGCGACCTCGTTTCCTTGGGCGCGTGGCGTGGTGTGGGCAGCTTCCGCCAGGGATTCGAGCCGTGATACTTGTCGCGGAGAATCGCCGCGTCAAAGGCGGCACGCATCGTTTCGGCCACCAGCTGGACGCTGCGGCCTCCGGTCTTTAGTTTTCGTAGCTCGGCGTAAACGTGCGCGACGTCATCCGCATCGAAGCGATCGAGCCGCTTATGTCCCACGAGGGGCCCGGCGTGCAGGCGCCAAGCGATGTCGCGAGCGGAGTAAGTGTTCTTCGATACGTTGGGCTTCACGTCCGAGGCAAGCCACGCTTCCATCCAATCCCGTACGGTCAACGCACTCCGGGACTTTATGGCGCCGCCCGTTCGAGCTTTCTCGTCTTGAATCTTACGAACGAGGGCTGATCGCGTATTCGCGTACAGGTAGCGCCGGCGGCGCCCTCCGTGTTCGTCGACGCCCGCACTGATTGAAAACTGCCACGTCCCATCTGGACGCTGTACGATGCTGCCCTCGCCTTTGGCGCGACGCTTAGTCGTCATAGTCCGGCGCACCAGCTTGCTCCAAGAAATCACCCCAAAGAGGCTGCTTATGCAGCCTCTGCACCATCTGTTTGGCGGGCCAACCTCGGTGCTCGTACATCGTTTTTAAGAGACTTTCGACTGCACACCATTCGCTCCAGGTCAACATTGGGAACGTCGCGCTCTGGCCGTCAGTCTCCTTGTTGAATGCAAAACCCATGCATAAGAGACGCCAAACATGCGCAAGCAATTCCTCGCGCAAAATCAGATCGGCAGTCTTTATCGAGATACGGTGCGCAAGGCGTACTTCCGGCTCTACATAGGCTGCGATAATAGACCACTTTATCAGGTATTCCTCGCCCACTCCGGCTGCAAAAGCTGCTTCCTTAGGAACCACAAGCCGAAAACGCCGAATCCCCATGCGTGCTTGTTCAAACGCAAGAACAGCCTCCCCGAGTAGCCGCCACTTGCGCTTTTCATCTGCGCGGAGAAATCTGACGGTATCAGTAATCGCACCAGATTCGAATAAAGGTTCGACGGCGGTTGGCATGAGGAAACGTTCGATTGCATCCCCCGCCCCCAGACCGGGCGCTTTCGTCGGCTTCAACGCCGAGCGATCAATTAATAGCTGGACGTATCTGTCGCGCATTCCAAGCGCCTTCGCATAGTTCTCGACGACCTGTTTCGTCAGGCGCTTCGTCAAGAAATGCCGGCTGATCGTTCCCCCGTTGGCTCCTCGCTTGGTCCGCGCGCGATGAGTGGCGACCTCGTTGTAGAGACTAGCAAGTTTTTCTTGCGAGTAGCCTCTCTCCACGGCGATGCGAGCAACATCGCACATGAAGTCGGTCCCACAGTTTTCGCGCTCCAGATACTGTCCCAGGGCATTAGGGCGCGGGCTCACACTAGCAAGGAATTCGGCCTAGAGTTGCCATGTAGATAGCATTTATAATTCCGCTGTGAGTATTCCTTCAGCGCCCCCAGGCCGCCCGAATAGCCGCAAACCGCCCTCCGAGGCCATCGAGCGCAAGGCGCTCACCGTTATTGAGTCCGCTCAAGCCCTTGGGGTCCACCGCAACTCCGTCTACCGCCTAATAGAGGCCGGGCTGCTACGGTATGCCAGGCTCGCGGGGGGCGAAATCCGCGTCCCGGTCGCAGCGATCGACGAGTACCTGGCCGGCGGCAAGACGGCCTAGAGCGTGTCTTACCGCGGCCTCCCGGACGCCGTTGGGCTGGAACGCGATGCGTTTGGGGTACCGCCGCTCACCCAGCGTTCGACCTTCGAGCCGACCCGTTTCTTCCGTGTACGATTCACCAATTGGCCGACTGTTACGCATGAAGGGCGTCGGGACGCGATGCGGCCTCCCGATCCACCCCGTTGCGTCGGTCTCTTTTGCTCAACCCGCGATTGCGACGCGCCAGCCATACACCATGGCATCTCGTTCGACTGGTGCGATGTGCATGCGGCGCTGACGTCGGTTTCCATCAAGGCTGATTGGGGGCCGAACCGGTGTCAGGAATGCGGAGATCCGCTTGAACAGCCCGCGCTCGGAAGGCGGCGCAAGCGGCACGATCGATGCCGTTGGAGATCCTCTGGACAGCGCGGTCGCGACAGAAAATATATCGAGCATTACCGGCCGCGCGAGATAGGCAAATCAACCATTTCTGTATCCCACATGGCGGTCGAAGACCTTGGGCCAGCCGACGCCTTCCGTTCCAGCCTTTGGCTGCAATGGAGGGCTCACAACGACCATGGCGACCGTCCTTATAGGCGGACTCAGACATTATGGCCGATCCGAGTTACGACCACGGCGGCGCTGCGCTGGGGCAGGTATCAATCCGTCGTCATTGATGGTGTGGCCCATCGGTTAGCACATTTCGGAATGGTTCCCGGGACGCTCTGCCGCTCAGAAGTGTGGCGCAGTCCGTCGACAATGCCGCGCGATCGATTCGCCGAGAACCTGGTTGCAGTTACGTGCAAACGCTGCCGAGAGATCCAGGGCGCGGGTTTCGTTGACGTGCATCAACGGGCCAAGACGCATTTCGAGGACGTCACTCTATTAGTGAGGGGTGTTGTTCTCGACATACCTCGGTTACACAAGTCCGACGATTCGGGTTTTTCCCTTTTGCCCAAAAATCACGATTATCAGAAGGAGTCAAGCGATGACGACAATGCTTCGCGAGTTGCGTAGAGGGTTGGGTCTAACGCAACGTGAGGTCGCCAAACGTGCTGGAATCGATATTCAACGCGTTTCGGTTGCCGAGCGGAGTTTGGATCCGGGCCGAATCTCGCTTAAGACGGGAATTCCGTTGTGCGAAGCACTGGGCGTGGACCCCTCCGACGTTCTCAACAACGAGTCGTTGACCGTATAAAAAATNNCCGGCCCGGTTTCTGACACCGAGCCGATACTAAGGACCCATGCAATGACTACTTCTCCCTCATTCAGGGGCACCATTCCTGCTGCCCAAAGCCAGGCCGAAGCGCTTTTTGAGCTGCTCGGCGGGCGTGTATACGGTGTCGAGCAGCGCACCGAAGGTAGCTACGACGGCGAGCGTCGCGAACTAACCCTTGACGACCTCGTTAGGCATTTCAGCGACGAAGCCACATTCGCTATCAAGACGGTAGTGGGTCGCAAAACGCGACTGATGACGTTCGACTGCGATCGGCACTTCCCGAACCGGATGCGGATTCTGGCAGCAGAACTGCGAAACCGGCGATTGGACGCGGCGACGATCTGTACCACGGGCTCCGATGACCATCGGGGCAAGGTGCTAACGTTCTTCCGTCAGCCGCAGGGGCAACGAACCCTAAACCGCCTTGCATGCGAAATCCGTGACGCCGCCTCGAAGCATCCATCTTGGGGCATCGCGTCAGCAGATGCGTTCTCCATATTCCCGCAGAGCGGCGAAGGCGGCTTGGTTCGTGTTGCTGGGCGGAACCGACACCCAGCGCGTCGCGCGCTTTCCGTAGATCGATTCTTTTCGCTAGACGGCGAGCCGATCGGCTTCGCACAAGTTGTTCCGGCCATCCGGTTTCGACCGGATCCCGAGCCCGTTAGGACCGCTCGACTGCAGTCATGGGTGTTCGAGTGCGTAGCGGAACCCTGGACTCGCCAGAACGGCTCCAAAGCCAACTACGCGCGATTCCTGCGGCTCGCTGGTGAAGCGGCTCGGGTATACGGTGCGCCGGGTGAAGACGTGCTGCGCAAGTGGGCTGAGCAAATATGGAGCAATTCGCCGGATCTGAAGCTTCCCTCGCCCTCTACCGGTGACGCGCGCAGCCGCCGAACCTTTAATCGTTGGCGCGTTAATGCCTGGAAACGACAATCTCAGCGCCCGCATTTGAAACAATATATAGTCCCGGCGGGGGGACGAGATATTGTTTCATTTCTCGGGAAGTGCGAAAGTACGATTAAAGTCCTATTTGAGTGCTCCGAGAAGCTTGGAGTCGCTCCCGATGCCATTGGCATCAGCACGCGCCGCCTGGCCGAGCTTCAGGGTGTAAGCCCCGCGACCGCGCTCCGCCGCATCCGGCATCTCGAGAAAATCGGCCGCGCGGTCGTTATCGACCCCGGTGTCCGGAACGTCAAGTATAAAGCCGCAATGATCGTCGGGCTGGTGCCCATCGGCGAGTCAGCCGATGAGGTCCGTAAACGCGCCGAGACACGCGGCAACNNCAAGAAGCGCCGGCATCTCCGCGCTTCCATGGCGCGCGGCGCTTCCGCCCAGCCGATAGTCCAAAGAAAGGCCAGTTGAAGTGTCGGAATTGGTACCAACGTGGCTGGCGTGCTCAGCCTGCGGCGACCGCTCAATCGGCGCACGCACGACCGTTAATGGCATTGTGTTTTGCAATGGCTGCATTAAAGACGGCCGATTCCGTTCCGCGCTCAACGCTCCGAAGGCCAAGAAAGTGAAAGCAAAGTGAGACAGCAGCGACCATCACCAAGCACTGATCCGGAAACCGATCGCAGGCTTCGCGAGATCCTGACCGCGCCGGAACCGGAGCGACCGCGAAAGCCTCGGCCACCAGCNNTAAAGCCTATCCCGCCTCACCAGCGCCCAAGCCATAGACGGGCGGCGAGCTAATGCCACGGCGATGTTCGATATGCGCGCACCCGCGGCGCAAGGCCCTAGAACGTGCCCTACACGCGGGCATGGGCGTCAATGCAACGGCCAGGCAGTTCGGAACGACCAACGCATCGGTGTCGCGTCACCAGGCCGACCACATGCCCGAAAAGCCAGGCCGGAGCCTCGGAGAGAAGGGTGTTACGATTCCCGATACGTTACGCTTACCCGTACCGATCCGCCGGATGCTCGATCGTGTGTCGTTCGCCGAGCCGGAGGACGCAATTGACTTTCTCTGCGGCTGGCTTAACAGGGTTGAGGCGGTTGCGGATCAGGCCCAGGCGCATGGGCAGCATGAGCTGGTGCTAAAGGCCTCTCAGCAAGCGAAGAGCCTTCAAGATGCGATCGCAAAGCTACGCGGTTGGGACCCTGGTGCTCCGGCGACTAACGACAATCGCACCGTGAACGTCTTCGCGGGTTGGCCGCTAGAAAAGGTACGGGACGCGCTAGAGTCGCTCACCGGCTCACGTTCGGTCAAACCCTCCATCACAGTCGAAAGCCGCGTTCTAGAGCCTTAAAACGGCGCCAAGGCCGCTAGTGTTCGAGGGTGAGATGTGACCAGCGCGCTCCGCAGTCCGTTGTCTTGCACCGTCCCTTGTAAGACAAAACGAAACGGCTTGACGTACGCCGACCCGTTTCGATCGTGCGCTGAGACACCGCGCTTACCCCGCGGAAATCCGCTTCGGGGGCCAGCAACTGGTTCGTTTTCCGAATGCAGAATCATGGGCAGTCAAGAATTCAGCGCTTGCAAATTTCCGAACGGTGGTTCGTTGAAAAAAAGGGGGCCCGGGTTTCCCCGAGCCCCTTTCCAAACGAGACGCACGCCTGGGCGCGCGCCAGTTTAATGGGTCTGTAGGACGTTGATGCCGATGAAGTCTTGGCAGGTGGAATTAATGCAGATCTCCTGACCGTATTTGTACTTGTTAGTTGGCAAGAGCTTAGGACCATTGGTGATCGTGTCGAGCTCGTAGGTCCCCGTGCTATAGCCATAGCAATGCGCGTAGTCGCAGGGGAACGGGCCGGTCCAAGCGGCGCTCATCTTCTTTTTGGAGATCGGCAAAAAGTCAAGCGGGTTAGTATTTGTGACGATGCCGCCGCTCCAGGTGACCTGGCTGGTGGCTGAGCATGGATCGCTGTTGGTGCCGTAGCACCACGGAATGGCCGTCCCCCCCGGACCTGACATACTAATGATGTCGCTGTAGCAGCCGAGATCGTCCCAATCGGGGCATGGAAACTGCCTGTTCGGCCGCACGTTTTGGACGGTGATGTGCTTCTCGCCGGTTACACGTTGAGCGCCGAGCGATTGGCCCGACGTTCCGGCACCCGGGGTGGCATTCACGCCGCCGCCGCAAGCCGACAGCGCGAGCACTGCTGACACGAGAGCCGCCGGAGCGGCCCATTTTAGGAATAGCATCAAGAAGATTCTCCTTACGAGTAAGAGGTGGTTGATCGTCAACGGAGCGACCAGTCAAACCACCATCAGAGCGCCCAACTGCCGAGTATGGGTTTGTATCGCGAAACGAGGTCGTTCCCTTCTCTCACGATTTCCGGCCCTCTAACGGGGACTCGGATCCTACGGCTCGGTGGCCACTGCGGGCGCACCGGGTCGCAATAGGCGCGATTGTGGGAAGCTGCGGCTTCCCCAGCCGCGTAACTCGTTACTGCGTGCTGGTTGCGCCCTGCGGAACGACCAGCGGCAGTGTGCTGTGGTTGACGCGTATGTCGCCCTTGGAATCGACGGTCACATGCAAGGTGATCGCCGCGCCCTTCGAGGCCATCACTCTGTTTGTAGATCCCGTGCCCTTGGTGTTAACGGCGTGCGCCGGGAGCGTGACCGTGATGTCATAGTTTCCGGGCTCCATGCTGGACGGGAAGGCGAAAACGCCACCACTCGCATCGGGAGCCATGCGCTCTGCCCCGGACCCAGTACCGGGGTTCTTCTTCACGACGACTCCAATGCCGCCAATGGGATTTGTGTTCTCTGCCGGCACGGGCGTGAGTGGGGCCAACCCACCGCTGGCGGGATCGTACGCGTACGCGGCTGGCGACGTGATGTGGAGCACGATGACAACTTTGCCGGGATTGCTCGCGCTTCGGTCAAGCTCTATCGCAAATCGACCTGCGGTGTAAGTGGGCTTCTCAGCTGCTTGAGCTGAGAGCACGCCGGTCGCACTTGTCGCGAAAGCGAGAGCTAAACCAGCGACAGCGATGGATAGTTTAAGCATGATTACGTCCTCTTTGAAGTAGCTCCAGCAACGGGTTTACTCGCTGCCCTATCAAGCTCCAAGGCAAGCGAGCATCCGTTAGGACGCCTTCGTTTTCAGTTCTCAATACCCTGGCCAAGTGCCGGAAAGACTACTTACAAATGCAAACCACCGAAAGACCCGTTGGAATTCACGTTTCCCCGAACGACCCAGACGGCCCGCAACGAATCGCAGCCGATATTCAGCGCGCAGAAGCGTCGGTGCGCGAGTTCGAGGGTTGGCTAAAAGAATCCGAGAGCCGGGTTGGCAACGCCGAGATGCTGTTGCGTAACGAATTCAAGATCGTCATCGACGAACTCAAGAAGGCGCTCACCGAACTGCGGCAATCCGTGCCCGAGATGCTGCTTAACCACCTTCGAGAGGCGCTTGCGGCTAAAGGTGGTGCGAAATGATGGACGGCCCAATTTCAACGCGGCCACTCGCCGGTATGGTGAGGAGCTACGAGCTGCGGGTGACGGACTGTTGCCGCCGTGGCGCTTGGTTCGCCAACAATGTTCAGCAAATGAAAGACGATATGGAAGCGCTTGCGACCGAGATCGCTGCGCTTCGCCGCAAGTTTGAAACCGGCGACATTACCGACCTCTTAACGCCAAGGAACGCGGCAGGGACTTCCGAGTCGCCCGACCCCATGGCAAAACTACTCCAAGGGTCTTCGTTGCCAGCGTTGGCGAGAATGCGAGGCCGGTAATGAGTAACTCAGACGCCGATATGACCGCAAACCAAATGATCAACGCCGCGATCGGCGAGAGCGAAAAGGCGCACAAGAAGAAACTTGCTGATAACGCGGCTGCGCGGGAAGCGGAGACGCGCGATTGCAAGCGTCCCGATTGCGTCGCCCATCCGCGCTCAGATCGGGACTGGTCCGACGCAACCGATGAAGAGATCCGCGCCAAGCTGAAGAGCCTCGGCGTCTATGGGACAATGTGACGCCATTCGAACGGCGATCTAGTAGTTGCGGGCAGCTGGGCGTTGCCCATTATCGCCGGCGTGTTAGTGCAAATCCTTGAGTATGTACCGATAGATGCTAAGGTAGTCGGTTGCAAGGTGAAAGTAGTCCACTCCAACCGGAGCTCTACTTTGAGCGACGACCAGCTTGGTGAGCTCGATCGCGATCGCCTGGTTTTCCATTTCAGACGCCCCTTCGTTTTCCGGCCAGTAGCAAAGTAGCGGGCGCCTAAAGCGCCCACACCCCTCGCGTGAGGTGCTCTCATGCTGGCGCATTCCTTTCCCTAGTCGATTTGAAAGAGAGATCCAACATGGCCATCGGGAGCTGGGTAGTAAGCGCCGTAATTCGGTTCAGTTCTAACGGCGTTGCGACGATGCGCGGACTCGCGGTCGAAGCCGGGCGGATGAACACCGTCATTGACGGACAGACGTCGAAGATCCAACGAGCGACCCAAGCGCTGGAGGGGCATCGACTAAAGCTGATGCAGGTTGGTGCAACCGCGTCGGGTACGTTCGCAGTAGCTGGAGCAGCCTTCTCGGNNATCGCGGCAACATCTGGATTAAACGATCCAACCAAGCTGACCGATGCGTTTACGCGCATTGCGAAGGCTGCAGACGTTCTTTGGATGAGTCCGAAGCATATCAATCCGGTTGACGCCGTGAAGCAAATGAGCACGCTCGCTCACTTGTTCGGTGTCTACTCCGGCGCGCCGCTGCAGCACATGCTCGATCGCTCCGCCGAAATGATGTTCGTCCAGCCCGATAACCTTCAGAAGCTGGTTACTCAGGGCCGAGTTTTCATTGGGAGTGCGCGCGCCGCTGGTGTGTCCGAAGAGGACATATTCAAGCAGGCGATGACGATGGGCCAGACCGGGTTCCTAAGCGGTCGTGGTGGCTCGGGAATCGCTCGCGTCATCGAGTATCTGTCTGGTGCGGCCACGATGACGGGTCATCTGAGCAAGCTCCAGCATTCGGCTCTTTACGATCTCGGATTGACGACGGCCAAGGGTCCAGCGGGGGTTCTTCGCACGCAATTCACGGACCACGGGAATCTTCTGCTCGGCAAAGTCGTGGAGCACCTCGAGGCAATCCGTAGCCGATTCACCCCGGTTGGATTTGTCGGTGAACTGCAGCGCGCGTTTCTCGCACAGGGCGGTCGCTACATGGCGACCGAGTTGACCCCATCGGTATATGCGAAGGGACAGCAAAACTGGGGCATGATGAATGCCATCGGCACGATCGATGGTATGTGGAAGAAATACAGCCACAACTTCATCTATCAGTGGGGCGTCTTCTGGACAAACCTGGAAAATATACCCAAGGCGACTTTCTTCCCGCTGCTTCCAGACCTGACGAACCGGTTCGAGTCATGGGCTGGGCACCTAAGTAAAACCGTTCAATACCTCGCGGCGAATCCTGATGCGGCAAAGCGGTGGGGTGAGGGCGTCTTGGCATTCACGGGAGTGATGGGCGGCGCGTGGGTCGTCTTTATGGCCACGATGGCTCGGTCAGCGATTCAGATGCCGATAGCCATGTTTCGCCTTGAAGCCGCGTTGGATAAATTGACCGCAACGATCGCGACTGATGGAACGATTATCGGTTCGTCGGGAACTGCAGCCGCCGGCGGGCTGGGTGCTCTTGCGTCGAAGCTCAAGTGGTTCGTAGGGGCTCTTGCGGAGTTCGGATTGGTTGCCGGTATCGGCTACAACATCTACAAAGACCTGAAAGCCGGGCGTCCCAAGGGTTATCACACCACCCCAGATAGTGTTCCGCGCTCCGACCTGGTTCCGTTCGGCTGGCTGTTCCCTGGTGGCGGCAAACCGATCCCGCACGCGCTTCGGCAGAAGACGAGTGAGCGCGTATCCGGAGGGGCGAGTGTTGTAAATCATTTCGGCGGCGCAAACTTGGTCTTCCCGAATGTGAAGAGCAAAGACGACGTGATAGACCTCTTCAATAACCCGCGCTCGGCGCTCTTTACGTCTGCTCCGGGCACGCGCACGCACGCAAACATCCCGTTTTCAACGACCGTACCACCCCGCCAATAGCACCGGGAAATCTCGGCCATCAGTCACGCTCCAGCGCAGAACGCCTTGGGACAGTGAGGCAACACACGGTATCCGCAGGCATTCGGCTTGAGGGTTAAAAATAACTGACCCAATGATCGCACCCCAGAGGCCGGGACGAGCCGCTCAGGTGGCGGGCTTCATTGTAGTAGCCCTGGCGCTTCTCGGACTTGGCTATCTGGTCTGGGTGATTTCCCGTGCTGTCGGATCATTTCTCGCGAACACGCTAACCACGGACTTTAAATCCCATACTCTAGCCGCGCTGGGTGGTTTTGCCAACAATGGCTCAGCATGGGTAACCACCATTGCAACTGTCGTGCTTGCGATTGCTACGTATTTTCTTTGGCGAGCCACTCGGGCATTATCTCGCTCGACAAACGTTCAGTTCTCGATCAGCGGCCCATTACTAAATCTCATACTGTATCCGGATGGAGGATACCCGGGTTTTGAAGACGACCCATTCGCAAATGCTTGGTACAGGCCGTATTGGAATCAGTGGGCGAGAGATGATCAAGCTGATGCGAATTTTGCCGCTCTCACCGCTGGAGCAACCCCCTCCTACATCAACTTGATTGTCCTAAACAGGTCGACGAACCCCCATGGTGTCGCCGCTAAGATTGCCGTACGGGCGACCCTTCGATTCGGGGCTCCGGGCACCAGCACGAATCATCCTTATTCGATGACGCGCACTGCTTTTTTCCCGGCGTGCGAGCCCAATACGCAAGTAGCGGCTCAGTTTTTTAACGTAGGTGGACTTTTTAATTTTCTCGTGGAAGTGGATGAAGTCGAATATTATGATATCCTGGAGCGCAAGCGCCGATGTGGCTGGGGATACTCCATCTTTCGGCAAAGTGCCGCAGGGACGATGATTTTTCCGAAGTTTTTTGAGCCACGCAAGGGGGAATTCACCGATGAAATCTAGCTCAATGACGCCAGATGCTGCTCATCCCGATAAGCGGGTGCCGATCCCCAAGGGTTTCTCCCTAAATGACGCCCCTTATCCAAACGATCGCGAGCGGGCAAACGAGTTTCCGTCCGTCTTCTTTTCTCCACCACCGCCGGCCGGTCCAATTGGAGCGCTCGTGGGGTTTCTTGACTACCTTGTTGATGCTCCCGTGAGATTTCTGGTCAGACTGTTTGTAAGGCTAGCGCGACGCCCGTATCGACGCCGGATGTAGTTGACTAATCGCCCGCTCGACTGCGCGTTTGGGGTTTCGCATTCGGATTAAGCATTATCGTGCGCGCGACTTTCACGACGCTTGACAAATGTCTGACGGCTACACCTCCATGGAGTTCCTAGCGAGTCCGCGCGATCTCGTGTCATCTAGGCTTAGATGTCGAGGCCTGAATTAGTGTCCAAGAACATTTCTCAGGATTTCGGTTATGGCGCTGTTAAGCGCCTCTCTTTGAGGGGAAGCGGAGTCAAGTGTCCTTAGCGCCGGATGCAAGTCGCAGTATGCCAAGGCGTCGTAATGTTGTTGGGTCACTAGGCCAACTTTAACAGTGGAAGCAGATTTGCCCACAACGATAGGATCCATCCCGCGGGTGCTCCAGAAACGCCATGCGGCCCAAACGACGTCTGCCACGATTGAATCGACATTAATCTCCAAATGATTCGGAGGGTGCAAAATCATTGTGAGATGAAAGGGCCCGTTGAGCCACGCAATTATGAAGCCATCCAGTCCCGCTTTGCAAAGGGCCTCGCTCTCGCCGTACGTGTGTACCAGCGAACACCTCAAAGCGAACATCTGATCCGGTCTATAGCTCGCATTCTCCGGGGTCAGGTATTTAGACACTATTCGCTTAAAGTCTGCGCTTACGTTTTTCTTGTTCGGTGAATCAAGGTAGGCAAGATAGTCCAGCAAGCACATTGATAATGTGACTGCGCCGGTTAGACACCCACCTTCTAAAGCCCTGAATAGATCACAGACCGCCGTGTGCATAAACCCTTTTGTTAACGCGTTCGACATTGGGGTTGCCCTTTCAAAGAAACCGAGAGCCTGAAAAACAGGGCATTGACCATGTTCTTGTCGCAAGGGGCGAAATGCTGAAGGATTCTGATCTTCCCTACTATCTCTTTCTCGACTGACTCTGTGGCAATTTCATACGGTCGTACACGGCGGGGAAACGTCTATTTGGCGAAAGTGCCATCGTCCCAACTGATCGAACTCAGCTCCGAGGACACTCTGATGGTTTCGCCATGTTTCAAATTGCTATTTCATTTGCCGCCAACATCGCGAAACTTCTATCCGGAAAATCTGCTAGGGGAAGGCGGCGGCAGCATGCGATAAAGCGAGGAGCGCGTCTTTTTGCCGCCCTCGGGCTTTCTAACGAACGCGTGTTAATGTCTACTGAGGTACGCGACAGCATAGAGCATTTGGACGAGCGATTAGATGGCTGGGCGAGTTCGCATCCGCAAAGTATAACGATGTTCAAAGTGTTGCCGCCCACTGATGGACTTGAAACGGATCCGAAAGAGGCGACATTCATAACTTACAATGGTATCACTGGGCTGTTTGGCAATGCGGGTGCTGCTATTAATCTGAACGACCTTGCGGACAGCGTTGAGCGAGTTAGGGAGGCAGTCCATCGTCTGATCCCGCCAGAGCTGTGCCTGTGTGACGGACTGGAAGCCTATAGCCGCAACCCCGGCGTGCAGAGCTAGTTTTATTACATCCGTGGAGTCAGGAATCGTTCACGGTGGGGCCGGTAGTGCTGACCGACCACAGTCTCAATTGCTCCATCGGGGGCGACGGGTCCGTTCACTGCGAGAACCCCTAAGGTAGCTGGCTTTTGTGAGCCGGATGGAAGCGAAGTGCATTTGCAATTGTCACACGCCGAGTAACAATGGCTGACGGCTACACATCCCTGGAGTTCCAGCGAGTGCGCGAGGCGCTTCTAGCTTGCAACGACCCCGATCGGGCCTATCTGCGCCGCTGGATACTACGCTGGATAGATGATTACGGACGCATCAGTCGGGAAGCGGAAAGCCTGCCGGAAAAGGGTTGCTGATGGCGCGGCACCGCGCGACCCAGCGCATGACTATTCATGGAACGCTCCAGCGCAGGTCCTCGGGCTCCCTATGGAAACCAAGTTTCTTAGCATCATTTGCAATTCCCTCAAGATGCACAATCGCATCGCGTGCGGAATCTGAGCTTTCGAACAAACCGGCAGTCACGCCGATCCAGTTATTTCCTTCACGTTCCAGAGCATCGGTTAGATCGCGCGCAATAACGGGCCAGCACAATCCCTCGTTTGATAATTGCAAGGCTTTGTCATCCGCCGAGAGGACGACGGCTTCAACATATTCAAATTGAAAGAACAGCGACTTGCAATCGCTTACGGATAACTCGCGGCTCATGATCGGTCGCAGCGCATCAAGGACACGCCGGGACGATCCGAAGCGATATCGCTCATAACCAATGATTTCGTCCTGCACGGTCCCCAGGATAGAAGGAGCGCTGAGCCATCGAGCAGCCTGCACTTCACTATTGAAGAGTGGGATTGTACTGGAAAACAGGGCTTTTAGGGTTCTGGAGTTTCGATTCGCAAACGCACCGAGCGCCGCGCAATACCAAACAAGAGCGGGCGGATACCTTGCGAGGGCAATCCAGGTTGTGTAGTGTTGCCCTATCTCGTGAGACCCGGATCGGCGGCAAAGTTCCCTGACGGCAGCGACTATTGAGTCGACGGCAGGTTCCGATCCCCAGGCACCCACAACGGCGGCAATATGCATGAGTACAGCGGTCGATGCTTCCATCGAGTCGAGCCGCGCGTTGATCGCCTGCTTCGAGGGTTCTGGACTGGCTTCGGAATAGTCACCTTGATAGCGCGATCCGAGTCTGTCAACTCCCTGGAATATCATATCGTGAATGTCGATCGGCCGATTCCCTTGTTGGAGCCAACGTTTTGCCGTTGCAGCGGCAAGATGAGGCGTAACTTCGTCAAAGAAGCCGTCGCGTTCAAGTGCCATACAGCGCTCATCAAGTTTGGTAAAAACCGCGTCGGCATTAAGGTGGGGGACGCTTATAGCGGATCGGGCAGCTATTAGTCCCACGACGTACTCGGACGGCTGGCTGCGTGTAGTCCAAAAGGTAGAATATCGTCTCCCGATCGCACCTTCTAACGCTAGCCTCAGTGCCAGGTCCCACTCTGCCGACCAACCGCAAATAAGTAGGCCGTAGTCAGTGAAAATATTACGCAGTCGCTCAAGTGTTGCTTCGGGGTAGTCTGACAACTCGCCAACCGTGTTTCTAATCGAGGCATCCAAGTAGTCGCCATTGATTTTTATGACTACATTCCGCAGGTGAACGAGCGGTTCCGCTCCAGCGATTGCGGCATCGCTTGCGAGGACTATGGGTTCGACACCCTTTTCCTGCAGGGCGTGCTCAAGAAGCCGATCGAAGTTAGTCGTAATAACCGTTCGTACCAAGTCTCGCTGCATTAGGGCGGCCAACGCCTTATGAGCTGCAGTGGGTATCTTGAGCCCCTGCTCGCGTTCCTCTTCGTTCGGCTCAAAAAATGGGCGCAGTAATGCCTGTCTTTCCGCAGGCGTATTCGCCAGTGACTCCAACAAATGACTATAGCCTGGGTCATCATTGTATCGTTCACGGTACCAGGCCAAAGGGTCCACTGGCCTCTGGCCTTCGCTTTGAGCGAGTCGTCGAATAAGGGACTGCGTAATCTCATAACCGGTCGGTATGCCAGCCGATGTAGAGATTC
Organism: Candidatus Tumulicola scandinaviensis; assembly: GCA_003140835.1. Lineage (GTDB taxonomy): Bacteria > Vulcanimicrobiota > Vulcanimicrobiia > Vulcanimicrobiales > Vulcanimicrobiaceae > Tumulicola > Tumulicola scandinaviensis. The sequence goes on along the minus strand of PLLA01000086.1, from coordinate 46,538 downwards.
CAGACCCAAGAAGCACCGCGTACAACCCGGGTCTGGCTGTCATCCCGAGTGCAAGCTGAGACAGCGGCTCAACGTTGGTATTCACTGGAAGCCGTCAACCCCATGTCGATGCTTCAAATACGTGACGATGTTTAGAGCCATCGGGTCAATGGTCAACTCGTCAATATCCATTTCGTACCCCTGAAATGTTGGGCCTACCGGGGCAAAGGACTCCACGCGCGCACGCCTCCCTACGTGGCGCATGACGTGAACCGTTCTTCCTTGATCGCTCCAACTGATAACGTCCGACAGAATCTCAGGGGCCTTTCTCACCAATTGCCCGTTAACAAAATCGTGATGTGCTCCATCAAGGGCGTACTCTAGCGAAGGGTCGGCTTGTCGCACGCGTTCGTCGATTGATAGGCACCAAGAACTAAACGAAATCTCCGGCATTACTCCCTATCAATCCAACGCCGCCGTCGCCTTCCGCTGTCCGCCAAAATTGTTATCGATAACACTAAAAGGGCGTTCGCCCTTAGAGGAGTCATTTCTTTGGCCTGTATGGAGACGGCCTGCTGCTCGTCTGCAGCGGTAACGCTCGCGCGTATCTGCGCCGCTGGACACTGCGCTGGCTTGACAACCGCCGCCACGTTATCCGGGACGCGGAGAAGGCGTCGGCTAAGGGCTGCTGAGTTCACTGCCGAAACAAATCCGCCCAGGCATTTGTAGGGACCCTAGGGGGCGAACGAAATGAAGCGTTCCGGAGCTAGAATTATCGGTGCTGTTTACTTGCTGTATTTTCTGGCCGTCATATTCGCATCGTTCTTGGTTGGCCGCGTGCCGCTCGCATACAGCGATGCCGCCAACCTCATCGCAAATGCTGTCTATGTCGCGGTCACGCTCCTCCTCTATGAGATTCTCAAGCCGGTTAGCCGGAGTGTCGCCTTAATCGCTGTGGTAATCAGCATCGCGGGATGCATCGTTCAGTCCTTGAGCCTGTTTCATCTGGTTTCACCCCAAAGCGCGCTGCCGATTTTCGGGTTGTTCAACCTTACAATCGGCTACCTCATTTTGAGATCGACGTTTCTGCCGCGTGCTCTGGGGGTCTTGATGGCGTTGTCGGGCTTGGCCTGGCTGCTGGTTCTGTCGCCAGAGCTTTTAAAGCTTACAAAGATGTATATCGAGATCACTGGCGTCCTGGCAGAAGGCTTGTTGATGCTCTGGCTGCTCGTCTTCGGCGTGAACGTAAAACGATGGAATGAGCAGGCGGGGGGAGCGGCGCGTTGGCGATCTTAGTCCACGTTGGGCCGGCGTAGCGCTGGAGTTTTAAACGCTTGCGCACGGGCGCTTCGTAATTCTATCGCCCTGGACGGGCCCCGGCTAAATGCCGAGGCCCGCGAGCAGACGAGCGAGTGAGTAGAAGAAGCGGATCACAATGACGCATCGCTGACGGATGCGAGTAAGCGCTCTTGGCGCGCCGTCGTCTCCTTTTTTAGTTCTCTCGCGTGAAACCTCAGCCACGTTCTGACGGCCACTTTCAAGTCCACCCCAATAGTTTCCGAATCTGGGTCAATCGTATTTTTGAACTCCAGTAGGCGCTGACGGATTCTCATAGCCATCCACGACAGGGGGTGATCGGTGGATTTCCAATTTGTGAATTCCTCAAGCTCGATTCCGTGGATGAGTCTAACCCGGATTTCCCATTCTAACGGGGTCTTGGCGCTCACTGACCAGTCTATTTCTACGGATGCATCGCGCGCATCAGAAGCGATTTTTACCGCCTCTGCGAACACGTCGGCCGACTTAAGCCGCACTTTTGACGATCTTGCACGAGCCATCATGCTGCCTCTCGAGCTTTACATTCGTAGCGATACGTGGCGATGAGATCCTTAATTTCCGGTGTGTGCAGTGGGTTGGCGCCAATGCGTGCCCCGAGCTGAAGTGCGAACCCAAACGCGGCGTCGAATATCTCGACGGCAACCGAAAGATCATCGTCGGAAAATTCGGTTTCGTTAAACCCCAGTGGCTCCGAGGCCACACGCTCGGGTTGGTTCCATTCGGCTTCGTAGCCGAGTTTGTGGGGATAGGCCGCCAATGCCGACGTGGCGATTGCCGCTACTGCGCTTTGGTCGATCGTGACTTTCATTGAATCGGGACCTCCTTCGGCCGGCCAATAAAGCCGGCGCAGCTTTAGTTTGGGTTTGGAAATTACGTCGGCTTCCGCCGAAACGGGATCACGTTTGCCGGAAGGTCCATTCGCGGAAGCTGTTCGCAAGATTCAGGCGCAGCTGGACGCGGTGCAGGAGACAGCTCAGAAGGCCCTTGAGACCGCGGAAGCAGCGCGATCAAAGCCGCCCGGGCAAGATAAAAGCGCGTGAGAGGGTCGTCGGGCCACCTTACGTCGCTCATGCGACCCGGTTCATCCGGGAGTCGAGGATCTGCTGAACGGAGCACGCGCGCCAGATGCGGCCGCCCTGCCGCGGCGCGACACCCTGCGACGTCAGCCACGCCCCGCAGACGCGCAAGGACGCGCCATTAGCGCGCATATTGCGCAAAGTATTGAGCGCTGCAAGCTCCGTGGGCACGCTGACCAGCTGATCACCGTTACGCCGATATCCGAATGGCACGGGCCCGTAGACGCGCCCCTGTGACCGTTTATGGGCTAAGGCGTCGGCCGTGCGCTCGCCGATCGCCTCGCGCTCCCACTGACTCACGCTTGCGAGTAAGTTGAGCATAAGCCGACCACTAGCGGTTGAGGTGTCCAGGGACTCCGAAACGGATACGAGTGCCGCGTCGTGCTTCTGGAACGCGTCGAGCAGATCGGCAAGGTCGCGGACGCTGCGCGTTAGCCGATCGAGCTTCAAGACAATGACGGCTTCAATCACCCCGGCGCGCAGGTCGTTAAGGATACGCGCGAGTCCGGGGCGGTTAAGGGTCTTGGCGCTCTCGCCGGCGTCGATTACGATCTCATCGAGCTCGCGGCCAGTGGCGAAGGCAAAGGCCCGTATGCGCTCTTCCTGAGCCGCTAGACTCACGCCCTCGCGGGCCTGGTCCTCAGTCGAAACGCGGACGTAGCCGACGATGCGGCGGGGTGTTGCTTTGCGTGGTATCCTGGTACTCGTCATCGGAACTTATCCTTCCGTTGGCATGGCCTCGGCGGTCTGAACACCGCTGGGGCCTCTTTACATGCTCAAGCGTAACACTCCTACAACCAATTTACAACCTGTACATGGGATTCTGGGGGGCATTGGGGTGCCGTGGTAGGCAGCAAACGAGCACGAAATGGAGCGGAATGGTGGCCTGGCTGGATCCATAATCTGCTTTGCAAGCAGAGGGTCAGCGGTTCGAATCCGCTCATCTCCAAGTAAAGAGCTTCCAGCGGGCTCAACGTCATTCCGTAACCTCCTCTAATGGATACCTAAGGGTAGAGCGTCCTGTGGCGACCGCATTCCTCAGCTTGCGGGAGTAGAATATCAACGTGAATTCGAATCGGAGATCAATGCGCTGGAGGGTGTAGCATGAAACGGCACGGCTTTTTACCGTCCTCAACCTTCGTCACGACGTGCGCTACCTTGCTGTTCCTCGTGGGGACGAGCGGCGTGACCGCGGCCGCGCAGCCTCCGGCGGTTTCGTCCAGCGCTGCCGCCCGCGAACTCGATGCTTTTGCTCGGGCGATCGCGGGCGTCGACAAGTACAGCGCGACGGTCTCGATCTTCGACCAGAAGGGTGCCGAGACACAAAACGTCGTCTTCGACTATCAGTTCCGCAAGCCATCGAACGTCACGGTTCACGTAATATCGGGACCAAATACCGGCATTACGTTGAGCTGGACTGGCGGCGACACCATCATAGCCCACCGCGGCTCGGGGCTCATTGCGATGTTCAGCAAAACGGTGTCGTTGCATGACCCATTGGTGACGACGCTCCAAGGAGCGTCGATCGATCAGCTTAGCTTCGGGGCGATCTTGGCACGCGCGCAACAAGAAGCCGGGAGGCTCTCGTTGGTTCCCAGCGGCGTTATCGACGGCGTACCGGCCAACGCGTTGACGTTGGTTCCGGCGGCGCCGTCGGCCGGCTTAACGCGTGAGGTCGTCGAGATGTCGGCGACGACGCATCTGCCCATGCGCGTGCTCGGTTACGACGGTTCCACTATCGTCAGTAACATCGGGTTCTCGAATATCAAGCTGCAGGTCGAAGGCGACTGAAGCTTACGAGCGCGATGAGAAGCAATCGCGGCAGTACACCGGCCGATTGCCACTCGGCACGAACGGTACGAGCGCCTCTTTGCCGCACTGGGCACAGGTTGCCGAATGCATTTCCCGGTCCGGCCGGCTGCTGCCACCGAAACCTCCACCGCGTCCACCTTGTCCGGATGCTTTTCGCGCCGCACGGCAGTCCGGGCATCGTCCCGGTTTGTTCGTAAAGCCCTTTTGGGCGTAAAATTCCTGTTCGCTGCTCGTGAACGTGAAGGCTCTGCTACAGTCGACGCAGGTGAGATTCTCATCGGTATACATGATGCTCCCTAGGTTGGGGTGTTTGGTCGTTAGTCCTCTACATTCGCCCAAAGGGGCCGAAGTTTAGTCCCTCCGGCCGAAGTGTCGACCGGTCGGCGGTAAAACCGGATCGCGCGATCCGGGCAGCCCGGCGACCGCCAGGTCAACCAGGCACGCTGCTTTCAACGCGACGGAGGGGATTGGGTTGGCTCGCGGAAGCGCTCCCGAAACTTTGCGCACCTATCCGGAGTCGAGGAGTGCCTATGAAGCGACTCGTCGTGTTGCTCGTTGCGGCGTTGACGGCTTGCGGCTCGCCCTATGCTCAACCGGGAGCGGTGCCGGTGGGCGCCGGACTACCGGCGGCCTTGAGCCATCGAGCCAGCTCGTTTCCGATAACGCACGTCGTGGTTATCATGCAGGAGAACCGCAGCTTCGATAACTTTTTCCACGGTTTTCCCAAGGCCGATTCGGCGACTTTCGGATACGGCCACGGCGTCAAATACACGCTGCAGCCGTTGCCGCTGAAATGGGGGCACGACATCAACCACTTTCGGTGGCAGTTCTTGGAAGACTACGACGGCGGAAGGAACGACGGTTGGGATCAACAGATTCGAAGCCTCAACCAAGCTCCGCCGAACGGAACGTGTCCGTACAACGATCCCTACAACCATCCGGCCTGCTGGATCTTCTGGACGGGAAAGACGTATCTGAAGATGGCCTTCTCGTACGTGGTCAAGTCGGACATTCAAGCGTACTGGACGATGGCTTCGCAGTATACGCTCGGCGACCATAACTTTTCGTCGACCAACGGACCGAGCTTTGGGCCACACCAAATGTTGATCGCCGGGCAAGACGGTCACGCCGACGAGGTTCCCAGCGAAACACCCTGGGGCTGCGATGCGCCTAAGGAAACGGAAAATTACCTCGCTTACGGTCAAGCGAGTCCACCGGAATTCCCGCCTCAGTTCGGGCACGACGTCGTGGGCGGGGACCCATGCTTTACCTATCCCACGGTGGCTGGTTTGCTCGACACGGCGAAGGTATCGTGGCGATGGTACGTACAGCAACAACCCAACGACTCGTACTGGCTCTCGGCCTTCGATGCCATCCAACCGATTCGAAACGGTCCGGATTGGGCCAACGTCGTGTCGCCCGACTCCAAGATCCTCAACGATATCGCCGGCGGCAACCTGCCGAACGTGTCGTGGGTGATGCCGTACGGCGGCGCCTCCGACCACGCGGGCGCCGGATCCGGAAACGGCGGCCCGGCCTGGGTTTCGTCGATCGTCAACGCCATCGGTCAAAGCAAGTATTGGAACAGTACGGCGATTATCATTACGTGGGACGAGTGGGGAGGATGGTTCGACCACGTCCTGCCCCCACAGTACGCCGACCCGGTCACTGGAGCGTACGAAGGCCTGGGTTATCGCACGCCGCTGATCATCGTTTCGCCGTACGCGAAGAACCATTACGTGTCGAAGGCGCAGCACGAGACCGCCAGTAGCCTGCACTTCATCGAAAAAATGTTCGGCCTACCGTTTTTGGGTGAGGGATCCGGACAGACGTACGCGGATCAACGGGCGGACGCGTACGACGACGTCTTCAATTTTTCTAAGCAACCGACGAAGTTTACGCCCATCCCGGCGAAGAAAAACGCCGCGTATTTTATGAAGCATCCGCCCACACAGCCGGAGACCGACTATTAATGGGCCGTTCGATGAGAGTCCGACGGCGTATGCCGAAGTTCGTCTCGCTGCTCGCCGTCTTCGCGATGGCGGCGTGCGGTTCGCCGTTTTCGCAAACCGGTGCCGGGCCGGCCGGCGTTCCGAATATAATCCACCGGCGCACGGGTTCGACGCCGATCCAGCACGTCGTCGTCATCATGCAAGAAAACCGCAGCTTCGATAACCTGTTCCACGGATTCCCCGGTGCCAACACGGTGAGTGCCGGCTACGGGCACGGCAAGAAGTACGTGCTCCAATCGGTGCCGCTGAAGTGGTCGTTCGACCTTCGGCACGATCACCCGCAGTTTCTGGAAGACTACGATCAAGGCCAGGGCGACGGCTTCGACAATGAAATCTGGAAGTACAACAAAGGGACTGGATGCAGCGACTCAATCAATCATCCGTCGTGCTGGGTGTTCTACAACACGCTGAAATTCAAGTCGATGGCGTTTTCGTACGTAGACCCTTCGCAGGTGCAGCCGTATTGGACGATGGCGTCGCAGTACGCGCTGGGCGATAATACGTTTTCATCGAATGCCGGCCCAAGCTTCGTATCGCATCAGTACTTGGTGGCCGGGGAGTCGGGACACGCATCCGAGGTTCCTGACGGCCAGCCGTGGGGTTGCAATAACCCGAACAAATCGACCACGGTGGACGTGCTGCAATACGGCCAAGCAAGTCCGCCGGTGTTCTCCAAGCCCACGGGCCACGAAACGGTCGGACCGTTTCCATGTTTTACGTACCCGACGATTGCCAATCTCCTGGACGGCGCCGGAATTACGTGGCGTTACTACGTTCAGCCGCTGCCAACGTCCGGATCGAACTTGTCGGCGTTCGAAGCGATTTCGCAAATCATCAACGGACCGGACTGGGCGAACGTCGTCACTCCCGACACGAAAGTCCTGAGCGACGTCACGAACGGCCGTCTGCAGCAAGTTTCATGGGTCATGCCGAGCGGCTGGAAGTCGGACCATGGCGGCCCCGGATCGGGCGCGGGCGGACCCGACTGGGTCGCGGCGATCGTCAATGCGATCGGGCAAAGCCAATACTGGAACAACACCGCGATCATCGTGATGTGGGACGAGTGGGGAGGATGGTACGATCACGTCGGTCCGCAGCAGTATCCCGACCCGTCGACCCACGCGTTTGAAGGGTTGGGATTCCGCGTACCGCTGATCATCGTTTCGCCGTACGCCAAAGCGGGCTACATTTCGCACAAGCAGCACGAAATTGCGAGCACGCTGCACTTCATCGAGAACACTTTTGGTTTAGGTCCGATCTGCCAATGCCCGCCTTCGAAGGTGACGTATGCGGACCAGCGAGCGGACGCGTTCGACGACATGTTCGACTTTTCGCAAAGTCCGATCCCGTTCCAACCCATCCCGACCAAACTCAAGGGAAAATATTTCATCGACCACCCGGACAATACGCCGGCCGACGACTACTGACGGGGAGCGCACCGAGCGCTCGACACCGACGTTGATGGTGGGCCATCCTGGGATCGAACCAGGGACCTCATGCTTATCAAGCATGCGCTCTAACCAGCTGAGCTAATGGCCCAAAAGACGAAGCAGGATTATATCACGGGGAGGCAAGGCACTCCTACCGCGGGGCGCCACTTCGTCCTTCGTCCTTCGACCGCGCTCGTTACACTCGCTCCGCTCAGGATGACGAAGGCACGGCGTCGCTCCGCTTCCTTAGCTGAGGGCGATCCATTTCTTCATGATCTCGTCCTCGTTCTTGAGCTGCTCCATGAGCAGGGCTTGAAGTGCCTCGTGCTCGCGCAGAAGTTCGGCGCGCTCCGCGATTTCAAAGTCGAACGCGGCGTGTTGTGCCGCGATCTGAGCTTTCTGTTCGTCGGTGAGATCGTTGTCGGCCGCGCTGGCGCCGCGCGTGACCGGCAAAATCGATCGCGGTGCCGGAGCACCGCGATCGGAGCGGACGAGAAGCACCGGGCCGTTCATTCAGTAATGGATTGGATGAACTTCTTGGTGATGCTGTCGTCGTTCATCTCCCCCTTTGGGCCAAGTATTTTTGGGACGTCTACACCGGGAAGAAGAACATGCTTGTTCGCGGGGTCGGCCCACAAGCCGCCAAGCTCTACAAGCGATGCCACGCCGCGCGCGACGATCTGCTGGGTCTCGGTCGGAAGCGTTGGCCATGCGTCCGCCAAATCGGCGACCATTTCGGAAAGCTTGCGGCGGGAGCTTTCACTTTGCACCAGGGCAGCAGCGTTTGCGGTGGCGCGTTCCAGGTCGTTCGTTGCGCGCTCTTTGGCGGCATCGAGTTCGTCCAGCCGGGTGCGCAATTGTGCGCCGGTCAGTTCGCCGTTCAGTGACCAGGCGCGCTGTCGGTGCTGTTCGAGTTTTTCCAGCTCGCGCCGAGCGGCGCTTTCGGCCGCCTGCAGAGCCTTGCGACGTTCTGCCTCGCGCCTCGGGACCATGATGTCAGCGGACGGCGTTAGCCGCCTCAAAACGGCCTCAAAGCCCTCCTCGAGGCGATCGGCGCGGTGGGCGGGATATGGCTGGCCGTGCTCGAGGTTGAAGCAGACCATGTAACGGATTTCCCAGCCCCTGACGCCGGCCGTATGACCGCGGAGAAGCCGACCACAGAAGCAGCGCACGCTCCCCGCCAGCGGCCAGGGCCAGCGTCTGGGTGCGCGGGAGCGGAAGTCGACCGCCCTTGCCGCCCGGGCTCGCTCCCAGAGATCTTCCGAAACGACCAGGGCGCGTATGGTCTTACTGTCGAGGACGCTCTTGACGGTGCTCGGCGCCCAGGAATAGGTGCGGTCTGTGCCATCTGGCATTCGTTTTGTCGGGGCGCGTTCGCGAGCCCAGCGGGCCAAACGCGTATAGCCCCAAGAATTGGCGGCGTGTTCGAACAACTGTCGGACGATCGTGGCCTCGGGTTCAAAGTGGACCGCCTTGCCATCAACCAGCGTGATTCCGAACGGAACCTGGCCGACGTGAAAACCAGCGGCGCGCCGGCGCGCATGGACGGCCTTCCACTTTTCGGAGCGGACGTCGTTTTCGAGTGCGCCCACGATCGAACGGATCGCCGGCAGTATCGCGTCCGACGCCCGCTCCAGGCGAATGTCCCCGTCTTGTCTGGTGTGCAGCACCACGCCTAGATTGCGAATCTCCGAGAGAGCTGCGATTGCGTCGAGCCCGTCGCCGCGCCCGAGTCTATCGATGCGAATGCAGAGCACACGCTTAGGGCGCTGTGCCTTCGGGGTGCGGCGCAATTCGGACAGAAGGTCTTCGAGCAGTTTGCGCGTGCCGGCCGCACCAGATGAGACACCGGAAAAGACGCGGCTTATAATCCAGCCGTTTTCGCGCGCGACGTCATTTGCCCAGCGCTCTTGATCCGGGATTGTGTCGACTTGTTGGTCTGAGCTCACGACAGTGTAAGACCAGGCGGTCTCCATACAGGCCAAAGAAATAACTCCTCTAAGAGCTCACGCCCTTTTAGTGCTATCGATAACAATTTCCAAAAGGATGAAAGTGCTGCGGCGCTCCAGCACGATCTCATAACGGGGCTTTTGAGCGGCCTAAGGTTTGCTTAGTCGCTAGATAGGGAAGATTACTAGTAGCAACCGCTCACTTTTGAGCGAAGTTTGGAGATATTCGAACATTTTATGGCAGCCAAGAAAGTCTCGCGCAAGAAAAGCGCTAAGAAATCCAGCGCGAAACGCGCAGCAACATCAGCGAAGAAAACATCACAATCGAAATCGCGCGGTGGGAAGAGTCTGACGAAGAGGGCGACTACAGCGGCGTCCAAAGTCACTCGCAAGACGAAACAAGTCGCCCAAGGGGCTCAGAGAGTGGGCAAGATCATGGGCGTCATTGGAAACCTTGTGGAGGCTGGAGGCAAAGCCGCTGAGGACCTCACGACTAAGGTTGAAAGCGGCGGACGGACCGCAGTGGCACGATCGCGTAAGTCCTTAGCTGTGGCGACGAGGCGCACTCGCAAGAAGCGCTAAGAGATCACACTCTCTCTAAGGGGCCTCGGCATTTAGCCGGGGCCCTTCCGCGGTTGGGAAGCGCAATCGTAACCGCGTCGTCATGCGTGGTCCGGGATACCACTTGCGGAAATGAAGCGAATCGCTTTCTCACGCTTTTCTAAGGCCACCTACAGACCGTCCTAAGAAGTTAGCCGTATGCTCGGACAATCAGCTTTCCGAGAGGACGGTGAACTCATGGGTTCTCCAATCACTCATGCCTTAGCTCGTATCGCTATTTATGCAGTCTTTTTCGCGGCGCTTTTAGCTTGCAATGGAAACACGAAATCAACTCCGTCAACGAGTGCGCCCTCGACGCCGAACGCAAGTTCGAGCACGATTACCGTTGAGAACACGGGGGGCGATCGGATACAAGAAGCGAGCGTGACCCTTTCGAGTGCCCTGAACGGGACGAGTCCGTCCGGTACGATCATCGGCACTCAACACACTGGTTTTACTGGGCAGGCAACGTTCAACGGGCTACCTTCAGCCGGCCAGATTTGCGCGAGTGCTTCGGACCGCGGGTATGTCGCGACCGGGGCGTGTCGTCAGCCCTTTCCAGCGACGTTTACCCTCAAACTAAGTCCCTAGGACAAGGTTTGCTTTCAGCGACCACGCCTTACCGTTTCGAGAGGGGCGTCAGCACTTTACCTCATCGAACGAAGAATATTGGTAGCAAGACGAGTCGCTCGAGTGTGCGTTTCAGAATGCGAGCCTTTGTGCTCCTCACAAAACTGTCGGTTGCAGTCGAGCTGCTTGCACCGCTCCCGTGCGAGCACGGTGCAGCCGAGTGCTTCGCATAGACGGCGCTCGGCAGAGGAGACTTTTGACCATTTTCGTTTTGGCTGGCGCATGACGGTCGAGATTCGACTCGAACTGACCCCTCTCCGCGCATTGCTTTGCCGGAGGCGTCGGCGCGTCCGGCTACATGATGGATACCGGTTGTTTCGCGCATGGCCAGTCTCCCGGTTGCTTCAGTACGACCCATGCTCGGCAGACCAAGCATGACCGTCGGCAACGTGCACGGACGCCTTGTGTTCGCACTTGCCGTTCGGACAAGGACCTCGATCGGAGTTATCGGTGCGCTCAGTGGCGCTCACTTGTATCCGCGCTGCTTCCAAACTTTTGCTAGCGCGTTCGATTCCTTAACCGCCGCTTCGTGAGCTTTTCTGCCGGCTTCGGAGCCTGGGAGCCCTAGCCGCAGCGCATCGGACGACTCTTGATCCAGCCGGTTAATCTCTTTCTTGTTTTGCCGAATGGCTGCTCGTAGTTCGTTCCTTGTTCTGCATTCTTCCATTCTACTAGTCTTCGCCGCCAAAGCCGGACCTGCCCGTAACCGTGTGATCATGAGAGGAACGGAACAAATCTTTAGGCGTTAGCCTTCCGCTGAATCACGGTCGATTACGCGGGCCGCACGAAAACCAATCGGCCGCATTTAGCAGGGAGGCTTTCGCGTTCCGGGCGTGGATCGGCTCCTGCCTCCTAGGATCTAAACTGAAGCGTGCGGGATCTCTCCACAACGCGTGTATATCTCGAACTCGACCGTAGACGATTTTAGAGAAAGCCTTTCGATCAATTTCTCCACACCAGGGTCATAGCGGGATTTCCCCCAAGCGTGCCGATCGCACCACTCGGTCATAACGACCATGGTTCGATTGTCTACGCTTAATAGAACTTGCGCCGCCAAGAATCCGTGCAAGTCCTTGGCTTCAATAGCTAAAGTATCAAGAGCACCCGTTAGTAGACCGGGAGCGTCTGTCGGATCAATCTTGATCTTTATAACGCTAATGACTGGCTTGCTGTACTCGCCCGCATCGCAATCATCTATCAAAGGCATGGGTTTTTTAACAGCCTTTCTCATTCAGCTTCTCCGCGTCCCGAAGGATGTGGCCGTAGTCGTCAATCCAGCGCAGTATCCAGCGACGCAGGAATGCGCGATCGGCGTCGTTGCAGGCCAATAGTGCCTCGCGAACGCGCTGAAACTTTATGGATGTGTAGCCGTCAGCCATCAGCGGATTTTCTTAAAGCCAAGATTGTGCATGGTTGTCACGAGACGGGCGGTGTCAGAACTGCCTGGCGAGCCATTGCGATTCGCGTTATCGTTCGTGGTTAACGTCAAGGCGTAACGGCAACAGGACCCCGGCTTTGGCTGCCGAGGTCCTGCACGTTCGTTACCTGTTACGGTTTCGTGAGTTCGAACCAAACGTTGTTACCAACGGGAACGGTACCGACTAAGGGCAGCGGCGACCACGGCGATGCGGTAAAGAACAGCGTACCGCCGGCCGTCGGCGATCCGAGGTTGATCGGAAAACCGCCAATCGGCGTGAAGCTGTTGTCGTAGGCGTAGAATTTGTAGGTGTTGCCGGTCGGAACGCCGGTGATTCTGGACCGGTTCGAGTTCGGCGGTACGGTCGGCGCGGCGAAGCTGGCCGGTGCGGGATCTTGCGGAAGAACGTGCATTTGGATGAAAAGCACCGGCGTTTCACCAGGTGGCACGGGAACGGCGCCGGGATTGCTGGTGAAACCCTGCGTCGTAATTTTCAAGCCACCCACGGTTCCGGGGCCGTAAAATAGACGACCGGCGAATCCGCTGCAATTCGTGACTTTGAGGAAACTGGTGGTGGCGCTACGCGTCCCATCATCGTGGATATTGCAGTTATACGGATGAGCCCTAACGCTCGGCGCGGAGCCCAGTGATTGGGCACCCGACGGCAGCGAACTCTGATTGAGCGCCTGGCCGCAGCCCGCAACGAACGGCACGGCCAATGCAATTGCAATAGGAAGAAGCTTCATGCTCCAAACCTCCTAGAAGTAATCCGGCCGCAAGGGCGGCCCGATACAGAGGCACGTTTCGGTTTATGCCGTGATGACCTGCATGCCAGAAGGCGATAAGCCTCGCGCAGTGGGAACGCGAACGCTCCGCCGCGGCGGCTACACTGTCACCCAATGAAGCGCGCGCGAATATCGAGAGTTGCGTTCGACAGATCGGCGATTCAATCAAGAGAGGGGTTGCATTTGAGGAAGAATGTCTATCCTGGAAGACCGAGTGATCCGCTTCTTCTACTCACTCGCACGTTTGCTCGCGTGGGCCTCGGCATTTAGCCGGCGCATGCGATTGCAAAAGGCGACGTGGCTAATCTTGCTCGAGGTAAGATCGGAAGTCCATTCCGACGGGTATACGAAGCTCGTACCAACGGAACAGTGGACTTACGCCGGTTCGAAGGCGCTGTATTCTTACTGTGTAGGTTGCATTATCGATACTGAGCGTCAGAGATAACAGACGAACGTGGGAAAGTAAGTCAGGGTCCATTCCAGCATTAATGCCCGGCTGCAAATGAATAAGAATCACGCTCCCGGCCAAATCGGCAAGCGAGTCCAGCCTTCCGGACCGTCCTGTCAGAGGTTTAAGGAAGGCCGACCCCGTTGTTACCTGCGAGATCGTGCTGCCCTGAGCGATGAATGATACGAAAAAGGATGACGATGGCGGCATTGTGGTCGTAGAAAATGTCGTGACTGGAAGCGTGTGCGGCAGTGAGTCGAGCCAATCCGTCTCAATCCAAAAGTCAGGGTCCCGCTTTGCGGGTGAGAAGCCCCCATTCCCATTGCGATTCGTAAAATATGGCTGCGGCGGAAACGGTGGTCGGTACATTTCAATCTCAAGGTCCAAGCTACGCAGAAAGCCATTTGTCGGGTCGTTGTAAGCGAGGCCGCCAAGCAAGTCTTCTACCGGAATCGGTGGGCTTGAGTACCGTTCCCCCTTAAAGACCTTTGCATAAGACTGAGCGATAGTCTGAAGATCGCTCCTCAGTGAATACAGACGCTTGTCCTGAAAGGGCAAGTCCAACGCATACAGCACATAAATATTTGATAGCGGAGCTCGTAGGCGGCTAAGTTGCGCCACCGCAACTCCGGCTGAAGTTTGAATCTGCTTTGCGCGCTCCGCAATAGCACGGGTTCCACGTTCAACCTCTTGAGTTGTCGCGATACCACTAGCTATCCGGTCAAGGATTTCCACGCTCTGCCTGTTCAGGTCTGCTGATTGGCGAAATGTCTCGTCCGCACGCTGCCGGATCGCCGCATCCTCACTTTCCAAGCGTTTATGTTCAGCTTCTTGCCGTGCCTGAGTTGTAGCCGCAGTTCTCCGGTCGCTCTCTACTTGACGGCAAATCCGAGCAACACAATCGCGCGATCGCGCTTGGACATTAGATCTTCGCGGCGCACTTCAAGCAGAAGCGCTCGAAGACCATCGACAGTAAGGGCGCTCTTCTTCGTCTGCGATGAGCCGATGGTGTTGGAAATGCCGCGAACTACGCGGCGCACCATTTCGTGCGATGCGGGTGACTCCAGGCCGCGCTCCTTGTGCAATTGCGCGATGGCAACCAGGCGCCGGCGGATTGTCGCTATGCGCGACGTCTTCGCGAGCTGGGTGACATAGAGGGCAACGGTCTGGGGTGACGCCGGGAGCGCTGATGCCTTTGCCTTGGCGCAGTAGTCAAGGAAGTCGCGCCAGTCTGCGGCATACGCCCGCCTGGTTGCGGGTGCTTGGGCTGCGGACTCGTACTCGCACGCCTCTTCTATTAACGAAGGGTCGTGGTTCTCGATCGCGTGCCTAGCGGTTCTTACCAGAGCCAAGGAAGCCATCCGGGAGCCTCGTCTTTCCGAGGGGCTCCGTCGATCAGGCTGGCGGAGCACCCTCTGAACTGGCCGTCCGGGCGTCGCGCATTGTCGCGATGATCCCCAGTAGACGGTCGTATGTCTCGAAGTTCCGGGTGTGCTCGGCCTTACGCTGGGTCATATCGACGTTGCGCAACGTGTCAACTTCGCGCATGTTTTCGCTGCGCTCGTTCATCATTTGATCGAAGATCTCAGACTGCATCTGCATTTGCTCTTGATTCTGCACTTCCGAGGCGTAGATGCCGGTTTGGAACGTTTCGTCTTGAGCATTGAGCGCGTTCATCGCACCGTTTTCGGCACCACCAATGCCGCCGCCGAGAGCGCCTCCGACCGCGCCGCCGAGCAGTCCGGAGCCGACGCCTTCGAGGGAGCAAGAATGCCATGTTTGCCTCCTTGAACGTGGTAAAGGCGGATCAGTTATCGGCGTCGCCGGCGAGTAAGCCGGCGTAGTCCGTCACTTGCTGCTGGTAGCTTTGGGGCGGTTGCGAGGGCTGCGCCGGAGTCGGCAGAGATGGGAATCCTTGAGCCTGCGATTCGAGCGCCCCGAGCGTCGCGAGGAGCGAACTCATTTCGGCGACCGCCGACTCGCGCGCGCTCGACGTGGGATCGCCCCTCAGGGTCCCTTCCGCCGAAGGGGCCGCGGCGGTGGCTCCGTGGCATGGGTACCGGCGGACCGCCGGTCAACCGTGCGTAGTGCTGCATCACGGAGTCGGCATAGCCGAGTCGCTTGCCGTCGCCCCACTGCGTCTGGGTGCCTTTGGCGTCGGGATCGCCCGCGTTATAGGCCGAGAGCGCGCGGTGGACGTTTCCTTTGTACTGTGCAAGCAGCCCCGAGATCATCCCGGCCGCGTAATCGGCGTTGTCCCCTGGGTCCATGGCTGCGGGGCTCTTCGCAAAGGAATGCCATCGGTCGTCAATCTGAAAGAGTCCGCGGCCGTGGCCCCCGTCTCCAACGACGTTCCGTCCGGCATTGCTACCGGGTCCGCCGGTCTCCTGAGCGGCGACCGCGGCCAGGAGGTCGGCATCGAGCCCGTGCCGCCGCGCCGCACCGGCGATCTCCGGCGCATGCGCGACGCCCTGGGACGCGAGCCTGGAAGCAATCGGATCGATACTCATAGTACGGCTCTCATCCCCCAGCGGGCGCGTTTGACAAGGAGCGGTGGGGGTTCTAGAATGTGCAGGTTGTAGTAGGGCCCCGCCCGGGTGGCGGGGCCCTCGTACTGCAGTCGTATTGATGCCATGGCTCGTTCGCATAAAGTCGACATTGGAGGCCTCCTCGCCGGCGGGCGCCAGCTTATGCTGGTCGACGATGAGGTCCCGATCGAGGCGTTTGAAGGAATAACGTTCCCCCAATCGGCGCGCGTCCGGCTGGAACTCCGGTGCGCCGACCGGATGCTCGTCATTGCCGGAGACGTCGAGGTCAAGGCATCGGGCGAATGCGATTCATGCTTGGAAAGCGTCGAGCGCGAGATTCGCGTCGACGTCGACGAGCGGCTGGACCCAGCGACCGGGCGCGAGGACGATCCGTTTGGGGACAGCAACGCTCTGAGCGGTACGCGCCTCGACGTGGCGGATCTCGCGCAGCAAGAAGTGCTCAGCGTTCTGCCGATGGGTTTGCGATGCAGCGACGGCTGCAAGGGACTCTGCGGCAAATGCGGGGCGAACCAAAACACGGGCTCGTGCTCGTGCGACAACGGAGACACACGTGGCCAACTTAAAATGGAAGACACCGCGCAGTAAAACGCGCAGCCGTCGGGCGGCAAACTGGAAACTCGGTGAGGTGACCACCGTCGAGTGTCCGCAATGCCACCAGCCGAAGCGTCCGCATTTTGCATGCGAGACGTGCGGCACGTACGCGGGGCGCCAGGTAATCGAGATTCGGGACGAGCACGCCGGTCACGAACGCGGCTGAAATGTCCCTCCGCGGCGTGAAGATCGTCGGCGTCGGACACCATGCGCCGGCCCACGTCGTAACCAACGTCGATCTCGAGCAGTGGCTGGACACGTCCGATGAATGGATTACCACGCGGACCGGAATGAAACGTCGCCACTGGGCCTCGCCGGACGAGGCAACCAGCGATTTGGCTCTCGCCGCTGCTCAGGGAGCGCTCCGGTATGCCAACCTTCGCCCCACCGATATCGATTGCTTTATCGTGTGCACCGTCACGCCGGACTACTATTTTCCAGCGACGGCGTGCTTGGTGGCGGCGCGCCTCGGCGCCAAAGACAAACCCGCCTTCGACATCTCGATTGCGTGCAGCGGATTTATCTACGGACTCACCGTCGCGTCGGGGCTCGTACGGTCGGGAGTCTACCCGCGCGTAATGCTGATCGGCGCAGAAACCTTGTCGAAAATCCTTAACAAAGCCGACCGTTCGACGGCGATCCTCTTCGGCGATGGTGCCGGCGCGGTAATTTTGGAAACCTCCGAGGAAAACTCGTTTCTGTCGTCCGAACTGGGCTCGGATGCGAGCCGTCCGGAGATGCTCTACGTGCGTTCGAGCGGATCGCGCCACCCGATCGACCACGCCGCACTGGACGAAAGCCTCAACCTCATCCACATGCAGGGGCGCGAAGTCTTCAAGTCGGCGGTTACGAAAATGATTTCGGCCACCGATAAGGCGCTGGCCAAGGCTCGTTTGAACAAGAGCGACGTTACGTTCCTGATACCCCATCAGGCGAACAAACGAATTATCGACGCGGCCGCACATTATCTCGAAGTGCCGAGCGACAAAGTCGTTACGAACATTCACGAATACGGCAACACGTCGGCGGCTTCGATTCCGATCGCGCTCTCGGAGACCGTGCACGCCGGCAAGATCAAGCCCGGAAACGTGATCGTCTTCGTAGCCTTCGGCGGTGGCCTCTCGTGGGGAGCTGTAGCCTGGCGGTGGGCCGCCTAGTGCGGGTCGGCGCGATGTTCCCGGGCCAGGGGTCGCAGACGGTCGGCATGGGTGCCGACGTCGCGGCGCGTTCTCCGGAAGCCCGCGCACTCTTCGCTCGGGCAAGCGAGATTCTCGGCTACGATTTGCTCGCGTTGCAGGTCGAAGGACCGGAGGAAAAGCTGCGCGAGACGCAGTTCAGCCAGCCGGCGATCTTTACCACCAATCTCGCGCTCTACCGGGCGATTGGCGAGACGCTCGCACCCGTCGTCAGCGCGGGGCATTCATTCGCCGAATTTTGCAGTTTGGTAATCGCCGGTTCGCTGGAGTTCGACGAAGCGCTGCGCGTGGTCGACGAACGCGGCAAAGCCATGCAGGTGGCGGCCGAACATGCCGGCGGCGGAATGTCGGCGGTGCTGGGCTTGGAAGCGAGCGCGGTACGGGAGATCGTCGATCGCACGCGCGTCGAAACGGGCAAGCGAGTGCAGCTGGCAAATTTCAATTCCCCAACGCAAATCGTGATTAGCGGAGATGTAGCGGCGGTGAAGGTCGCCGGGGACGCCATGCTCGCCCGCGGCGCCAAACGCGTGGTTCCGCTCAACGTTTCGGGTGCGTGGCACAGCGAACTCATGCTGCCCGCAGTCGAACGCTTCGCCGCAGCCGTCGAGAGCGCGCACTTCAGCGTGCCCGAATTCGACGTCATCTCGAACGTCGACGCCCAACCGTATCGCGACGTTGCCGGGATCCGGCACAACCTCATCCGGTCGATCGTTCATGAAGTTCGATGGCACGACGCAGCCGAGCGGATACTTTCGTATGAACTGGACGCGGTCGTGGAATTCGGCGCCGGCGGCGTTCTCGGGCCGCTCATGAAACGCATGCCGAACGCCCCGCAGGTTCTCGTCGTGAGCGATTACGCTGGCGTGCAGCACCTGCGCAAAATGTTGACTGCTTCGACGGTGGCGCTCGGCGTCGCCAGCTCCGCTCAGGATGACGGGCGATGAGGTTCGACGGAAAGGGCGCGCTCGTTACCGGCGCGAGCCGCGGCATCGGTCGGGCGATCGCCGTCGAGTTCGCAAAACGGGGAGCCGACGTCGCCTTGCTCGGGCGCGACGTCGCCGCTTTGGAAGAAACCGCCGGTCTGTGTGCCGCATCGCGGCCCGGCGCGGTCGCGCACCTTTTTCCGTGCGACGTCACCGATCAAGCGTCGGTCGATGAAGCCGTCTCGGAAACCGTTTCTCGCTTCGGTCGGCTGGACTGCGTCGTCGCGAATGCCGGCCAATCGACCGACGCGCTGTTGTTGCGTCTCAAGGCCGAAACTATCGATCGACTACTCGACGTCAATCTCAAGTCGGCGTTTTATCTATGCGCGGCCGCGGCCAAACCTATGATGAAGCAGCGGTCGGGCGCGATCGTGCTGGTGAGCAGCATCGTCGGCATGACCGGCAATGCCGGGCAGGCGGCGTATGCGGCGTCCAAGGCAGGCCTGCTCGGCCTCTGCAAGTCGGTCGCGAAGGAGTTGGGTTCGAGGAATATAAGAGTCAACGCCGTCGCTCCGGGCCTCATCGAGACCGCCATGACGGAGAAAATGCCTGACGTTGCCCGGGAGTACTTACTGAAACAAGCCGCCCTCGGCCGTCCGGGAACGCCGGAGGACGTGAGCGGGGCGGTCGCCTTCCTCTGTTCGGACGCCGCCGGGTACATTACCGGTCAGACGCTCGTCATCGACGGCGGCGTGGTAATGTGAGTTCGCACCTCGATTTAGTACCGTCGTCAATAAGGAGACGTAATGTCCACCACCTTCGATAAAGTGAAGAAGATCATCGTCGAGCAACTCGGAGTCGACGAGTCGGAAGTGACGCCCGAAGCGTCCATCACCGACGATCTCGGTGCCGATTCGCTCGACCAGGTGGAGCTGGTGATGGCGTTCGAGACCGAGTTCAACATCGATATTCCCGACGAGGAAGCCGAAAAAATCAAGACCGTCGGCGACGCCGTAAAGCGCGTTGACGAGGCCACGGCCAGTTCGTCGGCATAGGCATCCTAGCGTAATTGTTCGACCAACTCAGTGAGCGCTTAGGCGCAGTTTTCAAACGGCTGAGCGGACGGGGTAAGCTCAGCGAGGGCGACGTCAACGAGGCGCTGCGCGAAGTTCGCGTTGCGCTGCTCGAGGCCGACGTCTCGTTGGCTGCCGCCAAAGCGTTCGTTGCCCGTGTCAAAGACCAAGCCATCGGCGCCAACGTTCTGGAGTCGCTGTCGCCCGCGCAGACGATTGTAAAGATCGTCTATGACGAGCTGGTTGCTCTTCTAGGCGGCGCGCAGGCGCGTTTGCAATTCGCGGATGCGCCGCCGTCGGTGATCCTGATGGTTGGGCTGCAAGGCTCGGGCAAGACGACGCAAGTTGGAAAGCTCGCGCTTCGATTAAAGGAGCAGGGCCGGCGCAGTCTGTTGATCGCTGCCGACGTCTACCGCCCGGCCGCAATCGAACAGTTACAAACGCTGGGCAGGCAAATCGACCTGCCCGTGTTCGAGCGCGGAACCGGCGATCCGGTGAAGATCGCACGCGATGGGGTCGCCGAGGCGCGCCGCCTCGGTCTGTCGACGGTCATCGTCGACACGGCCGGGCGATTGCAGATCGACGCTGCGTTGATGGACGAACTCGACCGGATGAAAGCGGCGGTTCAACCGAAGGAAATATTGCTCGTCGCCGACGCGATGACGGGGCAGGAAGCGACCAACGTAGCCAAAGGGTTCCACGACCGGCTCGGCATCACGGGCGTCATCCTCACGAAAATGGACGGCGACACGCGCGGCGGCGCAGCGCTGTCGATTCATTCGGAAACGGGCGCCCCCATCAAGTTCGTCGGTGTCGGCGAGAAGCTATCGGCGCTCGAACCCTTCTACCCGGAACGGCTGGCGTCGCGGATTCTGGGAATGGGCGACGTGCTCACCCTCATCGAGAAGACGCAAAACCTCTATTCGCAGGAGCAAGCAAAACAGCTCGAGGAGAAATTCCTCAAACACAGCTTTACGCTCGACGACTTTCTCGATCAAATGCGTCAAATGCGTAAGCTCGGCTCGATGACCGACCTCTTGAAGATGGTGCCTGGCCTGTCGAGCCGGTTGCCCAAAGACTTTGAAATCCCCGAGAAAGATCTCGCGAAGATCGAAGCGATCATTTGCTCGATGACGCGCCGCGAGCGTCGCAGCCCCGACCTTTTGAACGGGTCGCGCCGCAAGCGGATCGCACTCGGTTCCGGCACCCAAGTTTCCGACGTGAACCGTCTCGTCAAGCAGTTCGAGCAGTCGCGTCAGATGATGAAGCAATTCGGTGGCGGCAGGAAGCGGCGTTTGCCGCAGCTGCCGGCCGGGATGTTGCGTTAAACCTCCTCACAATGAAAGCATGACATGGTAAAAATTAGACTACGCCGCATGGGCGCGAAAAAGCAGCCGACGTACCGGTTCGTGGTGGCCGACGCACGCGCCCCGCGCGACGGCCGTTTCATCGAGATTCTCGGCCACTACAATCCTCGCACCGAGCCTCGCACCGTCGTGGTCGACGAGACGAAAGCCAAGGAGTGGCTGGCCAAGGGCGCTCAACCATCGACGACCGTCCGCCGTCTTTTCGCCGAGAAGGGTATCATGGAGCGCGGACCGATTCCCGAGACGAAGCGGAAACCGAAAAGCGCCGAAGGCGGCAGCTAAATGAGCGCGTTCGACGACGAGTTCGGCCTCTTCGGGGAAGGGTCCGAGGAGATCGAACGCCGGCCCACGCTCGGCGCGCGCAAGATTGCTGCAAGCGAAACCGTGATCGACGAAATCGAACCCGAAGACGAGCAGCCACCGCGTCAGCCGCGCGGCGAGCGTCCTCCCAAGCGAATATTCGAACCGAAGCGCCGGCAGAACGAATCTCCCAACGATCCCTGGGCGGGGCATCGCCGCGCAACCGCGCTGCTGGAATTCATGGCGCAGAAACTCACCGCGACTTCGGATAAAGTCGCGGTTGAGCTCTTTATGGACGAACACGCGCAACCGGTCATCGAACTTGTCGTCGCACCCGACGATCTCGGGAAGGTGATTGGTAGAAGCGGTCGCGTGGCTCACGCGCTGCGCACCTTGGTGCGGGCTACCGCCGAAGGCCGGGTCTCGGTCGATATCCTCGATAGCGACGAAGCTTCCGAAGGCCCCGACGGTGACGAAGACGCCGGCGCCGACTGAAATAGCCGTCGGACGGATTTCCGGAGCGTTCGGCATCCGCGGAGAAATGAAATGCGACCCGACGCCGGCGGGTCGCATCGTTTTCTCGCCGGGCGCCGAGCTTCGATGCGAGCGAAGCGACGGCTCGTCGCGACTGCGCGTCACCGGCGTGCGCCCGCATAAGGGGCGGTTGCTCGTACGTGCGGAGGGCGTCGAGACCGCCGACGACGCTAAGGAGTATGCCGGCGCGGTTCTCTACGCACCGCGCGAGGCTGCCGACGTCGCCGACGGCGAGTATCTCGACGCCGATCTGACCGGCTGCCGCGTCTACGGCCTCGACGGAACCGATTACGGTGTCGTCGACGCGGTCGAGCACTACCCGGCCAGCGACATGCTGATCGTCGCCGGAACGATGGTGCCGATGGTGCGCGCGTACGTGCGCGAGATCGACGTCGCCGGGCAGCGCATCGTTATCGATCCGCCCCCCGGTCTGTTCGAATAGCGGGCGGTTTAGCTGTTGTCGGGGTGCGCCGTACTATAGGTTGCGACCGCGGCGTCGACCGCGTGTTTGAACGAATCGCCTTTGCCGATCGCGCGATCGAGCAACGCCCCGAAACAGGTATACACCGACAGCGTAAACACGACTTGGGCGTGGCCGTGCGGAGGGGCCGCTTGAGCGAGCGTCCCGGTGGCGATCGTATTGTTCCGGTTACTCCCGCAAATGGAGTTGGCCGTCTGCGTTACGTCGCCGGTTAAGGCCGTCATTTGCACGGCGTAGTGCCGTTGCATCGAGAAGAAGAGCTCGTTCGTGGCGTTCGTCACGTCGCCCGCCGGTAGCGCTCCGGATGCCGTCACCGGAGCGACGATCACGCCACGATCGGGTTTGACGAGCGGCGTCGGCGTCGGCGTCGGCGCGCCTTTGCGATGAAACACTGAGTCGACGATACTGCTGATTCCGCGTATTTGCATTTGTGCGCCGTTGGTGGCGGTCGGAGCCGGAGTACCGGCGGACTGTTGCGCGATATTCTGAGTGCCGCGGCCGACGAAGGCGAGGATCTGCGCGCGCGCTTGCAGCGACTGCGAAGCGACGTCGGCGACGCTTTGCACTTGTGCCGTTTGCGAAAAGAGAATCACGCCGCTTTCCACGCTGACGACTTGCTCGACGACGGCCGCCGAATCCCCGACCGGCGTTACGTAGCCGCTGATATAGAAATCGGCATGTTGCGTCCGCGCGGTGTCGAGAAAGGCGGCGCGCTTGACCCCGACGGCCACTGGTAGGACGTTAAGGCCGCCGGCAGCGGCCATTTCCTGAGCCAAGATTTCGGCAATCGCCGCGCCGATCTTGGGGTCGACGCCGGTTTGGACGTCGAAGGGATAAATCAAAACCGATGCCGATGCGAGGGGATTTGCGGGGGCGGCGACCGGCGTCGGCGATATTTTCGGAGCCGGCGTGGCCGGCGCCGTTGCGGTGGGAGCCGCGGCGGCGACCAGCGCGAGCGACGAGCCGAGCAACGCGAGCATTCCCAAGAGCCGATGCACGAACGATCCTTTCAATGAGTCTCCTCGCCTGGATATTCGCGCACGGGCGGCCGGAACCCGGTCACGGTTTCGAACTCGAGGCAGCGCCGTATTCGGCCCCGTAGAGAAAAATCGAGCCGATGAAATAGAACCAGAGCAAAAGCACGAGGGGTGCGGAAAGCGCGCCGTATACGTGCGTGAAATCTACGTGGGTAATATACTGAGCGAAAGCGTACTGCACGACCGGCCACGCAACCACCACCACGCTGGCTCCCCGTAAGGCGAAACCCCACGATACGCTGCGGTTCGGCAGCCAGCGATAGAGCACGACGGTCACGATGAAAACCAGCGCGATCGAAACCAGATAGGCTAAGATATGCGTGAGGCGCACCGGGTCCGTGAAGCCGGTCGCTTGGGCGGTGATCGAAAAGAGCACCGGCAGCGCGATCGCGATAACCAGCAAGATGCCGATCGCCGGCAGCATCAGCATCGAAAGCGCGACGTTGTGCACTAGCGGGCGGCCCTTTGGAACCCCGAGCGCGCGATCGAGTGCGAATGCCAGGCCCATGAACAGATTTTTCCCCGACCAAAGCAAAATCAGCAGAGCGATCAGGCTGGAGATTCCCCGGCCGTAAATATACGTTTGCAGATTCGCAGCGACGTAGTCGTGCAACGTCGGGGCAAACGTGTCGAAGAAGAGCAGCGTGCGGCGCTCGGCGGAGGGCAGCACGAAGGTGGCCGCACTCAATACCAGCACCATGAGGGGAAACATCGCAAAAAGCGCGTTGAAAGCGATCGACTGTGCGAGAAACGCGCAGCCATCACGTGAAAATCGCAACCCGCCGTCGCGAAAGGCTGAAATGAATCGCCCCATTCGACGCGGTATATCGTGCATGGTGCCCGTATTCCCACCAGCGCCGCCGGTCACCGTGACGGTCGACGGCCGACGTCTCGCGGTTTACGTGCGCGCACGCATCCTCAGCGGTCGCGTCTACGCACCGTTGAGCCTAGTGCGCATGCTCGTCGACCGAATGTGGTTGGAAGACCAGATGTTGGTCGTCGTGCGCGCCGGCCGCACCGCGCGGGTCCCGTGCGCGTTGCGTTTTCAGGGCGACCTCGACGTTTCCAGCGTGCCGATCGCGCCGCTCTTGCGAGCGCTCGGCGACGCGCTGCTCTACCAGCCGGCAACCCGGACGCTCGACGTGCGCACGCCGCCGCCGCTGCCAGTAGCCTCAGCCCGGCCGCCCGGCAGCACCGCTCCGCCCCCGAGATCGGTCTTCACCCCCGAGCCGGTGCCGACGGCGCGGCCGGTCTGGAGCGGGTCGCCGTTACCGCGGCGTACGGGGCTGCCGGTACCGCCGCGGGATCAGGACGCAGCCGCTGCCTTGACGGGCCGGCGCGCAAGTAGATTCATGCCGGCCAGGACGGCCGCGGCCAGGAGCGCGTACCAGACTTGACGGTCTTGTCCGAGGATCGCTAGTCCCAACGCGCCGTCGAGCGAATACGCCCCCGCGCCGGCGAATGCTAAGGCCAGAGCACCGGCAATGTATAGAGCGGCCAGCTCCCAGCCACCGTTCTGCGCCAAGAAGCGTTTGGTGATGTGCACGGAAAAGATGGCCACCAGCATGACCATGACGACGACTGCCGGTCCGATCGGGCCGCCCAATCCGAGAACCACGAGGATGCCACCGCCGGTCTCGGCGAGACCCGCCGCGAGCGCGAACAGCTGCCCCGGCCGGAAGCCGAGGCCTTCGAAGAATCCACCCGTCCCGGCGAGGCCGTAGCCGCCAAACCAGCCGAAGAGCTTCTGCGAGCCGTGGACCGCAATGCCAAGACCGATGATGAGGCGAATGATGAGAAGAGCGATGCTCATGATGTTTCCTTACCTTGCATTAGTAACCCAACATAGTGTAAGCTAATGGCAGGATACACCGCGTGAAAACCTATGTCAAGTAGCCAGGCAACAGATGATAAGGTTATGGCCGAACCCCATTCCGACGAGTCGGCGGGGCTCTGTCCGCGGTTTCATCGCGCCGTCGAGCTGATCGGGCGGCGGTGGACCGGAGCAATCATCCGCGTCCTTATACCCGGCCCCAAGCGGTTCAATGAGCTGCTGGCGGCAATTCCCGGCATTTCGGATCGCCTGCTGACCGAACGCCTGCGCGAACTGGAAACGGTGGAAATTATCAGGCGCGACGTTCTTCCCGAGTCGCCGGTGCGGGTGCAATACGAGTTGACCTGCCGCGGCCACGAGTTGCGCGAGCCCCTTGACGCACTAGGACGCTGGGCCGAGCGCTGGATAGGCGAAGCGCTGCCCTAATCAGGGCTTTCCGGATACGAGGTCTTGCGCGAGCACGAACTGAATTCCGGCCGCCTGTAACTCGGGGATCAGCGCGCGGACGGCGGCCAGCGTCGTTGGACGCGGATGGCCGATGGCGATGGCGCTGCCCGTACGCTTGGCGATCTCTGCCGCCGCACGCAGTTGCGCTTCGGTGTATGCAACCGACGCCTGATTATCCAGGAAAACGTCGCGTGCCGCCGTCGGAACGCCGGCCGCGTGGGCGGTCTGTTCCCCGACCGAAGCCGAGCTGGTTCGCGAGTCGACGAAAAACAGATCGCCGTGCTTGGCGAGGACGCCGATCACGTCGCGCATGACGCGCGGGTCGGCCGAGCCCTTGCTGCCCTCGTGATTATTGACCCCGCGAGCGAGCGGTACTTGCGAGAGATCAACCTCGACCTGCGCGTCGATCTGCGCGTCGGACATCTCGGTCGTCACCTTCCCCGGACCCGGATCGAGACCGGAGAGCGTTTCCATCGGCAGATGCAGCATCACGCCTTTGCCGGCATCGGACGCTTCGCGCGCGATCGTGGCCGTGTAGTGCACGTCGGGCAACACCGAGAGCGTGAGAGGCACGTCGAGCGCGAGAAACCCGCGTTCGGTATCGATCCATTGGCCGCAGTCGTCAACGATCAACGCCAACCGCGGTGCGCCGGACTGGACGCCGGGCGAGACGCGCGGAAGCGGCGGCGGCGTGGTGTCGGTTGCTGTCGGAATCGCCGCGGGCGTCGTCGATGGTGCAGGTGAGGCGGATTCCGTTTCAACCGGTAGCGGCGTTTCCGTCGCCGCGGGTTGTACCGGAATCGTTGCAACGCGATGCACCGGTCGACCCTTGGGTCGAGGAGCCAGCAACCACCATCCAGCCGCCGCCGCCACCGCAATTACTAGAACGAATGCAAAAATCGCCGGCTGACGACGACGCCCGGCACGCGAATTCTTCGGCACGTTGCGTGATTCGGTACGTTCGCCGGCCATCTTTCAAGATCGGTCCGCCAGGAGACGTCGAGGTGGCGCATCAAAAGCGTCCTCGTGAAATCGCTTCTCGCGGCGGCGTTCGTCGTCGCCCTCGGCATCGTCGCCGCCGCCTCATCTCCCAACGGTGCGGCCGCGAGCCCGGCGGCGACGCCGGTTCCGCTCCCGTCGCCCGATCGGCTGCTGTATTTGATCCGCCGGCAGTTTCGCTCGCATCGTCCCCCGCCGCCGTACGTCACCTACACGTTGATTCGTAAGCAGACCCTCGATGACGGCTACCCGGATTTGGTCAACAGCTACACGTATCACATTTGGTGCCGCACGTACGATCGCGCAGCCCTCGGCCGCAAAGTGTATCGCGGCTCGGCCCGCGGTACGCTGGAATTTTTGCGGCCGTCGTTCAACGAACCGTGGGACCCAGGGCCGCCCACCGCCGATCTGTTCGAGCCCGCGCCCGAGCACCCGCATACCAACCCGCGCACGTTCGTGCCGACACCCGAACCCACCGGCAGCCCGCTCCCGGTGATTGCCAGCGTGAGCGTGATGGGTGAGTTCGACTATCGGGTCATCGCCATTGCAACGCAAGGCAACCTCACGCATATCACCCTGCAGGCGCGCCGCGACCCCGAGCGCAACCGCTTGCGCGAGCTATTCGTCGACAGCAAAACGCTGGAGCTTCAGGAAGTCGTCGCGACCGATAAGCTCTACGACGAAGATAACCGGCACGTCTACCCGATGCTGTTCACGGTTACCATGGGGTGGATGAACAATATGCCGGTCGTAACGCACATCCACGGTACCCCGACGCTTGAAGCCGATGCGGAGTACTTAGGCAAAGACGCCACCGTCGACTACGACTTCAACGATATCG
Source organism: Candidatus Tumulicola scandinaviensis (assembly GCA_003140835.1). GTDB lineage: Bacteria > Vulcanimicrobiota > Vulcanimicrobiia > Vulcanimicrobiales > Vulcanimicrobiaceae > Tumulicola > Tumulicola scandinaviensis. The sequence goes on along the minus strand of PLLA01000086.1, from coordinate 18,890 downwards.
CATTCCCGTCGTCGCTTCCGGACTGGTATTTCGATCCGCGTTCGTATGCGACGCACGTGGACGACGCGCCGAGCTAAGTTCCGCCCAGAAACGCCGTTGCATTTGGCTTGACCAGCGCCGGATATTTCTGCGTGAGTGCGCGAAGTTTTGGAAGGTCGTTGGCGACGATATAGGGGTTGGCCGGATTGTGCACGGCAAAATCTTGATGGTAGCTCTCGGCCGGATAAAATCCGCGCAGTGGAGCCAGCTCGGTGACGATCGGCGAAGCGTACGCATGCGTACGCTCGAGTTGAGCGATCGTCGCCGCGGCCGCAGCGCGCTGATCCGCGGTCGTATAGAAGATCTCCGAACGATATTGCGTTCCGTCGTCGGGACCCTGGCGATTGCGCTCGGTCGGATCGTGGGCGACCGTGAAATAGACCTCGAGTAGCTGTTTGAATGTAATCACCGATGGATCGTAGGTAATCTCGACCGACTCGGCGTGCCCGGTCATGCCCGTGCTGACGATTTCGTAGTGTGCGGTCGCAGCGTTTCCGCCCGCGTACCCGGCAACCGCAGAACGCACGCCTTTGAGCGATTCGAACACCAGTTGCATGCCCCAGAAACATCCCCCGGCGAGGACGACGCGTTGGGTTTGAGCGGACGCGACCGCGCTGGCGGGCACTTGGCCGGCGCCGATCAGGACGAAGGCGAGCAGGGCGGTAAGAAATGGCTTCATATTCCTTGTAACGCTTGCGGTCGTCGAACGGATGAGCCGGCGCCTAACGAACGTGCGAATCGATCCAATCGAGCCAAAAGCGCGTGAGATCGGCGGTCTGGACCGGGTTGCTCGGTCCGTGGGTGGCCGCCGGGAAGACGAGAAAGCGAACCGGGACGTGGTTGTCGGTCAGAGCGTGATATAGCGCGTACGAGAGCGGGATGGGGACCACCGGGTCCTGCGTCGTTCCCCAAATCAGCGTGGGCGTGGTGATGTCCTTGTAGTACGTAATAGGCGACTGCTCTGCATAGATCCGAGCGCCGTCGCCGACGTACGGTGAGGTGCCGAGATAGTACGTGTTCTGGACGTTTGAGATGGAGAGATTGTACTCTTCGGTTTCATCGTTGACGGCAGCCCCCGAGACGGCCGCGCGCCACATGTGATAGTGGCCGATCAGCCACGTCGTTAGCAGACCGCCGTAGGACCACCCGGAGACCGCGATGCGTTGGCCGTCGACGTACGGCATTTTTTCGAGCGCCGCCAATCCCGCCATGACATCGTTTCCCGGGCCTTCGGCGGTATCACCCACGATGGCGAGCATATACGCATTTCCGAGGTTGTCGCTGCCGCGGTAGTTGGGCTGAAAGACGATGTAGCCGCGAGAGGCGAGCATTTGCGCCAGCGGCCACTGCGCGAAGGCGAACTCGAGCGCGTTCGACAGCCCGGGGCCACCGTGAATCAGCAGCACCACCGGAAGCTTCGATGCGGGGTTGGCAGCCCGGATAGAATCGAAGGACGGCGGATACGTAACGACGCCGTCTTCGAGAAAACCGTTGGGACCCTGCCAATCGAACGCGCTCATGCGACCGATTGCAATGCTCGCGAGAAAATCGTTGACGTGCGTGACGCGACGCGGTTCCCGCGCTGCGGGGGCGAGATAGTAGAGTTCGCGAGCGTGTCGTGCGTCGGTTGCCAGAAATGCGACACCGCCATTGGGCGCAATGCTCGCCGCAATCCCGGCATCGAACGTGGAGCTCGAGTACGGGTCGCAGACGATGTTGAGTTGCCCCAGGGGAAACGGACGGCGATTTCCGGCCGCGTCGACGACCCACGCAACGACTTGCGTACGGTCGCTGGCGCAGACGAGCATGTGCCGCCCATCGGGAAACCACAGCGAGCCCGCAACGTTGCGGTCGAACGCCGGCATAAAGGCGGAATCGGCTCCGTTCGTTAGCACTCGAACGGTGTTCTCCGCCAAAAAGTTGCCGTCGACCGGGTACCAGTACGCGAGGCGAGTGCCATCCGGCGAATAGGCGGGGCTGAGTTCGACGTTGGCATGCGTGGTGAGCTTATGCAAGCCGGTGCCGGTTGCGCCTATTTGCCACAACGTCGAGTTTTCGTCGTCGCCACCAAAGGTCGTCGCCACGCGCGTGAGGGCGATCGACCGGCCGTCGCGCGTCCAGCTTATTTGGGGTGAAAAAATTCCTCCGGGATCGGTCGGAGCGATCGTCCAACTGCCCGACGTGAGCCGGTGCGCGCGGCGGTCGCGAATGGAGACGACCCACAGGTGAGCGGGCGGGGTGAGCGCGGTTGCGGTGTAGTCGTTGTTACCGGCGAGGAAATAATCGTGGTGATGCGCGAGTGCGAGGTGATTTGCGGGCTGATCGGTGGCCACGAAGGCGATACGACCGCCATCGGGACTCCACGCAACGTCGATGACGTCACCGAGCGCGTGCGTCAACTGTTGTGTGGTGCCATCGCCGGCGCGGAGGAATGCTTGCTGCACCGCGCCCTCGGATGGACGCGCGAGATAGGCGAGTAGCCGGCCATCCGGCGACCAGCGCGGCACGGAAACGTCGTGGCCGCGGATCAAGGTCTGCGTCGCTCCCGTCGTCACGTCGACAATTTCGAGTGAGTTCACGTACGTCGCGAGTTGGACGTCCTGACGGATGGCAATCAGCGCCACGCGGTGCCCGTCGGAGGCAATCGCCGGCTCCTCGAGGTCGACGATGCGAGCCATATCGGCAATTTCTAACACGCGGGCCGACAGGGTTGCGGGCGGTATGGTGAGCGCCGCGATCGCTAGGAGGAGCGCAACAAGAAACGTTCGCATTGAACGGCGTGTTCGAATGTCGCCCGGCCGAGCCTTTTCGTGCTTCGACTGCGGCCTTCGTTTTTCGACTTCGGCGCTGCGCGCCTCCGCTCGGGACGACATACGCTCTGCTCAGGATGACAAGCGCTCCGCAGCGAAGGATCCGGCATGCCGACGCGACTGGTCGCGCTTGCGACCGCTGCATATGCCGCGATCTTCGCCGTGCTCGGCGCCGACCGGTACGTCACGTTCCACTCGGGAGCCGATCTCGGGCTGTTCACGCAAACGATCGCGAGCGCGTTTCACGGCTTCGGTAATACCGTTGAAGGCACGTCGCACTTCGCGTACCACTTTTCGCCCATTCTGTATCTGTGTGCGCCCTTGCTGTGGGTCGTGCGTTCGGCGCTTGTGCTGGTCGTGCTGCAAGCGGTTGCGACGGCGTTGGTAGCGCCCGCGCTGTATGCGATCGCGCGCAAGCGAACGGGCGATGTGGGCGCAGCAGCGTTGGCGTGCATTGCGCTGTTGTACCCGCCGCTCCAAGGCGTGACGTTTACCGACTTTCACGAAACCGCATTCCTCCCGGCGACGATCGCGTGGCTGATATGGGCACTCGACGCGCGCCGGTTCGGTATTGCGAGCGTCCTGCTGGCCCTCGCTCTTTCGATTAAAGAGGATCAAGCGATCGCGATGACGTTTCTCGGTGCGGCGGCGTGCGTGTATTTCGGCCGGCGGCGCGAGCGCGCGGGCCTGGTGTTCGGCGCCGTGGCGATCGTGGCGTCGGTGGCGGTGTTTTGGGGATACTTTGCGATCGTTCGACCGCTCGCCGGGGCGACGCGAGTGTGGGTCCCGAGTCATTTTTACGCGTGGAGCGGCTACGCGCCGGCGCGCTCGCTGGTTGCGGAAATCGGCGGACGGGTGACCTACCTGCTCGAGGCGTTCGTCCCGCTCGCGTTTCTGCCATTGCGTTCGCCCGCGATCGTGCTTGCGCTGCCGGGCCTGTTTGAAGTGTTGGCGTCGCGCGAGCCGCTCATGTACACCATGGGCCAGCATTACGCGGCCGTTTGGGTTCCCTACATGTTAGTCGCGTTCGTCCTCGCTGGGGCACGGCTCTTATCGCAGAACGCGGTGGCAGGGCGCCGATGGGCCGGTGCCGCCCTAGTGCTGAGCACGCTGACGCTAGCATTCTTCAGCCCGCTCCACCTCGGACATTTCCTGCGCCTGCCCGATGCTGCGGATGCGGCGACGAACGCCGCCATCGAGCGCATCCCATCCACCGCCAGCGTGGGAACGTACGACGAAATCTACGCCCACCTCGGATTCTTTCCGCAGGCGGCGATAGGAGTGCGCTTGCAGCCGCAGTACGTGCTGTACGACGGTCGGTACGCGTCTACCGCGTGGACGCAGCGCATATTCCCTCAGATTCGCCGCGACGTTAGCGGCGGAACCTACAAAGTCGTCGCCGTCCAGGATGGCGTGACGTTGCTCGAACGGTAGGAGTCGTTGGATGCACCTCGTGTTGGGTTTGCTCTTTTCACTGCGCCAGGTCTTGAGTTTTCCGTTGCCCATGGCGTTGGCGGCGAGTCCGGACGGCTCGGCCGTCGCGTACGTTCTGAACGAAAGCGGTATCCGCAGCGTGTGGTTTGCGCGCGCACCCGACTATCAGCCGCGACGCCTCTGGAGCTCCGGCTCGGACGATGGACAGGAGCTTACCAACCTGAGCGTCGCTAAAGGCGGTAGCTTCGTGGTCTACGTTCGCGGAGGTGATCACGACGCAAACTGGCCCCAGCATCCGTGGCCCGATCCCGACTCGAGTCCAAAAGATCCACACATGACGGTAGTCGCACTATCGACGGCCGCCGGCCAGTCGCCGAAAGTGCTCGGCGACGGCGATGCGCCTGCGATATCGCCCGACGGCACGCAGGTCGCCTTCGTTCACGATCCCGGCCAAGCGGTGTGGAGCGGTCCGATCGACGGCAGCAAGGACTCCAAACCGCTCTTTTTCGATCAGGGGAAGGACGGCGACGTCCAGTGGTCGCCCGACGGAAAAGCGCTGGCCTTTACATCCGACCGCGACGATCATTCGTTCATCGGCATTTTCCGCGACGACGTCACTCCGATTCAATATCTCGCTCCGTCAACGTCGCGCGACTTTTCGCCTCAGTGGTCGCCGAACGGTACGTCCGTTGCGTTCGTGCGCATCGGCGGCGACGGCGGACCGCCGCAGGACCCGCTCAAGCAGTACGCGCAGCCGTGGGCGATTTGGGTCGCGAGCGTCGGCAACGGCGCGGGGCATGCAGCCTGGCGCAGCGGAAAGGGGTTGCGCGACTCGCTGCCCGGGATCAACGGTCCGCAACTACACTGGATCGCCGGCAACCGCCTGGCATTCATTTCCGAGCGCTCGAACTGGCCGAATCTCTATGCGGTGCCGGCAAGCGGCGGCCCGGCCGGCGCACTGACGCCCGGCAACTTTATGGTGGAAAACGCGGCCGTATCGCCCGACTTGCAGACCATCTACTACGCGGCCAACGCCGGAAAGTCCAAAGGCGACGACGATCGGCGGCACGTGTTTCGCGTTTCGGCCACTGGAGGGTCGCCGGTCGAAGTCACGAGCGGTGAAAATAGCGAGTGGTGGCCGGCGGCGACGGCGGATGGCGTTGCCTACGTGCAGGCCGGTGCGCGCACGCCGATGACGATCGCCGTTAATGGGCGGACGCTCAACGCCGACCAGATCCCGGCAGACTTTCCGGCATCGGCGCTGGTCGTGCCGCGGGAAGTTTCGTTTCGCGCATCCGACGGCACCCTCGTGCACGGCCAGATTTTCGATGCGCCCGGAGGAGATTCGAAGAAACCCGCCGCGATTTTCGTACACGGCGGTCCATCGCGACAGATGCTCCTGACGTGGCACTACATGGACTACTACTCGTATGCGTACGCGACCAATCAATACTTGGCCAGCCGCGGTTTCATCGTGCTGTCGGTGAACTACCGCTTGGGGATCGCTTACGGCCACGACTTTCAATACCCGGATCGAGCCGGGCCGGCGGGCGCGAGCGAATACGCCGACGTACTGGCGGGTGCGCGCTTTCTTCGCGACGACCCGCGCGTCGACGGCAACCGCATCGGCATATGGGGCGGCTCGTACGGCGGGTATCTCACGGCCATGGCGTTGGCGAAGAACTCCAATATCTTTAAAGCCGGGGTCGATTTTCACGGCGTTCACGACTGGTCGATGTTTCCGCAGTGGTTTTCAACCGCAACCAAACGTTACCAGACCTACGACAAGAAACGCTTCTTGAAAACGGCTTGGTACTCGTCACCCGACGCATACATTTCAACGTGGCGCTCGCCCGTGCTGTTGATTCAGGGGGACGACGATCGGAACGTTCCATTTCACCAAATGGTCGACTTAGTCGAACGGCTCACGCTGGCACACGTACCCTACGAGCAAATCGTGATCCCGAACGATATTCACGGCTTTCTGCACTGGCAGTCGTGGCTGCAAGCCGACCAGGCCACCGTCGATTTCCTAACGCGGCATCTCAGAGCCCGCTGACACGCTCCAGCGGCTCACGTTCCAAAATGGGCCGGAGAGCGACGTCGTTTGTCCGTGCAGCCGATTGGAGAACGCGTTGAGCTGCGTACGGCGGTAGATTAATGCGATCGGCAGTTCGCGATAGAGCGCCGCTTGCAACAGCCGGTAGGTCGCGGCCCTTTTGACGGGATCGTAGGTGCTGAGGCCTCGCGCCAGCAGGGCGTCGATAGCGGGCTCGCAGACGCGCGACTTGTTGTAGCCGCCGGGCGGAACGTTGGCGCACGCAAATTGATCGGTGGTGTCGGGATCGTCGCCGTTTTCGAACGAATACAACGCCATCTGGAACTTGCCGCTATAAACGGGCCCGTTTTCCGTTGCCGGCGCGACGAACTGGGTGATATTGAACTGCTTGAGCGTCACCCGTGCGCCGACGGCGGACTCGTATTGAACGATGTTGTCGGCAACGGTCGCATCGCCGGGCGTGGCGGCCTGGATGATCAGCAACAGGTCGAGCGGGCGTCCGTTTTTGGTGCGAACGCCGTTCGGCCCGCCGTGCCACCCGGCGGCATCGAGAAGCCGGCGAGCGTGGGCGGGATCGTACGGCACGTCCGGATAGGCGCGGGGATCGAATGCCCAGAGAAACAGGCCCGCGCCGGCGTGACGACTGGACAGCGCACCGCGATAAGCTTTGGCAATGAGGCTTGGGATGTCGATAGCTTCGGCAAGTGCGTGGCGCACGCGGGCATCGGCCGTAACGCTATCCTGAGTGTTGAAGATGATCGCACCGACGGCGTTTTGCTGCGTGCTCGTTACCCGGTATCCGGGAAGGGCCATCAGTCGCGGATAGTTAGCGTAGTCTTGTTCGTCGAAATAGCCGTCGATCTCGTGCGTTTGCAAAAGATTCAGCGCGGTTTGCGGATTGGCCACGAACAGGATCGTCATGCGCGGGATCGCGATCGGTCCGTTCCAGTAATACGGATTGGCGCGCAGCTCGACGCGGTCGCTGCGCAGCCATCGCTCCACACGGTATGGTCCCGAGCCGAACGGCGCCGCATTGAAGTCGACCTGATTGAAGTTCGGATACCGTGCCAGTACGTGTTTGGGCAGAATCGGGAAGCCTTGGGGTGCCCCGACGACGGTGATGAGGGGTGGGAACGGACGTTTGAGATGCAGGACGAGCAGCGTCGGCGTCGGTGCTTCGGCGCGCGCGACGTCGTCGTATGCGAAGCGGCTTTGGACGTTGTTGGCGGGGTTGTCGATCGCCTCGATGGACCAAGCGCAGTCCGCGGCCGTCAGCGCGGCTCCATCGGCAAACCGTATGCCTTTGCGAATGTGATAGACGATCGTCTTGCCATCCGGGCTAATGCCCCCGTTGCGTAACGTCGGTATGTTGGTCGCGACGTCCGGCACCAACCGGCCACGGTCGTCGTACTTCACCAAATAGGAGAAGATCAGCATCGACCACTCGGTCGACGAGGTACCGTTTTCGAGCGCTGGATTGAGGGATTGCGGCTCCCATTGTTGTGCGATGAGGAAGGCGCCGTGTGTTGCCGGTGCGCGACTGCACGCCGTAAGGCCTATGGCACCTGCAAGCAGCGCGAGGCTGAATCGGAACAATCGGGCAGCGATCATAGGGCGGCTCGTTTTCGCCGTCGGGCTCGCGAGCCCGGTCTGCAAATAGCCGTCCGGCCGCCCCCCGGGGCAGGAAGCGCTCGGCGCCGCGGACTAGGGAAGCTTGCTAGCTTGTCTTTTATAGGCAGCATGAGAAAGGGTCTTTAGTATGAAGCAATGGGCACTTGTGATATTTGGGTGTGCACTTTTTGCGGTTGGATTAGCCGCCGCTCCGCTCGTCTCGGTTGCGGATACCGCACCGATGGCGGCACCGACGCCCGTTCCGATTCCGCGTCCCGATTTTTCTCCGATGAATTTCCTACTGGGCTCGTGGTCTTGCACGCAGCCGTTGCGCGGTAAGACGCGTCCCGAAACCGACGTGTATTCGATGGGCATGGATGGAATGTGGATGGTCGCCCAGACCACGGCGCCGCCGTTCGATCAATATCGCACCGTTCCCCAAACCGGTATGATCTATATGACCTACGACGGTAGCGCCAAACAATGGGTGCAAAGCACCGTCGATAATCTCGGCGGTTACGGGATCGAATCGACACCCGGCTGGCAAGGCAACACCGCGATGTGGTCGGGTAAAAATCTCGACGGGTCGAGCTTCACCGACAACATCACCAAGGTCAGCGACACCGAAACGACCGACCTCAGCACCACCACCGATCCGCAGGCGAAGGCAACGACGGTCACCATCACCTGCAAGAAGTCGAGCTAGTCGAAGAAGAGACTCCTACGGACTAAACGCGACGATTTCGCTGGCCTCGCGGTAGCACGTCCACCACGTGCTGCCGTCGTAGGCCAGCCCGCGCGCGTCGTCAGCCAGCCCGCCAATCGGCGACGGTTGTGGTGCGTCCGAAAGCACGTCGAGCGTCGCAAGGTGGAGGTTCTCGAACTCTTCGTCGGCGGCGATCGAGTAAAACGCGCCGCCGGGTCCGAACGCGATTCCGAGGCAGCGCGTCGACAGCGGGATTTCACGCTGAATTGCAGCTTCGTCATCGAGAACGACGATGCGCCGCAGTCCGAGTTGCGTCATGTAGAGCGTCGAGCCGTCGGATGCGAGATACGATCCCGTAAAATCGGGGCACGGCCGTTTACTGGCCTCGTCGAAGCCCTGGCCCGGAACGAAGCGGAAGAGATAGCGATCGTCGTCTTTGCCGAGCGCCACGACCACGCGCAGATCGTTGCCGATTGCGGCGATGCCGTACGGGCGTCCAGGGGCGGCCACCTCGTTGACGACCTTCCACGACTGGGTATCGATGGCATAAATTCGCTCGGCATCCCAGCATCCCACCCATAGGCGGTTTTGATGGAAGGCCAGGGGCTGCGGTCGCCCTCCGGGTGACGCGTGTTTCTGAAGTTCTTTTGCGGTCTGCATGCTGAGCAAGACGTGTCGTACCGCCGAGGGGGTTGCAGGGCTTGCAGGAGTTATTGTCGCTCAGAGGCGTTCAGGGGCGCATCCGGTCTGCGGAAAGGACAGAAGTCCACACGGTGCGTTAGGGTGCGGAAATGGCGAAGGAACGAACGTCGAAATAAAAGTCGCGAGCGGCCGCGCTTGAATCGCTGCACCGAACGTTGAGAACATCGAACGGCGCACCAGCCTGCCGTACCAGCGTCCGCTTTTCGATTGACCATCGTCCGTTGGCCCCGCACGGGTGCTCGTTGAGGTACCCGCTTTCGGCGGCAACACCTGCGCGTTCGGAGGACGCCTTATGACAATCGCATCGTCGAATGACGTTCCGCTGCGGACCCCTGGCGCCGCAGCGGAAGCGCCGGAACCATCCATCGTCGAGACGTCAACGTAAATGGTGGAGGGCGCGACATTTACGTTCGAGGCGCCTGAGGCGTTCGTCTGCGCGGCGGTCTCGACGGCCTTCAGGCCGTAACTGGTGTCGAAGAAAAAGTCTCGCTGGATGCTGCCATCCGAGCATGACGCGTGAACGACGGCGTAGTCAACGTTTTTATAGGTAGCGCTGCGTTGGGCACCCTTGGAGGTTTCCCAACGAGCGCCGGAACCGCACGGATTCATGGCCAAATACGTGTTGATCCAAAACGGCGTCACCATGAAGGGTTGTACCACGCGTACGGCCTTGTCGAATGAGGAGCCGTCTGCGGGCACAACCGGCGGCCCGGGAGATAGACTATTCGAGCCGTGCGGCGGTATCAGCTGAATAAAGTCTAGCCGGTCGGCGTGAAACTCGTAAATCCAAGCTCCGCCACTGCCGAGATACCAGAGGTCGACCGACCCGTCGTCTTGATTGGTCGTGGTTCGCGTCGGAGGTCCGAGCTTAGCGCGAACGTCCTCGGAACGCATGCCGAACGCAATACCGTCGCTCATGCGATACGTGCTCGCCGCAAACCGCGCAACCACGGTTATCGAGTAGGCAACGTTCTCTTTGGTGAGGACGTCGATATAGACGGCTCCGTTTTGGCTGAGATAACGCCATATCGACCCGCCGTTGGAGTCGATAGGCTTTATCGTTAGCGGGTCGCCAAGGCGATCGCGTACGGCGCCGAGCGGCTCGCCGATGGTGATTCCTTCAAAGACCGGTACGCCTGTAGCAGTCGTAGATGACGATTGCTCCGCCGTCTGGGAATAGGCCGGCGCTGCAGTCGATAAAGCAATCATAGCGGCGATGAGGAAGGCACGCACTTGCCATGGCGTTCAAGAGAACCGGGCAATGTCCGCTTGTCATTTTAACGAAAAAGGCCGGCGCGCACAGGAGATTAAGAACGCGCGCCACAAAAATCGCGCATCGATCTTAAGAGCCGGTCTTTTGTATGGCCTGCGGTGATTCTCGTTTTGGCGGGGGTTGGCGCAGCCGTGCCGCAAGCCGGCATCGCTTCGCCGGCGCAACATCACCCTGCCGCGTGCGGACCACCGTCAGACGGTCGCACGTTGGTGGAACCCCCTAACGTCGACGTTTGGGAGCTTCCGCTCAACGCGTCCGGCGAACACGAGCTGATCCTCGCCGCGCACGGCGACGCATCGGCTTACTGTTACCGATACGTCTGGAAGGGCGTCGCGCAAACCGTTGCGCCGACCATTCGCGTTCGGCGCGGCGAACGTTTCGCCGTACGCGTCGTCAACGATATTTCGGGCCCGAGTAAAGGCGAACGCGCCGCGTCGTCGGCTATCCCGGCATGCATGCCGATGCCCATGTCGCCGCCGATGGTAACCCACCACGTCGGCTACTGAACCATACGATCGACGACAGCTACATGAGTGTGAAGCCGGTGGATACGAACATCCACCTGCATGGCTTCGAGGGTCCGGCAGCCGAAGAGAACATCTTTCTTTCGACCTTGAGCACGCCGATGCACGCATGCGAGTATCGCATTACGATTCCCGCAACCCAACCGCCCGGCACGTATTTCTATCACCCGCACGCGCACGGTTCGGCGGGCACGGAGGTGGCGTTGGGCCTATCGGGTGCGTGGATCGTCGAGCCCGATCGCCCGCAGATTGAACGGTCGGCCGATCACGTCGTCTTGCTGCGGTACCGTTTGCCGGTGCGATTAGATAACCGCTTCGTGCCCGACGACGGGGGCGCGGTGAACGCCGATGCTGAGAAGCACGAGATGGCTCTCAACGATGCGACGCCGGTTTCGTACGACCCGTTCAATCCGCCGTCCTGGCCGGTGACCTATCCCATGAGCGGCGGCGGCGTAACGCTCGATCCGAGCGGCTGCAATGGCGTTGCCCCCGAGCCCATGGTGAGCGTCGACGGATCGCTCGCCCCGGCAGCGCTCGACGTTCCCGCCGGTCAAGTGCAGCTCTTGCGGCTTATCGACGCGACGTCCGATTCACCAAAACGCCTGCAGTTACGCGACGCGGCCGGCCGCTTGCAACCCTTGCACGTCGTCGGACTCGACGGCATACCCGTTTCCGGTAACATGAGGGCGCCGTTGACGCAGTACCTGGCGATGGATTACGTGATGCTCGCGCCGATGGCGCGTGCCGACGTCTTGGTAACGCTCGGCGCCGGCGAAACGCTGACGCTTTCCAGCGAGCACTACTGTGAAGGAGCCGATGCGTTTTTCCAGATGCATCACGACGTGTTGCGGATTCATGGTGTGACGAGTGCGGCCCAGGAAACGGCCGACTTCATCCCCAGGCCGGTCGTGAGGTCGGAAATGCCTGCGGCGAAGCTCGTCGCCTTCGTTCGGGCCAACCCATCGCTGGTTCGGCGCCGGGCCATCACATTTACCGAGTACTCATTTCCGAAGACCGGAAAGACTCCCGAGCATCAAAGCTACTACATCACCGACACGACCGACCGTCACTTTCACGAGCACCCGTTTCGGCCCGTTTATGCGCCGGGCGGCATGGCACCGTCGAATGCCGACGTCGTCGTGCGAGCGGGCAGCATCGAGGAGTGGTATCTGATTAACGCCACCATGGAATCGCACGTATTTCACATCCATCAGATGTCTTACGTGCAAGAGGCGAGCTCTGCCGGCATTCCGGTCACGGTGGACACGACGTTCGTTCGGGTCGGTACGTTTCTTCCCAACCGGCGCGACCCGAACTATCCGCTGATCGAGCCCAGCATCACGAAGATCGTTCTCGATTTCCGCCACGTGCCCAAGGGTACGTTCGTGTTCCATTGCCACATGCTCTTCCACGAAGATAACGGCATGATGGCGACGATCCGGGTAGTATAAGTTCCCTAGCCGGGCGAAAACAACGCCGGTGAAAGTATCCGAGCAGCCTCGCTTAGCACGCGAGCTCAACGCGTTCGACGCTACGCTCATCGTGATGGGCGGCATTATCGGAACGGGCATTTTCGTCAATCCGTCGGTGGTGGCGGCCCGCGCACACACCACGCCGCTTATCCTCACCGCCTGGGGCCTCGGCGGAGCGATCGCGCTCATGGGCGGCTTCGTTTTCGCCGAGCTGGCTGCGCGCCGGCCGCAAGTCGGTGGCCTGTACGCCTACATGCGCGACGCGTTTCATCCCGTCGTCGCCTTCATGTATGGCTGGACGGCCCTGCTCGTTTCACAAAGCGGCGGCATGGCTTTGGCGGCGCTCACGTTTGCGCTGTATTTTAACCCGTTGGCCCATTGGCACGCACCGGCGATCGTTTCCGCGGTCGGCGTTATTGTCATTTTCAGCGTGATCAACTGCTTGGGCGTGCGCGACGGGAGCGTAACCCAAAATCTTTTCATGGTCCTGAAAATCGGTGTGATCCTTGCGCTGATAGCCGGCGGTCTGTTCGTCGCGCCGGCCGCCGTTCACGCGGCTCCCGTGAGCGTTCCGGCGATGGGATTTGGGTTGCTTGCGATCTTGGGGACCGCGCTCATTCCGGTGCTGTACGCCTACGACGGCTGGCAGACGGCGAGCTTCATGAGCGGCGAGCTCAAGAATCCGGGGAAAACGCTATCGCGAGGATTGGTGATCGGCGTGCTGGCCGTCATCGCTCTCTACATGGCGGTGACCGTTATCTGCATTCGCGTACTGGGTCCGGCGAAGCTGGCAGCGTCGTCTGCTCCGGCGACCGACATCATGCACCTCGCGGGTCCAGTTTGGGAGTGGATCATCGCGATCGGCATCGGGCTCTCGACACTCGGTTTCCTGAGCAATCAGATTCTTACGTCGCCACGCATCTACTATGCGATGGCCGAAGACGGAGATTTCTTCGCGGGTCTCGCCTGGCTGCATCCGAAGACCCGGGCGCCGGTCGTGGCCATTGCACTTCAGGCGGTGCTTGCCATCGCCATCACGCTGGTCGCGACCGCATTCGAAGCCTTGCGCGCCAGCTATCAGTCGATTCTCGACGGCGTTACCGCGATCGACTTCGTGTTCTTCGTGTTAGCGGCCGTCGCGGTATTCGTTTTTCGGACGCGCGACCGGGATCCCGGGCCGGCGACAAGCGACATCCGCGTTCCCGGCCATCCGTATTCCACGGCGTTTTTTGCGATCGTGTGCACGGCGGTCGTCGGCTACACGATGTACGCATATCCAAAGGACACGCTCCCCGACATTGCCATCCTCTTCAGCGGCATACCGGTGTACTATTTATGGCGACGCCTCAAGACGCTGAGGCCGGACGCATAATGGTTCGGGCGCCCGCCGTCGGCGCGAAGCGTTCAGCAGATGCTCGGTTGCACGCCGACTAGCACGTTCTCAGACTCACGGTCGAATCGCCGAACGAATATCGTTGGCTAAGAAGTCTAGCTGGTGGCAAAACTGATGCCCATATCCGTCCAATCGGACAGCTCGGCGGTCGTGGGCGCCCTCTCTATTCGCTCCAAGCCGGCGATCCGCGGATACACTATCGAGGGCTCGCTTCCGAGGGCTTCCCGCAGTCTTTGCACTATCTGAAGATCGAAACGATAAGCATCGTCTCCGCCACCATGAACGAACAAAATCGGCGTCATTTGTGGTCGTTACCCAGGAACTGGACGTCAAGCTCCGTCGCCGACCTGTAGGCCAGTCCGCATTAGGAGAAAAAAAGAGGCGATCGCCTTGCGACGACCGCCCGCTTCATCACCCTCGTAGTTGCTAGCTACAGCCTGAGGTGGCTCCGCATGAATCGCATTTTTCGCACGCGCCGTTGCGGACCATCGTGAGTTGGCCGCATTCGGAGCAGGCGTTCCCCGTATAGCCTTTTGCCTTCGACGCATTGATGGCTTCGGTGCGCGGAAGGGTCGCGGTTGCCGCCACGGATGATACCGACCCCACGCCGAGCGCCGCTGATGAAGCCAGCGGCGCGACCAGTGCTGCGCTCGCCACGGGTTGCGCCCTCGAAGGGGCGACCATCTGTCCGGGATGCAGGTGCGAACTGACCGGGTGCAATCGCTCCGCAACGCCGGCGGGTCGAACGCTGACGCCGCCCTCTTCCTCGGCGATGAAGTCGTCGTGCGGCTCGGGTCCCATGGCGTCCATCTGCATCGATGGCTGTACGTGCGCGAGGTCGTAGCGGCCGAGATAGCTGACGGCTAACTCGCGGAAGATGTAGTCGAGAATCGAGGTGGCCATCTTGATGTGATCGTGGCCGCTGACCGGGCCGTTGGGCTCGAAGCGCGTAAAGGTAAAGGCTTCCACGAACTCCTCGAGCGGAACGCCGTGCTGCAGCCCGAGCGAGATTGCGATCGCGAAGTTGTTCATCAGCGAGCGGAAGGCGGCGCCTTCCTTGTGCATGTCGATGAAGATCTCGCCAAGTTGGCCGCCTTCATATTCGCCGGTGCGCAGATAAACCTTATGCCCGGAAATGACCGCCTTTTGCGTGTAACCGCTACGCCGTTGCGGCATGCGCCGCCGCTTCGCGATGTAACGGTAGACGATCTTCTCGGCAACTTGCATCGGGGTCGTGAACGGTTGCTGCGACGCTGCGGTCTCGTCGTCGCCTGCATCGGTGCCGAGATCGTAGCTGCCGGCCAGCGGTTGCGAAAGTTTCGAACCATCGCGATACAGCGCGACTGCTTTGATCATGCGCTCCCAAGAATACCGGTAGGCCTCTTTGACTTCATGGATTGTCGCCGTCTGCGGAAAGTTGATCGTCTTGCTAATGGCACCTGAAACGAAAGGCTGTGCCGCCGCCATCATATCGACGTGCGCGAGCGGACGAATATAGCGCGAACCATAACGGCCGCACGGGGTCGCGCAATCGAACACGGCGAGATGCTCGTCCTTGAGGTACGGTGCGCCCTCGACGGTCATGCGCCCGCAAATATGGGCCGATGCCTCCTCGATTTGCTGCGTCGAAAATCCGAGCCCATCGCGCAGGAGCGAGTAGCTCCAGTCGTCGAGCCGCTCCTTGGGAATCCGGAGCTTCTCGACGCAGAATTCTTCGCCGAGGACGAACCTGTTGAAAACGAAAGGCAGCTCGAAGGCGCTCGGTAGGACCGCCTCGACCCGCGCGATCGCCTCGTCGTCGAACCCTTTGGCTTTGAGAGTCGCGCGATTGATATGCGGCGATTCTTCGAGCGTCCCGGTGCCCTTGGCGTAGATTTCGATCGCCTGGATCTGCTCTTCCGAATAGCCGAGTTTGCGCAGCGCGGCTTCGACGGATTGGTTGACGATCTTGAAGTAGCCGCCGCCGGCGAGCTTCTTGAATTTAACGAGTGCGAAGTCGGGTTCGATGCCGGTCGTATCGCAGTCCATCACTAAGCCTATAGTGCCAGTCGGAGCGATCACAACGGTTTGGGCGTTGCGGAAGCCGGCGACTTCGCCAATCGACAAGGCGTCGTCCCACATCTTGCGTGCGAGCGCCCACGTTTCTTGGGTGAACAGCGTCGGGGCGTGCGTGACCGGCGTCGTCGTGAGTTGTTCGTATTCCACATTTTGCGCGTTGTAGGCGGCGCGGCGATGATTGCGGATGACGCGCAGCATCGACTCGCGATTCGCTTCGAAGCGCGCGAAGGCGCCGAGATTCTGCGCCATCTCCGCCGACGTGCGATACGCTGTGCCCGTCATGAGCGCCGAGATGGCCGCGCACCAGCCGAAGCCCTCCTCGGAGTCGTACGGTAAGCCCATGCGCATGAGCAACGTCCCGAGATTGGCGTAGCCCAGACCGAGCGTCCGGTACAAGTGGTTCTTCTCGGCAATGCGCTTCGACGGCATCTGCCCCATCGTTACGGAGATTTCGAGCGTCGTCGTCCAAATGCGCGCCGCCTTAGCGAACCGTTTTGCGTCGAAGTTGCCGTCGTCGTTGAGGAATTTTACGAGGTTTAGGCTTGATAAATTACACGCAGTATCATCTATGAAGATGTACTCTGAACAATTATGTATTCGCAAACCATTTGCTACGAAATGCTGCGTGTCATTTTCGGTGAGATCAAAAACATCGCGTACACCGAGGTGTTCAAGCGACTGAAAATCGTCGAACAGCGTTTCGGCATAGCACGCAACTGAGCAGTTGAGCGTGCGCAGTGCTTCAGCTTTCTGCGATTTCGGGTGGAATCCGATATGACGTTCGAATTCGACGCGTGAAGACCGCGAAATGCGCAGCGAATGCATCTGAACGACGTCGTATCGTGCAAGGCCGCCATTGCCGTCGGGACATAGGCTGGAAAGGCTGCTCCTGCGATTTGTATAGAGTTTAGACTTTACGCCGAAAGACAATAGAAGGTGTTGAGTTTGCTTCAGCAGCGCTAATGAGCATGAGTCGAGGGAGACATATTGAGACTTCGTTCCGTAATTTGCAACGGTACCATCGGCCGTGAAGAGCCCGCGCAACGCGCTCGCGGTCGCTGCCCGGTCCAAGCTGTAGATGGCATCGGTGAATCGCTTCGTGGCGCTGCCTTCGTTCAAGACGGCATACCGGCTAAAGACTCCCACGACTTCGGCGTTCCCGACCGAAATCCGCGAACCAGTTCCTCGCGGAGGTATCGTAACGGAAGTGGAACGTCGCCCGCGACCATCATCGGCGTGCGATTTGCGGACGTTGATAGCTTCGGCAACGTCGGCGAGAATTGGGGCCTCCGATTCGGCCATGGTGAGAATGAGGCCGGGCGTCGCCGTATTCGTTACGCAGCCGTCGCCAACGGCTATTCCAATTCCGAAGGCTAGCGATGGTTCCAGCGACTCCGATCCGAAGCCGGATCCGCCCAGAACTATCTTGTCCCCCGCTGTGAGATCGCAGGCACGCACATCTCCACGATTTGCCGTCCACACCTGGTGGTCGGCGGTCAGGTCGAGTTGATATCCGGCTCTCGTGCGAAGGCGATAAACCGGCTTTGTTCCGGTTGGAAAAATTCTATTGACGAAGTGCGGGCGGCCGTCGCCACCGATGACGAAGGCCGCTTTCCCAACCAAGTCCGCGATGCGCTGCGGGCCGTCTGCCGTTGCAACCAAAGTGTCGCCGGTTACGCATGGATTTGTTGCGTTTATGCGCTCGTCGGCGGCGCAGGTATGCCATTCTTGAATCGTGTCGTCAAACTGAAGGCCGGGATCGGCCGACTGCCACGCGGCTACGCCGATTTGCTCCCACAACTCGCGGGCCTTGATCGTCTTGGCGACGCCGCCGTTGGTGCGCCATTTCAAGTGCCAGTCATCATCGCGATCGAGCGCGTTGAAGAACTCGTTCGTCAGTCGCACGGAGTTGTTCGAGTTTTGACCTGAGACGGTGATGTACGCCTCGGAGTCCCACGCGGTGTCGTATTGCTCGACTTCCAATCCCGTGTAGCCTTGACGCGCGTAGTCGAGGGCCGATTGCGTCGCGCCGGATGGAACGCCCAGCGCGATCGCCTCGCGAATTGCATGCCGAAGCGTAGCGTTCAGGGCCGGATCGAGCCGAGCGTGTTCGGGAACGCGCGTGTCGTGCGCGGCGGAAATGATTGCATTGATGTGCTTTTCGAACATCCGCGAACCGATAACGAGGTCGGCAACTTTACGCTCCTCGCGTACTTTCCAGTTGACGAAATCTTCGATGTCGGGGTGATCGGCGTTGAGCACGACCATTTTAGCAGCGCGGCGCGTCGTCCCGCCGGACTTGATCGCCCCGGCGGCGCGATCGAAAACCTTGAGGAACGACATCAAACCGGAGGACGTACCGCCGCCCGAGAGCTTCTCGCCCTCGCCGCGAATCTGTGAGAAGTTGGAACCGGTGCCTGACCCGTATTTAAAAATGCGCGCTTCACGAACCCAAAGGTCCATGATGCCGCCCTCATTGACGAGATCGTCGCTTACACTCTGGATGAAGCAGTTGTGGACGACGACGTCGTTCGTGAGGAAGCTATGGCTCTCGGTTTGAATGTCGTAGACATCCGCTTCACCGATGTAGTCGATCGCAACAATGCGCTCTTCGTGGTTTCGAACCGCTGCGGGTGCGTGAGCGATTGCTGTGCTTCCGCTCCGCTCGCCAAACTCCGCAGTGCGGTCCCCACCGATCGGCGCGGCGACGACACCTGAATCCTTGAGCCATTCCGACAGCGCCGTTGCGACATTGCCCGAGGTGTCGGCTCGTTTAATAAGCCGCATCCCGGGGACGAGTGCTGACACG